>JBEKIC010000062.1:0-21989 GCA_050011955.1 Xanthobacteraceae bacterium
CGCGCACGCAGATCCTCCGAATACGGTTTCGCCATCCATGCTGGCCTCCATTCCAGCACGAACCTTGAATCCGATTCGTTCCCGCAGGGGAATCCCGCGATTCAGTCTTTTCGGAAAATGCTCTAGGGGCTAATCGCGCGCTCGACCTCCTCAAGCGCTTGTTCGCAAGCCGCCTTGTTGCCGGCTTCGTCGGCTTCGCGAGCCCGCGCCATGGCTTCCCTGATAATTTTCGCCTTCTCTGGCGAGATCTTGCCAAGAGCAAGCAACGCGTCTGCGATTGAGCGCGGTGTCGGCTGCTGGTGGCGAAGTGCGGCCGAACTCTCCGGCGCTGATGGTATAGTGGCCTCTGCTGCTGCAAGCCTAGCGTCAAGACGTGCTTGCACGGCCGCGATTTCGGGCAAACAGGGCCCTGCAGAACATGCTATTATCAACCAGGTAAGCACTGATGCAGCGAGCCCAGGTAATAGGCCGACAGTAGCCTTTGCTGGCAATATACGCGCGGCAATTATCCGAATGCGTGACCATGCTCGCATGGCGACACCTCCGTTTTCGAAATCCTGATTAGGTTCGATTCGTCCAGTGAAATTACTAACCGCTCTAGCGACGTGATCTTTGAGCTAGATCATAAAGCGAGCGCCTGCCCGCTGTGATCGCGGACGATGAAACAGGCGTCCATCGCCTCGACGATCCACGGCGGCGCGAACCGAGGGGTCAATTGCCCGGTCAGACCGACGGGTCGTGGCGACCCGCTTGCAACGGCAAACCAGGCGTCGGAAAAAGGCCGTTCGCATGCCGGCCGCGTGCCGGTACAATGCCGGTCATCGCCGGTATGATGAGCGCTGCATGGCCCGGAGGGAGGAATTCCGTGCGGAAGATTCAGCTCAATGGAAAGAAGATCAAAGAACTGCGCGGTCAGCGCGATCGGGCGGCGACGCAAAAAGAGTTTGCCCATGAAATACGGGTAAGCGAGCGGCGCTTGCGGGCGATCGAGAACGAAAAATCGCTCAACCGAGCCGCCCGCCTTCCAGTTGGAATGAAATTCCAGCAATTTTCACTTGTTGTTTTAAACTACATTCCGAAAAATCGCCTAGACTCAGCTTCATTGTAAATCAATAGCCTGGTCGGAGTTTTGCGACGGCAACCCAATCTACGGTTGAGCTAAGCCGCCCATAATTCCGGGTTATCTGCAGTCGGCGCCAGGACGTTTATTTCAGGAACATACGCTCACATCACGCGGGTTTTCGGGGCAGAGCCCTCAGACCCCCGCTCACGCATATAATTGTGTCGCGAAGCGACACCGTGCCGCGGCAACGATCGTCACCCGCATGGGCGGAAACGCCGGACGGCGGCTCCGGCCGCCGCGCGGCTAGAGCGTGACCGAGCGCAGCGAGGGGCCGCCAAACTCATGACGTTCAGCAAAGAGTAAGCGAGCGGGCATCGCTGTTATCCGCTATAGTTGTATAGAGCGGGCCGTCCCAATTTAGCGCGAGCTTCACGATGCCGGACGAGGGTTTGCTTGAGAGACTAAGGGCGCGCCTCGCCGACGATTTCGCGCGGAAGCTGCTTCAAGGGGCATTGGATGCGCTGACCCAGAAAAACGTTGCCACGCGGGTCCAGCATTTTTCAGTCAGCATGCGTGAACTGAGCGAATATCTGCTCAAGCAGATGGCGCCGGACGACGCGGCGATCACGCGATGCATCTGGTACAAACAGGACTCGAACGCGGAGGGGCCGACCCGCCGGCAGCGGGCGCTCTACGCGAGCCGCGGCGGACTGTCGGATTCGTTCTTGAAGGACAAACTCGACCTCGATCCGTCGGAATTTCACCAGGATTTCAGCCCGGCTTTCAAGGAATTGAACAAGCGCACGCATCTGCGGCCCGATACCGTGATAACCGATCCCGCCGAAATCGAGGACTTTGCAAATACGACCATCAGGGCACTGCTGGAAATCTTCGAGGTCGCGGATGACGTGCGCGCGGAGATCATCCGCAGCATTGAGACACATCTGCACGACGAAGCGATCGGTGCCTTTATCAAGGAGACGATCGAGAGCCTGGACCTGATAGCGGGCCGCTATGAGACCGGAGGTATCTTGATCGATAATATGCGCGTGCTCGGTATCGACGGTGAAACGATCCGCTATGAGATCACCGGCAGTGTCGTTGTCACGTTGCATTACGGCTCGGGCTCGGACGCAACATCAATCGATGAGAACTTTCCCTTCACCTGCACGACGGCAGCTTCGACGACCGAGCCGCTCAAGCTCCTGTCGGACCAAACTGAGATGAAGGTCGATACCAGTTCCTGGCACGGCGAGGACGAACAGGAAGAGCCGGTGAAATAAAGAGTGGCTTGCGCAGGAGAGATATTCCTCGGGCGAGCCGGGATACCGGCAGATAGCTCCGCAAAAGGCTGCCGCGCCCTCTTCCTAGTGGAACAAAGCACGATTTCTTGCTAAGCTTTTGGTTGAGGCGTTCCCTATCGCCGATCAACAGCTGCCTTCCTCGAATCTGATGCAGCGGTCGCCCGCGCAGGGCATCGCGCCTGCATCACGAGAGTCAATGGGCAAGAATGAATCGTGCGTTTAGGGCCTGCACTTTAGCTCACCATGACCGATTTGAAATACGACATAGCCAGCCTTCCAGATTATCCCGCGCTGCAACAGTTGGCCCGCGCTTTGTGGCGCAATGGCTCTGTTCGCGGCGCGTCGATACTTGTCGGAGCCGGACTGAGTAAAAATGCCGAGCGCCCCGGCGCCGGCTCGCCGGAGCCGCCTCTCTGGTGGGAGTTACTGGAGGAAATGGTCGAGCGGCTCTATCCGCACGACAGGAAGGCAGCCCCAAGCAATCCCCTGCGCATCGCCGAAGAATATCGCACCTATTTCGGTCAGGCCGGACTGGACGACTTTCTACGCACCCGCTTTCCGGACAGGTCCTGGACGCCGGGACCGCTCCATAGGGACCTTCTGGAATTGCCGTGGGAGGATGTCCTGACAACGAACTGGGACACCCTCCTGGAGCGCGCCGCCGAAAACTCGGTCGATTATTCTTACGAGGTCGTTCGGACCGAGGCGGATCTTACCTACGCCAAGTCTCCGCGGATTGTGAAACTGCACGGAACGATCGGCGATCCCGGCCCGCTCATTTTTGCCGAAGAAGATTACCGAACGTATCCGGCGAAATATGCCGCGTTCGTGAATTTCGCCCGCCAGGTATTCATCGAGAACGAGTTATGCCTGGTCGGCTTCTCCGGCGACGACCCCAATTTCCTGCAATGGGCTGGCTGGGTTCGCGACCATCTCGGCGGCAGCGCGCGGCGTATCTATTTAGTCGGGAATCTGCGCCTGGAGCGGGCAACACGGCGGTATCTGGAAGCCCACAACATTGCGCCGATTGATCTGGCGCCGCTCGTTAATGGACTGCCGCGCAAGCTTCAGCACGCGGCCGCCACGCGCATTTTTATCGATGAGCTGCGAAAGGCCAAACCGGTAGCAGCGCACGACAGAGAGCGACACGTGATGGAGGGCCGCGCCAAAATATTCAAAGAAAACAATACAGCTCAGAACAGGCCATCACCGGCTGAAGTGGTCCTAACCGAATTTCGAGTGCGGTGCCTGTTTTTCACCTCGGCTATCGATGTCCACCCTTCGAGCGCGACTGACTCTACGAAAGCCTACGAACTGACAGTCGTAGGGCTAATAGCAACGCCGGGCGCGCAGATCGCGAGTCGGCCTGCCGGCAACCATCCAGTGGCTGTTACCCCTGTGTTACCCCCAACGCAGAAGCGCCTTTTTTAAGTACCGGCTAAGTCTTTGAATTTGCTTGGAGCGGGCGAAGGGATTCGAACCCTCGACCCCAACCTTGGCAAGGTTGTGCTGCGCGCGTTGCGACGGCCGCGGCCGCCGCGTCAACGACGACCTGGCGGCCACCGCCGGCGCTCCTTCGAGCCTCGCCGCAGCATCGAGGCGCTGATAACTCCAAGGGCCGCCGCAGGATAGGCGATGCTCCTAATCCGCGCACATCCCCGTCCTCAGGCAAGGAAATACCGGACGATATTTCGACTGGCTCAAGTGCCCACAAGAGACCTAGCAATCGAGTTCGTCGGTTACCTTATCTTCAAAATTCCATTTCGCCCTGCAGGCCTCAACAGATTGTCGCGCATCTTTGACGGTTGCTGCTGCGTCATTGTTCGTAATGCCCCGGATGAGGTCATAATCGGCGACCATTCTATCCGTCCGTGCCCGACTGAGAATCATACCCGACTGACCCAGATAGCCCGGTTGGTAGCAGTCAAATTTCCATAGTGTTGTACAATGTGCTCGTGACTCTGAGGTGCATCTCGACGCTTACCGACACCACCGGCGGCGAGGATCACGGCGTCAGCTTCGGTCGCTTTTAATCTTCGCAGGGAATTCGGCCGACATTGGTCCTATGAGTGAGTCGGACGCTGAGCGCCATCGCGCCAAGGTTTCAGGCCTTGGTTTCCCGGCGATTTTCGGATAGGGTTAAGCTGATCTTTAAGGTGGCACTAATGCCTGACACATCGGCATATCTTGCGAATTCACCCGGCATTTGCCGCCGGTCTGGCCCCGTGCGGCCGTGCCGGGAAACCGCCGGGAGAACTTTCAGGCTATGTTCAAGTTGTGCCGATTAAATAAGGACTTTGCGGGCGTAGTTCAGTGGTAGAACGACAGCTTCCCAAGCTGAGCGGTTGCGTAGGCCGCCCATTCCTCCATGAGCTTGCGGCGCGCCTCGAATAGTTCGCTGCGCAGATAGGCTTGCGTCGGTTGTCCGGTTCTAGTGGCGGCGAGGCGCATATTTTTGAAGGCGCAGCGGCGAGCCGCGCCAACGCGCCCTCACGGTGCGGGGCGCTTCGTCGCCGCCACCCTAGGAGCGGCAATCAAGGGACGTGGTTACCTTACCTGTCGCTAATTACTGCCGCTAATGTCGCTAACGACTTCGGCTAAGTTATTGATTTTATTGGCATGGCGGAGAGGGAGGGATTCGAACCCCCGATACGGTTGCCCGTATGCCGCATTTCGAGTGCGGTGCTTTCAACCGCTCAGCCACCTCTCCGCAGGCCGAAATAGGTTGAGCGTTGTGCGAGTATGTAGAGCATGATCCGGCAAAGGGGAAGCCGGTTTCCCGAAAAGACCATGGGCCGCTGCAACGCCACTTAAGCGCCGGAAACAAAGGCGCAAACAGCGGCCCGCTAGTGTCCCGATTCCGAAGTTCGCATCATTATGCGGCACCCTCGTTTGCGAACTTCGGAATCGAAGGACACCAGCAACGTATTGATCTAGTGTGGCTTTGGTTCTGAAGTCCGCATGACGAGTTCGCGGCAAAAATGATGCGGACTTCTGAACCGCCACACTGCGGCCTTCGCGCTTGGCGCGCCTGCCGGCAGCGGCGTCCGCGTCACCGGCCGGTGAAGACCGGCTTGCGCTTCTCCATGAAGGCGGTGCGGCCCTCGGTATAGTCGCGGCTGGCGAAGCACGCCTCCACCATCTTCTCCACGCCGGCGACGTCGCGCTGCGATTCGTCCTTGAGGATTTCGCCGACCGTGAATTTGACCGCCTTGATGGTGAGCGGGGCGTTGGCGCAGATCATGTCGGTGATGCTTTTCACATAGCCTTCGAGCTCGGCCCCCGGCACCACGCGATTGACCAGACCCATGGCGTAGGCTTCCTGCGCGTCGAACTGGCGGGCGGTATAAAAGATCTCCTTGGCGAAAGACGCCCCGACGATGTCCACCAGCCGCTTGAGACCGGCATAGCCGTAACCCAATCCGAGCTTCGCCGCCGGCACCGCGAACTTTGAATTGGCCGAGCAAATGCGCAGGTCGCAACATGACGCCAGCCCGACGCCGCCGCCGATGCAATAGCCGCGGATCATCGCGATCGTCGGCTTGGGGAATTCGTAGATGCTGTTGAAGGCCGCGGCGGTGGTGACGTCGTAGGCGCGGGTCGCTTCGATCGAGGCCCGCTCGCTGGCGAATTTCGAAATGTCGGCGCCCGACACGAACGCCTTGCCGCCGGCGCCGGTGAGCACGACGACGCGCACCTCGTCGTCGGTCGCGAATTGCTCGAGCACGCGCGCGCAGGCCTGCCACATGTCGAGCGACACGGCGTTGTGCCGGTCGGGATTGTTGAAGGTCACGATGCCGACGCCCGCTTCCTTGCGCGCGAGCAGCTTGTCGGTTTGAGTCATTCTGTTTCCTTCCAAATTCACCAAAAACTGTTCCGTCACCCTGAGGTGCGAGCCAACGGGTCCGGCCCGAAGTGGCCGGCCCGATGACAGGCTTCGCGAGCCTCGAAGGGCGACGGCCTGGACGGTGCGTCCTTCGAGGCACGCGCTTCGCGCGGGCACCTCAGGATGACGACGCTGCTATAACCGCCCGCCATTACACAGCCCCCGCCTTGTGCAGCGCGGCGATCTGGCGCACACTAAAGCCGAATTCCTTGAGCACGGCGTCGGTATGCTCGCCGAGCTTGGGCGGCCGTGCCACGAGCCGCGATGGCGTGCGCGACATCGCGATCGGCTGGCCGACAAGACGCAACGCCGGCTTCGTCCCGGCGACGCTCTGGGCAATGCCGAGATGCCGCACCTGCGGGTCGGCGAACACCTGGTCGATGGAGTAGATCGGCCCGCTGGGCACGCCTTCCTTGTTGAAGCGCTCGACCCATTCGGCGCTGGTGCGGTCTTTGAGATAGGTCTCGATCTCGGCATTGAGCGCATCGCGATTTTCGGATCTGGCGGCAGTCGTTTGATACTCCGGCTTCTCCAAGAGTGCGTCCGCATCGATCGTACGGCAGAGCCGTACCCACATTTTATGTCCGGTCGTAGCGATGTTGATGGTGCCGTCTCGCGTCTTGAATACGCCGGTCGGAATCGTGGTCGGATGATTGTTGCCGGCCTGCCGCGCCACCTCGCCCTGGACCAGATAGCGGGCGGCTTGAAAGTCGAGCATGAAGATCTGGGCTTGCAGAAGCGAGGTTTCGATCACCTGGCCCTTGCCGGAATTTTCCCGCTCCAGCAGCGCGACCAGAATGCCGAGCGCGGCGAACAGCCCGGCGCTCAGATCGGCAAGGGGGATGCCGGCGCGAACAGGTCCCTGGCCGGGCAGGCCATTGATCGACATAAAGCCGCCCATGCCCTGCGCGACTTGGTCGAAGCCAGGCCGACCGGCATACGGCCCATCCTGGCCGAAGCCGGAAATGCTGGCATAGACCAGGCGGGGATTGATCTTGGCCAGCGCCTTATAGTCGATGCCCAACCGCTTCTTCACGTTAGGGCGGAAGTTCTCGACCACGACATCCGCCTTCTTGATCATGCGCTTGAAAGCGGCGAGCCCCTCCGGCGCCTTCAGATTGAGCGTCATGCTGCGCTTGTTGCGATGCAGGTTCTGGAAGTCCGATCCCTCGCGTGGGCCGCCCATCGGTTCTTCCGGTGTCGGCGGCGCCTCGATCTTGATGACATTGGCGCCCCAATCGGCGAGCTGGCGTACGCAGGTCGGGCCGGCCCGCACCCGCGTCAGGTCGAGCACGGTGAAGCGCGTCAGCGCTTTCGAAGCGCGGGGGAAGGCCATTGCGGGACGACTCCGATGCGGTCGAAAGGGGGTGAGAACTTCCCTGATCCGATCCTGGTTGTCTACCGGCCCGCGCGGCTGCCGCGCCAGTCGTTGTCTTGGTGGCGCGCCGATATATATGGCCGAGGCAGCCATCTTTCGGGCACTTTCACGGGACGATCATGAACCAGGCATGCCAGACCAGACGCAGGCACATTGCTAAAATAGGTATCGACATGATCGATTTTCGCCGTACCGCGATGGTGCTCGCGATCACGCTCCTGGCCACCGCCGCGGCCGCGCAGGAGCACCCCGGCAGACCGGCGGGTGAGCGCAATCATCCGGGCCAGGACCGACAAGAACAGACCGGGCCAGGTGTGCTGTCGCTATTGCCCGGCGATGCCGTCACCGAGCACAGCATCGATGTTCCGGGCGGCAAGCTCGCCTACACGGCCACCGCCGGGACGTTCTCGCTGTTCGATCAATCGGGCGAACGCTCGGCCGCAATCTTCTATACCGCCTATTTGGCCAAATCGAACGATCCGGGCCGGCCGCTGACCTTCGTGTTCAACGGCGGGCCGGGCGCCGCCTCGGCGTTCCTCAATCTCGGCCTGGTCGGCCCGCGCATCGCCGCATTCGGCAACGGCTTTGATGGTGCCCATGTCCGCCTGGTGGACAACCCGGACAGCTGGCTCGCCTTCACCGATCTGGTGTTGATCGATCCGGTCGGCACCGGCTGGAGCCGGGCGGCCAAGGCCGACGGCGGCAGCGCATTCTGGGGTGTCAACCGCGACGCCGAGTCGATGGCGAAAGTGATCGCGCTCTACGTCGCCAAGAACAGCCGCCTCGGCTCGCCGAAATATATTCTGGGCGAGAGCTATGGCGGCTTCCGCGCCGCCAAAGTCGCGCGCGCGTTGCAGAACAACCAGGGCATCGTGGTCGGCGGCATCGTCATGATCTCGCCGCTGCTCGAAGGCGCGCTGACATTTGGCGGCGACCGGTTTGCGCTTGGCGCCGCGTTGCAATTGCCTTCGCTGGCGGCGGCCGAGCTCGAGCGCACCGGCAAGTTCAGCAAGGAGGCGCTGGCGCAGGCCGAGCATTTCGCGCTCACCGAATATCTATCGGCGCTGGCCGGCCCGCCGCTCAGCGGCGAGGCCGCGCACGCGTTTTACGCCCGGGTCGCGCGCATGACCGGATTGCCGGAAGATGTGGTCGCCCGCTCACGCGGCTTCATTCACGACGCCTATGTCAAGAACCTGCGCTTGGGCGAGCACAAGATCGTCAGCCATTACGACGCGACGTTCGCGGTCGACGATCCCAATCCGGCGTCGGAGGCGCCGCGCGGTCCCGATCCATTTCTCGACGGCTTCATTCGCGCCTATGGCAGCGCCTTCGTCGCTTATGCGCGCGACGAGCTCGGCTTCAAGACCGAGATGACCTACAACCTCTTGGCCTCGGATATTTCCGGCAAGTGGGACTGGCAGGAGGGCCCCGGTCACGCGCCGCCGAGCATCGCCGAGGATTTACGCGAGCTGTTCACCCTCACCCCGTCGTTCCGGCTGATGATCGCCCACGGCTATAGCGACATGGTCACGCCGTATGCGGATTCCCGTTACGTGCTCAATCACATTCCGTCGAGCATCGACGGCGAGCGCGCCGCGCTGCAGCTCTACCGCGGCGGGCACATGTTCTATACCGATCCGCAATCGCGCAAGGCGTTCACGGCCGACGCGCGGACCCTATACGCATCGCCCTGACCCGGCTCGGCGTGACGCCGCGCGCGGAGCGCCGCCGAGAGCGGCTCTTTGTCTCACCACGCGACGATGCGTTCGCCGGGCGTGGCGGCAAGCGAAATCATTTTCGCCGTTGTGACACGGCCTGCCGTGTAATGTTGAAACCGACGGCTGCATTTTGCGGGCCGCCAGTGGCCTGTCGGCCGCTTTCGCGGCCTATTTGCTTTTTGATGCCAAATCCCGTTTGATGAATTGGGGCCAAAACGCAGCGACAATATCAGCGACAATATCAAAGCCCGAAATATCAAAGCCCAGGGAGGACACGATGTCCAAGGATCTCATCGGCCGCGCCGTTCAGCGCCGAACCATACTCAAGGCCGGTCTCGCCATCGGCGCCATGCAGGTGGCGAGCCCGTTCGTGGTCAAGGCCCTCGCCGAGGAGCCGATCAAGATCGGGCTCGACAATCCGCTGACCGGCACCTACGCCGCGCCCGGCAAGAACGAACAGATCGGCTGCCAGCTGGCGGTCGACCAGATCAATGCCAAGGGCGGGATTCTCGGACGCAAGATCGAGCTGCTGTCCGAGGATTCCACCAGCGGCGACGCCGGCACGGCGGTGCAGAAAGCGCGCAAGCTGATCGAGCGCGACAACGTCGATTTTCTGGTCGGCAACGTCAATTCGGCGCTGGCGCAGGCGATGGCACAGGTGTCGAACGAGAAAGGCGTGCTGCATGTCGTCCCCGGCGGCCACACCGACGGCATCACCGGCATCGACTGCAAATGGAACGTGTTCCGCGTCTGCAATACGACGCGCATGGAAGCCAATGCGGTCAGCGATCTGCTGTTCAAGACTTACGGCAAGAAATGGCACTTCATCACGCCGGATTATGCGTTCGGCCACACCTTGTTTCAGGCCTGCGAAGCCGATTTGAAGAAGCTCGGCGGCACGGTGACCGGCAACGAGCTCACCCCGCTCGGCATTACCGACTTCTCCGCCTATCTCATCAAGGCGCGGGCCGCCAATCCCGACGTGCTGGTCGTGCTGGTGCAGGGCAACGACATGGTCAACTGCCTCAAGCAGATCGCGCAGTTCGGCATCGAGAAGCAAATCCACGTCGCCGGCACCCAGCAGGAACTGGAAGCCGTCGAAGCCATGCCGCCCGAGGCGCGGGTCGGCGTCTGGATGTTCGAATGGTACTGGAAGCAGGCGGCGGGCACGCCCGGCCTCGATCAGTTCATTGCTGAAATCCGCAAACGCAGCGGCGGCAAGGTCCCGACCGCGCGTACCTGGTTCGGCTATGTCACAATCCACGCTTACGCGCTGGCTTGTGAAAAGGCGAAGTCGATCGAAGCCAAGGCCGTCGCCAGGGCACTCGCCGACTTGGAATTGCCGCCGGACATCAAGCTGCAGCCGAACAAGGTGTATTTCCGCGGCGGCGATCATCAGCTGATGCTGTCGGCCTTCATCGGCGAGCTGCTACAGAAGGGCGACGGCGATCCGGAAAACCTGTTCAAGGTGAACAGCATTGTGGCCGGCGACAGCATCGCTCCATCGGTGGCGGATACCGGCTGCAAGATGAATATGCCGGCCTGATCTCGTTTTGATGCGCCCCTCATCTCGATCGTTGCGGTCGCCGGTGAGGGGCTTCATTGTGGCCGGTCCCCCATGCTGCAGCTCATCTTCTTCAACATCACCAATGGGCTGATCATCGGCGCGTTCTACGCCCTGATGGCGATCGGTCTGTCGCTGATCCTGAACCTGTCGGGAGTCATCAACTTCGCCCACGGCGGCTTTCTCGTCATCGGCGGCTATCTCGCCTACACGCTGACGCCGTCGCTCGGCTTCTGGGGCGCCCTCATCGTTGCGCCGTTCCTCACCGCGCTCATCGGCTTCGTCGTCGAGCGTCTGCTCATTCGCCGCCTCTATGGCCGCGATCCGCTCTACAGCTTGCTGCTGACATTCGGCTTGGCCTTCATCATCGAAGACGGCACGCGGCAAATCTGGGGCGCCCAGGGCCTGCCCGTCTCGATTCCCGCCGTGCTGTCGTCGCCGCTCAGCAATGAGTTCTTCTTCATCACCGGTTACCGCATGTTCATGGTGGCGACGGTGGCGATCGTGGTTGGGCTGTTGTTCGTGCTGTTGCGCTACACCCGCATCGGCGTGCGCATTCGCGCCGGCACGCTCGATCTCGACACCGTCGCCGCGCTCGGCGTCAACGTCCGCGCTCTGCGCTCGCTCAATTTCGCGGTCGGGATATTCCTCGCCGGATTGGCCGGCGTGCTGGCCGGCGGCCAGCTTGGACTCGAGCCGACCATGGGCGACGGCCTGCTGATGCCGAGCTTCATCGCCATCATCGTCGGCGGCGTCGGCTCGCTCACCGGCACGCTGCTGGGCGGTTTGCTGATCGGGGTTGCCTCCGGCGTCACGGCGGTCATCTTTCCCTCCGCCAGCGAGGCGGTCGTCTACGTGATGATGGCGGTGGTGCTGCTGGTGCGGCCGCGCGGGCTCCTCGGAGAAGAAGGCATGTTCACGTGACGCCGGCGCAGGGCAGGCATCTGGCGATCCTCGCCACCATCTGGGGCGCGCTCATTTTCGCGCCCTACTGGATGCCGCTGTTCGGCGGCTATACGGCGCTGGGCAGCCGCGTGTTGGTGCTCGGCCTCGGCGCCATGTCGGTGAACTTTCTGCTCGGCTTCACCGGCGTGCTGTCGTTCGGTCACGCCGCCTGGTTCGGACTGGGCGCCTACGCGTGCGGGCTCACTCTGAAATTCGTCGCGCCGAGCACCCCGCTCGGGCTTGTTGCCGGCACGCTCATCGGCGGCATCGCCGGCGCCATCCTCGGCGCTCTCCTGGTCCGCCGCCGCGGCATTTACTTCGCCATGGTGACAATCGCCTTCGGTCAGGTGTTCTATTACATCGCGTTCCAATGGAGCTCGCTGACCGGCGGCGACGACGGCTTGCGCGGCTTCGCGCGCCAGCCGCTGGACTTCAAGCTGTTGCAAATCGACCTCCTGCACAACGACATCTATTTCTATTACTTCGTGCTGACCTGCTTCGCCGCCGCGGTCGCCGTCATGGCGTTCATCCTGCGCTCGCCGTTCGGCCGGACGATGATCGCGATCCGCGAGAACGAGCGGCGCGCCCGTTTCCTCGGCATCCCGGTCGAGCTGCACATCTGGATCGCCTTCACCTTGTCGTGTTTTTTCATGGGCTTTGCCGGCGCGCTCTATGCCTTGATCAACAACTTTGCCGATCCGCGCATGCTGCACTACACGCTGTCGGGCGACTTCGTCATCATGGCGGTGATGGGCGGCATGCGCACGTTCTGGGGGCCGCTGCTCGGCGCCGTGATCTTCGTCGTTCTGCAGGACTACATATCGAGCGTCACGGTCAATTGGATGTCGTTCATCGGCATTCTCATCGTTCTCATCGTGCTGTTCTTTCCGCGCGGCGTTCTCGGCCTGCTGCGGCAGCGGAGAGCGGCATGAGCGTGCTCGCGGTCGAGAACCTGACCAAGCGGTTCGGCAGCCTGGTCGCCGTGCGCGACATATCGTTGACCGTCGAGCCCGGCGAGCTGCGCGCCGTGATCGGCCCGAACGGCGCCGGCAAGACTACGTTCTTCAATCTGGTGAGCGGATTTCTAGCGCCGACCACCGGTTCGATCCTGTTCGAGGGCCGCGACATCAGCCGCATACCGGCGCATCGACGCGTCGGTCTCGGCATGGCGCGCACGTTCCAGATCACCGAGATCTTTCCGGAACTCACCGTATGCGAGAATATCCGCATCGTGACCGAGGTTGCCGCCGGCTATCGGCTGCGGCCGTGGCTTCATCGCGCCGAGGCGGCGGATATTCGCCGCCGCATCGAGGAGGCGCTGGCGCTTGCGGGGCTCTCCGGCAAGGCCGACCGCCTGGTCGGCGAACTGGCGCATGGCGACCAGCGCGCCACCGAAATCATGATGGCGCTGGCGCTCAAGCCGCGTCTGCTGCTGCTCGACGAGCCGACCGCCGGCATGGGCGATCAGGAAACCTACGAGATCACCCAGCTCATCCGCCGCCTGCATAAGGACAACAAGCTGACCATCGTGTTGATCGAGCACGACATGCGGGTCGTCTTCCATCTGGCCGACCGGATCACCGTGCTCGATCAGGGCGGATTCCTCGCCGAAGGCACGCCGCGCGAGATCGCCGCGAACAAGGCGGTGCAGACCGCCTATCTGGGCCAAGCTGCATGAGCGAAGCCGCATGAGTGCAGCACTCACAGCCGAAGGGCTCCATACCTATTACGGCAAGAGCCACATCCTGCACGGCGTCAGCCTCGAGGCTGGCGAAGGCCAGGTGACGGCGCTCCTTGGCCGCAACGGCGCGGGCAAGACCACGACGCTGCGCAGCCTGATGGGACTGACGGTCCCCCGCGAGGGCCGCATCACCGTGTTCGGCAGAGAGACCACGCGCTGGCCGCCGTTCCGGGTCGCCGCGCTCGGTGTCGGCTACGTTCCCGAAGGCCGCCGCATCTTTCCCAATCTCACCGTGAATGAAAATCTCATGGTGCCGCTGGAGCGGCCGGGCCCGTGGACGCCGCAAAGCGTGTATCGGCTATTTCCCCGGCTCGCCGAACGCCGGCTGAACCGCGGCCGCCAGCTCTCCGGCGGCGAACAGGAAATGCTCTCGATCGCCCGCGCGCTGCTGCTCAATCCCAAGCTCCTCATTCTCGACGAGCCCTCGCAAGGGCTGGCGCCGCTGATCATGCGCGAAGTCTTTCGCATCGTCGCGCAGATGCGCACCGAGGGTATCTCGGTGCTGCTGGTCGAGCAGAATGTGCGCATGAGTCTGGAGATCGCCGACCACGCCTATGTGCTCGACGACGGCCACGTGGTCTATTCCGGTCCGGCGCGCGAGCTTGCCGCCGACGAGACCCGGGTCCAATCGCTGGCCGGCGCCAGCGTCGAGGAATGGACGCCGCCATCGAGTTCGTGAAACTTGTGCTCGTCGCCGCGTCGCACGCCGCGCGGGCCGAACAGGGCAGGCGCAATCAGCTGGCGTCGGGATCGAGATCGTACTTCTTGCACATGTTGCGCACGATCTCGACGTCCTTGCCGCCGGCGATCAGGCCAACGACGGCCGACGAAATCTTGCCGCCCGAGAGCGTGGCTGAGACGATAAAGGCCTGCCGGCCGTTATAGGCGGGGTATGGGCTCTTGGCGTTCACCATGCCGCAGTAATTGACCGGACCGTCCGGCGCGTTCTGGATCTTCGGCCAGTGGTACTGCGCCGTCGCCGCGTCCCTGAGCGAGGGAGCGATCGCGTTGGCGATGATCTTTTTTTCTGCCGGCGTGAGCTCGCGCTGGCCGAGACCGCTGGGCGGTGGCGCGCTTTCCGGTCCAAGCGAAGACGCGGGCGGTGACGACGGTGACGGCGGGGGCGGCGACAACGTGGGCGGCGACGTCGTACAAGCCGCAAGCGCAAGGCCGGCGGCCAATGCGACAATCAGCCCGCGATTGATTTGCGGGTTGGGCGGGCGCGGCCCGTGCCTGAGCTTGCTTTGCATCATATTCTCGATGTGACCAACAGGAAACAATCGGGGGCGAGCATGATTCACGGCCGCCCGCCGCCATTTGCGACGTGCGCCAGAAAGGTAGCAATGTTCGGCGCCCATTTGCGTGGCATGCGATGCAGATTTTGCCGAATGCGGCATACGCTCTTTCCGAACCGGCGCCTGGAAAAGGGTCTCTCACAATTGTCAGTATTGGCAGCAGTTTGCAACAATCGCGGCGCAAAGTTCCCGCTGAGCCCTGATATGCACCGCCGCCAAATCAGCGCCGCAGTGTGGCTTTCCCGCACTAGATGACCAAGCCGGCCGCCGGTATGTGTTACCGGTCATGTGTCGAGCGATAGCACTTCAATGAAGAAACTTGCCTTAGCACTTGTCGCGGTACTTTCACTACTGAGCATCGCTGGCTGCACCAGCATGCCCCCACCGCCGATGGTGACGAAGGGCTAATTGCCGGACTGCTTGAATGGGGAGTCGGGGGAGGGCCGGTCATGGACCGGCCCTTTTTTTGACAGCCGGCGTCGCATCCCACGGCGAACCATCGGATGCCGAGAGCCGTTTTGACCGCTCGGAGCGGCTTCAATTTTGCCAAAGAACCCGCAGATAATTCGGACGCAAATGTCGTAGGCTCGGCCGGGCAAATCCGGTTCCGGGTTGGCGCCGGCTACCATTCGCACGGTTCGGAGGTCTCATGCCTCGCGTCGTCGGTATCGACCATCTCGTCCTCAGCGTCGGCGATTTTGCGCGCTCGAAGAAATTCTACGGCAAGCTGCTCGGCTTTCTCGGCTTCAGGCTCAAATACGATTACGCCGACATGGCCGGCTGGAGCAACCGCAAGACGCTGTTCTGGATCGCCGCCGCCGACACCCAAGGCAGGAAACGGAAGTATCGCAAGGGCGATATCGGCTTCCATCACTATGCCTTCGAGCTTTCCAGCCGCGACGACGTGGACGAGCTCGGCGCCTTTCTGGAAAAGAACGGAATGACCGTGCTCGACCCGCCTGGTGAGTATTACGGCCGCAACTACTACGCCGTTTATTTCGCCGATCCTGACGGCATGAAGCTTGAGGGCATGATCTGGGCGCCGCCGAAAAAACTCAAGAAGGCGAAGCGCAAGGCGGCCGCGCGGAAGAAAACCAAGGCGCGGAAATCCTGAACCGCGTTTGTGGACTTAAAGTCCGACTTTAGGCTTGCGAACTCCGGCGGAAACTTCAGGACAAAAAAATCAGCACGCGGTGCTCAGCCGCATCGGAATATGTGCGACCACCATGTTGCGGCCGCGCCGCTTGGCGGTGTAGAGCGCGCGGTCCGCGGCCTCGACCAGATCCGCGGCCGCTTGCCTTTGATCCGGTACCAGCGATTCGACGCCGATGCTGATGGTCACCAGGCCGCAGGGCGCTTCGGCATGGGTGATGAGCAGGTCTTCGATGGCCTTGCGCGCCTCTTCGGCAAGGACGGCCGTGCGCTCGAGGTCGAGGCCCGGCAACAGCAGGGCGAATTCCTCGCCGCCGTACCGGGCAACGAGCACGGCCTCCTCCAGGGTGACCAGCGACAAGGTCTCGCCCACCGCGCGCAGGCAGGCGTCGCCCCTGACATGGCCGTAGCGGTCGTTGAACAGCTTGAAATGATCGATATCGATCATCATCAGGGCGAGCGCTTGGCGGCGTTCGGCGGCTCGGCACCACTCGCGCTCGAGCTGCCGGTCGAAGCCGCGCCGGTTGGCCAAACCGGTGAGGCCGTCGAGGCTCGCCAGCTCCTCCAGGTGTTGATTGGCGATCTGCAATTCCTCTTCGCGCGCCGCAAGCTTGCGCGCCATGTCGTCGAGCGCGGCGGCAAGCGGCTCGAATTCGGCGACCCAGGGCTTCTCCGTTGCGTGGACGTGCAAATCGCCGCGGCCGAAGCGCGCGGCCGTGCGCACCAGCGTCCGGATCGGGCGCAGGATAAGCCGCTCGCCGCCGAACCAGGCGGTTAGAAGAACGAGCAGGCCGACCAGCGCCAGCTGCAGGTAGGCGATGCGCAGCTCGCGGTCGACGCGGCTGTGGACGACGCGCTCGTCGAGGCCGACGGCGAGCCGCGCTTGCGTCCAAGGCACGCGGACATAGGAGAAGATGCGGCGGACACCGTCGAGCCCGGCAACCGTCATCGTGCCTTCGTCCTTGGCGAGCATCTCCCGCACCAAGGCATTGTTGGCGAAGTTCTTGCCGACGATCTCGCCTTCGTCGGCCGAGGCGGCCATGAGCGTACCGCCGCCATCGACCAACAGAACCGAGGTGCCGTCACGATGCGCGGCGTTTGCCGCGAGCTCGCCGATCCAATGAAGATCGATCGATGCAAGAACGACCGCATCGAGGGAGCCGTCGCCTTTCACCGCGGGGAAGGTCGCGACCAGACCGGGCGTCTGGTGGACCCGGCTGACCAGGTAGTCGCTCAAGGCGAAATCCCGCGTACGCAGCGCCTTCTGGAAATAAGGGCGGTCCGCGACGTTTAATCCGATCGCGCGCGCATCGGTGGCGCATCGAATTCGGCCGTCGGGTCCGGCGATGTCGACTCCGCGCAGCCATGGAATATTGCCGGTCAGGTCGGTGAGCGTCTGGTTGCAGTCGGCCTGATCCGGCGCCATCCTCGTGTACACGCGCGCCACGACCTGGAGCAGGGCGCGCATGGAATTGACAATCTCGCGTTGTGCCTCGACCCCGCTTTGCGCCAGATCGATGACCTGGCCGCGGGCCAGTTCGGCGTGCTCGGCGCGGGCTTGCTCGAGGCCGCGCATGCGCTCGAGCATCAGCGGGGCGAGCGCCAAAAGGGCGACAAGGATCAGCCGCGCACGAATGCTCAGGATCGGCTTGTTGCGCCGCGATGTCTTGCACGATGTCTTGGCAGACTCTGCTGGAACGTCGGACATCTCGATCCCCCACCCCGGGGTTTCACAACATAGTAGAAATGCGTAAAGACGATCTTCGAGCCGTCGTTAAAATTTGAGCCGTTCCGAGCATTGACGAAATGGAAAGCATAGATCGAGCGGATCGGCTGACGGCTGTTCGCGCCGAAATCGCGCGCGCGTGCCGCGACGCCGGACGCGATCCGGCCAACGTAACGTTGATCGCGGTCGCGAAGACATTCGGTGCCGACGCGATCGAGCCGGTGATTGCCGCCGGGCAGCGGGTGTTCGGGGAAAACCGGGTGCAGGAAGCCAAGGCCAAGTGGCCGGCACTGCGCGCCCGCTACGGCGATCTTGAACTGCATCTCGTCGGTTCGCTGCAATCGAACAAGGCCAAAGAGGCGGTAGCGCTGTTCGATGCCATCCATTCGGTCGACCGGGCGAGCCTTGCCGCGGCGCTCGCCAAGGAAATAACGGCGCAGGCGCGCCGTCCCCTCCTTTTCGTCGAGATCAATACCGGCGCGGAGCCGCAAAAGGCCGGCGTCCAGCCGCAGGATGCGGATGCGTTTCTCGCCGCCTGTCGCGATCGCTACGGTCTCACCATTGCGGGGCTCATGTGCATCCCGCCGCTGGACGAGGCGCCGGCGCCGCACTTCGCGCTGACCGCCCGGATCGCGCGCCGCAACGGCCTGGCGCTCCTCTCCATGGGCATGAGCGCCGACTTCGCAACGGCGATCGCGTTCGGCGCGACCCATGTGCGGGTCGGCACGGCAATCTTCGGAGAGCGAGGGCCATTCCGCTAGCAGTGAACAATGATTCGCGTCTTTAGCGTGATTCGGGCGATCAATGCCAAAAGGTCGTGACGGCTCAGCGCGATACAGCCGGCGGTCGGGACCCGGCCTGACCGGGCGATGTGGACAAACACGGCGCTGCCGCGGCCGGCGACACGGGGCCGCGTGTTGTGATCAAGCTCGAGAAAAACGTCGTAGAGGGCATCGTCGCGCCAGAGCCGGTCGCCTGGTTCATTGGCCGACCGCCGGAAAGGGCGGTTGTAGCGTCGATCGGTGGGATCTTCACACCAGGCGTCGGCGCGGCCGATTCGGCGAAGGGGCAGCGACGTCTGCGGACGAGGCAGGCGGTCGGCCCGCCACCACAGCCGCACCACGCGAAACCGGCCGCAGGGCGTACCCCCGTCGCCTTCGCGCTTATTGGCCCTGACGCCGGCGCGGCCGAGTGCGACGGGCACCAGCAAAGGACCGGCGCGCAGCCAGCCTTGGGACCGCCGGCCCGGTCGCGCGCGCACGTCGATCGTACCGAAAGAAACCCGTCGCATCCCCTATCACTCGCGCGCAGGCGAATTCCCAACTCACGCTTGCTCTTGTATCCTTGAATGCTTTACTTCGCGCTAGTGCCCGATTCCGAAGTCCGCAAGCGGCGCGGCAAGAGCGCAACAGAGGCATTTTGGGGCCGCGTCATTGACCGGCGGACAAGCGGCGGCGGGGGTCCGGATTGATGCCGAACACGCGTAAGATTCTCATCGTCGACGACGATCCCGAGCTGCGCGACGCGCTGACCGAGCAATTGTCGCTGCACGAGGAGTTCGAAGCCGTCGCCGTGGAGAGCGGCAGCAAGGGCGTGCAGGCCGCCAAGGCGGGGCAGATCGATCTCGTGATCATGGACGTCGGCCTGCCCGACATCGACGGCCGCGAAGCCGTGCGCATCCTGCGCAAGAACGGTTTTAAAGCGCCGATCATCATGCTCACCGGTCACGATACCGATTCTGATACCATCCTCGGCCTCGAATCGGGCGCCAACGATTACGTCACCAAGCCGTTCCGCTTTGCCGTGCTGCTGGCGCGCATTCGCGCCCAGTTACGCCAGCACGAGGCGAGCGAGGATGCGATTTTCACGATCGGCCCGTATACCTTCCGGCCGAGCTCGAAGCTTCTGCTCAACCCCAAGGGCAACAAAGTCCGCCTGACCGAGAAAGAAACCTCGATCCTGCGCTACCTCTATCGCGCCGGCCAGCGCCCGGTGTCGCGGGAAACGCTGTTGCAGGAAGTCTGGGGTTACAATTCGGGAGTGACCACTCACACGCTGGAAACTCACATTTACCGGTTACGGCAGAAGATCGAGAAGGATGCCGCCGCCCCTGCCATCCTGGTCACCGAGGCCGGGGGCTATAAACTCGTGCCCTAAGCACGGCCGTCATGACCATCGAGGATGACATCGCATACCTGGAGCGGATCCCGCTGCTGCGCCGGCTGGGCACGGGCGCGCTGCGCATCCTCGCCATCGGGGTCGAAAGCTACGACCTGCAACCCGGCCAAATCTTGTTCGCGGCCGGCGATTCCGCCGACGGCGCCTTCATCATCCAGCGGGGTTCCGTCAGCCTCAAGCCGGAACGAAGCGGCGAACCTGAAGTCATTGCCGACCCCGGCACATTGCTCGGCGAATCGGCCTTGCTCGCAGAGACGAGACGACCGGCGACCGCCACCGCGCGCGAGAGCGCGACAGTCATGCGCATCTCGCGCTCGATGTTTCTGAGAATGCTCGAAGGCTATCCGGACGCCGCGCAGCGCCTGCGCGAGATGATGGCTTCGCGCGCCGACCAATGGGCGCGCGAGATCGAGAACGTCCGCGCCACGCTGCTACCCGACGGCAAGCCGCAGTAGCCATGATCCGGAAAATGCCTACCTCGGACTTGATCCGGGGTGAAAACTGGTTTTCCAAGCCCACAACAGTTGCGAGCGCCTCATGATGATCGCCATCGAAGAACATCGTCGCCTCAAACGGCGCGACCGTCAGGTGCTGGAGCTTGAGGATTTCACGGACGCCGACGTTGCAGCCCTGGAGGAGACCCGGGCACCCGACTCCTCGAAAGCCTTCGACCGCGAACTGAAGCCGTAGTCGATGCAACGCACTCCGTCTAGTCTACAACTTCTTCCTCGATAATGTACAGTTGCCGTGCGCAATGCATTAGAAAACCGATGTCCTTGCGCCTCGCCGACGTTTGGCTTTTCTCGTACATTCTTATAATCCGCGCTTCCTGACTTTCTGAAAGATCAAGGCGCGCCTCGTAACATCTTTTAAGAAGAATTCCGACGTTGAACCCATGGAACTTGGTGATAATCTCGTAGTCGTCGCGAATCTGAAAGAGCTTTTCTGATTGCCGCGTACTGTACTCTTTTTCATCGCGAAGTTTCTTAGCCTTTTTTGATTGCGCAGCGGATTCCTGGTGATCGCGAAGTTGCAAAAGCGTTTCTGTCTGACGTGTAGTGAACTTTTGGAAGTCCGGGCCGTTGCAGACCGACTCTAGAAAAGTTCGCTCCCAATCTGTCAGTTCAACGCCAAGATTTAGCAACCGGTTTGCAAGCGCGCGGAATGCGGCCGGGTCTTTTCTAAGGCGATCAATTTCCTGCCAAGAGGCGGCCATGTGTCAGGTTCCAATGAAACGCTAACGCCACTGGACAACTGGTGGAAAACCACGCTGCTGATCAATGGAATCTACTATCTATGGGGTGTCGAAATTGGGGCAACCTAAATTTGACCTCGAAAATCTACCGAAACTAGAGTCAATAACCCAAGCAGAGTCGGCGTTCCGCGTGTAGTTGTGAATTATGGGGATAAGGGGTGCGTGTCGAATTTGTGCGACCCTAGGCGTGACGAATCAGTGAAGGAATCCTGGCCTATGGTCACCGCATGAGAAGCGGCTCAATACGTAGCCGAAACGAAGGCGCAAACGCTCATTCGGGCTACTCTTGCTTGATCTCTAGGCAAATGTTTCGCGAATATATCGTCATTGCTTTGTTTGCGTCCAAATGCGGAATCGCACTAAACATAGGCCCGGGATCACGAGGGAGATGATCGTGATAGGAAACCTCCGAAACATCATGCCGGGCTGGTACAGGCGCACTGACCTTGGCCCCTATGCTTGCCAAATCTGCAAGACCGAATCCGCACAGACTTTAGACGCCCTTCCCAAGTGCTCGCTGTGCGGGAGCACCTACTGCGAAGCTTGCCGTAACAACAAAGAGCCTTCGCTTCGGTGCGCGCGCGATCTTACGAGTTGTCCATTGGGATTGCCTACCAGAGTCATTCAAGCGGCCTGAGCTAATATTGCGAATTTGGCCATTAGAGCGGTTTCCGTTTAAGTCGACCATATCCTGAATTCGCGAGGTATGCAGCGCATTCAGCTCGAGAGATTTGATCGAGACACGAGGCGACGGCCTTGCAGAGGCTCCTGACGGTGAACGCGG
>JBEKIC010000063.1:0-21971 GCA_050011955.1 Xanthobacteraceae bacterium
AGCGAGCACATCGATGCCTTCATCAAGGCCTACAACACCAATGCCACCCCGTTTGCCTGGACCAAGTCAGAGGTCCATCAAAAACGCCTCAAACCACGTTTCGCGCATCAATGATTCCGGGTACTAGATGGCACCAAGCTTATGGAGTCGGTCTTCAGCCCTAACGATCCCACAATCAAATTTAATACCCTCGCTGACCAATCTGACAAGGACGAGCAAAAAGGCTTTATGATGATGTTTTCCGGTGCCGTAGCCGGTTTGCGCAATCCTCGTGCGCATAAGTTTATTCACGATGATCCCGAACGCGCCCTTGAATTCATCGCCTTTGTCAGCTTGCTCGCCAAACTGGTCGATGAAGCGACCGCTTAGTGCGAAGGCTCCACACTTGTTCAACCCGGTCCCGAAAACCAAAAATGGACTACGAAGACTTCTCAAACGTCCGTGAACTTTGGATGGCACGTAGTCAAGGTCTAATCCAGCCAAAGGACGTTGTGACGTGGCTTATTGCGTTGGTCGGCATTGCAGCCACCGGCTTTGGGATCATACACCAGATACGAAAGAGCCTTTCGAACACGCTGCTGGTCCAACGCGAGAACATTAAGCAAGATTACCAATTGAGAATTTATAAGGACTTTGCAGAACACATCGCTACTTGGCAAGATTCAAACTACCGCCTTGGTGTTCTACTTCATCAAACTATTTCTGTCTTCAGCGCATATTTCGGCGACAAGATAAAACCTGAAGTTAGGGACAGCATTGTTCCATCGTGGCGAATTAATGAGTTCAACATTTTGTTCGATGAATTGCGACGAGCTCGCGATCGAATCACAACGTGGATTGACTTAAACAATGTTGTGTCGCCTCACTTTCGCGTCTTCACCATGGCGCTATTAAGTTCGTCTATCGACGAGAACGAGGCCTACAGTAATCTCTATCCACTGCTGGTCGAACACATGCCTATAGAAGTGCTTAGCTTGACTTTGGCCAAAAATTCAACGGGTTAGCGATGGTTCGAAGGGCAAAATACGGGGCGTGTCAATTTCTTTAATGTCTCGGCCAAGCCGGGACAGTAACAAAATTCCCCGCCGTATCAGTTTACCCTGCAAAATACGCTCTCCCGCGCGCTGCCTAAATTGGCCAAAGTCAAGCTTAGCAGCGTGGTATTTAATCCACCCTCGATTTCGGAATATGAATTACTCAAGAAGACTATCTCTGCGTATCTGCACGTCATGAGCATTGAGCGTAGTTACGTGGCTGATTTAGAGACCCTAGCTCAAAACGTCTTGCTCGGTGATATTTTCGACAATACCGCAAATATTGGATACCATGTTGATGGCGTAGCTCGTATCAGAATAGAAACGGAAGAGCAGTTCCGAGGCTGGCTTGCATACTTTCAACGCAAGCTCGACGCATAAGTATTTTAGTTCTCCTGCCAAAGTTGAGAACACGCCGATGAATTGGCGGAAGCTACATTTTTACCGGATTCGTGACGCGGCTCGCAGGTCGCAACGCTCTATAGCCCCTCAGACATCCACCTTGGGCGCGGCGATGAAGGCCTCCTGCGGGATGTCGACCTTGCCGAACTGGCGCATGCGCTTTTTGCCTTCTTTTTGCTTCTCTAGGAGCTTGCGCTTGCAGGTGACGTTTAGTGAATTATGCTTTCACCGATCTGCCCCACGAGTCATGCAGATAGGGGCTAGAATGAATATCTAAAACTCAGCGACGAGACCTGCGTGGAATAATACGAGACGCCCCACGAGGGTAATGTCGATATCCTTATCGACCTCAAACCCAAATCGCCGGGCTGTGCCTGTTTCTCTATCGAATTGGATCTCTTCGCTCAGCAATCCCAAAGCGATCAGATGTCGCTTTGCTGCGTCGTATTCGGCGTTCTGTTTTCGAACACCTTGGTTTGAGCCTATCAAAAGCGTGGGAACGTCGAATATCTCCGGGTATCGTTTATAGAATTCTTGCGATTCGGAAATTGACGATTTCGTGTACGACAAAAGGACGACGATTTCCTCGGGATCGAGTTCTGAAATGATTCTAGCAATTCTCTGAGCCCGAATGGCCTCACTGTCAGACTTGGTAAGCCCTTTCGCAACACACTTGGCCAAGTAATTCTGTTTTTCGGTTGCACTTGTAGCGGCAGCCGACCGCAGGCCTGTTTCAAGGAGTTCGAGCTGCGGCCCTTCTGATCTCGGATATTGGTTCGTAGCTCGCATTGCTTCCATTTCCTCAGAGAGAAATATTAGAAACCGTTCGATTCGATCCATTCTTTGATTCGGTATTACCTCGCTTATTATTTCGCTCAGAGCGCCGCCTGCGAATGGGATCGCGCTGACAGCAGCGCGAAGCGACGCGGCAACTCGGTCTGGTAGCCTGTTTCCTGTCGCAAGCTTTTCACCCATCACACATCCACTTTCAGCGCGGCGATGAAGGCCTCCTGCGGGATATCCACCTTGCCGAACTGGCGCATGCGCTTTTTGCCCTTCTTCTGCTTATCGAGAAGCTTGCGCTTGCGCGTCACGTCGCCGCCGTAGCACTTCGCGGTGACGTCCTTGCGGAAGGCGCGCACGGTCTCACGCGCGATGATCTTGCCGCCGATCGCGGCCTGGATCGGTACCTGGAACATATGCGGCGGGATGAGTTCTTTCAGCTTTTCCGCCATGGCGCGGCCACGCTGCTCGGCGCGTGTCCGGTGTACCAGCATCGCCAGCGCGTCGACCGGCTCGCCGTTGACCAGCATCTGCAGCTTGACCAGGTCGGCCGGCTTGTAGTCGGTGAGGTGATAGTCGAACGAGGCGTAGCCTTTCGACACCGATTTCAGCCGGTCGTAGAAATCGAACACCACCTCGTTGAGCGGCAGGTCGTATTTCACCAGCGCGCGATTGCCGACATAGGTCAGCTCCTTTTGCTCGCCACGGCGATCCTGGCACAGCTTAAGCACGGAGCCGAGATATTCGTCCGGCGTCAAAATGATCGCCTCGATCCAAGGTTCTCGCATTTCCTCGATATGATTCGGATCCGGCATGTCGACAGGATTGTGAATCTCAAGCTGTTGGCCGTCGCGCAATTTGATCTTGTAGATGACCGACGGCGCGGTGGCGATCAGATCGAGATTGAATTCGCGCTCCAGCCGTTCCTGGATGATCTCGAGGTGGAGAAGCCCCAAAAAACCGCAGCGGAAGCCGAAGCCGAGCGCGGCCGAGGTCTCCATCTCGTAGGAGAAGCTCGCGTCGTTGAGCCGGAGCCGGCCCATGGCGGCGCGCAAATTCTCGAAATCGGCGGCATCGACGGGAAACAGCCCGCAGAACACCACCGGGATCGCCGGGCGGAATCCCGGCAGCGCCGCCGCCACCGGACGCTTGTCGTCGGTGATGGTATCGCCGACGCGGGTATCGGCCACCTCCTTGATCGACGCGGTGAGAAAGCCGATCTCGCCGGGGCCGAGCTCGTCGCGTTCGACGCGCTTGGGTGTGAACACGCCGACGCGATCGACTTCGTAGGCGGCGTCGGTGCCCATCATGCGGATGCGCTGGCCTTTCTTCAGCACGCCGTCGACGACGCGGAACAGCACGACGACGCCGAGATAGGAATCGTACCAGCTGTCGACCAGCAGCGCCTTGAGCGGCGCCGCGGCATCGCCCTTGGGCGGCGGTAAACGGTGTACGATGGCTTCCAGCACCTCCGGCACGTTCTGCCCGGTCTTGGCCGAGATCAGGATCGCGTTGGAAGCATCCAGCCCGATAACGTCCTCGATCTGCTGCTTGACCTTGTCGGGCTCGGCGGCCGGAAGGTCGACCTTGTTGAGCACCGGCACGATCTCATGGTTGTTGTCGAGCGCCTGGTAGACGTTGGCCAGCGTTTGCGCCTCCACCCCTTGGCTGGCGTCGACGACCAAGAGCGAGCCTTCGCAGGCGGCGAGCGAGCGGTTGACCTCGTAAGCGAAATCGACGTGGCCGGGGGTGTCGATCAGGTTGAGGATGTAATCCTTGCCATCGCGCGCGCGGTAGTTCAGCCGCACGGTCTGCGCCTTGATGGTGATGCCGCGCTCGCGCTCGATGTCCATCGAATCGAGCACCTGCTCGACCATTTCGCGCGCTTCGAGCCCGCCGGTGAGCTGAATCAACCGGTCCGCGAGCGTCGATTTGCCGTGGTCGATATGGGCGATGATAGCGAAGTTGCGGATGTTCTGGATCGGGACCGCCGTCATGGGGGCGAGATAACACCCGCAACCCGCGCCTTCAAGCCGACCGGCGGCGGGCCGCCCGATGGACGAACAGAGGCCTGCATGCGATAGAGGCGCCGCAATGCAAGGACTTCGTATTCACGAGATCAATCAGTCGCGCGGGCAACGCGAGGACGGGATCGAGGCCGTTATTCCCAACCTGTCGTGGCGGTATTCCGGGGGCACCGCGACCAACCAGGCGATCGCGCCGGGACTTGCGCGTCTTTTGCGCGTCGCCTGGCTGGGTCCTGACAGGCCCGCAGGCGTCGCGCGGCTGACGCTGCGCGATCTGCTGCGGCTGCGTGCGCGGCGGGCTTCGCTGGTGGTCTGGCACGCCCGGCGCAATATCGAGATGGCGGTCGGGCTGCTGCTCAAAACTCTGGGCTGGCCGTTTGTGCTGATCTTCACGTCGGCGGGTCAGCGCCATCACACGGCGATCACCCGATGGATGATCAACCGGGTCGATGCGGTGATCGCGCCCAGCGCGGCTTCCGCATCGTTCGCGCACCGGCCTGCGGCCGTCATTCATCACGGCGTCGATCCGGTGCGCTACGCGCCCGCCGCCGATCGCGCCGCCGCATGGGCCGCAACCGGCTTGTCCGGACGCTACGGCATCGGCTGTTTCGGCCGCGTTCGCCGGCAAAAGGGCACCGACCTGTTCGTCACCGCGATGTGCCGTCTGCTGCCGCGTTATCCCGACTACACCGCCGTGGTGATCGGCGCCACCACCGCCTCGCACCGCGCTTTCGTCGCGCGCCTGAAAACCCAGGCCGCGGCGGCCGGACTGTCCGACCGCATCCTGTTCCTCGGCGCGCTGCCGACGCCGGAAGTGCAGCGCTGGTTCGGGCGGCTCTCGATCTACGCGTTCACGTCGCGCAATGAAGGTTTCGGCCTGACGCTGCTCGAGGCGATGGCGGCGGGCGCGGCACTGGTGGCGGCGCGCTCCGGTGCCGCCGAGGTCGTCGTGGCCGATGGAAAAACCGGACTGCTGGTGCCGGCCGGCGATGCCGATGCGCTCACCGCCGCGCTCGAAAGCCTGATGCGCGATCCAGCGGCGGCCGCCGCCATGGGCCGGCGCGCCCGCGAAAGGGCTGTCACCGAATTCAGCCTCGATGCCGAAGTTGCCGGCATCGCGAAACTCTATAGCGCCGTGGGGAGCGGCGGCCGCTCATGATGGAATGGCTCAGGCAACGCCGCGGCTGGATCATGCTGATTGTCCTGGCGGCGATTTATTACCCATTGTTCGGCAAGGGTTTCCGAAGCATCGCGCTTTACGCCGCTGCCGGCCGCTGCATTTGGGACGGCCAGGCGCTATTGCCCTGCCAACCGATGTTTTCCTATCAGCCGGCGCTGGCGGCGCTGCTCATTCCCTTTGCCGTCCTTCCAGCGGCGCTGCAAAAGCTTGTTTGGTACGTGATCTGCGTCGGCTCGCTGGTGCTCACCGTGCGGCTCGCGGAGGCGATGGCCGAGCGGCTCTACCCCGGCGCCACGCGCGGCCGCAATCTGATCTGGCTGCGCAGCGTGAGCCTGTTTCTATGCTCCAAGCATATTCTCGATGTCCTCAATTATCAGGCTTACGAGGCGCCGGCATTGGCGATGGTGACGCTCGGCATCTGGTCGCTCACCGTCGGCCGCGAAGCGCTGGGCGGCTTTTGGCTGGCGGCCGCGGCGGCGATCCGCGCGACGCCGCTGATCTATTTGCCCTACCTGCTGTTGAAGCGCCAGTATCTGGCTGGTGCGGCGTTCGTCGCCTGCTTTCTCGCGATCAGTTTTCTGCCCGACGCGATCAGTGCGCTGGGTGGCGGCCATACCGGCTATATCCAGGACTGGGTGCGGCAGATAGCGGGCCCGGCGATGGCGCCGGGCACCTCGTCGAACCTTCCGTTCTGGAATGCCTGGACCGGACAGAATCTCAACAATCAATCGCTGCGCGGTCTGGTCAATCGTTTCGCCTCCGGTCCGATCCTTGGGCTCAGCCCGACGATGATCCTGGCCGCGCTTGACGGCGTGTTCGGCCTGGTGGTGGCCGCGCTCCTGCTGATCTCACCACGCGACAAGGAATACGCCGCGATCGACGGCGCGGTATTATTGATCGCCATGCTGGCGCTGTCGCCGATGACCAGCCGTTACCATTTCGTTTTGGTGCTGCCGGCCGTCGTGCTGATCGTCGCTGCCGTCATCAACGACCGGCGGATGCGGGTATTCGGCAGCGTCGTGCTGGCGGCGAGCTTCATGTTGCTGACCGGCACGTCCAACGACCTGACGGCGCCGTTGTTCGGCGAGTTCCCCTATATGTACGGCTTCATGACCGAGGGCGCGATCGTGCTGCTCGCCGCGCTGGCGATGATGGCGGGGATTTGGCGGCCGCCCGGCGTCGCGGCGGGTGGAAGCCATTCGTTGGAGCAGCCGTCGGCTTTCGGCGCGCGGCGTAGCCCCACCGCGCGTTCAATCTGACGCGATTGCGCTCTAAGGCGCGCGCCAGACGAAGGCGGCGCTCACTGCGAAGTTCCACACCGTGCCGATCAGCGCGCCGCCCAGTCCCGCGACCCACCACACGCTGTGGTAATCGTAGATCCAGGTGGCGATGCCGACATTGGAGATCGCGCCGACCGCGCAAATCAGTTGAAAGCGGATAAGGCCGGTCACAAAGCGCCAACCGGAGAGCCGCTGGTCGCGGTAAGTGAACAGATTGTTGAGGACGAAATTCCAGGTGATGGCGCCGACGGTGGCCAGCGTTTGCGCTGTCCCGAACGCCAGGGTGGCCGCCAGCAGGATGCGCAACAGGCCGAGATGGATGCCGATGCCGGTCAAGCCGACCAGGCAGAACAGCAGGAAGCGCGCCGAGATGGCATTATTGGTCAGCTTCGCCGTCACCAGCGCGGCGAAATCGAGCGCGATCTTGCTGTCGAGCTTGCTCTCGCCGTGTTGGCGCATCCGAAACGTGGACGGCAGCTCGACGATGCGCAGCTGGCCGCGCCCGGTCGCCAGGATATCGAGCAGGATCTTGAAACCCTGCGAGGAGATCGCGGCGGCCAGCGGCTCAAAGGCGTCGCGCCGAATCATGAAATGGCCGCTCATCGGATCGGTCAGGTCGATCCCCAGAAGCAACCGCACCAGCGCATTCGCGGCGCGGCTCATGCGCGAGCGCTGCGTCGAGAGGCCGGCCGCTGAGCCGCCGGAGAGATAGCGGCTGGCGACGACGAGATCGGCGCGTTCCGTGCGCAGATGGTCGAGCATGGCGACCAGCAGTCCCTCGTCGTGCTGCAGGTCGGCATCCATGACGGCAAGGTAGCGGGCCTGGCTGGCCAGCATTCCCTCGAGGCAGGCGCCGGCGAGACCGCGACGGCCGAAGCGGCGGATGCAGCGCACGCGGCTGTCGGTTTCGCCGATGGTGCGGGCCACGGCCGCGGTGCCGTCGGGAGAATTGTCGTCGACGAACACGATTTCCCAGTCGGCAGAAGGAAGCAGCCTTGACAGCCGCTCGACCAGGATCGGGACGTTGGCCCGCTCGTTGAAGGTCGGCACCACGATTGAGAGTTCCGGCGCCGGGCGCACGGCCGGACCCGTCTCGGCGCGCACTACCGCCGCTGAACTCGCCGGTGAAAGGCCATCCATCGCCGACCGAGATACCTCGATACGCCCCCGGAATTCAATGCACTGTTATTGCCCTATCCGCAGGCGCACGATACTAGCATTCTCTGGTGCTGCAAAAAGGCTCTGCGATCGTTCTTAAATTGACCGGGCGGCTTCCCAGCGAATCCAGGGTCCGAGGCTACCTCGACCGCGTATGCCCCGCCGGCTTGCCATCGCGGGAATCGGCGAATCATGGCCGGGAGCTCGTCGTTATCGTGAGAAGACAGGGATGCTTGTGACCTCGGTCGATTCCAGCAAACGAGGTCTTTTCGAACGGCTGTTCGACGTCGTGGTCGATCCGTCACGCCGCGAACGCGCCGTGGCGCTTCTGCTTGCCGGCTATGCCGCCGCCTGGTGGCTCTACGCCGTGATTTCCAACAGCAGCCAGGACATTAACGTCGACATGGGCGAGATGTTTGCCTGGTCGCATGAGGTCACGCTGGGGACGCCGAAACACCCACCGCTGGCAACTTGGCTGGTGCGGGCCTGGTTCAGCGTGATGCCGGTCAGGCCCTGGGCGTATTATTTGTTCGCGGTGATTTCGGCGACCGTGGCGCTGTGGATCGCCTGGCGCATCTCGGCACGCTACCTGTCTGCCGAGAAGCGCGTGGTCGGCCTCGTGCTGCTGACGTTCGTGCCGTTCTACAATTTTCACGCGCTGAGGTTCAACGCCAACGCCGTATTGATTCCGTTCTGGGCGTTGACGACGTGGTTCTTCCTGCGCTCCTTCGAAACGCGGCGGGCCGGATGGGCCGCGCTCGCCGGAGCGGGCGCCGCGGCAGCAATGCTGGGAAAATATTGGTCGATTTTCCTGCTCGCCGGACTGGCTATTGGCGCGGTGGCCGATTCGCGCCGCAGCGCCTATCTGCGTTCGCCGGCGCCCTGGGTGACGGTCGGCGTTTTTGCACTGTTATTTGCCCCGCACGTCGTCTGGGCCGTCGCGCACAATCTCGGGCCCTTCCATTATGCACTTACGGCGCATCCGTCGACGTTCGCGAAAGCAATAGGATCGGGTTTCATCTTCATCGTCGGCGCGCTCGGCTACATCGCCGCACCGATCGTTTTCACCCTGATCGCAGCGCAGCCCGGGATGACGGCAGTCAAAGATACGCTGTGGCCGGCCGAAGCGGAACGTCGCATGATCGTGATCGCGTTCGCTGCGCCGTTCATCCTTGCGGCGCTGACCGGGATATTGCTGCAGGCCAGAGTCGGCGCGCTCTGGACCATGTCCGGGATGACGTTGCTGCCGGTGGCGCTGCTGTCGTTGCCGCAGCTGACGGTGTCTCGCCAAGCCGCCGTCCGCCTGCTCGCTTTGGCGGTCGTGTTTCCGCTGCTGATGGTTGCGGTATCGCCGGGAGTCGCGACCGTCATCCACCGCCTGGGCGTGCCGGACTACGCAAGTCACTACCGGCTCATCGCCCGCACCGTCGACCGCGCCTGGCGCGCGCACACCAATCAGCCATTACGGATCGTCGGCAGCTACGGCACCATCGTCAACGGCATCGTATTCTACCTGGACGACCGGCCGGCGACGTCCGACATCGTCGCGCCGGCGCAGACGCCGGCCGTCACCGAGGATCGCATTGCCAGAGACGGCATGGCGATCGTGTGTCCCGAGCCGGAGACCATCTGCGTTGCCGCAATGAACGCCTACGCGGCGCGCTATGCCGCCGGCCCGATCGAGACTGTCTATCTTGCGCGCCGCCATTTCGGCGTGCTCGACCGGCCTGTGCAATATCAAATCCTGATCATACCGCCCGAATCGCACTGACCCGTTGCACCGGGCGCCGCGCCCTCTCAATAGCGATAGTGATCGGTCTTGAAGGGGCCGTTGGCCGGGACGCCGATATAGGTCGACTGCTTGTCGGAAAGCTTGGTCAGCTTGACGCCGATCTTATCGAGATGCAGCCGCGCGACCTTCTCGTCGAGCGCTTTCGGCAGCGTATAGACCTTGTTCTGGTATTTGCCGGGGTTGCTCCACAACTCGATCTGCGCCAGCGTCTGGTTGGTGAAGGACGACGACATCACGAAGCTCGGGTGGCCCATCGCATTGCCGAGATTAACCAGCCGTCCTTCGGACAACAGGATGATGCGTTTGCCGTCGGGGAACTCGATCTCGTCGACCTGCGGCTTGACGTTGTGCCACTTCAGGTTCTTCAGCGCCGCGACCTGGATCTCGGAATCGAAGTGGCCGATATTGGCGACGATGGCACGGTGCTTCATCCTGCGCATGTGCTCGATGGTGATGACATCGACATTGCCGGTGGCGGTGACGAAGATGTCGGCGCGCGGCGCGGCGTCCTCCATGGTCGTGACCTCGTAACCTTCCATCGCCGCCTGCAGCGCGCAGATCGGATCGATTTCCGAGACCATGACCCGGCAGCCGGCCTGGCGCAGCGAGGCCGCCGAGCCTTTGCCGACATCGCCGAAGCCGGCGACCATCGCCACCTTGCCCGCCATCATGACGTCGGTGCCGCGGCGGATACCGTCGACCAGCGATTCGCGGCAGCCGTAAAGATTGTCGAACTTCGATTTGGTGACGCTGTCGTTGACATTGATGGCGGGGAACAACAGCCGGCCTTCCTTGGCCATCTGATAAAGCCGGTGCACGCCGGTAGTGGTTTCCTCGGTGACGCCGCGAATGCCCTTGGCGATGCTGGAATACCAGCCGGGCTTGTGCTTCAAGCGCTGCTTGATGGCCGCGAACAGCACCTCTTCCTCTTCGTTGGTCGGGTGGTTGAGCACGGCCAAGTCGGCTTCGGCTTGCACGCCGAGATGCAACAGCAAGGTGGCGTCGCCGCCGTCGTCGAGGATCATGTTGGGCCCGCCGCCCCCGGACCACTCGAAGATGCGATGGGTGTATTCCCAGTAGTCGTGGAGCGTCTCGCCTTTGACGGCGAAGACCGGCGTGCCGCCGGCCGCTATGGCAGCGGCGGCGTGGTCCTGCGTCGAGTAGATATTGCAGGACGCCCAGCGGACGTCGGCGCCGAGCGCTTTGAGCGTCTCGATCAGCACGGCGGTTTGAATGGTCATGTGCAATGAGCCGGCGATGCGAGCGCCGCGCAGCGGCTGTTCCGCGCCGTATTCTTCGCGCGTCGCCATCAAGCCGGGCATTTCGGTCTCGGCGATGGCGATTTCCTTGCGGCCCCAGTCGGCGAGGCCGAGGTCCTTGACGACATAATCAGGAGGCGAAGTGCGGGCTTTGGCCGATGTACTCATGGTGCTCCTTTGGCAATCCGCTGGCAGTGCCCGCTTGGGCATTCTGGAAATGGCGCTCGCCAACGCAGCTTTCTTGCTGGGCGTCGGCGCGCGGCACTAAAGACATAAAGATACCTTTATGTCCATGCTTGAACCATGACGGCAGGAAGGCATTCTGACCCTATGGCGGAGACGCCCCCAGAACCGATCAAATCGCTGCGCCAGCTCGCCGCGGCCGAGGGGAACTGCACGCGTTGCCCGCTCTATCGCGACGCCACGCAGGCGGTGCCGGGCGAGGGGCCGCGCCGCGCCGCCTTCATGCTGGTCGGCGAGCAGCCCGGCGACCGCGAGGACATTACCGGCAAGCCGTTCGTCGGCCCGGCCGGGCGGGTTCTCGACCAGGCGCTGCGAGACGCCGGCATCGCCCGGGAAGAGACCTTCGTCACCAACGCGGTCAAGCATTTCAAGCATGAAATGCGCGGCAAACGCCGGCTGCACAAACGTCCCAACAATGACGAGATCGAGCGCTGCAAGATCTGGCTCGATATGGAACGCAGTCTGGTTAAGCCCGCGACCATCGTCGCGCTCGGCGTGACGGCGGCCCGCAGCTTGACCGGCCGCACCGTCACCATTGGCAAATTGCGCGGCAAGCCTGTCGATATGGGAGACGGAACGAGGCTGGTTATCACCATTCATCCTTCCGCGCTGTTGCGCATCGAGGATGAGGACGAGCGCCACGCGGCCTACCGAAGTTTTGTCGCCGATCTCAAAGCCGCCGCGTCGGCAAATTCTCGCGGGGCGGCCGGGGCGCGCGCAAAAGCGCGCTAAAAGTGGACGATCAATCGTCCTCGCCGAAACGCGAATTGATGAGAGCGGTCAAGGCATCGATGACTTCTGCTGCTTCCTTGCCGGTGGCCTCGACGGTGATCGAGGTGCCGGGAGACGCCGCCAGCATCATCAGGCCCATGATCGAGGTGCCGCCCACCGTCTCGCCGCAGCGCATGACGCGCACGTCGGCGTCGAACTTTTCCACCGTTTGCACGAACTTGGCCGACGCCCGCGCGTGGAGTCCCTTGCGATTGCAGATGGCCAGCTGGCGGACGATGGCGCCGTGGCGGAACGGCTGCTCGGGCCCACATTCGTCGCTGCGCTGGGCCGGTGCGCTCATTTTCCGGTCAGCACCCGGCTGGCGATGGTCACATATTTTCGCCCGGCGTCTTGGGCGGCTGCCACCGCCTCTGCGAGCGGACACTCGTCGCGCACCTTGGCGAGCTTGACCAGCATCGGCAGATTGATGCCGGCGAGCACTTCGACCTTGGGCCGGCTCATGACCGAGATGGCGAGGTTGGATGGCGTGCCGCCGAACATGTCGGTGAGGATGGCGACGCCGTCGCCGCTGTCGACGCGTTTCACCGCTTCGATGATGTCCTTGCGGCGCTCCTCGACGTCGTCGTCCGGACCGATAGTGACCGCCTCGATCTGACCCTGCGGCCCCACGACGTGCTCCAGGGCTGCGCGGAACTCGACAGCCAGCCGCCCGTGGGTCACAAGCACAACACCAATCATGAAAGTCCCCGCGGGCGCGTCCCGAGTGCACCGCACGAAAGGGTGCTCATGTTGACCATCCGAAGGCCAAGCGCAAGAGGCATTCTCGGCGGATTCGGGGGGATGTTGCATTGCGGTAGCGCAAAGTCGAATGCCCGACACCGCCAGGACCCGAGGTGAACCCGGCCACGGCAGCGGGACGACAGGGTAAGTTTACTGGCGTTAAGGTTACCAATCTCCAACCAACTCTGAGGGGGCCTGTTGCAATCTGAAAACCGGGAGGAGGTCGAAATCGGCACGGATGGAACGCTCAAATCCAGCTTTCTTGGGATGACTTGATGAAGGCGAGGACGAGCGGCAAGGCCGCCGCGCCGGGTGCGACAGCAAGTCGCGGTACTAAAATACCGTCGATGTCGGCCTTGCGCTTGTCGGGTTCCGGCAAGCGTGTGGCATCCGCCGCGGCGAGGTCGACGACGAACCCGACAACCGCACTGGGCTCATGAGCCACCCGCAGCAGCCCGATGCCGCGGACTTCGATCAAGCCCGCCAGCGCCGCGGCCGGGCGCGCCAGCAAACGGCCGCCGGCAGCTTCGAGATGGACGCGATCGTCGGCGACCAGCCGCGCGAAGAGCAAGACGCCGGCGCGGGCCGCTTCGATCAGTTCGAGCGCCAGCCGCGATTTCCCGGATGCCGACGGCCCGCGGATCAGCACCACGCGCGCACCCACCAGCACGGCGGAAGCGTGAATGGTCGTCGATCCTGCCGCCATCACATCGCCGGAAGGCGCACGATAAAGCGTGCGCCGAGCACGGTCGGTGTTCCGTCCGCGCCCGGCATGCCGATCCGATTCTCGACCCAGATGGCGCCGCCATGGGCCTCGACGATCTGCTTGGAAATGGAAAGGCCGAGGCCGGAATTCTGGCCGAAGCCCTGGTGCGGCCGATCGGTGTAGAAACGCTCAAACACCTTCTCCAACGCGTCGGTGCGCACGCCCGGGCCGTCGTCATCGACGCAGATCTCGACGTTGCTCTTGTGCCGCCGGCAGGTAATGCGCACGGTGCCGCCGGGTGGGGAGAAGGAGCGCGCGTTCTCGATCAGATTGTCGACGACTTGGCCGAGGCGGGAATCATGGCCCGGCACCTGGAAGGCGCGCATGCCGCCGCCTTCGAAGCGGAGCGTGACCTTGACGCAGTCGTCGCGTTTGACCTCGTTGGCGACCGCAACCAGCGTGCTCAGCAGCTTCGCCAGGTCGACCGGCGCAGTCTCCTGGCGCTGCAGCTCGGCATCGAGGCGGCTCGCGTCGGAAATGTCGGAGATCAGGCGGTCGAGCCGTTTGACGTCGTGCTGGATGATGGCAAGCAGCCGCGCCCGGCTCTCGTCGGTCTTGGCGACCGGCAGCGTCTCGACCGCCGAACGCAGTGACGTTAGCGGATTTTTCAGTTCGTGCGAGACATCGGCCGCAAAGCTTTCGATCGCTTCGATGCGGCTATAGAGCGCGTTGGTCATGTCGCGCAGCGTGCCCGACAGATGCCCGATCTCGTCGCGCCGGCGGGTAAAATCCGGGATTTCGACACGCGACCGGATTCGCCGGCGCACGCTCTCGGCCGCGTCCGCAAGCCGCCGCACCGGTTCGGCGATCGTTCCGGCCAACAGGATCGAGAGCACGATGGTCACGGCGGCGGCAACAAGAAAGACTTTCAGGATGGCGAGCCGCTCGGCCTCCACCATGTCGTCAATATCCGCGCCCTGGGTCGACAGCATGAGCGCGCCGCGCACGGCGCGGAAGCGCTGCACCGGCACCGCGACCGAAACGATCACGTCGCCGCGATCGTTGATGCGCACCATGCTGGCATTCTGGCCATTCAAGGCCTGCGCCACCTCGGGATAACCCCGCCCGTTGCCGGCGCCGAGCTCGCGATAAAGCGGCAGATCGCCGCGCCCGAGCCATCTGCGCACGCCGATGAAGGCGCGTTCGAACAGGCCCGGTTTTTCGGCATTGGGCGGCGGCAAATCGAAGCGCAACACATCGCCGCGGCCGAACAGGTTGCGGCTGTCGACCAAGAGCACGCCGTCGCGGTCATAGATGCGCGCGCGCGTCTTGGTGGGCGAAACGAGGCGCCGCAGCACCGGAGCGACGCGCTCCGGATTGATCGGAAAATTGATGCCGTAGAGCGCTTCCTCGGACGGTCCGTAGCTTTCGCCCGGCTGCAGCCCGAGCAGCTTGTCCGGGTCGATGGTGATCGATGAATCGGTTTCCACCGTCGCCGAGGCCGCAATCGCACCGGCGATGATTTGTCCCTGCACCAACAGGCTCTGAACGCGCGCGTCGATCAGGCCGGCGCGGAACTGGGAAAGAAAGATGATGCCGATGGACAGCGCGAGAAGCCCGGCGACGTTGAGCGAGACGATGCGCCGGGTCAGGCTCGAGAAGCTCTGGGCGATGAAGAACTGCCAGGCCCGCTGCAACCAGCCGCCGATCCTGGCGAGACCGTGGCGCCGCAAATGCGCCGAAGCCTCATCGATGGCCTCGGCCTCGATGGGGGCCTCGACCTGGCTCGAGGCGTGGGCCTCGCTGCCGGGCCCTGCGATGTCTGCGGTTCGATCGAGCACGTGGTCTGCCGGGGTTCCGATCATGCCCCATTCCGGCGGGCATGGACGCCATTACTACCGCACGCCAGCCGTCCCAGTCAGCGGCCCTGGCTCAGCGCTTGGATCGTTGGTCCAAGATTCGGCAGTCCATGGCCTGTTGCGCGCAACCAGCGCTTAGACTTCCTTGAACCGATAGCCGACGCCGTAAAGCGTCTCGATCATATCGAATTCTACGTCGCTTGCCTTGAATTTCTTGCGCAACCGCTTGATGTGGCTGTCAATGGTCCGGTCGTCTACATACACTTGGTCGTCGTAGGCTGCATCCATCAATGCGTTGCGGCTTTTCACCACCCCCGGGCGGCTCGCCAGGGCCTGGAGGATGAGAAACTCGGTAACCGTGAGCGTCACCGGCTCGTTCTTCCAGGTGCAGGTGTGGCGTTCCGGGTCCATGCGCAGGAGCCCGCGCTCCAAAACCTTGCTGTCGGCTTCCTTGGGCGCGGCGCTATCTTTGGGCGCGGCGCGGCGCAGCACGGCCTTGACCCGCTCGACCAGGAGACGCTGGGAAAACGGTTTGCGGATGAAGTCGTCGGCCCCCATTTTCAGGCCGAACAATTCATCGATCTCCTCGTCCTTCGAGGTGAGGAAGATCACCGGCAGGTCCGACTTCTGCCGCAGCCGGCGCAATGTCTCCATGCCGTCCATGCGCGGCATCTTGATATCGAGAATGGCGAGGTCCGGCAGGGCGGTCTTGAAGCCGTCAAGCGCGGAGGCGCCGTCCGTATACGTCGTGATGCGATAACCTTCGGCCTCGAGCGCAATGGACACCGAGGTCAGGATATTGCGGTCGTCATCGACGAGAGCGATTGTCGGCATGGCGGCCTTCTAGCATGAATCGGCCGCAAGCATTACCTGCCCCGGCCCTAAGCCTTTGAAAACCCATGTAGGGGCGGAAGTGTGACCAGACAAGGCGAAATCGGGGCAATTGCTGCGATAGAGGCGGCAACCGGAGAAAACGAATGGCAAAAGCCGACGATGTGGCCCCTTTACCTGGTTTTATGCCGAATCGCCTGCCGGAAAACGCGCCGGCGGCGGACTTCGACCCCAAATTAATCGCCAAGGCGCTGTTGCGGACGACGCGGGCCGGCGCGCTTGGGACCATCGACCGTCATAGCGGCCATCCGTTCGCTTCGTTGGTTAACGTCGCCACCGATGCCGACGGCTCTCCGCTTATCTTGATCTCCCGGCTCTCCACCCATACCGCCAATCTCGAAATCGACGGCCGCGCCTCGCTGCTCCTCGCAGACGTCGGCAGGGGCGACCCGCTCGCGCACCCACGGCTGACGCTGCTCGGCACTTTCGCCCAGATCGGCCGCGAAGACCGCCAGGAACCTCGTGTCCGCCGCCGCTTCCTTGCCCGCCACCCGAAATCGGAGCTTTACGCCGGCTTTGGCGATTTTTCGTTCTGGCGGCTCGCGGTCGTCTCCGCCCACCTCAATGCCGGCTTCGGCCGCGCCGCGGATTTGAAAGCGGCCGAGGTGATCATGGACATCACCGGCGCTGAGGACTTGATCGAAGCCGAAACGGGCTCGATCGCGCACATGAATGCGGATCATGCCGAGGCCATACGGCTCTATGCGGTCAAGCTATGCGGCGCCGAAGATGGGGCGTGGCGGTTGACCGGCCTCGACCCCGAGGGCCTCGATCTGGCGCTGGGCGACGCTACGCTGCGCCTGCCATTCCCGGAGCGCGTCACCACCGCAGCGCAGTTGCGCAAGGTACTGGTGGATCTGGCTGCCAAGGCCCGGACCCAATAGGCGCTCTGGGTCGAGGTCGCCGCCGATTCTTCAAGCGTTCCATGGACGGTCTTGCTTGTTGCGCCGCAACGGGGGAACGCGCGCGGTTTTCCCCTGTTAGCCCCGAAGTGAGAGTCCGTCTTGGCAGATGCTAGGATGCCCGATATAGGGTCGCACGCCAGCGGCGGGTGGGCGAAGCCGGCGTCGCCAGGCGGCTGTCAGGCCCCGGCGCGCAAGCCGGACGAGTTGCGGAGGCGAGCGTGAAGGAAACCGGTCTGCGGAATGCCGCGCACGGCGCGGAAAAATTTGGCTTGAAAAACCTCGCCGCCGTACACTGGAATTTGCCTGACACAGCTTTAGTCGAGCGCGCGGTCGCCAACCGCGAGGGTTATCTCGTCCGCGGCGGCGCGTTCTGCGCCGAGACCGGAGCGCATACCGGCCGCAGCCCCAAGGACAAATTCATCGTCGTCGACGGGCAGACTGAGAAGTCCGTGTGGTGGGAGAAGAATGGCCGCCTCACGCCCGAGAAATTCCAGTTGCTGTTCGACGATTTCATTGCCCACGCCAAGGGCAAAACTATGTATGCGCAGGATCTCTACGGCGGCGCCGATCCCAGATACCGCATCAGGACGCGCGTCTATAACGAGTTCGCCTGGCACTCGATGTTCATCCACGCTTTGTTGATCAGGCCGGAGCGCACCGAGCTTTCCCATTACGTGCCCGATTTCACCATCCTTTCGCTGCCGTCGTTCAAGGCCGATCCGAAACGCCACGGCGTGCGCAGCGAGACCGTCATCGCGCTCGACTTCACCCGGCGCATCATCCTGATCGGCGGCACCTCGTACGCCGGCGAGATGAAGAAAGCGGTGTTCACGACGCTGAATTATTATTTGCCGGCCGATAGCGTGATGCCGATGCACTGCTCGGCGAATGTCGGGCCTGCGGGCGACGTTGCGCTGTTCTTCGGCCTCTCCGGCACCGGCAAGACAACGCTGTCGGCCGATCCCAAGCGCACGCTGATCGGCGACGACGAGCACGGCTGGGGCCCGCAGGGCGTGTTCAACTTCGAGGGCGGCTGTTACGCCAAGTGCATCAGGCTCTCGCCCGAGGCCGAGCCGGAAATCTACGCCACGACCAAGCGTTTCGGCACCGTTCTGGAGAACGTCGTGTTCGATCCGGAGACGCGCATTTGCGACTTCGACGACGATTCGAAGACCGAGAACACGCGCGCCGCCTATCCGCTCGAATTTATCCCGAACGCCTCGCGCACCGGCCGCGCCGGCCCGCCGCACAACGTCGTGTTCCTCACCGCCGATGCGTTCGGCGTCATGCCGCCGATCGCCAAGCTGACGCCGGCGCAGGCGATGTATCATTTCCTGTCCGGCTACACCGCCAAGGTCGCAGGCACCGAGAAGGGCCTGGTCGGCGTGCAGCCGGAATTTTCCACTTGTTTCGGCGCGCCGTTCCTGCCGCGGCATCCTTCGGTCTACGGCAATCTGCTGCGCGAGCTGATCAGCGTCCACAATGTCGATTGCTGGCTGGTCAATACCGGGTGGACCGGCGGCATCTACGGTGTCGGCCGCCGCATGCCGATCAAGGTGACGCGGACCTTGCTCGGCGCCGCGCTCGACGGCTCGCTCAAGAGCGTCAAATTCCGCACCGATCCGTATTTCGGCTTTGCCGTGCCGACCCAGCTCGCCGGCGTCGAGCCGCACCTGCTCTATCCGCAGAAAACCTGGCAGAACAAGGCCGAATTCGACCAGACCGCGCGCAAGCTGGTCGCCATGTTCCAGAAGAACTTCGTCCAGTTCGAGGAGCACGTCGACGCCGACGTGCGCGCCGCTGCGCCGGAAGTTCGCCTCGCCGCGGAATAAGCTTGTGGGCGGTTAGCGCCACGACCGCCAGGGCGTTTCGATGACCGGTGTCAGCGGCGGCTTTCTCGCAGCCCAGGCGAGGATGTTGTCGACGACGAGCTGGTCCATTTTCTCGCGGGTGAAGAGCGACCCCGAGCCGACATGCGGCAACAGCACGACGTTCTCCATCGTCAGCAATGCCGCGGGCACTTCCGGCTCGTTGGCGAACACGTCGAGCCCGGCGGCCATGATCTTTCGCTCCCGCAGCGCCTCGACCAAAGCCGGCTCGTCGATCACCGAGCCGCGCGCCACATTGATCAGAATGCCCTCCGGACCGAGCGCCTCGAGCACCTCGGCGTTGATCATATTCCGCGTCGCCGCGCCGCCCGGCACGATGACCATGAGGACATCGACGGCACGCGCCATGTCGATGAGGCTGGGATAATGGCGGTAGGAAATCTCCTGCCGCGGCTGGCGCGAGTGATAGACGACCGGGACACCGAACGCTTCGAGCCGCCGCGCGATGGCGGCGCCGATGCGGCCCATGCCGACCAGGCCGACAGTGCGGTTGCGCAACGTCGCCCGGCTCAAGGGGTAGTTGCGCTCCAGCCATTTGCCGGCGCGCAGATGCCGCTCGGCCTGCGGCAACTCGCGCACCGTGCATATGAGTAGCCCGAGCGCGGTATCGGCGACTTCCTCGGTGAGCACGTCGGGCGTGTTGGTGACGATCACGCCGCGCCGGGCCGCGGCGTGCACGTCGATATGGTCGTAGCCGACGCCGAAGCTGGCGATGATGTCGAGATTCGGCAGGCGCGCGAGCAGGGCGTCGTCGACCGGCGCCATCGCCGTGACCGCCATCGCGCGCACATGGCCGACAGAAGCGAGCAAGGCGTCGCTGTCGCCGCCGGGCAGGTTGTGCACAGTAAAGCCGGCGAGCCCTCTGGCGATGACCGGCCGCGACGGCCCGGCCAGCAGCACTTCAGTTCGTTGGTCCGGCAATGATTGCTCTCCTAAAACGTTCAGCCTGACGCATTGTTGCTCGCGCGAGCGCGGCCGATGAAAGGGATCAAGGCCGGCACTTCCGCCCGATAGCGAGCGTATTCATCAGGAAAGCTTTCGCCCATGAAGCGCTCTTCGATGCGCAGTTTGAGCAACAGCGAGCCGGTGAGCAATCCGAAGGCCAGCAGGCCGCGCCACTCGCCAAAGGCGACGGCGGTTCCCAGGATAGCCAACAGCAAGCCGGTATAGATCGGATGGCGGACCAGGCGGTAAGGGCCGCTGCGAATAAGCTCGTGATCCTGCTTGACGGTGACTGTGCCGCTCCAGTTACGGCCAAGATCATGGCGCGCCCACACGGCAAAGGCGATGCCGACGGCAAGCATGATCAAGCCGAGCCAGTACGCGATCATGGTCGGCGGCAGAAAGCGCTGGTCGAGCCAAGTCAACCGCCGATCCGGAAATGCCAACAGCGCTGCGGCCAGCACCGATAGCGCAATGTGACCGAAGCGGGTGGCGAACGGTTCCCGGCGCCTGACGGCTTTGACGTTGGCCGCGGCGACCATCCAGTAGGCGAGCCACGCCAGCCACAGGACGGCGAACGGCGCTTCAGAGAGCCGATAGTTCACGCGCGCTCCACTTAAAACCTAGACCAGCATGGTCACGGGCGCTTCGATGAGAGCCTTGGCGGCGGCCAACAGCTCGGCGCCGAGCGCGCCGTCAACCACGCGATGGTCGCAGGACAGCGTCGCCGTGAGCATGCTGACAAAGGCGACGCCACCGTCCGCCTTCTCGACCGCCCGACGGCGCGCGGCGCCGACCGCGAGGATCGTCGCATGCGGCGGGTTGATGATGGCGGAGAACTCGCGCACGCCGTACATGCCGAGATTGGAGACCGCCGATGCGCCGCCCTGGTATTCGTGTGGTTTAAGTTTTTTCTCTCTGGCGCGCGCCGCGAGATCCTTCATTTCGCGCGATATCGCGGTGAGCGTTTTCGCTTCAACGCTGCGGAGCACCGGGACGATGAGGCCGCCGTCGAACGCGACCGCAACGCCGATATCGGAATGCTTGAAACGCAAAATGCGGTCGCCGGCCCACACCGCGTTCGCCGCCGGCACGCGCTGCAGCGCCAGCGCCAGCGCGCGGATGACGAAATCGTTGAGCGAGAGCTTGAACGCGGGATTGCCGTCGCGATCTTTGGGTGCAGCTTCATTGGCCTCCGCGCGCAGCGTTTTGAGGCGGTCGATCTCGATATCGGCGCTGATATAAAAATGCGGGACGGATTGCTTCGCCTGGAGCAGCCGCGCCGCGATGGTTTTGCGCATGCCGTCGAGCGTCACTTCCTCGTAGCTCCCCGCGTCGTAGAGCGCCTTGATCTCTTCGGCCGTGCGTCCGTCTGCTATCGGGACGGGCGGAGCCTGCGGCGCGGATGGTCGCGGCGCGTTCTCGACATCGTTCGCGACGATGCGGCCGCGCGGGCCGGAGCCGCGCAGCCGCGACAGATCGATGCCGGCTTCGCTTGCGAGCCGCCGCGCCAGCGGTGTCACCGTGACACCGCCGGAGAGCCGCGCCGGGCCGAAATTGCGGTCGGGCGTGCGCACTTCGAAGAACGGATCGAGCTTGATTGGTTGCTGCGGCGCTTTGGACAGTGGCGGCGGAGCGCGGTCCTCAGCGGGTGGGATCGCAGCGGGAGAGCCAGATGTTGCCGGTGCAGGCGCGGCCGGCGCGCTCGCGGTAGCGCCGGCGGCAGCGCCGATGATGCCGACGATGGCGCCGACCGGCGCCACCTCGCCTTCCAGCACGCGGATTTCGCGCAAGATTCCGGCTTCCGTCGCCGGCACCTCCATCGAGGTCTTGTCGGTCTCGATCTCGAACAGATTATCGCCCGGCTTCACCGCGTCGCCGGCCGACTTGAACCACTTGGTGATCTTGCCCTCGGCGACCGTCTCGCCGAGCTGCGGCATGAGAATGTTCATTCAAATTCCCAATGACGGCAATTCACCAGTTCACCGAGATGTACTGCGTCTCCAAAAATTCCATCAGCCCCTCATGGGCGCCTTCGCGGCCGAGGCCGGACTGCTTCGTGCCGCCGAACGGCGCGGCGGGATCGGAGACGAGACCGCGGTTCAATCC
>JBEKIC010000064.1:0-20529 GCA_050011955.1 Xanthobacteraceae bacterium
AGCGAGCACATCGATGCCTTCATCAAGGCCTACAACACCAATGCCACCCCGTTTGCCTGGACCAAGTCAGAGGTCCATCAAAAACGCCTCAAACCACGTTTCGCGCATCAATGATTCCGGGTACTAGCGTAGTTTGCGAAAGTCGGCTTCGGCAGGCGCGAAAGAAGGCGACGTCACAGCATCCCCAACAGATGCGGCAGCCACAGCGAGAGCGCCGGGATGTAGGTCACCATCACCAGGAAGATCAGCATGGTGGCGAGCCACGGCAGGACCGCCACCGTCAGCTCGGTGATGCCCATTCCGGTGATGCCGGACGCGACATAGAGGTTCAGCCCAACGGGCGGATGGCACAGCCCGACTTCCATGTTGACCGCCATCAGGATGCCTAAGTGGACCGCGTTGACGCCGAGCGCCGCCGCCATCGGAAACAGGATCGGCGCCATGATGAGGACGATCGCTGCCGGATCCATGAAGTTGCCGGCGGCCAACAGCACGATATTGGTGACCAGCAGGAATCCCACCATGCCAAACCCCTGCGCGGTCATCCATTCGGCCATGGACTGGGGAATCTGTTCCGACGTGAGCAGCCAGGAGAACACCGCCGCGTTGGTGATGATGTAGAGGATCATCGCGCTCATGGCCGCGGCCTTGAGCAGCACCGCCGGCACCTCGGTGAGCTTCAGTCCTTTGTAGACGAATACCGCGATGACGAACGCGTAGACGGCGGCCACGGCGGCGGCTTCGGTCGGCGTGAACAGGCCCGAATAGATGCCGCCGAGCACCAGGAAGATCAGCAACAGTCCCCAAATGCTTTCGCGGAAGGCGCGCCAGCATTCGCCCCAACTGGCCCGTGCCATGCGCGGATAGTCGTTGCGCCAGGCGCGAAACCAGGTCGTCGCTCCGAGCATGGTGGCGAGGATCAGCCCGGGGATGAGCGCGGCCATGAAAAGCTGGCCGACCGAGGCGGAGTCGACGACGGCTCCATCCGGTCCGCGCGGCTGCATGCCGCTGGTCGCCACCGCGAAGATGACGAGGTTGATCGACGGCGGAAACAGGATACCGAGCGCGCCCGACGTCGCGATCACGCCGGCGCCGAAGCGTGGCGGATAACCGTTCTGCAGCAGCGCCGGCAGGATGATGGAACCGATGCCGACGACGGTGGCGACCGAGGAACCGGAGATCGCCGCAAACAGCGCGCAAGCGACGACGCCGGCCAAACCGAGGCCGCCGTACCAATGCCCGATCAGCGCCGCGGCGAAATCGATCATGCGGCGGGCGACGCCGCCGGTCGTGAGAAAATTGCCGGCCAGAATGAAGAACGGAATCGCCATAATCTCGAAGCGGTCGAGGCTGGTGAACAGCTTCAGGCCGACCATTTTCGGATCGACATCGGAAAGGATGAACAGATAGGTGAGTACCGAGAGGCCGAGCGCAATCGAGATCGGCATGCCGCACGCCATCAGGGCGAGCAGCAGCGCAAACAGCAGCTCCGCGCGCACCGTGTGCGATAGCTCGATGACGTGCAGCCGGGCGGCGAAGCAGACCAGCGCCAGCGCAATCGGGATGACGACGATCAGCGCGGCGGTGATCGCGTCGCCGAGCGGCCGCGGCGCGGTCGGCTTCGAAGCGTGCGAAAAGGCGATCACCGCGCCGCCTCACTCAACGGCACCGGCGCATCGCGCGGCGCTTCGTAATCAAGGCCGTACCCCTGGTGCGGCACCAAGCCGGTGCGCAGGAAGCGCCACATCACCTGCAGGAAGCGGAAGCACATCAGGTAGGAGCCGAGCGGGATGCAGAGATAGATGATCCAGCTTGGCCATTCGAGTTCCGGGGAGACCTCGTCCGGATCGAGCTCATAGACGTAGACGGCGCCGAGCGTGCCGATGACGCCGGTGAACAGCGCGCCGCACAATAGCGCGAATATGATCACCGGCTTGCGCGCCGCCGGCGACAATCGCTTGACGAAGACGTCGACGCCGACGTGGATTCCCGTGCGCACGCCAAGCGCGGCGCCGAACTTCGCCATCCACACGAACATGTAGGTGGCGAGCTCCTGGGCCCAGGACAGATTGATCGCCGCGAGCGAGGTGTAGACCTCGTCCGCCGTGCGCTGCAGAAGAACGAAGCCGTGCACGCCGGCCCATCGAGCTAAGACCGCCGAATTGCTCGCCCCATAGCGGTGGACCACGGCGACGAAGGTGAGGATCGTCGCCGCGCCGATCAGCGAGGCGATGATCCACTCTTCGAGCCGATCGAGGATGCGGTCGAGCAGCAGCTGTCCCCGCAAGCTGAAACCCTCACTTGCCCGACTGATCGCCCTAGGACTGCGGCGGCGTAAAGCCCGAGGCCTTGTAGACTCGTTCGATGAAGTCCTTGCCGAAGCGGGCCTGCATCTCGGCGTGCACCGGCATCAACTTGGCGATCCAGGCCTTCTTTTCGGCATCTGTTAAAATATGCATCTCGGTCTTCCCCGATGCCTTGATCTTATCCAAAGCATCGGCGTTGTCCTTCGCCGCCGTCGTGTTGAAGAATTCAGTCGACTCCGTCACCGCACGGTCGAGCTGCGCCCGCGCATCCGCGGGCAGCGAATTCCAGAAGGTCTTGTTGGTGATGAGCCCGTAAGTGATCCGGTTGTGGAACGACACGGTCAGGTGTTTTTGCACTTCGTAGAATTTCTGCGTCAGAATATTCGATGGCACGTTGTCCTCGCCGTCGACGACGCCGGTCTGTAGCGACTGGTAAACTTGCGAGAAGGCCAAGATCTGCGGCAGCGCGCCGAGCTCGCGCGCTATGGCGTCTTGCACCTTGCCGCCCTGGATCCGCAGCTTCAAGCCGCGAAAGTCATCCGGCCAGATCAGCGGCTTGTTTGCGGTATAGACCGTAGCGCCGTTGTCCCAATAGGCGAGCGACCATATGCCCTTGGTTTCGAGCTTGTGATTGAATTCCGCCATCATCGGGCTCGCCATCATCTGGCGGGCGCGCGCATCGTCGCTCATCAGGAACGGCAGATCGAATATGTCAAACTCCTTGACGCCGAGCGGGCCGAATTTCGAGATTGACGGCGCCAGCAGCTGCACCGAGCCGAGCTGCAATGCCTCCAGCTCCTCCTTGTCCTTGTAGAGCGACGAGTTCGGATAAATCTCGACCTTCACTTTGCCGTTCGTGTACTTCTCGGCCAGCTCCTTGAACAGCACGGCGGCCTTGCCCTTGGGCGCGTCGGGCGCCACGACATGGCTGAATTTGACGATGATCGGCTCGTCGGCAAGCGCCGGCCGGCCGAGCGCAACAGCGAGTATGGCGGCAAGCGCGATAGCCAGGCGTTTCATGTGTTTCTCCCCACGGACGACAGAGGATGGATGACGGAGGATAGAGGACGGCTGATAGCGGCCGGACCGAGGTAAGCGTTTCCCGCTTAGAATTCTGTCTTCTATCTTGCGGCGATTATCGTCGTTCTTCCGTCGTCTGTCATCCGTCGTCTGTCCTCTGCTTCAATGCATCGCGGCGTTCGCGCGCGGCACAAAGGCGCCGTGATGCCGGATCACGTCGCCGGCGAGACGATGCGCGGCGCTGGCCGCCTGCGCCGGGTCCACCCCGGCAAGCCGGGCGGCGAGATAGCCGGCGTTGAAGCCGTCACCGGCAGCCGTGCTGTCGACCGGCACCATGACCTCCGGCACCGGCACGAATTCCTGTCCGCCGGCGGCGGCGACCAGCGCGCTGTTGGGGCCGTTCTTGACGACGATCTCGCCGATCCCGAATGCCTGCAGCCGAGCGACCGTCGTTTCCGGAGACGGGTCGCCCCAGAGCACGGCCTCGTCATCGAAGGTCGGCAACGCAATATCGACGCGCTTGAGCGTCTCGATGAACACGGTGCGCGTGCGCGCGAGGTCGCCCTTCCAGCCGCGCGGGCGGAAATTGCCGTCGAAAGCCACCTTGGCGCCCTGTTGGCGCGCGGCTTCAAGGAGCGCAAGGAAGCGGCCGAGGCCGTTATTCGAATAAAGCGACAGCGTGATGCCGGAGAAGTAGATCAGGCGCGCCGACATCAGGCTATCGGCGATCTGCATCCAGTCGGGAAGCTCGAACAGCTCGCGCGCCGGCGCGCCCTCGCGCCAGTAGCGAAAGCTCCGTTCTCCGGCCGGACCATTTTCGACCAGGCACAGTCCCGGCAGCCGGCCGGGGACGCGCAAAGCGAGCTGTCCGGAGATGCCTTCGGCGGCAGCGAGCGCCATGATGCTGTCGGAATAGGGATCGTCGCCGACGGCGGTGGCAAACGCCACGTCGACGCCGGCGCGGGCGAGATAGACGGCGGTATTGAACGTGTCGCCGCCGCAGGACAGCGCGAACCGGCCGTCGGCGCCGCGCGCCAATTCGATCAGCACTTCGCCGACGCAGATGGCGCGGGCCTTTTGCTCGCTCATGCGGTTTCTTCCTGGCGCGGCAGAAAGTTGCCGCGGCTAAGGAAATAGCCCAACGCGCTCAGCATAGCGATGCAGAAGCTGACCGGCCAATCGGTGTGATAGGCAATGGCAATGCCGAGCCAGGCCTCGGCCAAAGCGAGCGCCGCGGACAGCGCCATGCCACTCCACAGCCCGGTCACCAGCCGCTGCGCCGTCGCCGGCGGTCCGACCATCAGGCTGAAGACCAGAAGGATGCCGACAATCTGGGCGCATTCCGACACGGCCAAGGCGACCACGGTCAGGAAGGCGGTGGACACGAAGCGCAGCGGCACGCCCTTGGCCTCGGCCAGTTCCGGCTGCAAGCTCGCAAAAATCAGCGGCCGCATGATCGCGGCGAGCCCGCCGAGCGTGACCAAGCCGAGCCCGACCAGGGTGCCGATCATGGCGCGGTCGACGGCGAGCACATTGCCGAACAGCAGCGCCGTCGCCTGGGTGGCGAACGCCGTATAGTAGTGCAGAAACAGCAGGCCGAAGCCCAGCGCCAACGCCAGCACCACGCCGATGGCGACGTCGCGGCCGCTGATGCGCTCGCCAAGCAATCCCATGCCGATTCCGGCGGCGACCGTGAAGCCGACCAATCCCCACACCGATGCGACGCCGATCAGCACGGCACCGGTCGCGCCAGCGAAGCCGATATGGGAGAGCGCATGACCGGCAAAAGTCTGCCCGCGCAGCACCAGGAAGTAGCCCACCAGCCCCGACACCACCGCCGCCACGCCGGCGGCGGCAAACGCATTCTGCATGAAATCGTATTCAAGCATGGTGGTCATGACCGTGATGATGGTCGTGATCGTGACCTTCGTCATGCATATGCGCGGCGCGTTCGACATCGCGGCCGCGCGACAGCACGAAGATATGCCCGTCGGCGTGCACCACGTTGATATCCGTGCCGTAGAGTTGCGACAGCACCGGGGCCGTGACCACCTCTGCCACAGTGCCGAGCGCGGCGCGGCCATTGCCGAGGTAGAGCACGCGGTCGAGCGTACCGACCAGCTGATTGAGCTCGTGGGCGCTGAACAGCACCGTGATGTTGCGCTCGCGGGCAAAGCGGCGGACCAGGTCGACCACCGCTTCCTGATAGCGATAATCCAGGCTGATCAGCGGCTCGTCGAGCAACAACAGCTGCGGTTCGCCGAGCAACGCTTGGGCCAGCAGCAGACGCTGACGCTCGCCGCCGGAGATGTCCGACAGCGGACGCGCGGCCAGATCGCCGGCGCCCACCGCGGTCAGCGTCTTGTCGATCATGATCCGGTCGGCGCGCGACAGCGACGGTACCCCCCATCGCTCGCCGCGCACAGAGCTGGCGATGAAATCGAACCCCCGCACGCGCAGGTCCGGCAGCACCGTACGCACCTGCGGAAGGTAGCCGATATTCCGGTCGCCGCGCTGCGGCGCGCGGCCGAAGACGCGGATAGCTCCCGCGCTCGGCGGCAACAGACCGAGGATGGCGCGCATCAGCGTCGTCTTGCCGGCGCCGTTGGGGCCCAGCACGCCGATGAATTCGCCGCGCTTGATGGCGAAGCTCGCATCCACCAGGACGCTGCGGCCGCCGATTGCGATGGTCGCCCGGTCGAGTTCAATGACGTTCATGAAGAAGGCCCGGCCAGCGCCTTTCCGGTGTCGTCCAGCTCACTCATCATCCAATCTTGGTACGACATGCCGGGCGGGCAGGTCTCGGTAACGCCGACCACCGGGATGTTGGATGCGCGCGCCAGATCGACGAGATGCCGGACCAGCTTGTCGGAAGCTTGCTTGTTGTAGAACAAGACCCGCACCTTATGCGTCTTCAAGTCCTGCTCGAATGCGGCGACGTCCCGGGCGCTCGGCTCGGTATCATTCATCACGGCAAGCTGGAATCGCTCGTTGCGCATTTGTAGCTGCAGTGCGGCCGCTATGTAGCCAAAAACCGGTTCGCTGGCGGTGACGGCGGCGCCGGCATACTTGCCGCGAATGGCCGCGAGTTTTTCATTCAATGGATCGAGCGAGGCCAGGAAGGTCTTCAGCCGCGCCGCATAATCGTCCTTGTGGGCCGGATCGGCCGCGGTAAGCGCCGCAGCCAGTGCCCGCGCCACCGCCGGCATGGTCGCCGGATCGTACCAGATATGCGGGTTGTCGCCGGCTTTCTTGTCCACCAGATCGGCGGCGATGATCACGACGCGGCCGGGCTTGGGCGTTACCCTGAGCAACTGCCCCATCCATGGATCGTAGTCGGCGCCGTTGTAGACGACGATTTGCGCCGCGGCGATTTGGCGAACGACGGCCGGCGAGACTTCGAACAGATGCGGATCCTGGTCCGGGCTGTTCAAAATGCTGGTGACGGAAACCCGGTCGCCGCCGATTTGCTGCGCCACGTTGCCGTAAAAATTCTCCGCCGCCACCAGCGCGATCTTGCCGTCCGCGGCGCGTGCCGGCGCGGCCGCGACGAGCATGAGGAGAAGGGCCGTCGTCAGCCCAAGGACCAGTTTCATCGCCGCGCTATCGCTGTTTCGCCTGCAAAATCAAAGCCGAACGGCTCAGAATGTAATATTATAACATATCGACCGCAATGTCATTGTCCCCAACCCTGGCGCCGCCGGCTTTCTGGCGTGTTGGGCTGGCGCGGGATCGCCTATATAGCCGCAGGAGGGTCCCGCATGTCCGCACCGCTTTCGTCCGACAAAATCCCCGTCACCGTGCTGACCGGCTATCTCGGCGCCGGCAAGACCACGTTGCTCAACCGCATCCTCTCGGAGCCGCACGGCAAGAAGTACGCCGTCATCGTCAACGAATTCGGCGAGATCGGCATCGACAACGATCTCGTCATCGGCGCCGACGAGGAAGTGTTCGAGATGAACAACGGCTGCATCTGCTGCACCGTGCGCGGCGACCTGGTGCGCATCCTCGACGGGCTGATGCGGCGGAAGGGCAAGTTCGACGCCATCATCGTCGAGACCACCGGGCTCGCCGACCCGGCGCCGGTGGCGCAGACCTTTTTCGTCGACGAGAATGTCGGCCGCAAGACCAAGCTCGACGCCGTGGTCACCGTCGCCGACGCCAAGTGGCTCAACGACCGGCTCAAGGACGCCCCGGAAGCGAAGAACCAGATCGCGTTTGCCGACGTCATCCTGATCAACAAGACCGACCTGGTTTCGCCGGAACAGCTCGACGAGGTCGAGGCGCGCATCCGCGGCATCAATCCCTACGCCAAGGTGCACAAGACCGAGCGCGCGCAAATTCCGCTCAGCGAGGTTTTGGGCCGCAACGCCTTCGACCTCGACCGTATCCTCGACATCGAACCTGAGTTCCTCGAAGGCGACGGGCACGATCATCATCATGATCACGATCACGGCCATGATCACCACCACGAGCCCCGTCGCGGCGGCCTCAAGCACTACCACGATGAGGAGATGCAATCGGTCTCGCTGCGCAGCGACAAGCCGCTCGATCCCGACAAGTTTTTTCCCTGGGTGCAGGACCTGGTGCAGAAGGAAGGCCCGAACATCCTGCGCTGCAAGGGCATCCTCGCCTTCAAGGACGACGACGAGCGCTTCGTCTTCCAGGGCGTGCACATGATCCTCGACGGCGACCATCAGCGGCCATGGAATAAGGACGAGAAGCGCGACAGCCGCATCATCTTTATCGGCCGCAATCTGCCGGAGGAGAAAATCCGGCAGGACTTCGAGAACTGCGTCGCGTAAAAAACCTCTCCCCGCAGGCGGGGAAAGGTGCACACCGATGACCGACACCCGCAGCGATACCGTCTCCGTCGTCGACCGCACCCGCCCGATGGCGGTGGGCGGGGCTGTCGTTGCAGCGCACTTCCTTGGCCGCACCGCCGTGTTCGTGCTCGGCGAGGACGCGCTGGTGTTCGCAGAGCCGGCAAGCGAGCCGCGGCGCGTTGCCGTTCATGACGGCGCGATCCTCGCCACGGCCGCCGATGGCGAGCGCGTCGTCAGCGGCGGCGACGATGGCCGCGTGATGGCGACGAACGCGCAGGGCGAGACCGAGACGCTCGCGACCGATGCGAAACATCGCTGGATCGATCATGTCGCGCTTGGCCCAGACGGTGCCGTGGCTTGGTCGGCTGGAAAGACCGCGTACGTGCAGGCGAAGGAACTGCGCGAATTCGAAGCACCGTCGACCGTCGGCGGGCTTGCCTTCCTGCCAAAAGGGTTTCGGCTAGCCGTCGCCCATTACAACGGCGCCTCGCTCTGGTTCCCCAATGCGCCGCAGGCCGCGCCGGAAAAGCTCGAATGGAAGGGCTCGCATCTCGGCGCCACGGTGAGCCCTGACGGCCGCTTCCTCGTCACCACGATGCAGGAGCCGATGCTGCACGGCTGGCGGCTTGCCGACCGCCAGCACATGCGCATGTCCGGTTACGCGGTCCGCGTGACCTCGCTCGGCTGGACCATCGGCGGCCGCTGGCTTGCGACCTCGGGCGCGACGCAGCTGATCCTCTGGCCGTTCCAAGCCAAGGACGGACCCATGGGCAAACAGCCGCGGCTGTTGGCGCCCTCCGAACATCGGATCGAAGTCGTCGCCTGTCATCCGAGGCAGGACATCGTCGCCGCCGGCTATGGCGACGGCATGGTGCTGTTGGTCCGCATCGATGACGGCGCCGAGATATTGGCGAAAAAGCCCGGCGAGGCGCCGGTCACTGCGCTCGCCTGGAGCGCGGATGACAAGCTGCTCGCCTTTGGAACGGAAAGCGGCGAGGCCGGATTGATCGACCTCGCCTGACGCTCAGATCACGTACTGCCGCAGCGGCGGATAGCCGTTGAAGCCGACCGAGGAATAGGTCGCGGTATAGGCGCCGGCAGCCTCGATCAGGACCTTGTCGCCGATGGCGAGCGAGACCGGCAGCGGGTACGGCGTCTTCTCGTAGAGCACGTCGACGCTGTCGCAGGTCGGGCCGGCGATGATGCAAGGCACCGTCTCGTCACGGTCCTTGGCGGTGCGAATCGGGTAGCGGATCGATTCGCCGATGGTCTCGGCGAGCCCATGGAATTTGCCGATGTCGAGATAGACCCAGCGCACCTCGTCCTCGGGCGAGCGCTTGGCGATCAGGACCACCTCGGCCTCGATCATGCCGGCATTGCCGACCAGGCCGCGGCCCGGCTCGACGATGGTCTCCGGTATGGCATTGCCGAAGTGCTTGCGCAGCGAGCGGAAGATCGCCTTGCCGTAGGATTCGAGCTTCGGCGTCTTGCGCACGTAGCGCGCCGGGAAGCCGCCGCCGAGATTGACCATGGCGAGCACGATGCCGCGCTCGGCGCAGCCGCGGAATACGGCCGCCGCCGAGGCGAGCGCACGATCCCAGGCTTCGATGTTGTGCTGCTGCGAGCCGACATGGAACGACACCCCGTAGGGCACCAGCCCGCGCTTGTGTGCGAGCTCGAGGATGTCGGCGGCATAGGCGGGCTCGCAACCGAACTTGCGCGACAGCGGCCACTCGGAGCCCGAGCCGTCGCAGACGATGCGGCAAATCACCCGGCTGCCGGGGGCGGCACGCGCGACCTTCTCCACCTCGGCCTCGCAATCGATGGCAAAGAGCGTGATGCCGAGCCGGAAGGCGGTGGCGATTTCCGTCTCCTTCTTGATCGTGTTGCCGTAGGAGATCCGCTCCGGCGGCGCGCCCGCCGCGAGCACGGCCTGAACCTCGCTCACCGAGGCGACATCGAAGCAGCAGCCGAGCCCGGCCAACAGCTTGAGGATTTCCGGCGCCGGATTGGCCTTCACGGCATAGAACACCTTGGTGTCCGGCAGCACCTTGGCGAAGTTGAGGTAGTTGTCGCGGACGACGTCGAGGTCGACGACGAGGCAGGGTCCGTCTTCGGTGCGTTGCTTGAGGAATTCGCGGATCCGCGCGGTCATTGCCACCACTCCCTTATCCGACAGGCGGCGAAGCCGCCCAGGTGAACCTCCTGCGACGCGCGCGGTTCCGCACCGTGCGGAGCCTGTTAGCGTCGCCGTGATTGCTGCCTTGGTCCGGATGAGGGAGATCCCGTTCCGCACTGCTGGCAAAGATGGACAAGCCCTTTCGGTGTCCCCGGCATTGGCGCCGGCAGCGAACCAAAAAAGCCCTTCCGTCGTTGCTTTAAGCCGCGTCGCCCGTGGAGAGCGGGCTATGCCGGTTTCGCCTCCGGCTGCCGGTCGCTGGAGCAAGGAAGGAGAGATCTTCCTTAGGCGGCTGTCCGGCCTCTTGTCCGGATGCCCACCGACCGACACACGGCCACAGGCACGTGCGAAATTGGGCGATTTCCGAATTAAGCTATTCAGCCGCGCTGTCAAGCGTTTTGGTCTTAACAAAACGTTGCAGCAGAGTTTTCCACGGCGCGCGCGCCGTGCGACGCGGCGAAAGTTTTCAGTCCGCCGTGAACGGCTCGACGCGGCGCGCGGCGCGGACGAACTGCACCATGACGACGATGCCGCCCAGCACGAACAGCCCGTCGAGAATGCGCGCGCCAATCGCGCCGAGCACGAGCAGGTTGGCGATCGCCCAGCTGCCGGCAAAGGCGGCGCCGAACACCTCGGCGCTGATCAGAATCGCCGCGCTGACCACGGTCAGCACGTTCTGCCAGAGGATGCGCCGGGGGCGTCGCGGGGATGGCTTGTTCATGGACCCTTCCAAAGCGCCGGCACTTTCTCCGAAAGAGGGGCCCAATTCAAGCTCAAATCCCTATATAAGTTCGCCTCCGCTTGGTAAGCCCCTGATGACCGTTCCCCCATTGGAAAACCCCTTCTTTGAGCCGTGGGCGACCCCCGACGGGGTTCCTCCGTTCGACCGCATCGCGCCAAAACACTTCCGCCCGGCCTACGCACGCACGCTCGCCGACCATAAGGCCGAGATCGCGGCCATCGCGGCGGCTCCGGAAGAGCCGAGCTTCGACAATACGATCGGCGCCATGGAACTGAGCGGCCGCGCGCTGGCGCGGGTCGAACACGTCTTCCACCTTCTGGTCGGCGCGCACAGCAACGAGGCGCTGCTGGAGATCGAGCGGGAGATCGCGCCGCAGATCGCCCGTCACTGGAACAAAATCCACACCGACGCCGCGTTGTTCAAGCGCATCGATGCGCTGACGCGTCAGGCCGACACGCTCGCCCTGTCGGCCGAGCAGAAACGCGTGCTCGAGCGCTACCACGTGACCTTCCGCCGCGCCGGCGCCGGCCTCGACGGCGCGGCAAAGGAGCGCCTCGCCGCGATCATCGAGCGGCTGGCCGCGCTCGGCACCGCGTTCAGCCAGAACGTGCTGGCCGACGAGCAGGCCTTCGCGCTGTCTCTTCAGGGCGAAGCGGAGCTTGCCGGGCTGCCCGATTTCATGCGCGAAGCCATGCGATCAGAGGCGCGGGAACGCGGCCTCGCCGGCCACGTCGTCACGCTGTCGCGGTCGAGCGTCGAGGCGTTCCTGCAGTTCGCGCAACGGCGCGACCTGCGCGAAAAGGTGTTTCGCGCGTTTGTCTCGCGCGGCGACAATGGCGGCGCTACCGACAACAAGGCGATCATCGCCGAAATGGTGCGGTTGCGGGCCGAGCGCGCAAAACTGCTTGGCTATGCCGACTTCGCCCATTACCGGCTCGACGATGCGATGGCGAAGACGCCGGAAGCCGTGCGCGATCTCCTGGATACGGTATGGGCGCGCGCCCGCAAGAAAGCGCTCGCCGACCGCGACGACCTGCAGGCGCTGGTGCAGGAGCAAGGCGGCAACTTCAAGCTCGCGCCCTGGGATTGGCGCTACTACGCGGATCAACTACGGAGCCGGCGCTGCGATATCGACGAGGTGGCCATCCAGCCGTATCTCAACCTCGACCGCATGATCGAGGCCGCGTTTTACACGGCGGAGCGGCTGTTCGGCTTGAGCTTCACCGCGCGGGCCGACGTGCCGGTCTGGCATCCCGACGTGCGGGTCTGGGAGGTGCGCGACGGCGATGGTGCCGAGATCGGGCTTTTCTTCGGCGATTACTTTGCGCGGGCGTCAAAACGCAGCGGCGCCTGGATGACCTCGCTGCGGAGCCAGGAAAAGCTCGCCGGCGATATTCGCCCGCTGATCGTCAATGTGTGCAATTTCGCCAAGGCCGCCGACGGCGAGCCGACGCTGCTCGGGTTCGAGGATGCGCGCACGTTGTTCCACGAATTCGGCCATGCGCTGCACGGCCTTCTTTCCGCCGTCACCTATCCGAAGATTTCCGGCACCAATGTCGCCACCGATTTCGTCGAGCTGCCGTCGCAGCTCTACGAGCATTGGCTCGAGCAGCCGGAAGTATTGCGGCGCTTCGCGCGGCACTACCAAACCGGCGCGCCGATGCCGGAAGACCTGCTGCAACGGCTTCTTGCCGCGCGCAATTTCAATCAGGGCTTCGGCACCGTCGAATATCTGGCTTCGGCCGTCGCCGATCTCGATTTCCATTCGCTCGGCTCGCCTGGCACAATCGACACCAGCGCGTTCGAGAGCAAAGTGCTTTCGCGCATCGGCATGCCGGAGGAGATTGTCATGCGTCATCGCCCGCCGCACTTCGGCCACGTGTTCTCCGGCGGCGGCTATGCCGCGGCCTATTACAGCTACATGTGGTCGGAAGTGCTCGACGCCGACGCGTTCGAAGCCTTTGAGGAGACCGGCGACATCTTCGATTCGGCCACCGCGCAGCGGCTGCGCGAGACGATCTACGCCGCCGGCGGCGCCCGTGACCCGGCCGACGCCTACAAGGCCTTCCGCGGCCGGCTGCCAAGCGCGGAAGCGATGTTGCGCAAACGCGGATTGGCCGAACCGGTTCCGGTGGCCTGAGCATGGTCGATCTGCACAGCGCCGGTCATCGCCGCGGCGTCGTCTGCGCGCCGCATTTTGGCGCCGTAGAAGCCGGCCGCTCAATTCTCGCCGAAGGCGGCAACGCGCTGGAAGCGATGGTGGCCATGGCCGCGTCCATCGCGGCCGTTTACCCGCACATGAACCACATCGGCGGCGACGGATTTTGGCTGATCCGCGAGGCGAACGGCCGCGTGCGCGCCGTCATGGCGCCCGGTCCCGCCGCGATCGCAGCGCGGCTCGAGCTTTACCGCGAGCACGAGACGATACCGCCGCGCGGGCCGCTCGCCGCGCTCACCGTGCCCGGTGCCGTCGGCGGCTGGATGCTGGCGCTCGAGGCAGCGAAAGCGAATGGCGCAAAGCTGCCGCTGGATGTGCTGATGGCGCCGGCCATCGGCCACGCCCGCAACGGCTATCCCGTATCACGCAGCCAGGCGCGGCTCACGCAGGAGCATCTTGCCGCGCTCGCGCCGGTGCCGGGTTTTGCCGACACGTTTCTAATGGACGGCAAGCCGCCGGCGGTCGGTGCCACCCTCAAGCAAGGGGCGTTTGCCGAGACGCTGGCGCATCTCGCTCATGCCGGTCTTGACGATTTTTATCGCGGCGACGTCGGCCGCGAAATCGCGGCCGACCTTACCCGCATCGGCAGTCCGCTCACCCGCGAGGATTTGACCCGCTATCGCGCCACGCTCGCCGAGCCGCTGCGCGTCGAACTGCCGGAGGGAACGGTCTACAACACCGACGCTCCGACCCAAGGCGTCGCCTCGCTGATGATCCTCGCCTTGTTTGCTCGCTTGGGCGTGACCGAGGCGGAGGGTTTCGACCATATTCACGGCCTGGTCGAGGCCACCAAGCGCGCGCTGCGGGTCCGCGACCGCGCCGTCACCGATCCGGAATATCTGCCGCACGCGCTCGAGCGCTATCTTGAGCCGCGGTTCATCGCCGGCGAGGCAATGAAGATCGACCGCCGCAAGGCGGCGCCCTGGCCGCTCGGCGCCGAAAGCGACACCGTGTGGATGGGCGCCGCCGATGCCAGCGGCTTGGTGGTGTCCTACATTCAGTCGCTCTATTGGGAGTTCGGCTCGGGCTGCGTGCTGCCGCGCACCGGCGTGCTGATGCAGAACCGCGGCATCAGTTTTTCGCTGCAACGCGGCGCGCTCAACCTGCTCGCGCCCGGCCGGCTGCCCTTCCACACGCTCAATCCGGCGCTCGCCGTGCTCAAGGACGGACGCGTCATGGCCTATGGCGCCATGGGCGGCGACGGCCAGCCGCAGACCCAGAGCGCGGTGTTCACACGCCATATGTTGTTCAGGGAGCCGCTCGCCGCGGCGATCGATCGGCCGCGCTGGGTGCTCGGGCGGACCTGGGGCAATCAGCAAACCAAGCTGCGCCTGGAATCACGCTTCGACGGCAATCTCGTCGACCAGCTCGCCGCCGCCGGCCATGACCTCGAAGTCCTGCCCGAGCCCTATTCCGACGTCATGGGCCATGCCGGCGCCGCGGTCTTGCATGGCGACGGCACTTGCGAAGGCGCCCACGATCCGCGCGGGGATGGCGGAGCGGCGGGGGTGTAGAACCTGCAGCCTCGTTTCCGCCCCACTCGGCGCTAAAGTCTGCTCGCGCTGTCGGGGGCGGCAAATCGCGACGACACTTTGCGCGGGGGCCGATGATCCATCGCTTCGTCTCTGTCATGGCGGGACTGGCCTGCCTCGTCGCGGCGACGGGACGCGCCGATGCGCACCCGCATGTCTGGGTGACGATGACGGAAGAACTTCTCTACGCGGCGGACGGCTCGGTCACGGCCGTGCGCCACGCCTGGACTTTCGACGATATGTTCTCCGCCTTCGCCACGCAGGGCCTCGAGCAAAAGACCAAGGGCACGTTCACCCGCGAGGAGCTTGCGCCGCTCGCCAAGGTCAATGTCGAGTCGCTCAAGGACTATGCCTATTTCACCTACGCCAAGGTGGATGGCAAACGGCGGAAAGACGCCTTCCTCGATCCGATCGACTACTATCTCGATTACGATCCGAAGGAGACGGTGCTCACGCTCCACTTCACGCTGCCGTTCAAGACGCCGGTGAAGGCCAAGGCGCTCGAGATCGAAGTCTACGATCCGGAGTTCTTCATCGATTTCGGCTTCGCGGAAAAAGACCCGGTGCGGCTGGTCAGCGCGCCGGCGCAATGCACAGCCGCCGTCGAGAAGCCGCACGACGATAATTTCCCGATCACCCTGCGGCTCGATCAGGCCTTCCAGACCTCGGAGGCCAATATCGGCATGGGCGCGAATTTCGCCAACCGGATTGCGGTGAAGTGCCCGTGAGGATCGGCGCCAGGGTGCGGCTGACCCGCTACCTTGCTTTGGCGGCGGTGATCCTGGTGTTGCTGCTGGCGGCGGGCGCGCTCGATAGCGCCTTCGCGCAGGCTGGACCGCTTGGCGCCATTCGCCCGCCGCCCGCCGAAGGCGTCACTGGCTGGCTCCTCGCCAAGCAGGCGCTGTTCTACCGCGCGCTGTCCGGCCTCATCCGCGCCGCCAAGACCGACGGCTCGGCCTATTGGGGCCTGATGGGCATCTCGTTCGTCTACGGCATTTTCCACGCCGCCGGTCCCGGCCACGGCAAAGCGGTGATCTCGTCCTACCTCCTTGCCAACGAGGAAACCTGGCGGCGCGGCATCGCGCTGTCGTTCGCCTCGGCGCTGCTGCAAGCGCTGACCGCGGTGCTGCTCGTCGCCATCGCCGCCGTTCTGATCGGCGCCACGGCAAAGATGATGGGCGATACGGTGCGCGTCATAGAACTGGTCAGCTACACGCTGATCGTGCTGTTGGGCGCGCGGCTCCTTTGGGTGAAGGGCCGCGGCTTTCTTCATACTCTGCACCGGGTCAGGTCGGGACCCGAAGCGGCAGCGGCGGCAGCGGCGGACCATGCGCACCATGTGCACGCCGCCCAACCCGATTGCCATCGCCATGATCATGCGCACCACGACCATGCCGATCACGCCCACGGCCATCAGCACGACGCCGACGAAGAGGAAGACGTATTGCCCTGGGGGCATGCGCATGGGCCCGAGCCGGAGGAGTTGGCCGGGCCTGGCGGCTGGCGCCGCGGTCTATCGGCGATCGTCGCGGTCGGAGTGCGGCCCTGCTCGGGTGCGATCATCGTCCTCGTCTTCGCGCTGGCGCAGGGCTTGTTTCTGGCCGGCATCGCCTCAACCTTCGTGATGGGGCTTGGAACGGCGATCACGGTCGCGACCATCGCGACGCTTGCGGTTGCCGCCAAGGCGATAGCGAAGCGGTTTGCCGTCGCGCGCGCCGGCTACGGCTCGCTCATGCTGCGCGGCGTCGAGGTCGGCGCCGCGCTCGCGGTGATGATGTTCGGCGTCCTCATGCTCACCGGCACGATGGCGAGCGAGCGCATGGGGATGTTCTAGAGCATGATCCGGAAAAGTGGACGCCGGTTTTCCGAAAAGATCATGCTCCACTAGATATCAGAGCGCCAATCGCTTCATCTGAAGCGATTGCGCTCTAGGACCCCGCCATCGCCGTCAGACCGAGCCGATCCATCAGCGCTTGATCGCGGTCGCGTCCGGGATTCGGCGTGGTCAGAAGCTTCGGCCCGTAGAAAATCGAGTTGGCGCCGGCGAGGAAGCAGAGCGCCTGCGTCTCCTCGCTCATGTGCTCGCGGCCGGCCGAAAGCCGCACCATCGATCGCGGCATGGTCATGCGGGCGACGGCAACGGTGCGCACGAATTCGATGGGATCGAGGCTGGACTCGCCGGCGAGCGGCGTCCCGGCGACGCGGACCAACATGTTGATCGGCACCGATTCGGGATGTTCCGGCAGACTTGCCAGTGTCGCGATCATGCCGATGCGATCCTCGCGCGTTTCCCCCATGCCGACGATGCCGCCGCAGCAGACGTTGATGCCGGCGTCGCGCACGTGCTCGAGCGTTTCCAGGCGATCGCGGTAGGTGCGCGTAGTGATGATCTTTTCGTAAAACTCCGGCGAGGTATCGAGGTTGTGATTGTAATAGTCGAGGCCGGCCTCCCGGAGCTGCTGCGCCTGCGCGGCGGTGAGCATGCCCAGCGTCGCGCAGGTCTCGAGGCCCAAGGCCTTGACGCCTTCGACCATGGCGCAGACGGAATCGAGGTCGCGGTCCTTGGGCGAGCGCCACGCCGCGCCCATGCAGAAGCGGCTGGCGCCCGAAGCCTTCGCCGCGCGCGCCTCGGCGAGCACGGCGTCGAGCGCCATGAGCTTTTCCGCGCGCACGCCGGTCTCGTACTGGGCGCTCTGCGGACAATAGGCGCAGTCCTCCGGGCAGCCGCCGGTCTTGATCGAGAGCAGCGTTGAGATCTGCACGGCGGTCGGATCGAAGTTGTCGCGGTGAACGCTCTGCGCGCGAAACATCAGCTCCGGGAACGGCAGGTCGAACAGCGCCCGCACCTCCCCGCGCGTCCAGTCGTGGCGCAGCGGCGCGCCGTATGCGGCGGCAAGCCGCGGCGATTCAGCAAGAGACATAACCAGACCTTTCTGTGAACGGCCGGGACAGGATCATCGCGCAGCCTAAAACAACCCGATGATCTTTCCATCCGGCCCGACGTCGATATGGTCGGCGGCGGGAACCTTGGGCAGGCCCGGCATGGTCATGATCTCTCCGCAGATCGCGACCACGAATTCGGCGCCGGCGGAGAGCCGCACATCGCGCACCTTGATGACGTGATCGACGGGCGCACCCTTGGCATCCGGGTTGGTCGAGAAACTGTATTGGGTCTTGGCAATGCAGACCGGAAACTTGCCATAGCCCAGCTGCTCGAACGCGGCAAGCTGGTCGCGGACGGATTTCTCCACCTCGATATCCTTGGCGCGATAGATTTCCTTGGCGATCGTGCGGATCTTCTCAAGCAGCGGCATGTCGTCGGGATAAAGCAGCTTGAGCTTGCTTTTGCCGCTCTCGGCGATCTTAACGACGGCGCGCGCGACATCGGCGGCGCCCTCGCCGCCGAGCGCCCAGTGATCCGCCATCACGGCCTCGACGCCGAGCCTGGCGCACGCCTCCTTGACCAGCGCGATCTCGGCATCGGTGTCGGCGGAAAAGCGGTTGATGGAGACGACCGGCGCCACGCCGAACTTCTGCACGTTCTCGATATGACGCGCGAGGTTCGCCATGCCTGCCTCGAGCGCCTTGAGGTTTTCCGCCTTGAGGTCCGCCTTCTTGACGCCGCCGTGCATTTTCAGCGCGCGGATAGTGGCGACAAGCACGGCGCAGTCGGGCGCCAGCCCGGTCTTGCGGCACTTGATGTCCATGAACTTTTCCGCGCCCAGGTCGGCGCCGAAGCCGGCTTCGGTCACCACGTAATCGGCGAGCTTGAGCGCCGTCGTCGTCGCCAGCACCGAGTTGCAGCCGTGCGCGATGTTGGCGAACGGGCCGCCGTGGATGAAGGCGGGGGTGCCTTCGAGCGTCTGCACCAGGTTCGGCGCCAGCGCGTCCTTGAGCAGCGCCGTCATCGAACCCTGCGCCTTGAGATCGCCGGCGCGCACCGGCTTTCGCTCGCGCGTATAGGCGACCACGATGTTGGCGAGGCGCTGCTTGAGGTCCTGCACGTCGCGCGCCAGACAGAAGATCGCCATCACCTCCGACGCGACCGTGATGTCGAAGCCGTCCTCGCGCGGGAAGCCGTTGGCGGTGCCGCCGAGCGAGGACACGATCGAGCGCAGCGCCCGCTCGTTCATGTCGATGGCGCGTCGCCAGGCGATCCGGCGCGCATCGATGCCGAGTGCGTTACCCCAGTAGATGTGATTGTCGATCAGCGCCGCGAGCAGATTGTTTGCCGTGCCGATGGCGTGCAGATCGCCGGTGAAGTGCAGGTTGATCTCCTCCATCGGCACGACCTGCGCGTAGCCGCCGCCGGCCGCCCCGCCCTTGACGCCGAAGCAGGGACCGAGCGAAGGCTCGCGGATGCACAGCATCGCCTTCTTGCCGATGTGATTGAGGGCGTCGGTCAGGCCGACCGTCGTCGTGGTCTTGCCCTCTCCCACCGGCGTCGGCGTGATCGCGCTCACCAGGATGAGCTTGCCGTTCGGGCGATCCTGCAGGCGCTTGATGTAGTCGAGCGACACCTTGGCCTTGTAGTGGCCGTAGGGTTCGAGATTTTCCGCGGCGATGCCGAGTTTTTCGCGAGCGATATCGGCGATGGGCCGCATCTTGGCGGCCTGGGCGATCTCGATATCGGTTTTCGGATGGGCGTGTTGCGAGGCGTCTGCGCGGGCTTTCGCCGCGCTCGCGGGTGGCGGATTCATGAAAACCTCATGCCGGGGGTGAGCTTGGCGCTGGCGGCAAATTCGGCTGCGGTGATTTTCGGACCGTCCGCTTGTACGCGGCTGACCTTGAAGCGGCCGTCGGCGCAAACCACGGTGACGCCGTCGCCGTCGATGGCGACGATCTCGCCCATCTTGCCGGCGATGCCTTTCGGATCCTTGGCTGGCAGTGGCCTGGCGTCGAAGATTTTCACGGTCTTGCCGTCGAGTTTCGACCATGCGCCCGGCGCCGGATTGCAGCCGCGGATCAGGCGGTCGATCTGCAGCCACGGCTTGCCCCAGTCGATATGTGCATTGTCGGGGCCGCAGCGGCCCTCGTAGGTCGCTTTGGTTCCGTCCTGTTTGATGCGTGGCGCCTTGCCGGCCTTCACCAAGTCGACCGCTTCCAGCATGGCCTCGACTCCCATCGGGAACAGGCGGTCGAAATACACCGAGCCGAGCGTGTCGGTTGGGCCGATCGGCGTTTTCTTCTGAAGCAGCACGTCGCCGGTATCGAGCCCGTTGTCGGGCCAGAAGATCGACAGCCCGGTCTCGGTCTCGCCCTTGATGATCGGCCAGTTGATCGCGCTCGGCCCGCGATAGGCCGGAAGCAGCGACGGATGGTACTGGATCGAGCCGTGGGTCGGGACGTTCAAAAAATCCTCCGGGACGAACAACGTCACGAAGGCCATCACCTGCAGGTCCGGCTTGAGCGCGCGGAATTCGTCCCAGACTTCGGGCTTGCGATAGGAGGCCGGCTGATAGACCGGCAGCTTGGCGGCAAGCGCGGCCTCCTTGAGCGGATCGGCCTTCGCGCCTTCTTTCTCCGGCGCAACATAAACGGCGACGACGTCCTCGCCGCGCTTGAGCAGCGCCTCCAGCACCGCCTTGCCGAACGCCTGCTGCCCATGAACGACGATACGCATTTACATCCCTTCCGTGTTGGCACCTCTCCCCGCGTGCGGGGAGAGGTCGAGCGAGCCTGGCGAGCGAGAGTGAGGGGGCGCCG
>JBEKIC010000065.1:0-20249 GCA_050011955.1 Xanthobacteraceae bacterium
ATGACACCTCGATCTTCAAGACAGGACGACCCGCACGCTATCGACGATCTCGACCCCGGTTGCCGTGCACGCGGTCGGGCTACCCGCGCAGCGGGCTATCGCGCAGCGATTTAGTGCATTGGCCCAAAGCGACAGATATTGTGCTGCAACAAAATGTCGGCTCTTGGGGCAAGAGCGGAAGTGGCGCGACGAAGCGGAAGTCCAATGAGCCCGCGGACAGTGAGAAAACTAAATCCCCGCGAACCAGTTGAAGCCCTGTTTGCTCCAGAACGTCTCGGTGAAGCTGTTGGTCACCTCGATCGCTTTGATCCATTTGGCATTCTTGTAGCCGAGCTTGGTCGAGGTGCGCAGCCGCAGCGGATAGCCGAATGGATCGGCGATGGTCTCGTTGGCGTAGCGGGTGGCGAGGATAGTCTGCGGGTGCAGCGCGGCCGCCATGTCGATGCTCTCGGTATAGTCGTCGGCGCAATGGCAGTAGACGTATTTGGCGGTGAGGTCGGCGCCGACGCGCTGCAAGAAGCTCTTGAAGTTCACGCCCGACCATTGGCCGATGTAATCCCAGCCTTCCACGCAGATATGGCGGATGATGATTTCCTGCTCGGGAAGCGCATAGAGCTGCTGCGCGGTCCACGGCCGCTTGTCGGCGATATGTCCGGCCAATTCCAGCTTCCAGGTCGCGCCGTTGACCGGCTTGACGTCCTCGATGTCGTAATAAGCGTTGAAGCGCGGCGGCTTGACCACCTGCGCGGCGGGAAAGGTCGGCGCCAGATGATCGGGTCGGAAGATCGCCGCCTGCACGCGGTCGTTCCATGCCGACACTGCGCGCAGCGCTTTCTGCACCGGCTCCTCTTCGGTCACATCGCAACCGGTCAACAGCGTCAGCGCGCCGAGACTGATGGCGCCGCGCAGCACGCCGCGCCGGTTGACGGCCTCGACCAGCGCCCGGTTTTGCGTCAGCACGCGTTGGTCGATCGGCTTCTTTGGCCGAAACAGCGACGGCGTCCGGGTGCGAAACATGATGTCACCGCATCAGGGGGGTTGCTTCGGCCGCGTCGTCGGCCGCCGCCGGCTTATCGTCGACGGCCGGGCCGCCGGTCAGCATGGCGACGAGACTTTTCGGCACCAGCAGAGCGAGCGTTATGTGCACCAGCAGAAAGGCGACGATCGCCGTCATGCAGAGGAAATGCACGAGCCGGATGGTCTGGAAGCTGCCGAACAACGACGCCAGCTCGGAGAACTGCACCGGCTTCCACAGCGCAAGCCCGGAGATCACGATGAGCACGCCGACCGCCATGATGCCGAGATAGAGAATCTTCTGCACGGCGTTGTAATGCGTCAGATCCTCGTGGGCGAGGCGAAAGCGCAGCGCGTCGCCGACTGTCGCCAGGATTTCGCGCAGCGACAGCGGAAACAGCTTCTGCCGAAACCGTCCGGTGGCAATGCCGTAGGTGAGATAAGCGAGCCCATTGAGCACGAAAATCCACATGCCGAAAAAGTGCCACTGCAGGCCGTGCTGCGCCCACTTGCCGATCACAACGGCGTCCGGAAAATGCAGAAAGCCGAAGATCACGTCGTCATTGTAGATCTTCCAGCCGCTGCCGATCATGATGAAAATGGCCACCGCGTTGGTCCAATGCATGATGCGGACCGGCAGCGGGTGCAGACGCTGCTCCTGGCGAGTATTTGATTTGACCGGCGGCGCCGACATCAAGAATGATCCCCTGCGTCGCTCATTTCCCCGGCGCGACGCCGAACAGTAGGGTTGCGAAAAATCCTGCGCAAGCCAAACCGCTTCACAAATTCGCGTGGCGTCTTTGATCGGGAGGAACGCGACATGATCGGGCGTTTAACTGCGATCGGTTTGGCGATCGGCGTGATGGCCGCAGCCCAGGCGGCGGCAGGCACGGCCAGCGCCGACGAATCCTTCGTGCTGGCCCAAGCCATGTTGCCGCCGACCGGCATGGAGCCGGAGAAAAAGCCGATGACGCCGGCGGCGCGCATGCAAGCGCGCTTTCCGCAGCCGGTGCGGGTCGGCGATCTCATCAGCCTGCCGCTCCTCGACGACAGTTCCTGCACGCTCGGCCACGTCCGCGAAGTGGTGCGCACGGCTGACGACAAGATCGAACTGATCGTCGCCTACGGCGGCCTGCTCGGTTGGGGCGCGCGTCCCGTCGCCGTTCCGATCGAAGTCGTGGGCATCCAGGGCCGCGAGCTGGCCTCGCTCGATATGCCGCGCAGCGAATACGCCGCGGCGCCGACCTGGCGGAATGCCGGCGCGCAAGCGCTACCCGACGACGCGATGATCAAGATCGCGCTGGCGCGGCGTTGAGCAAAACGATCACGACTTGGTGAACTCTATAACTTTTTGGTGTTTGCCGACTTGTAGGCAGTGAGCCGGAATTGATTGGCGCGTTGCCGCGCTTTGCCAAACACTGCCGCTGGTTGCTGAAACGATTTCAGCCGCTCATTTCGGGGGTCGCATCGCATGGACGGTGTGAATCGTTTCGACGGCAAATCCCTGTCGACCGAATGCGCTGCCGCCGCGGCGGATGGACGCCATCAGCGCAGCACCGGCCCGGGCACCTGCGGCGTCGCCATCATGGCCAAAGCGTCCGCTCCTGGACGCACCAAGACCCGGCTGGTGCCGCCGCTGACTTTCGACGAGGCCGCGGCGCTCAACACCGCCTTCCTGCGCGATATCGCCGACAATCTGATGCTGGCCGCGCGTCACGCGGCGATCGCCGGCTACACCGCCTATGCGCCGCCGGGCTCCGAGGGATTTTTCCGCCGCGTGCTGCCGCCGGCGATCGGCTTGATCGACGCCTGGCTGCCGGATTTCGGCGATTGCCTGTTCCGCACCATTCAAGAAATCTTCACCCGCGGCCATGGTTCGGCCGTGGTGCTCAATTCCGACAGCCCGACGCTGCCGACGGCGTTCCTGGTCGAGACCGCGGATATGCTGGCGCGGCCGGGCGAGCGCGCCGTGCTCGGTCCCTCGAGCGACGGCGGCTATTATCTGCTCGGCCTGAAAACCGCGCACCGCCGCCTGTTCGAAGACATCGCCTGGAGCACCGAATGCGTCGCCGCACAGACGCTGGAGCGGGCGCGCGACATCGGGCTCGACGTTCACATGCTGCCGGTCTGGTATGACGTCGACGATATCGAAGGTCTGCGCCGGCTTGCCGGCGAGGTGAGCCGGCCGCGCTCGTCCGCCCGCGCGCGCGATGCGCATGAGCCGCATCATCCGGCCGAGACCGCTGCGCTGATGCATCGGCTCTGGGCCGACGGCGAGTTCGCCCGCCGCCGCGAAGATTTCAGGCAAATCGAAAGCGCGGCCGCCGGCGCCGCTTGATTGCCGACGATCGATTGAGGGAAGCGACATTATGGAGATAGCGGCGTCAAAACCGGCGGTCGATCCGCGGCGCTACTTCGAGAGCGTGCGCACCGACAGCGTCGTGCCCGAGCAGGCACCGGTCTGCCTCTATCTGGAGACCACCAACCGCTGCAATCTGTTGTGCACCACGTGCCCGCGCACCTATGAGGAGCTCGAGCCGCCGGCCGACATGAGCTGGGAGCTTTTCCGCTCGATCGTCGACCAGATCCCCAAGCTGCAACGCGCGGTGCTGCACGGCGTCGGCGAGCCGATGCTGGTGAAGCATCTGCCGCGCATGGTGCGTTATCTGAAGGACCGCGGCACCTACGTGCTGTTCAACACCAACGGCACCGTGCTCAACGAGAAGAACGGCCGCGCGCTGATCGAAGCCGAGCTCGACGAGCTGCGGGTTTCCTTCGATGCGGCGAACGCCGAATCCTACCGTGCCATTCGCGGTAGAAATTATTTCCATCGCATCCTCAAGAACGTGCGCGCCTTCCGCGACATGCAGGAGCGCGAGGGGCGCAGCAAACCGCGGGTGTCGGCGTGGCTGACCGGCTTGCGCGAGACCGTCGAGCAATTGCCCGACTTCGTGCGGGTCGCGGCGGAGACCGGGGTGCGCGAGGTCTATCTGCAGCGGCTGGTCTTCTTCGCGGAGAACGCCATCGGCAAGGCGCGGCCGGACCAGGCGCTCTACGAGCGGCTCTCGGCCGAGGAGGCGGTCTATATCGACCGCGCCGCGGCGCTCGCAAAATCGCTCGGCGTCACTTTCAACGCGTCGGGCGCCGCCAGCGAGCCCGGCATGAGCCTCAAGCGCAACGACAATGGCTCGCCGTGGTCGCTCTGCCGCCGGCCGTGGACCGTCATGTATTTCACCGCCAACGGCCGCGCGCTGCCGTGCTGCATCGCGCCGTTCTCGCAGCGCGGCTATGAGAACTACACGCTCGGCGACGCCACCCAACAGAGCTTGCGCGAAATCTGGACCGGCGAAGCCTACCGCGATTTCCGCCAGGCGCTCTTGTCGGACAAGCCGCCGGGCGCCTGCGCCAGCTGCGGCTTGCGCTGGAGTCTGTAGCGATGCCGCGCCAGGCCGGCGGCGTCGCCGTCGTCATTCCGACGCTCAACGAAAGCGAATCGATCGCCGCGGTCGTTGCCGGCCTGCCGCGCCCTATCGTCGACCGGGTGATCGTCGCCGACGGCGGCAGCACCGACGACACCATCGTGCAAGCGCGCCGCGCCGGCGCGGAAACGATCGCAGCCGGCCGCGGCTATGGCCGCGCCTGCCTCGCCGGCGCGCAAGCGGCCGATGACGCCGATATTATCGTCTTCATGGACGGCGACGGCGCCGACGATCCGGCGGCGACCGCCGACATGGTCGCCGCGCTCCGCTCCGGCCACTACGACTTTGTCATCGGCTCGCGTGCGCGTGGCGAGCGCGAGCACGGCAGCATGGCGAGCCATCAAATTCTCGCCGGCCTCGTCGCCGGCGCGTTGATCGGACTCATTTACGGCGTGCGCTATACCGACATGTGCGCCTATCGCGCGATCCGGCGCGACACCTTGCTGGCGCTCGGCATGCGCGAACTGACCTACGGCTGGAATCTCGAAATGCAGATGCGGGTGGCGCGCGCCGGCTTGCGCGTTCTGGAATTGCCGGTGGCCTATCGCCGCCGCATCGGCGGGCAATCCAAGGTCGCCGGCTCGCTGCGCGGTTCGCTCCGCGCCGGCGCCCGCATCATGACGACCTTCGCGCGCGTCGCGCTGGAGCGCGTCCAGGAAAAGTGGAAACCGGTTTTCCGTCCGGGCGCGCGATGAACCAAGAACTTAGAGCCGGCGCGGCGGGGCGCGGCTTAGTAGTGCCTCTTGACCCGGCCGCCGACTAATTTCACCCTGCAAGTCCCACGTGGAGATTTCATCATGGACAAGATCAAGCCGCTTTTCACCGCGACCGCAACCGCGACCGGCGGGCGCAACGGACATACCGAGGCCAATGACGGGACGGTGAAGGCCGATCTGTCGGTGCCGAAAGCCATGGGCGGACCGGGCAAGCCAGGCACGACCACGCCCGAGCATCTGTTCGCGGCCGGCTACGCCGCCTGCTACGGCGGTGCGCTCGATTTTGTCGGCAAGCAGAAAAAGAAGGACGCGACCAAGGCCACGATCGTTTGCTCGGTGTCGATCGGCCCGCGCGAGGGCGGCGGTTTCGGTCTCGCCGTCACATTGCGCGTCGAGGACAAGTCGCTGCCGCAGGCCGAGCTCGCAGAACTCGCGAAAGAGGCGCACGAAAAAATCTGTCCCTACTCGCACGCCACCCGCGGCAACGTCGATGTCCAGATCGAGGTGGCGGGGAGTTAGCTACCGATCGGAGCGGAATTTGATCGCGGCGTGAGTGCCGTCGCAGAACGGCTTGTTTTGCGATTGACCGCAACGGCACAGCGTCACCCGATTGCGCGTCTCGTACTCAAAGCCGTCGGCGGCGATCAGGGTGATCCCGCCGCGCAGCCAGATTGGTCCGCTGCAGTCTTCTGCGGGATCTTCGATCAATCCGATCGAAACCGGCAGTTCGTGCTCAAGCGGCGTTCGGGTCGCCTTGTCCCAGGCCACGAGGCGCCCGGACGGACATTCGTTGACTTGCCGCAGAAACATGGCGCGGATTTTTGGATCGTCGGTGCGCGACACTTGCGCCCACACTTTTCCGTTCGGATCGCAGAAGCGGGCAAAGGCGCAGAGGCTGTCCGCATCCGTCAGCACCATTGCCGGCCCTTCGGTGGCCTTTGCCTGCTCGAGATAAGGCGCACGGCTCGCCGTCTCGCTGCCGTCGAAGCCGATCTTGGCATGGGTGCCGTCGCAGAACGGCTTGTGGTGCGAATGCCCGCACCGGCACAGCGCGTATTGCTCCGCCGGCGGAAAAGTGCCGCTCTCCTGCCACGCCTGCGAATTGCCTTCCGCATCCGCGCCGATCGTCTGCTTCGACAGCGGCACGCCGCCGGTGACGATGTAGGGGCCGTTCTTCGCAACGACGACACGCGCTTGCGATTGTTCGCGGGCCATCAGTGAACCCTTGTGATCGCGAGATCGATAACCAGAGCCCAGCAGCCGAAATTATTTCATAGGAAAGCGGCGGTGCCCAGGGACTCTTGCGTGGTCATCGGAAGCCCGCGCAGCCGCGCAGCCGCTATGCGAGCCAGCGCTTGCGGCGGCGATAGTGCTTCACCGCGCGATAGTCCTTGTGCTCGGCGCCGCCGAGATAAAATTCCTGGATATCCGGATTCTGCTTCAGCGCCGCCGCGGTGCCGCTCATGACGATGCGGCCGTTCTCGATGAGATAGGCATGGGCGACGATGTCGAGCGCCGCGGTGGCATTCTGCTCGACCAGCAGGATGCCGACGCCGTCGCGGTTGAGCTGGGCGATGATGGCGAAAATCTCCTCGACCAGATAGGGCGCCAACCCGAGGCTCGGCTCGTCGAGCATCAAGAGCTTCGGCTCCGTCATCAGCGCCCGGCCGATCGCCAGCATCTGCTGCTCGCCGCCCGAGAGATAGCCGGCCTGGGCGCCGAGCCGCTCCTTGAGCCGCGGGAAATAGCCGTAGACCCTATCCTTGAGCGCGGCGATGCGGCGGCGGTCGCGATGCATCGAGGTGGCCGCGACCAGGTTCTCGTCCGGCGTCAGGTGCTCGAACACGCGACGCCCTTCGAGCACATGGGCGATGCCGAGCCGCACCCGTTCGGGCGGATCGAGCCGCACCACGTCCTCGCCCTTGAAGCGGACCTCGCCCCGCGTCACCTCCCCGCGCTCGGGCGCAAGGAGGCCGCTGATCGATTTCAGCGTGGTGCTCTTGCCGGCGCCGTTGGCGCCGAGCAGCGCAACCATTCCCCCCTCAGGCACCTCGATCGACACGCCCTTGATGGCCAGGAAGACGCGGTCGTAGACGACCTCGACATTGCCGAGCGAGAGCATCACTTGCCGGACGCCTTGAACTCCTCGGCGCTCTTATGGATGAGGTCCCAGACGATATCCTGATAAGCGGCCGCCCACTGGCTCTTCGGCACCCATTTGCTGCCGTCCCAGGCATCGACGCGGCCGCGGCCGCCGCCCTGATGGTCGTCGGCGGTGATGGTGACCGGCGGCAGCAGGCCTTCGCCGGTAAAATCCTTGATGCTCTCGAGACCGGCCTTGAGCTTGGCCGGCGTCAGCGGCTCGCCCTCCTTGCTGAGCGCAATGCGCGCGCCCTCGGCGACGAGCGCAAGGCTGGCGGCGCCGATATTGTAATAGGTGCCACCCGCCTTCTCGGCGGGGCCGGCGCCCTTGCCCTTGGCGATGACTTGCTGCTCGATCGCCTTGATCGCCGGCACGTCCTTGCCATAGGCGACGCCTTCGAAGCGCAGCAGCCCCTTGGTCTGCTCGGCCCCGATGATGTTGGTGTCGGTCTCCGAAATCCAGATCACCGACGCGAGATGATCCGGGGCGATGCCGTTGCCGATGGCGTCGCGTACCGAGACCGGCTGGCCGCCGCCGGCGCCCCACAAAATGGTCCAGTCCGGTTTGAAGCGGCGCACCTGCGTCCAGGCCGCGGATTGCTCGTTGCCGGGCGAGGGATAGGGAAACGCTTGGAACTCGTATCCCAGGCGCTTCGCCAGCTCCTGGAACACCGGCAGCGGCTCGCGCCCGAATGGCGAGTCGATCATGACCAGCGCGATCTTCTTGCCCTTGAGATCGCCCTTCTCCTGATCGTCGATGTATTTGATGATGGTGGTCGCTTGCGACCAGTAGGCCGGGGTCATGGGGAAGATGGTAGGGAACACCTTGCCGTCGGCGGCATCGGAGCGGCCGTGGAACATGGTGATCACGTTCATGCCGTCGGCGAGCGCCCGCGGCACCACGGCCCGCGACACCGGCGTGCTGAGGAAGTCGCACAGCACCGCGCCCTCGTCCTTGAAGCGCTCATAGGCGGCAATGCCGCGCTGCGGCTGGTTGCCGGTGTCGACCACATCGATCTCGATCGGATGGCCGAGGATGCCGCCGCGGGCGTTGACCAGCGCGGCGTAGTCGCGCTGCCCCTGCGAGTATTCGGCGGTGACGAACGTATAGACCGTGGTGAAGTCGAGCGCGGTGCCGATCTTGATCGGCGCCTTGTCCTGCGCCGCGGCTGGGCCGATGCCGGCGGCGCAGAGCGCGGCCAGGGCGGCACATATGATGGTGGTCTTCTTCATGGATCGCCTCCCCTATGAAAGCTTGATTTAGCGCCGGGCATGGCGGAACGGCCACACCAGGAAATAGTTGCGCAGATTGTCGTAGACCTTGGCAAGGCCGAGCGGCTCGATCAAGAGGAATCCGATGATGAGTCCGCCATAGAGAATGAGCGGAATGTGCGATATCACGTCGGCGCTGAGCGACAGGCCGAGCGCGTGCGCCAGCGAGTCCACCAGATTGTTGAGCACGATCGGCGCCAAGAGCACCAGCGCCGCGCCGAGATAGCTGCCGATGACGCTGGCCATGCCGCCGACAATGACCATCGCTACCGCCTGGATTGATACGTCGAGATCGAACTGCTCGGGGGTTACGGCGCGGTAATAGCAGAAGGCGAGCACCGCCCCGGCGATCCCGCCCAGGAACGAGCTGCACCAGAAGGCCAAGAGCTTGAAGCGGTAGGGATTGACGCCGATGACGGCAGCGGCGAAATCCTTCTCGCGGACCGCCGCCAGGGCGCGGCCGAAGCTGGTGCGGCCGACATTGAGCAGGAACGCCGTGACCATGAGGCAAATGGCGAGCGCCACGTAATAGCGTGCGCGGTCGTCGGCGATGGGGATGCCGAGGACGCGGAAGGTGGGCGCCTGCAAGGTGGCCTGGCTGCCGCCGCTGATCGCCGGCACATGCGAGATGATCCAGTCGACCAGATACTGCATAGCGAGCGTGCTGATGGCGAGATAGAGGCCTTTGACGCGGAGCGCGGCGAAACCAAAAACGAGGCCGATCGCGGCGCTGAGGACTCCTCCGAGGATGACGGCGAGCTCGAACGGCACGCCGGCGCGGACCAAATGAATGGCGCCATAGGCGCCGATCGCCATCACCGCCGCATAGCCGAGATGGATCTGCCCAGCCCAGCCCATCAGCAGATTGAGCCCAAGCGCCGCCGTGCTCCAGATGATCCAGGGCAGGAGATAGCTGCTGAGATAAAGGTTGGGCAGCACGAAGGGCGCGAGCAAAGCGAGCAGCAGCAGAGCGGCGATCTGCACGCGGTCGACCGGCACCGGCCAGAGCGCGCGGTCGGCGGAGTAGCTGGTGTGGCGGATGCCGGCGAGGCGGTAAAACATCGCTTCACACCCGCTCGATGTCTTCACGGCCGAACAGGCCGAACGGGCGCACCAGGATGGTGAGCAGGATCACAGTCGCGGCGACGAGATCGCGTGTGCCGCCGCCGACCAGCGGATCGACATAGCCGGGGATGACGTTCTCCAAGACGCCGACGGCGACGCCCGCCACCAGCACGCCGCCGATGCTGTCGAGCCCGCCGAGGATGGCGACGGCAAGCGCCTTGATGAGCAGAAGCGACAGCGTCCAATCGACCCCCTGCACCGAGCCCCACAGGATGCCGGCGCAACCGGCGGCAACCCCGGCGAGGCCCCAGGACAGGCCAATGGCGCGCTCGACGCGGATGCCGACCGCCCAGGAGGCCGTCTGGTCGTCGGCGACGGCGCGCAGCACCACGCCCTGGCGCGAGGTGAAGAACAGAAGCGAGAGGCCGATGAGCACCAGCGCGACCAGGCCGCCCCAGAAATAGGCGCGGTTGATGAGCATGTCGCCGAGCACGATCGGCCGCTGCGCGATGCCGATGTCGAGACGCTTGACCACCGCACCCCACAGCGCCGGCGCCGCGCCGCGCAGCAGGATTTCGACGCCGAGCGTCAGCATGATGATCATAATCACCGGCTGCCCGACCATGCGCCGCAGCGCCACGCGCTCGATGCCGCGGCCGACGCCGAACATGACGACCAGGCTCAACGGGATGGCGAGCCAGAGCGGCGCTCCCAATGCGGCCGCGAACCACCACATCACATAGCCGCCGACCATCGCCAGCGCGCCTTGCGCCAGGTTGGCCACGCCCGAGGTCTTGAACACGAGCACGATGCCGAGCGCGGTGAGCGCGTACATGAGGCCGACCAGAGCGCCGTTGATGGCGAGCTCGGCGAAATAACTCACTGTTGCACCTCGCACACCGCCAGCCGGCGGCGCAGCACGCCGGTGCCGCCGCTCTCATAGGTGATCTGCGCCTCGAAGGCGACCTCGGCGGCACCCTCATAGATCGCGGCGATGACCGCGGCGTAGTGCTGCTCGATGACGTTGCGGCGCAGCTTGCGCGTCCGCGTCACCTCGCCGTCGTCCGGGTCGAACTCCTTGTGCAGGTTGACGAAGCGCTTGAGGCGAAGCGGCGCCGGCAAAAGCTCGTTGACATGGTGCAGCACGCCCGCCACCAGCGTCGCCACTTCCGGCTTCTGCGACAAATCCGCATAGGAGCTGTAGGCGACGCTGTTGACTTGCGCCCAGTGGCCGACCGCGTCCGGATCGATGCAAACGATGGCGGCGAGGAAATCGCGACCGGCGCCGAGCACGGCCACATCGCGCACATAAGAGCTGAACTTGATGCGGTTCTCCACATAGTTCGCAATAAAGCGTTCGCCGGCTTTGATATAGACCACCTCGCTGACGCGGCCGAGCACGACGAGCTGTCCGTCGGCCTCGAGATATCCGGCATCGCCGGTATGCAGCCAGCCGTCGACCAGCGCGCGCGCCGTCGCCTCGGCGTCGCCCATATAGCCGTCGAAGAGGCTGGCGGCGCGCACCAGGATTTCGCCGCTGTCATCGATCTTGATCTCGACGCCGGGGAGCGGGCGGCCCACCGTCTGCAATCGCACGCTGTCGCTCGACTGTGCCACGGTGAGCGCGCAATTCTCGGTCTGGCCATAAAACTGCTTCAAGTCGAGGCCGAGCGCACGAAAGAACAGAAAGGTATCCTCGCCGATCGCCTCGCCCGCGGTATAGGCGCGTTGCGCGTGGCTCAGGCCCAGTTGATCACGCGTCGGGCCGTAGACCAGCGCTTCGCCCAGCGCGCGGAGCGCGCGGCGTCCGAAGCGCGGCGTTTCGCCGGCAAGCCGTCGGCGCTCCGTGTCGACGGCGAGCGTCATGAAATAATTGAACAGTCGGCGCTTCAGCGGCGTCGACTCGGCGACGCCGACTTGCAGGCGCGTCAGCAGATTGTCCCAGCTGCGCGCCGAGGCGAAATACAGCGTCGGTGCGGCCTCGCGCAGATCCCGCAGCACCGTTTCCTGGCGCTCGGGAATGCTGACAGTGAAGCGCATGGCGACGGCGGCGGCCACCGAGAAGACGAAGTCGCCGACCCAGGCGATGGGCAGATAGGCCACATACTCCTCGCCGACACGGAAATAATCCGCCGCCGCGGCATTGGCCACCGCCGCCGTCAACTGGCGATGCCTGAGCAGGATGCCCTTGGGCCGTCCGGTGGTGCCGGAGGAGTGAAGAAGGACGGCGCCGTCGTCCGGGCCGGCGCGGGCGATGAGCGCCGCCGCAAGGCCTGGCTCGCCGTCGAGCCGCGCTTGGCCGCGCGCGGCCACGGCCTCGAGGCTGATAAGACCCGGCGCGCCATAGTTGGCGACGCCGCGGGGGTCGTCATAGACAATGTGCGCCGGGGCGCCGGTGCGTTGGCGCAACTCCAGGAGCTTGTCCACCTGCTCCTGATCCTCGGCCACCGCGAAGCGGGCCTGGCCGCCGCGCGCGAAATGCTGCAACTCCTCCGGCGGCATCTCGGCATAGACCGGCGCCGGATGGCCCCGCAGCATCGCGGCCGCCAGCATGGCCACATAAAGCCGCGCGCGATTGTCGCCGATGACGATGAGCGGCTCGCCGGGCAGGAAGCCCAGCGCCTCGAGGCCGGCGGCCAGCGCCAGCACCTGATCGAGATAATTTCGCCAAGTGTATTCCTGCCAAATACCAAGATCGCGCTCGCGCAGCGCGATCTCGCCGGCATGCTCGGTGGCGTTCTTCGCCAGCAGCGTGAGCAGCGTCTGGGCGGCGGGCGCGGCCAGGAGCTGCGGCGGCTCTTCAAGCGCGAGTGCCTCAGGCGGCATGGCGCGCCGTCTTGCCGAGATATGCCGCGACGACGCGGGGATCGGTGAGCACGCTGCGCGGCTCGCCTTCGGCGATCAGCTCGCCATAGCTCAAAACCACCATGCGGTCGCAAATGCTGGCGACCACGTCCATGTGATGCTCGATCAGCAGGATGGTGGTGCCGTGCTCCTCGCGGGTGTCGAGGATGAAGCGCGCCATATACTCCTTTTCTTCCTGGTTCATGCCGGCCATGGGTTCGTCGAGGATGAGCAGGCGCGGTTCGGCGGCGAGCGCGCGGGCGAGCTCAACCCGCTTCTGCAGGCCGAGCGGCACCGCATCGATCGGTTCGCCGCGGACATCTTCGAGCTGGAGGAAGTCGATGATTTCCTCGACGCGGCGGCGCTGGGCAATCTCGTCGCGCTCGGCCCACCACCAGTAGAGGAAGGTGGCGAGCGCGCTCGGCCGCATGTAGATGTGCCGCCCCATGAGGATGTTGTCGAGCACGCTCATGCCGCGGAACAGAGCGAGGTTCTGAAAGGTACGGGCGATGCCGAGGCGCGCCACGAGATGCGGCTTGGCCCCGGTGATGTCGCGCCCTTCATAGAGAATGCGGCCGCGCTGCGGCGGGTAGAAGCCGGTGATGGCATTGACCAGGGTGGTCTTGCCGCTGCCGTTGGGGCCGACCAGTCCGAAGATCTGGCCCGGCGCGATGGCGAGCGAAATGTCCTTCAGTGCCTTCAACCCGCCGAACGAGCGGTCGATCTCCTGGCACTGCAGGCTCGGTACCTCGGCCATCCCCGCATTCCCCCACTTCCCGCTTCTTTTTGCCAGCTTAGCAGGGTGCGCTTGGGCTTGCGCTAGGGTCTTCGCGCCGCCGACGCTGAATATTTGGCGATAACCTGGAACGCCGCGTGAACGATCGCATTCCGCTCTGGTAGCCGAAAGCTTTTGCGGACCGGGCTGACGAAAAGTGCATCAGGCAGCAAACGGGTGAACCCGGGATTTTGCCGGTATACGTAAACCGCGTCGCGATCTCGCGCGGTATCAAATAATTACAATAGCGGTGGTGCCCAGGGGCGGAATTGAACCACCGACACCTGCATTTTCAGTGCAGTGCTCTACCAACTGAGCTACCTGGGCCCACTTTGGGCGCTCGCCGAGTGGAACCCGTTTGGGGGGCCCGCGAGCGCCGCGGTTATAGAGGCTCGATTTCCGACTGTCCAGAATAGGTGCTGGCCGTAACGGTGAAACCCGAGCCACCAATTATTGACCGTCATCCTGAGGCGGCCGCGAAGCGGCCCTCGAAGGATGCGGCCGAGGCGCCCGGGCCGTCTCCCTTCGAGGCTCGCTTCGCTCGCACCTCAGGGTGACGGTCAACGTTTTTTTCGGCAGCCGATTCAGCTCGCGTCTTCGCCGCCGTCCTCGCGCCGCTCATCCTCTTCCTCGTCTTCGGTCACCGGCACGGCATAGACGCCGGAGAACCAGCGGTGCAGGTCGACGTCGGCGCAACGCTTTGAGCAGAACGGCCGAAACGCCGCGACCGTCGGTTTGCCGCAGACCGGGCACTTGGGACTTTTAGCGTCGCTCATCGGCGAAATATGGGAGCCGCGGACGGCCGCGCTAGCCTACACCGCGTTGAGCCAGCCGAAATGGATCGGATAGCCTTCGCCGCCCAGGAGCGTCATCGTCTCGTACAGCGGCAGGCCGACGATGTTGGTATAAGAGCCGACGATTTTCACGATAAAGGTTCCGGCAATCCCTTGCGCGGCGTAGCCGCCGGCCTTGCCGCGCCATTCGCCGGAGGCGAGGTAGGCCTCGATGTCTTCGTTCGACAGGCGCTTGAAGCGCACCCGCGTCTCCACGTGACGCTGGCGGAAGGTCTCCTTCGGCGTCACCAGGCATACGGAGGTATGGACGCGGTGGTTGCGGCCGGACAGAAGCCGCAGGCACTGCGCCGCGTCGTCGAGCAATTCCGCCTTGGGCAGGATGCGGCGGCCGACGGCGACCACGGTGTCGGCGGCGAGGATGAAGGCGCCCTTGAGCTCCTCATCGAGCTTCACCATGGCGAGCGCCGTCTCGGCCTTGCTGCGCGCCAGCCTGGTGGCGCAGGCGCGCGGCAACTCGCCCCGCTTCGGCGTCTCGTCGATGTCGGCCGGGCGCAGCGCGTCGGGCTCAATGCCGGCCTGGTTGACCAGCGCCAGCCGGCGCGGCGAGCCGGAGGCGAGCACGAATTTGGCGCGCCCGATCACGGCCGTGCTCTTCGTTGACGCGGCGGCGCGGCCGTCGCTGCGCCAGGCGCCGGGCGGAGCAGATCGGAATTTTCGCTGTTCGCGATCACTTGAAGCGATACGTGATGCGACCTTTGGTGAGGTCGTAGGGCGTCATCTCCACCAGCACCTTGTCGCCGGCGAGCACGCGGATGCGGTTCTTGCGCATGCGGCCGGCGGTGTGAGCGATGATTTCGTGCTCGTTTTCGAGCTTGACGCGGAAGGTGGCGTTCGGGAGCAGCTCCGTGACGACACCGGGAAATTCCAAGAGTTCTTCCTTCGCCATTCGCTACCTGGAAGTGTTGGCATTCGGCTGCGGCAGGGACCAAATCCGAGCGAAAATTCGCGCGGAACCTAGCGGATGACGGGCCGTTCCACAACTGGTCGCGCCGCCGTCCAATTGATTCACTCGTTGCCCGGAGTCGGCCGGGAAAAGCGCTGGCGGATGCGCGCGAGCAGCTGGTCGCGCACCTCGCGGTAGGCATCGAGCCGCTGCTCGCGGCTGCCTTCGACGCCGCTTGGATCCGCCGTCGGCCAATACTCGACATCGACGCCGCTGGTGCGGGTGAGTTCGAGCGCCCGGTGATGGGCTTCCGGCGCCAAGGAGATGATGAGGTCGAAATTGAGACCCTCCCACTCGTCGATCTCCTCGAAGGTGACCGGCTTGTGCCGCGAGATATCGAGCCCGATCTCCGCCATGACGGCGACCGCGAACGGATCAAGCTCGCCTTTGCGCACGCCGGCGGAAGCAACATAGATGGCGCGGCCGAACATCTGCGCAAACAGCGCAGCGGCGATGGGCGAGCGCACGGAATTGAGCCCGCAGGCAAACAGCACGGCCAGGGGGCGCGTCGCGGACGCCGGCATCGCGGCCCCTCACCCTTTCCAGTGCAACACCGTGACCAGCGTGAACAGCCGCCGCGCCGTGTCGAAATCGAGCTCGACCTTGCGCTTGAGCCGTTCCATCAGGATGTGCGAGCCCTCGTCGTGCAGCGAGCGGCGTGCCATGTCGAGCGCCTCGATACGGTCGGGCGTCGAGCCGCGGATGGCCGCGTAATAACTGTCGCAGACCGTGAAATAATCCTTCACGATACGGCGGAACGGCGCCAGCGATAACAGGTGCGCGATCACCGGCGTGCCGTCGGCGGTGCGGATATCGAAAACCAGGCGGTTGCCGCTGATGCCGAGGTTGAGCGCATACGGCCCGCCGTCATGGCCGTGCGGCCGAAACGCGTTCTCCTCGATCAGATCGTAGATCGCGACCGCGCGCTCGTGCTCGACGTCGCTGTTCGCCCGCCCGATCGACGATTCATCGATCGTCACGGCCACCAGGCGGCCGGTACTGCCCTTGTCGCGGTCGGAGCGCGGCATCAGCGGTTGAGCCGAATGGCGACGGAACGGGCGTGCGCGTCGAGCCCCTCCGCCGTGCCCAGCGTGATCGCGGCGTCGGCCAGCGCCCGCAATTGCTCCGGCCCGCATTTGAGGATCGAGGTGCGCTTCATGAAATCGAGCACGCCCAACCCGGACGAGAACCGCGCCGATCGCGCGGTCGGCAGCACGTGGTTGGAGCCGGCGACGTAATCGCCGATCGCTTCCGGCGTGTGCGCGCCGATAAAGATCGCGCCGGCATTGCGGATGCGCCGCACCAGCCGCTCGGCGTCGGCCGCCGCGATTTCGAGATGCTCGGGAGCGACGGCGTCGATCAGCGGCACGGCTTCGTCGAGGTCGCGCACCACGACCACCGCGCCGAAATCGCGCCACGAGGCGCTGGCGACCTCTTTGCGCGAAAGCCGTATCAGCGCGCTCTCGACCGCGCGTTCGACCGCAGCGGCGAGCTTTTCGTCGTCGGTGATGAGAATGGCCTGCGCGCTTGGATCATGTTCGGCTTGCGCCAGCAAATCGGCGGCGATCCAGTCGGCATTGCCGGTGCTGTCGGCGAGGATCAGCACTTCGGAGGGACCGGCGATCATGTCGATGCCGACCTTGCCGAAGACGATGCGCTTGGCCGCCGCGACATATGCGTTGCCCGGGCCGATGATCTTGGCGACCGGGGCGATGGTCGCGGTGCCGTAAGCCAGCGCCGCGACCGCTTGCGCGCCGCCGACGCGATAAACCTCGTCGACGCCGGCGAGTTTCGCCGCCGCCAGCACCAGCGGCGCGACCACACCGCCGGGCGCCGGCACCACCATCACCAGACGCGGCACGCCGGCGACCTTGGCCGGCACGGCGTTCATCAGCACGGAAGACGGATAAGCCGCGGTGCCACCCGGCACATAGAGCCCGACCGCTTCGATCGCCGTCCAGCGTGAGCCGAGCTCGACGCCGAGCGCATCGGTGAAGCGGTCGTCCTGCGGCACTTGCCGACGGTGAAAGACCTCGATGCGGTCGCGGGCGAATTCGATGGCGTCGCGCGCCTTGCGCTCGCAGCCCTCGAGCGCGGCGGCAATCTCCTGCGGCGTGACCCGCAGGCCGGCGCGGTCGAGGTCGAAGCCGTCAAACTTTTGCGTATAGTCGCGCAGCGCGCGGTCGCCGCGGGCGGCAACGTCGGCGACGATGGCGTGGACTACCGCGTCGACGTCGGCCGATACTTCGCGCTTGGTATCGAGCAACGCGCGAAATTTTTGCGCAAAATCGGCGGCGCGTGTATCGAGACGAATGGCCATCATGCTGCCCTGTGCATTGGTGCGCTGAACGTCATACCCGCGCTCGCGGGCATCCACCTCTGGGTAACCGCGACGAAACAAAGATGCGGATGGCCGGCCTTCGCCACACCGAGGGCTGTTGCACGCAAGCGGCGCAACGCTACGACCCTGCAGGCGGGACGAACCCGGCCATGACGAATTCAGATAGTCGCATTCAACAAAACTCCCTATCAGTTCTCTTTTATTATAACAATTCTAATCTCGGCTTTCTGATTGACAAAACGTCTGCGCTTGCCCAATTCCTCGTATGCTCCAAGTTAGCAAAGGGCGGCGACAGGCGCTTTGCCGGTCATGACAAGAAACACGCTGATCAAGTCCAGCTCGATACTGGCCGCATCGATATTGGTTCTCGGCGTGGCGCTCGCGCGGGCGGACGACGCGGTGCTGCTGTCGCTGACGATCAAGGATCATCAGTTCGAGCCGGCCGAGCTGCACGCCCCGGCTGGAAGACCGATTGCGTTCGAGGTCAAGAACCTCGGCTCCGTCGCCGCCGAATTCGAAAGCAGCGCCCTGCATTTCGAGAAGGTGATCCCCGCGGGCGGCCAGGCGGTCGTGCATGTGCGGCCGCTGGCGCCGGGCCGCTACAATTTCTTCGACGACTTCCACCGTCAGACCCAGGGCTTCCTGGTCGTACCATGATCGTCGTGCCGTGAGGTGCCCGTGCTGCCTTCGCTGTTGATCGTCTTTCGCGAGGTCTTCGAGGCCGGCTTGATCATCGGCATCGTCATGGCGGTGACCTCCGGCGTGGCCGGCCGCGGCCGTTGGGTCGCGGGCGGCGTTGCCGCCGGCGTGCTCGGCGCCTGCGTGGTGGCGCTGTTCACCGGCGGATTGTCGCAGCTGTTCAGCGGCAACGGCCAGGAACTGTTCAATGCCGCCATCCTCAGTTTCGCGGTGCTGATGCTGGGCTGGCACAATGTATGGATGGCGCGCCACGGCCGCGAGCTTGCCGCCGAAATGCGCGCTGCCGGCAAGGCGGTGGTCGAGGGCTCGAAGTCGCTAGCGGCGCTGGCTGCCGTGGTGACCATCGCGGTGTTGCGCGAGGGTTCCGAAGTCGTGCTGTTTCTCTATGGGGTCGCCGCCGCGGAAGGCGGTGCCAGCATCGGCATGCTGATCGGCGGCGTGATCGGGCTCGTTCTCGGCTCCCTGGTCTGTCTCTTGACCTATCTCGGCCTGATCACGATTCCGACGCGCTACCTCTTTGCCGTGACCACGACGCTGATTTCATTCTTGGCCGCGGGCATGGCGGCAAAGGCGATCGCCTTCCTGGAACAGGCCAACATCCTCACCGCTTTCGACCAGACGGTGTGGGATACCTCCTGGATCCTGAGCGACGAAAGTTTTCTCGGCCGGGCACTGCATACGCTGATCGGCTATGTCGATCAGCCGACCGCCATGCAGCTCATCGTCTATGCGGCGACGCTCGCCGCCATCGTCGTGCTGATGAAGCTCTTCGCCGTGCCGCCGGCGCAACGGCCGCGAACGGCTTGAGACCCATCCGGCGTCAGGCCGCTGTCGTATCGGCGGCGAAGTGATCGGGGCACAGCCCCGCCGCAAAAACCTCGCCGAGATCGACCAGCTCCGCCTCCAGGCATTCAACATCGAGACGGATGGCGCCGCCGCCGGAAAAGGTCAGCGTGATGACGCCGGACGGCGAATCGCGCTCGGCAAATTCGACCGCAAGGAGATTGAGCATTGCGTCCTTTTTGGCCTGGTCGAGATTGCGGCACTTGCAGGCGTTGACGCGTTCGAACCGCAGCGCAGTGCGGCAGCGTCGGTAACCCGGCGCGTTGACGTCACCCTTGACATCGACCGCATTCATCCAGTCGAAACGCTTCAGCGCCATCACGAACCGGTGCTCGCGCGGCTGCCAGAAGATGTCGGCGACCTTGACGAGCGCGTCCTGTACATGGGCCGAGACGACCTCGATGTCGTCCTTGTCGAGAGCGACGAGCTTGAGTTCTTCCATGGCCGCGTCCCCGGCGAACCTTGTCTCCTCCCAAGCTAGGAAGCGGGCTTGCAGGCCGCAAGCCCTCATCGCGCCTTCCCGCAGCCATCAGGGGTCCAGCTTGCGCTCATTTAACTGCCAGCGAAGGCCTGAAGCGGAGCGCCGTCGGCGCTGCAAGTCCTGTTTGCTTGCATGCGCATGATCCCGGCGAGCGTCTTGCTATCGGCCGGCAGGCGGTAGCCGAGCCCCAGAGCCGGCGGCCCCGAGCGCTCGTCGCACAGGCAGGACCAATCAACTATCAGGCTATCAACAACGGCCACTGGGTGCCATAAGTTGGGTTTGCTTCCTGGCCGATAGATTGCTAAGAACGATCTAACAATACTGTTTCTTAACTTACCCCGCCGTATCTGCGGGCCCATCTTCCGGACAACGGCTGCGATCCTCATGATCTCAAACCATCTGTTGTCTTTTCTCCGCTCCCGTTAAGGGATACAAACTGACCTTTCTTGAAAAGGAGGATTTATGCCTAAGAAGTCAAAGAAGCGGCGCGCTTGGACGGCGACCGAGGTTCGTGAACTGAAGACGTTGGCGAAGAAGAAGACCGCCGCGTCGCGAATCGCCAAGAAGTTGAAAAGAACCGAGGGCGCGACGCGGCAAAAGGCGTTCAGCATCGGGCTTTCGCTCGATTCTCGCTCCTGAATTTACCAGAAGCCAGTTTTTGAGTGCGAATCGGCGCCGGCCTGTGCGCGCAGGCCGGCACGATGTCGTGCGCGCATTTTGTTGATGCCGCACGAGCGGCCGTATCGGCAGAACCGCCGGCCCGGTCGTTTTATCTGATTAG
>JBEKIC010000066.1:0-20101 GCA_050011955.1 Xanthobacteraceae bacterium
AAGGCCGGTGTATGGTTCCGGCGCGGTCGTCTTTGCATGGTCTCTCCTGATTCGCAGGCAACAGCGTGCCCGCCGTCAGGCAGAAACTCCACCTATCGTCCTGTGCAAATTTCCGAGGCCAGCTCTGCCGTCGCAACTACGCTTGCCCAAAACGCAGGCGTGAATAGTTCCTCAGGGCGGCCCCAACGTACGCCCGGTACTATCTCGTCCGCAGGTGAGAGGGGGCGCATTGGGGCGAATCGTTATCAATCCCACTCCAATTCAACGCACGACAGCAAAACTTACTAGGTGAGGGAAGAGATTGATCACAGATTTTGAAATCTAACGGAAAGTAGCTCTTCACGTCTCCAATATAGTGATTCGTCCATCACAAAGGCGCCGGGCACTTGCCGTTCAAGGATAGAGTAAATTATCAATCGTCCTCCCGTAGGCCTTGGACCTCTCGGCTCGCTTTCTCGATCTTTTCCGTCTTTTGGGGGACTTTTCATGATCCGGCCATCTGCCGCGCTGGTGTGGTGTGGGGTTGCGATGAGCGTCGCGGCGCTTGGGGGCTGCGCCGACAATGCGCCGCCGCCGGCCGAGCCGACCTTCTATCAAGACCTGGCGCACTCCGATGCGGCGGTCGATGCCGCCGCCGCGGCCTCGATGATCTCGGGCTATCGCGGCAACAACGGGCTTGGCCCGCTCACCGTCGATCCCGAACTGATGCGGCTTGCTGCCGAGCAGGCGCGCAGCATGGCGGCGCACGACAAGATGGCGCACGATATCGGGCGGCCGTTCCAGGAGCGCATCCGCAATTCGATCTTCCGCGGCGGCGTCGCGGTCGAGAACATTTCCGCCGGCTACCACACGCTGGCCGAGGCGTTTTCCGGCTGGCGCGATTCGCCGCCGCATCGCGCCAATATGCTCAATCCTGCCGTCACGCGGCTGGGCATCGCCGCGGTCTATGCGCCGGGCTCGAAGTACAAGGTGTTCTGGGCGCTGATCCTCGCCGGGCCCGCCGGGCGGCAGGGGTAGCTGCTGGGGCGTCCTTTCCCCCAAGCGGGAAGGGGTGAAATGGTGTCGCCTCTATCGTGACGGGCTCTTGACACTCGTCCCCGTTTCGAATACATCCAGCGAATCTCGCTCACTTGGGACGCCTTTCCGGAAGGCATGCCTGAAGGGTGGAGCGGGAGCGGTCCCCGCGGGCGGAATTGCCAATCCGCACCCGGGCGGCTCCGGGCATCGTCCCGGCCGGCACTACGACCGGTCCGCGAGGTGCTCGCTGCACTGGCGCCGGGGAGGGTCCTCCCGTTCGCACCCGGTAATTCCAGGAAGCGCGGCCCGGAGCTGAGCCAAGGGGTAAGAGCCTTGGCGAGTGCCGCGGCGAAGCGCCGGAAGGCGAGCGGGCTTCCGATAAAGCCCGCTTCCGCGCCCGTGCATATTCAAGCGGTGACGTTTGGATGTGTGGCGCGGACAGTGGACGGCATGCGCCTTTCGGCGCTCCGCCTCCCTCTTTGTTGCGCATGATCTTGTCCGAAAACTGGACACCACCCTCGGATCAAGTCCAAGGGCAAGCTTTTCGGGATCATGCGCGGCGGGAGGCGAATCATCTTTGTGGTTGGCAAACCTCGGGCGCAGCGCGTCGCGAGAACGAATTTTTATTTCGTCATTCCGGGGCGCGGCCGAAGGCCGCGAGCCCGGAATCCATAGCCGCCGGCATTCGAGATCAACACGCGGCGACAGTTCTGCCAGGTCGGTGGTTATGGATTCCGGGCTCGCCGCTTCGCGGCGCCCCGGAATGACGAAACCGCCCCTCGCCCCGGCCCTCTCCCCGCACGCGGACCGCAGCGGGGAGAGGGAGCCGCACTCGGTAACGCCACGCACCTTGACCTCACGGGCCGGCGCGGCTTCTATCGGCGCGCATCATTTGCGACTGGGAGCATCGCGTATGACGTTCCGCATCGCCGTCGTGCAACCGCAATCGTTGTCGCGCGATCCGTCGCCGTCGCGCCAAGCGGCGGATTTTTGAGGCAGCACCTGGCCTCCGCCCGTCACGATCTCAGCTTGGAGCCGCGCCAGGCCTATGCGGGAAGCCGCATCGAGCGCGCCGCCTTCTATCGCGGCGACGATGCGGCGCTGGCGGCGGACGGCCGCGCCCGCTATTATGTGATCGTCGGCGAGCTCGCGGTGCTCAAGAAGCGGGGCGAGGAATTCGATCCGCTGTTTTCGCCGGCCGAGGCGGCTGCGTTCGGCGCCGCGCGCGACACCGTGTTTCTCGGATTGATGGATGAAGCGCCGCGCTTCGGCGCCGGCCTCGATGCGGCCGCGGCCGCGCCCCTGAAAGCGCGCGACGATCTAAAACTCGTCGATCTGCGCAGCATTGCGGTACAGGCAATCGTCGCGGCCGAGCATGTGCCGCCGCTGGCGGAAGCGAAATCCATGCTCGGCTGGCATGCTCACCATCGCTTCTGCCCCAATTGCGGCGCGGTGACCGCGCCGACGCAAGGCGGCTGGCGGCGCGACTGCCCGTCCTGCAAGGCCGAGCATTTTCCGCGTACCGATCCGGTCGTCATCATGCTGGCGATTGCCGGCGAACGCTGCGTGCTCGGCCGCTCGCCACGCTTTCCGCAAACCATGTGGTCGTGTCTCGCCGGTTTTGCCGAACCCGGCGAATCGATCGAGGAAGCGGTGCGCCGCGAGGTGCAGGAGGAAGTCGGGCTCACCTGCGCGCGGGTCAAATATTTTGCCTCGCAGCCCTGGCCGTTTCCGTCTTCGCTGATGATCGGCTGCCATGTCGAGGCGTTGACGGACAAGATCGTCATCGATCGCAGCGAGATCGAAGAGGCGCGCTGGTTCGACCGCGACGAGCTCAAGCTGATGCTGACGCGAAAGCATCCGCACGGCCTGACCGCGCCGCCGCCGATCGCCATCGCCCACCACATCATCCGCGCTTTTGTCGAGAATGGCGGCGAGGTCTTGGGCTGACATGCCTTCGGTTGATGACTTGCCGGCGCAAAACGTCGGCACGCGCGCGCCGCTCGTCCTGTGCGCCGGCATTATCGTGCTCGACAAGGTTTTTCGCGTCGAGGAGATCCCACGGCGTGACAGCAAGGTCGAGGCCAAGGATTTTTTCATCGTCAGCGGCGGCTGCGCGGCGAACGCGGCTGTCGCCGTGGCGCGGCTGGGCGGGCGTGCGGCGCTGGCCGGCCCGCTGGGCGGACCTGACGGCGAGGATGGCAACGGCGACCTCGTGCTGGCGACGCTGGCGCGCGAGACTGTCGACTGCAGCGCCTGTCAGCGCATCGACGGGTTGGCAACCGGGCTGTCGGCGATTTTCATCGACTCAAGCGGCGACCGCACCATCGTGACCTACCGCGACCAGCGCATCGCCACGGTCCTGCCGGCCGATCCGGAACGCGTCCTCGCCGCCGCCGACCTCGTCCTCGCCGATAACAGATATCCGCAATACGTGCGGCCGATCTGCGAGGCGGCGCGGCGCCACAAGCTGCGCATCGTGCTCGACGCCGACAAGGCGACGGTCGCCGACGATGCGCTGTTCCGCATCGCTTCGCATGTCATCTTTTCCGCGGAGTGCCTGCGCGCAACTAGCGGCCGCAGCGATCTGGCCGAAGGGCTTGCGGTGATCGCGCGGCAGACCGACGCGTTCCTTGCGGTCAGCAACGGGCCGGACGACATCCTGTTCCTCGCGGCCGGCGCGTTGCGCCGCGTGCCGGTGTTCGCCATCCGCGCGGTGGATACGCTCGGTGCCGGCGACGCCCTGCATGGCGGATTCGCGCTGGCGCTGGCCGAAGGACGAAGCGAAGCCGAGGCGTTGCGCTTCGGCGCCGCGGTCGCGGGAATTAAGTGCACCCGCATTGGCGGCTCCGCCGGCGCGCCGCGGCGGGCGGAGGTCGAGGCGTTTTTGGCGGAGCGCCGCGTCGCATCCTCCACCTGACGCTTCCTCGCCCCGGAATATCGGCTTGCTTTAGAATATTATTCTATTATAGATACGTAGGCTTGGCTAAATTGAAAAATATTACTCCAGCCCTGCTCGGGCTGGGATTTGAGGTTCTCGCCGCATGGATGCCATCGACCGCAAAATACTGGCCGTTCTGCAGGACGACGCTTCGCTGTCGGTTGCCGAGATCGGCTCACGCGTCGGACTGTCCTCGACGCCCTGCTGGAAACGCATTCAACGGCTGGAAGCCGACGGCGTCATTCAAAGGCGCGTAGCGCTGGTCGACCAGGACCGCATCGGGCTCGGCGTCACCGTCTTCGTCTCGATCGAGACCGGCGACCACTCGCAGGACTGGCTCGACCGCTTTGCCAAAGTGGTTGGCGCCATGCCGGAAGTCATGGAGTTTTATCGCATGGCCGGCGACGTCGATTACATGCTGCGCGTCGTGGTGCCCGACATTGCCGGCTATGACGGCTTCTACAAGCGGCTGATCGTGGCGGTACCGTTGGCCAACGTGACCTCGCGCTTCGCCATGGAGAAGATCAAGTCGACGACGGCGCTGCCGATTCGGTGACGCGGCGCCGGCGCGGCCTTTAGAGCATGATCCGGAAAAGTGGAAGCCGATTTTCCGTCCGGACGCGCGATAAAACAAGAACTTAGAGCGGGATGACGATTCGAAGATAAGTCATCTCGCTCTAGTGTCCCGAAGACATGGCGCCGGCGGCCGTGGCCTGGGCGTTGCGGTCGCTGGCCTGTTTAAGCGTCCTGGCAAAGAAGTCGTTGTAAAGCTGCGTTGGCAGGTCGAAATCATCCTTGCCGGTGTCGCCGAGCGTGATCCGCGGCGAGCAGTCCGGCGTGCAGCTATAGGTCTGCCGCGTCGGGCCGCGATAGACCACGACGGTCGGGTCGCTTGGCCCTTTCACCTCGACAGTCTTCTCCATCAGCACGGCGCCGTTGCGGTCGAGCGCGATGAAGTTGGTGGCGCCGTAGCCCTTGCCGGTGATCACGGCGAGCCCACCTGGCTGGACCGAAAGGTCGGCGATCAGCGGATTGCCGACGACGACCGTCTTGGCGCGGTCGGGCAGTTGCAGGACCGTGGCTTGGTCGAGCGCTACGTCGATCGGTTCGGCCGCGGCTGCCGGCACCACAAGGGGAATAATGAGGAAGAGGATTGCGGCCAGCCAACGCAACGGGCTTGCGACAGCCCGGCCTCGCGCGCACGACGCCGTCATCGAGACTCTCCGAAACGCTACGCGGACTACACAACCGAAGAGAGCCGCACTCCGAGGCGTCCAATTGACGGCAAAATGGTGAAAGAAGTGCAAACCCAACGACCGGCCGTCGTCGCCGCGCGGTGACGCTTGCTTAACGACGACGGCAAGTGCGGCGGACGAAACGACGACATTAGCCGGACCTTAATGCCATTTTGCCAATCGGGACCCGATATTTGCTCGATCGGACTTGCTCGATCCCGGCCAGCGGCAACGCCGGAAATTGTCGTTGCTGTTATAGATGGAGTGTTGCGCCCAAATGCCGGCCATCAAATCGCTTGCCATGCCGTTCGGCAATCTCCGCCGCAGGCTGGATCAGAGCGTCGTCTACGATTGGGCGATGCGCTTTCCGATCATGATCTATTGCTCGTTCCTGTTGGGTCGCGACGTTCTCCAATTCTGTCAGCAGGTCGCCCAGGACCCGGTCGCCTTCCAGCAGTTCGACGCCGGCACCTACGTCGCCATGCTGGCCCGCATCTCGCAGTGGATGTTTGTCATCCTGCTTTCGATCCAGCCGCTGTTCCGGCTGCGGCCGATCGGCAAATCCGAAGAGCTGCTGCCGCGCGTCGCCGCGCTGATCGCCGTGACCTTGCCGCTGATGTACATGCTGCTCGATCGGGCGCCGCCGAATCTCACTTTCAATCTGATTGCCGTCGTGCTCAGCGTGCTCGCCAACGTGATGGCTTTGGTTACCGTCAGTTTTCTCGGCCGCTCGCTGAGCGTGATGCCGGAGGCGAGGCGGCTGGTGCAGCAAGGTCCCTATGGCCAGGTGCGGCACCCGCTCTATTTGTTCGAGATGTTGGCCACGGCCGCCGTCGCCCTGCAATATCGCTCGCTGCTGGCGGTCGGGCTGCTGCTGCTGGCGATCGTGCTGCAAGTGGCGCGGGCGCGATGGGAAGAAGACGTGCTGGCGCGCGTATTGCCCGATTTCGCCACTTACCGCGCGCAGACTCCATTTCTCATCCCGCGCGATCCGGCGCACTTCCTCGCGTCGTTCATGACCGACGCCGTGGTACGGCACCGTGCCGTGCTCGTCGTCGTGTGCATGGTCGCGGTGCTGGCGTTGGTGGCGACCGTATTGCCGCGGCTGGTTGTATAATCCGGTCGGATTCTTCGCCGCGCAGAAACACGATGTTAACTACATCAAGCGACGGGCGCTTAATCGCAGGTTTCGCTGATTGATTTAACTCTGCCGAAATCTCTCATTGCTAGCATCAGCCTCGATCCAGTGGCCCGGAAAACCGGCTTTGGGTCGAGCTCAGACAGCCACGTATGGACCTAAGGAGCCAACTAATGAAGACCCTTGTAGCGCGTTTCATGAAAGACGAGTCGGGCGCGACGGCCATCGAGTATGGCTTGATCGCCGCCGGCATCTCGGTCGCCATCATCGCCGTCGTGAACGGCCTCGGCACCAAATTGAACACGACGTTCAACAGCATCTCCAGTCAGCTGAACTAAGCGTCGTTTTGGGCAGTTACGAAAGGGCTCCGGTCGGCGCCGGGGCCCTTTCGCTTTCCGGCGCCTGCTCGGCGCGGCCGCTAACCCACTCTCAACCTGCGGCGGGGTAAAACCCCCGTTGATGACCATCGACACCGGCGCATTGTCATGCTGCTGCTGACCGAAGCGATCAAGTTGACGCTGTTCCCGGCGGTGATGGCGTTTGCCGCTTCGAGCGATCTGTTCACGATGACGATCGCCAATCGCGTCTCGCTGATCCTGGTCGCCGGTTTCGCCCTGCTCGCCGCCATGACCGGCATGAGCGCCGCCGACGCGCTGTCGCATGCCGCCGCCGCGGCCGTGGTGCTTGCCGTGGTCTTTGTCTTTTTCAGCCGCGGCTGGATCGGCGGCGGCGACGCCAAGCTCGCGGCGGCGACGGTGTTGTGGCTGGGGTTCGCCCACCTCGCCGATTATCTGGTTTACGCGTCGCTGCTCGGCGGCGTGCTGACCGTGGCGCTGATCCAGTTTCGCGCCCTGCCGCTGCCGAAGGTGTTCGTCGGCCGGGAGTGGGCCGAGCGGCTGCACCGCCGCGGCGGCGGCGTTCCCTACGGCGTGGCGCTCGCGGCGGCGGCGCTCTTGGTCTATCCGCAGACCGAGTGGATGGCGGCCATCGGGTCTTAGCGCCTGATGCGAAAGCCCGCCGCCGGACTTGATCCGGGGTGAACGCCCGTCTGCGGCAATGTGCCGGCGAAGCGCCCAGGCCGCGAGCCGGTTCGATTGTATGGGATGAGCGTCGGGTCCGGTCGCCAGAAGCGCGGCGTAACGCGCGATTAACGCGATTTGGATACTCCTCATTAACCATGCCTTGACGTTTAGCTGATGAAATCCGGATTGACGGCCAATTCCCGCCGTCGCGTCACTTTGGAACGTGAAGCGTAATGAAAGCCGCGCGCCTGATCGTACTCGGTGTCGCTCTCGCCGCCGGCGGCGTTGCCGCCATGCTGGCGAGCGGCATTCGACAGCCCGAGGCGCCCAAGGCGCCGCCGCCGCCACCGCCGCTCGCCACGGTCGACGTGCTGGTCGCCAAGACCGATCTCGCCACCGGCCAGATCGTCGACGCCGGTGACATCGGCTGGCAAACCTGGCCCGCCGCTTCGGCCAATGCGACCTTCATCAAAAAGACCGACCGGCCGGACGCCATCAAAGATTTTGTCGGCGCCATCGTGCGCTCATCCCTTGCCGCCGGAGAGCCGATTCGCGACCCCAAGGTCGTCGCCGCCAAGGGCGGTGGCTTCATGGCCGCCATCCTGCCGCACGGCATGCGCGCCATATCGCTGGACATATCGCCCGACACCGGAGCCGGCGGCTTCATCCTGCCGAACGATCACGTCGACGTGCTGCTGACGCGCCACGACAAAGCGGCGGAAAAGGCCGGCGGGGTCGAAAAATTTGTCACCGAAACAATTCTGAGAAACGTGCGGGTGCTGGCGGTGGACCAGGCGGTTGAGGAAAAGGACGGCAAGAAAGTCGCGGTCGGTAAGACCGCGACCATCGAGCTCGATCCGCAACAGGCGGAGACGCTGGCGCTGTCGCATCAACTCGGCACCCTGTCACTGACCTTGCGCAGCATCCTCGATTCGCAATCGCCGACTCCCGAAAGCGCCGAAGACAGAGACGACAAGAGGATCAGCGTCAACACGGTGCGTTACGGCGTGAGCACGCAGTCAACGCCACGCTGACCCGCACGGAGGGCAATTCGTCATGACAACAGGGACATCGATCCGTGCGGCGGCTGTCGCGGTCCTCGCCGTCGCGGCATGGACCGCGTCGCCTGCCGGTGCGACCGCGGCCGATTTGCCGAGGTGCGAGCCGCAGCTGCAAGCGACGGTCGGCGACGGCGATCTTGAGTCGCGCCCGGTCATGCTCGGCAAAGGCAAGTCGCTCGTCTGCGATTTTCCGCGCGACATCAAGAACGTGTTGGTGGCCGAGCCCAAGACCGCCAATGTCGTGATGCTCTCGTCGCGCCGCGCCTACATTATCGGCAACGACTCCGGAGCGACCAATATCACCTTTTTCGATGCCGAAGGGAAACAGCTGGCCCGCTTCGACATCGCCGTCTCCCGCGATGTGAACGTCATCCAACGAGCAATCCGGAAACTCATCCCAGGCGCCGATATCACTGTCGAAGCCATCGGCGACGGCATCATTCTGACCGGCACCGTGGCGAGTCAGGCCGACGCGCAGATGGCCTTCAACATCGCAGCGCATTTCGTCAATCCCGGTGACGCCTACGGCGGGGGCGGCGGCAGCAGCGGTGGTGGCGGCAGCAGCGGCGGCAGCAGCAGCAGCAGCAGCAGTAGCAGCGTAAACCTATCGTCCGTTCTGCCTAGCCTGGGGGCAGGTTCAACCAAAATCGTCAACGCGATCGTCGTTCGCGGTCGCGACCAAGTCATGCTGAAAGTGACGGTCGTGGAAATGGACCGCAACGTGATCAAGCAGCTCGGTGTCAATCTCAGCGGCAGTGCCGGCTTTGGGTCGGCGGTGCTCAATTTCAACAACAACTCCGCCAATCCCAACATCGTCCCCGGCTATTCCCCCCCGACCTTCCCGATCAATGGCACGCCGAGCAATACCTTTACCGGCGGATACAAGGGGTTGACGGCCACGTTGCAGGCCATGGAACAAGTCGGTGTGGTCCGCACGCTTGCCGAGCCGACCCTCACCGCGATCTCAGGGGAATCTGCGCATTTCCTGGTCGGCGGCAGTTTCCCGTACCCGGTGCCGTCCACCCTCGGCCAGCCGCCCGGGGTTCAATTTCAGAACTTCGGCGTAGCTCTGAACTTCACGCCTGTCGTGCTGTCGGAAGGCCGCATCAGCCTGCACGTGGCGACGGAAGTCTCACAACTTGACCCCACAACTTCCATAACAATTGCGGGAACCACCGTTCCCGGGCTGACCGTGCGGCGCGCGGACACGACGGTCGAAATTCCCTCAGGCGGCACGCTGGCGATGGCCGGCATGCTGCAGGAACAGACCAAACAGACCATCACCGGGCTTCCCGGACTGATGCAGCTTCCAATTCTCGGCGTGCTGTTCAAGAGCAACGACTACCTTAATAGCCAGACCGAGCTGGTGGCTTTGGTGACGCCCTATGTCGTGCGCGCGGTCGCGCAGAAGGATCTGTCGCGTCCCGACGACGGCTTTGCCGACCCCAGCGATCCGGCGAGCGTGCTGCTCGGCAGGCTCAATCGCATCTACGGCGTCGGCGGTATCCCGGATCCGCCGGATAACTACCGCGGCAAATACGGGTTCATCCTCGATTGATCCGCGCAAGGAGACGACGATGCAGATTGTCCGCACAGTGATCGACGAGAGCCGCGGCGTCCCGGGGCTCGCCCTTCGTGCCATCATCGTGACCTCCTGCGCTCTGGTCATCTGCGGCTGCAACACCGATCAGCCGCAGGTCGCTGCGGTCCCCGACGTGCCCACCGATTACCGGCTGCGGCATCCGATCACGATCAGCGAAGCCGACCACTCCATCGAAATCTTCATCGGCTCCAATCGCGGCGAGCTCAGCGCGGCGCAGCGCGCGGAGGTGCTGGAATTCGCGCAAACCTGGAAACGCGAGGCCACTGGCGGCGTCCTGGTCAATGTGCCGCTCGGCGCCGGCAACGAACATGCGGCGGCGGAGGTCATGCCGGCGATCCGTTCGATCCTGGCGGCGAGCGGCGTGCCGCCGGAGGGCATCGTCGTGCGCGGTTATCACCCGTCCGGCCGCAGCCTCGCAACCATCCACATCACCTACCCGAAGATCAGCGCCCAGGCCGGACCCTGCGGTTTGTGGCCGCAGGATATCGGGCCGAGCATGAACCGAGGGTACTTCGAAAATCAGCCGCCCTGGAATTTCGGTTGCGCCAGCCAACGCAACCTCGCGGCGATGGTCGACAACCCCGCCGATCTGGTGCAGCCGCGCGGCGAGACGTCGGCTGATACGACGCGACGGACTACGGTCATGCGCGCGTACCAGGGCGGCCAACCCACCGGGACTCAATATCCGACAACCGAGACGGCCAAGGTCGCCACCGGCGTTGGCCAATGATGCCCTCACCATGATGCGACAAGTCAACCAAGCCGTCCTGCCGGAAAGCGCCACCGCCGATGTCGCGGGTCGCGATGAGCGCATCGCACCGGCGCCGCGCGTCTCGGTGCAGGCTTTCTGCGAGACCGTGGAGACCGCCGCCGCCATCCAGGCGGCCGGCGAGGATCGGCGGATGGCCAAGGCGCATCTGCGCATCCAGATGGGCGGCCTGGTCGCCGCGGTCGAAGCCTATCAGACCTCGCCGACGCCGAACGTCATCATGCTGGAATCCGAAAGCAGCAGCGAGGATATCCTCGCCGGCCTCGATCGGCTCGCCCAGGTTTGCGATGCCGCCACGCGGGTCATCATCATCGGCCGGATGAACGATGTCGCGCTCTACCGCGAGCTGGTGCGGCGCGGAGTGAGCGATTACCTGATCGCGCCGGTCGGCGCCCTGCAGGTGGTGCGCTCCGTGTGCGGCCTGTTTTCGGCGCCCGATGCCAAGCCGGTCGGCCGTATCATCGCCGTGGTCGGGGCCAAGGGCGGCGTCGGCGCCTCCACCGTCGCTCACAATATCGCCTTCTCCATCGCCCGCGACCTCACGCTCGATGCGGTGGTGACCGATCTCGATCTCGCGTTCGGCACCGCGGGCCTCGATTTCAACCAGGATCCGCCGCAGGGCATCGCCGAAGCGGTGTTTTCGCCGGAACGCGTGGATAATGCCTTCGTCGACCGGCTGCTTTCGAAGTGCACCGACCACTTGAGCCTGCTGGCGGCGCCGGCGACGCTGGATCAGGTTTACGATTTCGGCGCTGACGCATTCGAGGCGATCTTCGATTCGCTGCGGGCGACCGTGCCCTGCGTCGTGCTCGATGTTCCGCATCAGTGGACGGGCTGGACCAAGCAGACGCTGGTCGGCGCCGACGACATTTTGATCGTTGCCGCGCCTGACCTCGCCAACCTGCGCAATACCAAAAATCTGTACGATTTCCTCAAGGCGGCGCGGCCGAACGATCATCGTCCGCTCTACTGTCTCAACCAGGTCGGCGTGCCGAAACGGCCCGAGATCAAAGCCGCCGATTTCGCCAAGGCGCTCGACGGCCAGCCCGTCGCCGTCATTCCGTTCGACCCGCAAACGTTCGGCGCGGCGGCGAATAACGGACAAATGATCGCCGAGATCTCTTCGAGCCATCGCACCGCGGAAATGTTTCGACAGCTGGCGCAGAAATTGACCGGCCGCGCCGAGCCGAAGAAACAACGTTTGAGCCTGCTGTCGCCGCTGATCGAGAAGCTGCTGCAACGGCAGTTGTAACGGTAGTGAAACGTCGTTTGGAGTTGCGTTAGTGTTTGGCAAGCGTAGCCTTCCCGGTAGTTCCGAGGCCGGCCTGAATCGGCAGCCGCCGGCTTCGCCGCCGCCGGTGCCGCCGCCGGCGCCACCGTCAGCCGTTGCGTCCGCTGCCAAGGCCGTGGCGTCCGAAGGCGGACGGACGCCGTTCCCGTCCGCCGGTCTCGGCGCGCCGATCCTGGCGGCGCCGTCGCCGACGCGGACTGCGGCGTCGCAAAACCCGCCGCAAATTCCGTCCGCAGTCGATACCCGCCGTTCGGATTCCTACTACGAGGTCAAGGGCACGATCTTCGGCGCCCTGATCGAGGCGATCGACCTCGGTCAATTGGCCAAGCTCGACTCCGATTCCGCGCGCGAAGAAATCCGCGACATCGTCAACGAGATCATCGCGATCAAGAACATCGTGATGTCGATCTCCGAGCAGGAGGATCTGCTCGACGACATCTGCAACGATGTGCTCGGCTACGGGCCGCTCGAACCGCTGCTGGCGCGCGATGAGATCGCCGACATCATGGTGAACGGCTCGGGCACCGTGTACATCGAAGTCGGCGGCAAGCTGCAGAAGACCGCCATCCGTTTCCGCGACAACCAGCAACTGCTCAACATCTGCCAGCGCATCGTCAGCCAGGTCGGCCGCCGCGTCGATGAATCCTCGCCGATCTGCGACGCCCGCCTGCCGGACGGCTCGCGCGTCAACGCCATCGTGCCGCCGCTGGCGATCGACGGGCCGGTGCTCACCATCCGCAAGTTCAGAAAGGACAAGCTCACGCTCGAGCAGCTCGTCAAGTACGGCTCGATTTCGCCGGAGGGGGCCGACATCCTCAAAGTGATCGGCCGCTGCCGCATCAATACGCTGGTCTCCGGCAGTACCGGTTCCGGCAAGACGACGCTGCTCAACTGCCTGACCCGTTACATCGATCACGACGAGCGCATCGTCACCTGCGAGGACGCCGCCGAACTGCAGCTGCAGCAGCCGCACGTGGTGCGCCTGGAAACGCGGCCGCCGAACCTCGAAGGCGAGGGCCAGGTCACGATGCGCGATCTGGTGCGCAACTGCCTGCGCATGCGGCCGGAACGGATCATCGTCGGCGAAGTACGCGGCCCGGAAGCGTTCGATCTGCTGCAGGCGATGAATACCGGTCACGACGGCTCGATGGGCACGGTGCACGCCAACAGCCCGCGCGAGGCGCTGTCGCGCCTCGAATCCATGATCATGATGGGCGGCTACGGCCTGCCTTCCCGCTCGATCCGCGAAATGATCTGCTCTTCGATCGACGTCATCGTGCACGGCTCGCGCCTGCGCGACGGCTCCCGCCGGATCACGCACATCACCGAAGTCATGGGAATGGAAGGCGACGTGATCATCACGCAGGACCTGTTCCTGTTCGAGATCGTCGGCGAAGATGCCAACGGCACCCTCATCGGGCATCACAAGTCGACCGGCATCGGCCACCCAAAATTCTGGGATCGCGCCCGCTATTACGGCGAGGAGCAACGGCTGGCGGCGGCGCTCGATGCGGCCGAGCAGACGGCACGCGAGTCGATCAGATGAACGTATACCTCGTGTTCGCTCTGGTGGCCGTGGCGATCGGCGGAGTCGGCTGGGTCTTGGTTTATCCGTTGTTGTCCGGCGAACGGCACACGGAGCAGCGCATGGCAAGCGTCGCGCGGTCGGAACCGATGGCGCCGCGGCCGATCCGCGCGGCGCAGCGGTCGCGCCGCGAGCAGGTGCAGGGCACTCTCAAGGAGATCGAAGAGCGACAAAAGAAGGCCAAGCGCCTGCCGCTGGCCGTGCGCATTTCGCAGGCCGGGCTCACTTGGTCGAAACGCCGGTTCTTTCTGACCGCCGGCGTGCTCGGCTTGGTGGCGTTTGTTGCCGTGCTGGCGTCCGGGGCCGGCCTGTTGCCGGCGCTCGGCGCCGCCTTTGCCGCCGGCTGCGGCCTGCCGTTGTGGCTGTTGTCTTTCCTCAAGAAGCGGCGCCTGGCGCGGTTTCTCGACGGCTTTCCCGATGCCGTCGACGTCATCGTTCGCGGCATCAAGGCCGGCCTGCCGCTGCTCGACAGTCTGAAGCTGATCGCCGAAGAGTCGGAGGAGCCGATCCGCGGCGAATTCCGCGCCATCATCGACACGCAGGCCATCGGCATGCCGCTCGGTGAAGCCTGTCTCAAGCTCTACGAGCGCATGCCGGTTCCCGAAGCGAATTTCTTCGGCATCGTGGTCTTCATCCAGCAACGCGCCGGCGGCAATCTGTCCGAGGCGCTCGGCAACCTGTCGCGGGTGCTGCGCGATCGCAAGCGGATGAAGGCGAAGATTCAGGCCATGTCGATGGAAGCCAAGGCTTCCGGGACGATCATCGGCTCGTTGCCGCTGGCGGTGATGACACTCGTCTATATCACCAGCCCGAATTACATCTCCATCCTGTTCACCGAACCGCTTGGACGCGCGATGTTGGCCGGTTGCGCCATCTGGATGGGAATCGGCGTGCTGGTGATGCGCAAAATGATCAACTTCGATTTCTGAGACAAGCCGTGGTGCAGCAGCTCATCCGGTGGCTCGATCCGCACTTTCTCGCCATGGTGTTTGCGGCGATCGCCGCCGCCGCCACGGTGTTCACGCTGGCGATGCCGTTCGTGGCAACCGATACGCTGTCCAAGCGCATGAAGGCGGTTGCGCTCGAGCGCGAGAAAATCCGCCAGCGCGAGCGCGAACGATTGGCGCAAGGCAACAAGATTACGCTGCGGCAGTCGCCGCGCGCGTACATGAAGACGATCGTCGAGAACCTCAACCTGAGTAAATGGGTGGGCCAGGAAGAAGCGCGCATCATGCTCGTTCGGGCGGGCTATCGCGGGCAGGCGCCTTACGTCACCTATCTGTTCTTCCGCATGGTGATGCCTATAGCCATGCTGGTGGCTTCATTGTTTTACGTCTTCGTTGTGCTCGACCTCAATCAGCCGCCCTTGATCAAGATCGGAATCGGGATCGGCGCCGCCTATTTCGGCATGTTGAGCCCCAATCTGTTCCTCAAGAACAAGATCCAGCGCCGGCAGCTTTCGATCAAGCGTGCGTTCCCGGATGCGCTGGATCTGCTGCTGATCTGCGTCGAATCCGGCATGTCGATCGAGGCCGCCTTCCGCAAGGTCAGTGAGGAGGTCGGCTCGCAGTCCATCCCGCTGGCCGAAGAGCTGACGCTGACGACGGCGGAATTGTCGTATCTGCCGAATCGCCGGCAAGCCTATGAGAATCTTGCGCAGCGCATCGGGCTGGAGGGGGTGAGATCGGTGTGTCTGGCTTTGCAGCAATCGGAACGCTACGGCACGCCGCTCGGCGCGACCATGCGGGTGCTGGCGCAGGAGAATCGCGACATGCGCATGTCCGAAGCCGAGAAGCGGGCCGCGGCCCTGCCGCCGAAACTCACGGTGCCGATGATCTTGTTCTTCCTGCCGGTGCTGTTCATCGTCATTCTCGGTCCGGCCGCGATCCGCGTGCTGGCGCTGCAGCATTAGATGCGCCGCACACGCCTGCCGGCAAGCAACAGAGATCAGGTCGGGCCGCTCGGCGGGTGCGCGTCCTTCGGGTTGCGCAGCTCGCTGCGGTGCGCGAGCATCTGCCGCAGATAGGCGACATTGGCGGCGGCTTCATCCGGCGGCAAATCGGCGCGGGCGATGGCTTCGGCGTCGGCGAAGCGGCCCTGCAGGCCGACCACCAGCGCGAGGTTCTGCCGCACCCGCGGATCGACCGGACGCCGTGCCGCGGCGCGGCGCAAGGTCGCCTCGGCGTTGGAGAGATCCTTCGCCAGCGCATAGGATAGCCCGAGATTCGACAGCACGGACGGCTCATCCGGAACGATCTTGAGTGCGGTCAGGTAGTAGCGCTGCGCATCGGCATGACGGCCCATTTGGTCGAGCACGGCGCCCTGCGCGGACAGGATGTGCCAGTCGGGCTGGTCCGGCGAGTGGGCGCGGCCCAACACTTCCAGGGCCTGGTTATAATCGCCGGCTTCGGCCAGCGCGCGCCCGTAGGCGCCGAGCACGGCCTTATCGTGCGGGTTCTCCAGCGAAGCGCGCTCGAGGACGGCGACCGCCTGAGCGCGCTGTCCGGTTACGCGCAGCGCCTGCGCGTAGTGCAGCGCCACGTCGCGGTTCGTCGGATTGGCGCGATATTGCTGCCCGTAGACTTCGACGTCGTGCCGCACTTCGGTTTCGGGGCGATCGGCCGACGCGAGCGGCAGCGAGCCGGTTGTCTCGGTACTCTGCGTACTCTGCGTCGTCTGGCATCCGGCCGTTGCCGCGGCAACCAAAGCAAGCAGCGCGGCCGAGGCCAACAGGCGTGCAGAGCAAGATCGGGTCGAACGCATCTCGATCGCTGCCAAAAGAGGCACCATGCCGCCGGGGCGCGCCGTCGCCGCAGCGCCGGTCAGCAATAGACCGTTAACCCTAATGAGCGGTTAACGACAATGAGGGCAAGACTCCGTAATTTCAGGGTCTTGGTGGGGAGGGTAGACACTTTCCGGGTCCAGGTTAGACACTTACGTTCGCGTTTTGTCGCCCCTGAGCTTGGCTATTGCAGCTTTCGACAACCTGACTTGATCGGCCGCCGCCGTGTACCGCTCGATCTCCTTGAGGGTGCGGTGTCCGGAAATCGCTGCGATTTCCTTTGCCGATGATCCACTCTCGGCCAGGCGGCGCATGATCGCCTTGCGGAGGCCATGTGGCACGCAGCGGCTCGGCAGGCCAGCCAACTCCACCGCTTTTCGCATGATCAGCGTAAGGGTCGCGCGTTGGATGGGACGGCCGTTGGCGTCGCCGATCAGGGTGACGCCTTTGGCGGGCGCGGCCTTGATCGCAGCCAGGAGCGCGGGATGCAGGGGTATCGACAGCTCGGCGCCGGTCTTCTGCTGAATCACCCGGATCAGCCCGTCACCCATGTCCGACCGGCGCATTTTGACAATGTCGCCTGCCCGCTGTCCGGTGTAGAGCAGCAGTGCAAATGCGAGCCGTTCCCGCGTTCCCAACGGCCATCGTCGCTGGAATTGGGCCAGCTCATCGTCCGTCCAGGTATGGCGGGTTCCCGTTCGATAAGCTTTGAGCCCCGTCACCGGGTTATCGAGCCGCAATTCGGTCTCGACCGCATATTGCATCAGTAATCGCAGTACCGCCCGGGTGATGTTTGCCATGGCCGGTTTGGCGGCCCCGATCTCCTCCACCATCTTCCGGGCGTCGCTACGCCTTGCGTCCCGAACAAGCCGATGCCCATGCCGCTCGGCAATACGATCCAGCACGAGCTTGTAAAGCTTCTGCGATGACGGCTTGAGGTTGGCGAACCCCGAGGACCGGCAGTAGTCAGCGATGAGCCTCGCGAAGGTTCCAGCCTTAGTCTCATCGACCACAGGCGCCGTCGCGCCGAGTGCGGCCTGGTAGGCCAGCATGAACTCGGTCGTCCCCGGCTCGCCTTTCAGCGGTAGGTCCCTTTGCCCACGCCTGTGAAAGTATCGCCGTACGGTTCCATGCCGATCGCGATAAACTTTGACATATTTGAGCCGCAGCAATGTCATGAGGGCTCACCGTGGGCCCAAGCGTCGTCAAAAGAGTTCCCGGGCCCCTGATCATTATCATCAGGGAGCGAATCGAAGGCCAGATCGAGGGCGCGAACGTCCCACAACTTTCTTCCGTCGATCCGCTTTGGCCCGGGCATCCGGCCGTCGCGTACGAGCTCGTCGAACTTGCTAGCGGAAATGCCGATGTACATAGCGGCTTCGTCACGCGAAAGGCCGCGGCGCGGGATTGGCCGGACGGCGGAAAGGGCGGTCGAGCGCATCATATTACTCGCGCTCGCTCACGGGCAGCTTGCCGCCGCAGACCCGAGGCCGTCATCGAGCCATCGGGAAACGCGAGCGCTGCTGCCACGGCGAGCCGCAGCGGGGTGTCGGACCTAATCTCATCGTGTGGTGGAAACGTTGGGCGGGTCATTGTGCAGTAGCCTATTGGGCCGCCGCCTGCTTGCGTCGGCACGGATTTGGAATAGATGACCTCTCGATTTTTTTGCTCAGGCCGTGCACCGAACCCGAGACGAAGAAATCCCGCCGACTATTAGCTCGGCGGGATCTTCGCTTTCGAACGAGGATATTTACTCGTTCGGGCCCAGCTTGCGGATGCGCGCAATGAAATGATCACGGACGATCTTGCGCGCCCGCTTCCATGCACGACGATGTTCTGCCGCCTCGCGAAAGGTGAGTTTCAAACGATTAAACTGCTTCCGCTCCTTCTTAGAGAGTTTAGGTTTCGATGCGTCCTTGGGCGTCGCAAGTTCGCGAACTTTGTGGATTTGGGCCTCGGGCGTCTGTTCCTTCGCGATTTTCAGCAGCGCCCATTATCCGCGAGGCCGGCATCCTTGGCGGCCTCCTCGGCGGCGGACGAAATGGCCGCGATCATTCTCGATCGACGAACATTATCGCGCGAAACGCCCAGCATCTTAGCGGCCTTGCTATCGCCTTTGTCATGCGGTTGACGCCCGCCGGGATGCGCTTGTCGCGCGGCCTTTTTTGCCAAATTTTTCGCCATCCGCGCCTCCGACTCGGCGCGCTCAAGAGCCGGGAGATCGGCACGTTCGAGGTTCTCGGCGTCACGCCAAATCCGCCGGTCAAGCTTGTCGCCCCGCATCACAATCGCGTCGATGCGCTTCGACCCAAGCGTCTTCGTAGCTTCCAAACGGTGACGGCCGGCAACGAGGCGAAAGCCCCCTTTCATTTTACGGACGCTGATCGGTGTCCGGAGCCCGATCTGGCTTATCGAATAAGCGAGGCGTTTGAGCTTCTTCTCGTTGATACTCCGCCATTTGCTTGGTACCTTCACATCGTTGACGCGTATCCTCACGACTTCGACCGATGAAGGTCTGGCTCTGGTCTGGCGATCAGCCGCGGCACCACCTTTATCGAGGCGTTTCTGATTCATCGCGCGATCCAGCGGCTTTGACTTCTTGGTCGCAGCCGTCATGTGCTTGGCCATTGTGGTCATGATGTTTCCCTTTAAGGTATGCCTCTCACAGCGATGTGCCCGCGGCGGAACTCAAGGCGTTCATGAAGGAAGCGGGCGGCTTGAACGCATGCGCCGATCGGTTCGCGAGATACTATGGGCGAAGCGGCCGGTGAGACTTTGCATTCAGCGGCAGATGTGTCGCGTACCACGGCTGCCAGGCCAACTGGCAAGGAAAGTGCTCTTTCCTAGCAAGTCTTGTCTGTGTGACGTCAGGCTTCCGCCGTCGCCCCCCAACCAACATCGCCGGCCATCGCCCCCTTTGAGCGTGCACCAGCCACGGTCGCTATACCCCTAACAGCGGACATTCGGTTGCGCCGCAATATCGGTCGCTAAGGGCCCAGGCCGTGTGAAAACTCCGAAATTGAATTTGCCGATAGAAATTTCTTCTCGACATCGTCAATTTGAAAAACAAAAACGCTGACGACAACAGTCGGGAGAAGACAATAGAGAAAGCAATTCTGCGTCTTTCTCTCGCGCGCACCTTTTCACACAGCCTAGGCCAACAACCGACATCGGATACCGAAGGAGTAATCCGGGGGACCGGGCCCCCCATGCCGTAAGATCACTCGGCACAGAGAGTTTGTTATCCACGAAAAACTGCCTCGATATTGTTCCCGTCTGGGTCGAGAACAAAGGCGGCATAGTAATTATGCCGTCGCATACCCGGCGCACCGTTATCAACTCCGCCAGCTTTCAGAGCGGCGCCGCTGAAGCCGTGCGATCCGATGCCGGTGGGCGGGTTTTTCCATTGTTGGGAAAGCGCCTGATCGCGATCGTCGTACATGTCGTCGAGTACGACGCGCGCCATCGCGTCCCTGGTCGTGAACCCAGGGGCGCGGGCGGGTTGTGTGGTGGGTGTTAGGGCGACGTCGGCGCCGACGCGTATTGGCGCATGAAGTCTTCCGACCACGGCGTGCCGATTAGATAGGTCGAGAATCCAGCTTTGCGGAAGCGCACACGGCGCTTGCCGTGCCGGTCGCAGTGTTTTGCGATGTCGAG
>JBEKIC010000067.1:0-19274 GCA_050011955.1 Xanthobacteraceae bacterium
TCGTCGAGCGCGCCAAGCTCTCAAGCTCGGCACGTTCTTCCGCCGTCAGAATGATAATCGTCGCCTCGGGGATGCCGCTCATGCATCCTTGAATCACGACTCATTCATCAGCGATAGTCGGTACTAGAGGCGCGGCGATGATCCGCAAACTCCCCTCCGGAAAGTACCGGCTCTATTCGCGCAAGAAGAATCCGAAGACCGGCAAGCGCCGCAACCTCGGCACTTTCGCCAGCCGCGCCGCGGCGGAACGGCACGAGCGCGCGGTGCAGTACTTCAAGCGGCACTAGAGCGCGTCCAGGAAAAGTGGAAACCGGTTTTCCGTCCGGACGCGCGATAAAACAAGAACTTAGAGCGGGATGACGATTCGAAGATAAGTCATCTCGCACTAGGGCGTCCGTCCGGCGCGTCGCTTCACCCACGCAATCGTGATGAGGACGCCGCGATAACGATTCCTGCCGCATTTCATTCAACATTTCGTCCGGGTCGTTCACCATCTTGCTGCTTCGGCGCAACGACACGCTTGATTTGAACCAATTGCTTGCGAGACACTTCTCAGATCAAGGCGATTGTCGCGTTATCCCATCGGGTGTGTTCATGCGTTTCGGTTTTTTCCTCCCCGCCTCGCTTCTGGCCGCGGCGCTGGCGATCCCGTGTGCCTCGCTGGCGCGCGCCAACATCGTCGTCACCATCGACAAGACCACCCAGCAGATGTCGGTCGCGGTCGACGGCGCGCCGCGCTATGTCTGGCCGGTCTCGACCGGACGCGCCGGCTACGACACGCCGAACGGCACCTTCAAGGTCAACCGCATGGACGCCGACCATCTGTCCCAGGAATGGGACAACGCGCCGATGCCGCATACGATCTTCTTCGACATGAAGGGCCACGCCATCCACGGCTTCTTCGACGTCAAGCATCTCGGCCTGCCGGTGTCGCATGGCTGCGTGCGGCTGGCGCCGGACCATGCGGCGACGCTGTTCCAGCTGATCAAGGCGGAAGGCATGGCCAACACGGCGGTGGTGATTTCCGGCTACACGCCCGCGGGGCAAAGCCCGGCGGTGGCGCGGCGGCGTGCGCCGGTCGAGGAAACCGCGGCGCAGCCGATGCAGATCGCGCCCGATTACGGCCAGCCGCCGCCCTACGGGCAGACCTATTATCGGCAGGCCCAACCCTATTACGGCCAGCCGCAGCCTTATTATGACGGGCAGCCGGCCTACCTGCCGCCGCAACCGCCGCCGCCGCAATACTACGTGCTGCGGCCGTACAATCCGTATTAGTCTTTCATTTTGTCGCGCGTCCGGACGGAAAACCGGTTCCCACTTTTCCTGGACGCGCTCCGATCAAGCCGCGATGCGGTGCATGGCGGCGCCCTCGTGGACGCCGTGGATCGCCTTGACCGATTTTTCGATCGCCGCCCACAGCCGGCTGATTTCGCCGGCCGCCTGCGACTCGGCGTCGTATTCCTTGGCGCCTTCGCCGTCGCCCAGCGCCAGCGAGAAATTCGCCCGCTGCGTGATCTGGCCGCCCCACACCGGAATGTTCAGCTTGCCCAGGCTTTCCCGCGCCTGCGTCACCATCGGCGATTCGACATCCTGCCGCCGCGGCGGCGCGCCATTGATGACGACCGCGTAAGGCCGGCGCGACTGCCGGGCGAACGACACGGTCTCCCTGACCGCATCGAGATCGAATATGCCGGGCCGGCACGGCACCACGACGATGGTCGCGGCCCGCATCGCATCGGTGACGCAGGCCGACATGTTCGGCGGCGTGTCGATCAACACCCAGTCGATGCCGTCGTTCTTGGCCGCCTTGACGATATCGGGAATGCCGCGCTGCGTGGTCCGCAGCGGCAGATCCTCGGCGTTGCGCAGCTTGTGCCAGAGCGTGAGCGAGCCCTGCGGATCGGAGTCAATCAGCAGACAGGGCCGCGACGGTCTGTGGACGTGCGCGGCCAAGTGCGCCGCTAGCGTGCTCTTGCCCGACCCGCCCTTGCGCGAAGCGAAGACCACAACGTTCATGCGATTTCTCCCAAAGCGGCCCGATCAAGCATCCTGCCCTTGGCGTTGGTCCGAAGTTCGCAGCGCTCGCGGCCCACACGCATTGCGAACTTGAGAATCATTGGCACTGTAACTGATTCGTCATGTCAATGCGGTGCGAGATTTGAAGGTCTTGGCGCCCCTTCGCTGAACGGAAATTTGCAATCTGCCACCGTCAGTTTCGGCGCAAAGAAAGCCGGGACAGAGGTGCGCACGCCAGCCCTGAACTGATCGTGGATAATGCTGTGGATGAGCGGGGTATCATGATGTGGACATCGTTTGCCCCATGCGTCGCAGCTTTATTTGTGCCTGCGGTGGTGAATTGCGGGTATGAATCCAGAAACATAAAGTAGATCAATGGTTTCCCGCCCAGCCGCCGACCCACTCGCGACCTCGGTTGCCCGCCTGGAAACCGATGAACAGACCGCGCGCCGACTGGCCGATCTCCTCGCCGAAAGCTTCGCCGCCGACGATGTCGCCGTAAGCCTGTTTGAAGCCGGCGGCGGGCGCTGGCAGGTCGCCATTCATTTCCGCGCGCCGCCCGACCGCAAGGCCGTGCGTGCGGTGGTTGCAAGCGCCGCCGGGTTCACGGCGGCCCGGGCCCTGACCTTCGCGCGCGTCAAGACGACGGACTGGGTCCGCGAGAGTCTTTCCGGCCTGGCGCCGGTCGTGGCCGGCCGTTTTGTCGTCCACGGCGCCCACGACCGCGCCCGCATCCCGGTCAACCGCATCGGCATCGAAATCGAGGCGGCGCTCGCCTTCGGCACCGGCCATCACGGCACCACGCGCGGCTGTCTCCTTGCGCTCGACGGGCTTTGCAAGTCGCTACCCCAAGAACGTCGCGGTCAGCGCATCCTCGACCTCGGCACCGGCAGCGGCGTCCTCGCCATCGCCGCCGCCCGCGCGCTCCGCCGGCGCGTGCTGGCGACCGACATCGACGCCAGCGCCGTCCGCGTCGCCCACGCCAACGCCCGCCTCAACCAAGTGGGCGCGACGGTGCAGGTCGTGAAGGCGGACGGCGTTACCGCCGGAAGCATCCGCCACGGCGCGCCGTACGATCTTGTCTTTGCCAACATTCTGCTCGGCCCGCTGCAGCGCATCGCGGCGCCGCTCAAAAGACTGCTGGCACCAGGCGGCCGCATTGTCGTCTCCGGCCTGCTGCCGGCGCAGGCCAACGCGGCGATGGCGGCGTACCGGCCGCTCGTCCTCGAACGACGCATCGACCTTGACGGCTGGACCACGCTGGTGCTCGCCCACCGCACGCGGCGGCGAAGGACCCCGATCTAGCCTTTTGTTTGGCCGGGATTTTTTCGAAAACCGGTTTCCCCTTTGCGGGATCATGCCCTACATTGCCGCGCATGTTCGAGGCCTTGTTCCAATCGTTCGACGATCATGCCGACCGCCGCGCCAGTGCACCGCGCGTTGCGGCGCTGCGCGCCGAACTGCAGCGGCGCCTGCTCGACGGCTTCATCGTGCCGCGCGCCGACCGCTACCAGAACGAATACGTGCCGCCCTACGACGAGCGGCTGGCCTGGCTCACCGGCTTCACCGGCTCGGCCGGGGTCGCGATCGTGCTGGCCGACCGCGCCGCGCTGTTCGTCGACGGCCGTTATCAGGTGCAGGTGCGCGAGGAAGTCGACGGCGCGATTTTCTCCATCGAGCATCTGGTCGAACACCCGCCGCCGGCCTGGATCGAAGCCAATCTGCCGGCCGGCGCCCGGCTCGGCTATTCGCCCTGGCTGCACACGGTCGACAGCGCCGAGCGGCTTGCCAAAGCCTGCGCGGCCGCGCGCTCAAGCCTCGTTCCGGTCGAAGACAATCCGATCGACGCCATCTGGATCGACCGGCCGAAGCCGCCGCTTGGCGCCATCGTGCTGCACGATCTGCGCTTCGCCGGCGAAGATACCGACAGCAAGCTCACCCGCATCCGCGCGGAATTTTCCAAGCTCGCCGCCGATGTGCTCATGGTGTCGGACCCGCACGCCGTCTCCTGGCTGTTCAACATCCGCGGCAGCGACGTTCCGCACACGCCGGTGGCGCTCGCCTTCGCCGCGATCCCGAAGGAGGGCCGCCCGGCGCTGTTCGTCGACCTGCGCAAGCTCTCAAGCGACATCCGCCAGCGGCTCGAAGAGATCGCCGAAATACGGCCGAGCGCCGCCTTCGAGCGCGATCTCCTCACGCTCGGCAAAGAGCATCGCGCCGTGCGGCTCGACCCGAGCAGCTGTCCCGAGGCGGTCGCGCGGCTGATCGTCGAGAACGGCGGCGAGGTCGTGCGCGGCCCCGATCCGCTGGCGCCGATGAAGGCGGTGAAGAACCCGGTCGAAATCGCCGGCGCGCGCGCGGCGCAACTGCGCGACGGCGTGGCGGTGACGCGCTTCCTCGCCTGGTTCGACCGCGAAGCGCCGCGCGGCACCTTGACCGAGATCGACGCGGTGCAGGCGATGGAGAGCTTTCGCCGCGATACCGGCCTGCTCAAGGACGTGTCGTTTCCCACCATCGCCGGCGCCGGGCCGGACGGCGCCATCGTGCATTACCGGGTGACCCGCAAGAGCAATCGCCGCATCGCGCCGGGCGAGCTGTTTCTGCTCGATTCCGGAGGCCAGTACGAGGACGGCACCACCGACATCACCCGCACCATCGCCGTCGGGCCGCCGACCGCCGACATGCGGCGAAAATTCACCCTCGTGCTCAAGGGCCACATCGCCATCGCCCGCGCGGTGTTTCCCGACGGCAGCACCGGCGCGCAGCTCGATCCGTTCGCGCGGCAATATCTCTGGCAGGCCGGACTCGATTTCGATCACGGCACCGGCCACGGCGTCGGCAGCTACCTCTCGGTGCACGAAGGGCCGGCGCGCATCTCCAAGCTCGGCAACGCGCCGTTGAAGCGCGGCATGATTCTTTCCAACGAGCCCGGCTACTACCGCAGCAACGCCTACGGCATCCGCATCGAAAATTTGCTGCTGGTGACGGAGGCCGCGGCGGTGGCGGATGCGGAAAAACCGCTCAACGCGTTCGAGACGCTGACGCTCGCCCCGATCGACAAGCGCCTCATCGAGCCGGCGATGCTGACCGCCGAGGAGACCGCATGGCTCAACGCCTATCACGCGCGCGTCCTCGAAATGATCGCTTCACAGGTGGATATACACACGCGGGCCTGGCTGCTCGGAGCCACCGCACCGCTGCCGCGACGATGACCGGCGCTAGCGAATCAGTTTCGCCCACTCGTCCTCGGTGAGCACCGCGACGCCGAGCTTTTTCGCCTCCGCGAGCTTGGAGCCGGCGCCGGGACCGGCGACCACGTAATCGGTCTTTTTGGAGACTGAACCGGCGACCTTGGCGCCGAGCCGTTCCGCCATCGCCTTGGCCTCGTCGCGCGTCATCGTCTCCAGCGCCCCGGTGAAGACGACAGTCTTACCGGCGACCGCGGAATCGGCGCGCGGCCGCTCGGCATCGCGGATACGGACCTCTCCCGCCAGCCGCTCGACGCGCCGGCGGTTGTGCGCCTCGCCGAAATAATCGCGCAAGCTTTCGATCACCGTATCGCCGATCTGATCAAGCGCATCCATTTCCAGCTTGGTCTCCTCGTCGCCCTCGACAAGCTTCAGGCACGCCGCCAGGAAGGCATCCCAGCTGCCATAGCCGCGCGCGAGCGCGACCGCGGTCGTCTCACCGACATGCCGGATGCCGAGCGCGTAGATGAACCGCTCCAGCGGAATTTCGCGCCGCGCTTCGATGGCGCCGAACAGATTGCGCACCGAGGTTTCGCCGAAACCCTCCACCTCTTCGAGATGGATTTTGCTGTTGCGCTCTTGCAGCGTGAAGATATCGGCGGGCTCCTTTATCCATCCCTGCTCGTAGAAGAACTCGATCTGCTTCTCGCCGAGGCCATCGATATCGAAGGCGCGGCGGGAGACGAAGTGCTTGAGGTGCTCGATGGTCTGATAGGGGCAGGCGAGCTCGCCGGTGCAGCGGGCGATCGCGCCTTCTTCGCCGGCCGCCGTCTGCTCGCGCACGATGTCGGTATGCAGATGGCACGGGCACTTTTTCGGAACCGCGTAGGGTTTGGCACCGCGCGGCCGCTTCGCCGGCACGACGCCGAGAACCTGGGGAATGACATCGCCGGCGCGCTGGATCGTCACCGTATCGCCGATGCGGACGTCGAGCCGCGCGATCTCGTCGAAATTGTGCAGCGTTGCGTTCTGTACCACGACGCCGCCGACGGTCACCGGCTCGAGCTTGGCCACCGGCGTCAGCGCGCCGGTGCGGCCGACCTGGATCTCGATGTCCTTGACGATGGTCGTCGCCTTCTCGGCGGGGAATTTGTGCGCGATCGCCCAGCGCGGCGAGCGCGAGACAAAGCCGAGGCGCTGCTGCCAGTCGAGCCGGTCGACCTTATAGACCACGCCGTCGATGTCGTAATCGAGCGTGGCGCGCTGCGCCTCGATCGCGCGATGGAATGCCAGCAGCTCTTCGACCGAGCGGCACAATCTGGTCAGCGGGTTGGTGGTGAAGCCGCAGCTTTCGAACCACTTGATCATGCCGGTCTGGGTGTCCGCCGGCATGTCACTCATCTCGCCCCAGCCATAGGCGAAGAAGCCGAGCGGCCGCGCGGCGGTGATCGAAGGGTCCTTCTGCCGCAGCGAGCCGGCCGCCGAATTGCGCGGATTGGCGAACACTTGGCCGCCGCTTGCGGCCTGGCGCTGGTTGAGCGCCAGGAACGCCTGTTTGGTCATATAGATTTCGCCGCGCACCTCGCACACCGCCGGCACGGATTTGCGCTTGAGCCGATGCGGGATGTCCTTCAGCGTCTTGACGTTGGCGGTGACGTCCTCTCCCATTTCGCCGTCGCCGCGCGTCGCGCCGCTGACCAGTTCGCCATGTTCGTAACGCAACGACATCGACAGGCCGTCGATCTTCGGCTCGGCGGAAAAGGCGATCGCCTCGTCGTCGCCGAGCCGCAGGAAGCGGCGGATGCGGGCGACAAAATCGATGACATCCTGCTCGGCGAAGGCGTTGTCGAGCGACAGCATCGGCACTGCGTGGCGGACCTTGGCGAAACGTGCCGCCGGCGCCGCGCCCACGCGCTGGGTCAGGCTTTCCAGCGTGCGCAGCTGCGGAAAGCGCGCCTCGATCGCGGCATAGCGCTGCCGCAGCCGGTCGTATTCGGCATCGGAGACCGTCGGCGCGTCTTCCTGGTAATAGCGCCGGTCATGCTCGGCAATTTCCGCGGCGAGCCGCGCATGCTCGGCCTTGGCCTGCTTTTCCGTGAGATGCTCGACGGGCGTTTCGTTCTTGTCGCGGCGTGGCATGATCGGGCGTCAACTCAACCGGCCGCGCGGATCAAACGTTCGGCGGCGGCGCGGGCTTCGGCGGTGATCTCGGCGCCGGCGAGCATGCGCGCGATCTCCTCGCGGCGGCGCTCCGCTTTAAGCTCGACGACACGGGTCGCCACCCGCTTGCCCTTGGCCAGCGCGTCCTTGGTGATGAGATAATGCCGGTCGGCGCGCGCCGCCACTTGCGGCGCATGCGTCACCGCGATGACCTGCACGCCGGACGCGAGCCGCGCCAAGCGGACGCCGATGGCGTCGGCAATGGCGCCGCCGACGCCGGTGTCGATCTCGTCGAAGATCAAGGTCGGCGCCGAGCCGCGGTCGGCGAGCACGACCTTGAGGGCGAGCAGGAAGCGCGCCAGTTCGCCGCCGGAGGCGACCTTCATCAGCGGACCCGGCCGGGTGCCGGGATTGGTGCGCACCCAGAACTCGATGCGATCGAGACCCTCCGGCCCTTCGCCCTCGGCCTCGATTTGCGTGGAAAATTGCGCGCGCTCGAGCTTGAGCGGCTTTAATTCGGCATTGACCGCCTTGTCGAGCGCCTGCGCCGCGCGCGCCCGCGCCGCCGACAGCGCCTGCGCCGCCTCCCGGTAACGCGCCGCCGCCGCCTGCGCCTCCTGCTCCAGCGCCATCAGCCGCTCGGCGCCGGCGTCGATCAGCGCCAGATCGTCCTCGTAGCGGCGCGCCAGCGCCGCCAGCTCATCGATCGGTACATTGTACTTGCGCCCCGCCGCGCGCAGCGCGAACAGCCGTTCCTCGATGCGTTCGAGCTCCTGCGGATCGTAGTGCGCGACGCCGAGCGCTTGCTCTAGATGGGTGCGGGCCTCGTCGAGCGCCGACAGCGCGGCGTCGAGCACCTTCACCACCGGCGCGATCAGCGCCGGCGCCTGCGCCGCGCGGCGCTCGAGGCGGCGCACCGCGGTCGCCAGCGGCGGCACCGGCGATTGCGGCCCGCTGATGGCCTCATGCGTCGCCCGCAAATCCTCGGCGGCCTTTTCCGCCTGCATCATGGCGGCGCGCCGCTCGGCGAGCACCGTCTCCTCGCCGGTTTCCGGCGCCAGACGGCAAAGTTCGTCGACCGCGTGGCGAAGCCATTCGGCCTCGCGCTGCGCACGCTCGACATCGGCGCGATGCGCCTCGACCGCGGCTTTGCGCGCGCGATGCTCATGCCAGAGGCGGCTCACCGCGGCAGCGTCGCCCTCGATGCCGCCGAAAGCGTCGACCAGCGCGCGGTGCGTCGCCGCCTCGACGAAGGCGCGCTCATCGTGCTGGCCGTGGATTTCCACCAAGGCCGCGCCGAGCGCACGCAGCACCTGCACGCTGACCGGCTGATCGTTGATGAAGGCGCGGGTGCGGCCGTCGGCGAATTGCACCCGGCGGACAATCAGCTCGTCGTCAACGTCGGCAACAAGGTCGTTGGCGGCCAGCACGCGGCGCGCCGGATGGCCTTTGGCGACCTCGAAGGCGGCAGTCACCTGTCCCTGCTCGGCGCCATGGCGCACCAGCGCCGCCTCGCCGCGCGCGCCGAGCGCCAGCCCGAAGGCGTCGAGCAGGATCGATTTGCCGGCGCCGGTTTCGCCGGTCAGCGCAGCGAGACCGGAGCCGAAATCGATGTCCAGGCGATCGATCAGGATGATGTCGCGGATGGAAAGTCGGGCGAGCATGAATGATACGGTTGCCGGAGGATGCTTTGCGCGTCATGCCGGATCGCCGTGAAACGGCGAATCCCCAATTACGCCGGATACTAGCGTCTTCCCGCTCCCCCGTCAGGCGCTCAGCCCAGCCCCTTGAACGCGCGGCTCATCCAGGATTCCTTGTTCTCGTTGGGCTCGCCGCCGGCGGATTTCACCAGCTTGTAGGCGTCCTTGTACCACGGACTATCGGGAAAATTGTGACCGAGCACGGCGGCCGCGGTCTGCGCCTCATCCAAAATGCCGAGCGAAATATAAGCCTCGGTCAGGCGCTCCAGCGCTTCCTCGACCTCGCGCGTGGTCTGATACTGGGTCACCACCACTTTGAAGCGGTTGATGGCGCCGGTGAAAGCGCGCTGCTTCATGTATTGGCGGCCGATCTCCATCTCCTTGCCGGCGAGCTGGTCCCGCGCCAGATCGATCTTTTTCTTGGCGCTGACGGCATATTCGGTATCCGGATATTTGCGCACCACCTCTTGCAGCGCGTTGACGGCTTTGTCGGCGCGCGCCTGATCGCGGGTGACGTCGAGAATCTGGTCGTAATAGGAGGCGCCGATCAGATATTGGGCATAGGCCGCATCCGGGCTGGCGGGATGCAGCGTCACGTAGCGTTTGGCGGAGTTGACGCAGTCGTCGTATTTCTGCGCCTGATAATACGAGTAGGCCGACATCAACAGCGCTTTGCGCGCCCAGTCGGAATACGGATTCTGGCGATCCACTTCGTCGAATTTCTTCGCCGCGCCCTGGTAGTCCTGCTTGTTGTTGAGCAGGAAAAGCCCCTCGTTATAGAGCTTGTCGGCGGGATCGTCGGGGATGTGGTCGTCGTCCTTATTGAATATGCTGCAGCCGATCAGCGGCGCGGCGAAGAACGCCAGCGCAACAAGTCCGGCCAGCGCACGCAGCCTGCAACCGGATCTCCGCGATCCTCGTAGCCGCAACATCATGAGCGTGATGAAAATCCCGTCCCGCCGACGCGTTCGTTCCCAACGGCGCCGCGTGCGCGTTGGGGGAGCGCTCGGCGCCCATATCGGTCAATAGGCCGACAATCGGCCGGGATTAAGGCAAAAAAGTCAAGTAAATCAAGAGACGTCCGGCCCGTAAGCCGGCGCCGCAAAGCCCACCGCGAGATCGGCGTGCCCGCGCGCGCGGCGCGCCGGCTCCTCCATCTCGCCATAGGCCCAGGCGCTCGAATCGGCCATCAATGCGGTGACCACCGCATGATTGAGCTTATGGCCGCCGCGCACCGACCGATAGGCGCCGATCAGCGGCGCGCCGGCAAGCGCCAGGTCGCCAATGGCGTCCACCGCCTTATGGCGGACGAACTCATCGGGAAAGCGCACGCCCTCCGCATTGAGGACGCGGTTCTCCGCAACCACGACGGTATTCTCGAACGAGGCGCCGAGCGCATAGCCCGCGCTCCAGAGCTTGGCGACATCGCGCATGAAGCCGAAGGTTCGCGCGCGCGCCAGCTCGCGGCGGAACCGATCCGGCTCAACATCAATGGCGAATCGCTGACGCCCGATCAGCGGGTGATCGAATTCGATTTCGGTTTCGACGCGCAGGCCGCGCCAGTGCGGCCGCAGCTCGCCGTAGCAGCCGTCCGCGTTGACCCGGATCGGCTTCAGCACCTTGATGTAGCGGCGCGGCGCCGACATTGTCGCAATGCCAACCTGGTCGATCGCCTCGACGAACGGCGCGGCGCTGCCGTCCATGATCGGGACTTCGGGGCCGTCGACCTCGACCACGGCGTTATCGACGCCAAGGCCGTACAAGGCGGCGAGCACATGTTCGGTGGTCGATACGGCCGGGCCGCTCTGATCGCCGAGCACGGTGGCGAATTCGGTCGCCGTGACGGAACGGAAATTGGCGGGAAGTTCGCGGTCTCTCTGGCCGTCACTGCCGCAACGCCAGAACACCACGCCGGTACCAGCCTCGGCCGGATGCAGCGTTACGGTGACTGGCGAACCGGAATGTACGCCGATGCCGGCAATAGTGACTTGCTCGCGCAGGGTCGTCTGCCTGCCAGCTTGCATGCCCCTCGTCATGCCCTCGTCCTACACCTCATAGCCGGAGTGCCTGAGCAATCGAGCCAACCCCAACTGAGGGACGCGAAGGTTTGTACAAAGGAGCCTTTTCGCCAGACCCCCGGAGTACCCCAACACGGATCCCCTCCGATGGGCTGAGACCATACCGGCGACATGGTTTCCGGCCAATTCACTGTTTCTTACCGACTGTTACCTCTTTCCGGCCGCACTCTTGTCAGCAAGATGCCGCAAGAGCCGTCTGGCAGGGGCCAAAATCCGCCGTCTGCAGCTCCAAAACGGCACCGACCATCAGCTTCCTGCGCTGCGGATAGAGCTGCAAATTCAACAGCTTGATCGCGCGGATCGGCGCCAGCCGCCGCGCAGGGCGGCGGCTGACCGGTCGCCGATTTGCGGCCGATTTAGCGTGGCTTAATTCGCCTGCCGGCGCAGGAAGGCCGGAATGTCGAGCTGGTCCTCCTCGCTGCGGTTATGCACAGGGGCCTGCCGGCCGTGCTGGTCCAGCCCCTGCGGCGCAGCACGTTTGGCATAGTCGGAAACCGGGTCCGGGCGCGATTCAGCGCGCGGCTGCGGGCGTCCGGCAAGCCGTTCGGCCGCGGGTTGCGCCGGCATCGGCGCGCCTGGCGCACTCGGTGCGGCGCGCGAGCTTGGCAGCGGTTCTTCTGCCTCCGGCTCGCGACGGCCCAGACCGACCGCCGCCAACCGCTGCAGCAAGGTCATCCGGCGTTTCTCCGGGTGCTCCTCCGGCGCGAGCTCGCCGCGCCGGGCGCGAATCTCGTTCTGCGCCGGAACCGGCAGCTCATCGATCCGCGGCATACGCAGCGCGCGCTGCGGCAGCCGTTCCGGCTGCGGCGGAATAAACGCCTCCGGCTCGTGCTGCTCCGGCCCGCTTGCAGGCGGATCGATAAACAACGACGGCTTGGGGCCGAGCGGTCGGATGGTGACCTCTTGCCCCGCGCACTGCGGCAGCAGCGCCGCGGCGACCGCCGCCTTGGCGGATTCGATCGAGGCGTTGACGGAAGCCGGCGCCGCAACGGCCGGTGCGGCCGCTACCGGTCGGGACGACTCCGTTCGTTCGATGCGTTCCGCCAGCCGCTCGTTGTCGGCGCGCAGCCGCTGCGCGACCTCCGCGATCCGCGCCTCCGCCGCCGACACCGCCGGCCGGTGCACCAAGGCGTTGTCGATCCCGGTTGCGACCACCGAAACGCGGATGATGCCGTCGAGACTCTCATCGAAGGTCGCGCCGACGATGATGTTGGCATCCTGGTCGACCTCGCCGCGGATCCGCGTTGCCGCTTCGTCGACCTCGTAGAGCGTCAGGTCGCGGCCGCCGGTGATGGAGATGAGGAGCCCTTTGGCACCCTTCATCGAGGCATCGTCGATCAGCGGATTGGAGATCGCCGCCTCCGCCGCCGTCTGCGCGCGCTTCTCGCCCTCGGCCTCGCCGGTGCCCATCATCGCCTTGCCCATTTCGCGCATCACCGCGCGGACGTCGGCGAAGTCGAGATTGATCAGGCCCTCCTTCACCATCAGATCGGTGATGCAGGCGACGCCGGAATAGAGCACCTGATCGGCCATCGCGAACGCATCGGCAAAGGTCGTCTTCTCGTTCGCCACCCGGAACAGGTTCTGATTGGGAATGATGAGCAGCGTGTCGACGCACTTCTGCAGTTCGACAATGCCGCCTTCGGCGATGCGCATGCGCCGCTGGCCTTCGAAATGAAACGGCTTGGTGACGACGCCGACAGTCAGAATGCCGATCTCCTGCGCCGCCTTGGCGATGATCGGCGCCGCTCCGGTGCCGGTGCCGCCGCCCATGCCCGCGGTGACGAACACCATATGCGCGCCGGAAAGGTGGTCGCGAATTTCGTCGATCACTTCTTCGGCGGCGGCGCGGCCGACGTCGGGCTGCGAACCGGCGCCGAGGCCTTCGGTCACCTGCGCGCCCATTTGGATGATGCGCTCGGCCTTCGACATGGTGAGCGCCTGCGCATCGGTATTCGCCACCACGAAATCGACGCCCTGCAGGCCGGCGGTGATCATGTTGTTGACGGCATTGCCGCCGGCGCCGCCGACGCCGAACACGGTGATGCGCGGCTTCAGCTCACGGATGTCGGGGATTCTCAGATTGATGGTCATTTGCTTGCCTCTTCTTTCATGCGCGGGCGACGACGACGCCCGGCCCCGGCCGATCCGCCACCGGCCGTTGGGATGTCACTCGTAACTTCTTGGCTTCGAATCCGGGGGCCATCAGAAACTCTCGCGAAGCCATTGTCCGACGCGGGCGAAATAGCCGCCCGTGCCAGTCATCAGGTACCGCTTACCGCGTGTTTCGAAATGCTCGAGATGCGCCGCTTGCGGGTAGACGAGGAGCCCGGTCGCCGCGGCAAAGGCTGCGCCCTTGGCCGCGTCCGGCAGACCGGCGATGCCCAGCGGCCGCCCGATCCGTACCGGGCGGCCGAGAATGCGGGCCGCAAGCTCCGGCAATCCGGTGAGCTGACTCGCCCCGCCAGTCAGGATCACGCGACCGCGCGGCTCGGCGGCGAACGGGGATGCCGCGAGCCGGTCGCGCACCATTTCCAGGATTTCCTCGACGCGCGGCTTGATGATGTGCACCAGCGCCGCCCGCGGCACGAATTGCGCCTGCTCGCGCTCCTCGGCGCTGATCGGCGGCACCGTGATCATGTCGCGTTCGTCCGATCCACCGACGAGCACACTGCCATAAAATGTCTTGATTCGCTCGGCGTCGGCGATGCTGGCGTTGAGCCCGCGCGCGATGTCGAGCGTGACGTTCATTCCGCCGAGCGCAAATCCTTCCGAATGAATGAAGCGGCCGCCGACGAATACCGCCATCGTCGTCGTGCCGGCGCCCATGTCGACGACCGCCGCGCCGAGATCGGCTTCGTCGTCGGCCAGCACCGACAAGCCGGCGACGTAGGGGCTTGCGACCATGGCCTCGACGGCGAGATGGCAACGCTCGACCGCGAGCATCAGAATGCGCGCCGCCGCGACGTCGGTGGTGGCGACATGCATGTCGACGCCGAACCGGCGACCCAGCATGCCGCGCGGATCGCGGATGCCGTTGCTGCCGTCGATCGAAAAGCCGATCGGCAGCGAATGCAGCACGGCGCGGCCGTCGCGCATCGAATGCCGGTTGCCGGCGGCGAGCACGCGCGCGATGTCGCCTGCGGAGACGGCGGCGCCGGCGATGTCGATCTCGGCGGCGAACAACTCGCTGGCCAGCCGGCCGGCCGATATCGACAGCACCACCGACTCGATCTCGACCGACGCGGTGCGCTCGGCGCCATCCACGGCCTGGCGAATGGCTTCCTCGGCCTGCGCCAGATTGACCACGCCGCCGCCCTTGGTGCCGCGGGCGCCGGCATGGCCGAAGCCGATCACCTCGATGGCGTGGCTCCTTCGGGTCAGGACCTGCTGCGGAGCATGCGGGCGCAGCCGCGCAATCAGGCAAGCGACCTTGCTGGAACCGATATCAAGCGCGGCAACAAGAGCGCTGCGCCGCGGCGAGATCGGCTTCATCTTCGGAGTGAGGCCGTAATGCAGGGCGCTCATGCGTCGCCCGCCTTTTTCTTTTTCTTGTCCTTGAGCGCGTCGTCGCGGGCCTGGGCCGCGGCATCGGACAGCCGCACGGTGACGCGGTCGGGCAGCCGCAGATCGACGGCGACGATGTCGCGCGACAAGAGCTTCTTGTCACGGTCGAGCGCAACCAGCCGGTCGAGCGCCTGCTCGACATTGGCTTCCGGCAAGCGCACGTCGATGCCGTTGCTGAGCCGCAGATTCCAGCGCCGTTCCGCCACCAACACCGAGGCGCGCACCGCCGAGCGAATGTCGGGGTAACGGTCGACGATGGCGAGGAAATCTTTGGCCTGGCGCTGCGCGCCGCGCCCAACCACTAGCGGCAGCCCGAGATAACGGTTCTCGACGAAGGGTTCGAGCACGGTGCCGTCGGCGGCGATGACGCTGACGCGGCCGTCCTTCTGCCACAGCGCGAAAGCCTGCCGCTCGGTGATGGTGATCTGCAAGCGGTCCGGATAGAGCTTGAGAACCGCCGCATCGGCGATCCAGGGATTCGCCAATAGCCGTGTCCGCGCCGCGGCGGCATCGAGGAACAACAGCGAGGCGCGCCCGGTTACGCCGGCAGTGGTGAGAATCTCTTCGCGGCTGACTTCCTTGGGTCCGCTGAGCGAAATGGCCGCGATGCGAAAGCCGGCGGCGTTCGCGGCGCTGTCGCGGGCATCCTTCAACCAGTCGACGATCGCAATGACGTGGCCGCCGGCGAAGACGCCGTAGCCGAGCGTAGCAGCGAGAAGAAGCACCGACGCGGCGACGCCGACGCCGGGCGGCGGCAACCACACGGTCCGCAAAGCCCAGCGCCCCATCAACCGGCCACGGGAAGCCAGCCACGCCAGGCGCTCGGTGCGGCCGCGGCGAAGATCGTTTTCGGCGCGCGGAAGGGGCGGCGCGTCAAACGACGTGCCGGCCTGTTCCACCGCTGCTTCCACCCCTGGCCCCGACCGCATCAGCGGTTGGTCGAGGCGTCCTCCACCATCCATCGCACCAGCTCATCGAAGGTGATGCCCGCGTAGGCAGCAAGCTCGGGAACGAGCGATGTCTCGGTCATGCCCGGCTGTGTATTGACCTCAAGACAGACCAGCTTTCCCGTCCCCCGATCGTCGTAGCGAAAGTCGGCGCGGCTCACGCCGCGGCAGCCGAGCGCACTATGGGCAGCCAGTGTGAGTCTTCGGACTTCCTGGTAAACATTTGGTAAAATTGGCGCCGGCAGCAGGTGTTTGGAGCCGCCGGCGGCATATTTCGCTTCGTAATCGTAGAATCGCGTCGCCGGCACGATCTCGATGACGTCGAGCGGCCGGTCGTCGAACACCGCGCAGGTCAGTTCCTTGCCCGGGATGTAGCGCTCGACCATGACCTTGTCGCCGAACGGCCAGTCGTCGCGGTAAAGCTCCTGCGGCGGATGCGGATGGTCCTCGGTGACAATGAAGACGCCGACGCTCGAGCCTTCCGCGATCGGCTTGACCACATAGGGCGGCGGCATCAGGTGGCGGCGCCCCGCTTCGAACCGCGACGCCACGATATCCTCGGCAACCGGGACGCCGGCGGCGCGGAACAGCGCCTTGGCAAAATCCTTCTGCATGGCGAGCGCGGACGCCAAGACGCCGGAATGGCTGTAGGGAATGCCGAGGATTTCCAGCACGCCTTGCAGCGTGCCATCCTCGCCGGGCCGGCCGTGCAGCACGTTGAGCGCGACGTCGGGCTTGATCGCCGTCAGCGCCGCCGCGACGTCGCGCCCGGCATCGATCGGCGTCACACGATAGCCGAGGCGGGCGAGTGCATCGGCGCAGGCCTGGCCCGAGCGCAATGAAATGTCGCGCTCTGCCGACCAGCCTCCCATCAGAACGGCGACGTGCTTTGTCATGCCCCAGCCCGGTACCGCGTGCCGGTACGGTTGATTCGCTGGGTCACCAATAGAATCCACAATTGGCGAAACGTCGAGAGTCTCGGAATTAATCCTGAAACCGGTAAGCCTCGGACCTGCGGCAGACGACCGGCATGGCGCCGGCGTTACGCGCCGTGCCCAAACCTCGCCGCAGCACCGGGGCGGCGCGCCGGTTCATGAATTGAGCCAGATTGCCTCGCCGCGATCGATGAACAGACCGGAGCCGTTTCTCTGCTCAAGAAAAGCAGATTTCGAGCGCCCTGCCGTCAATGATCTGGCTGACCAGAAGGTCATGCCGGCCAATGGCCGGGTGTGATACCGGCAACGGCTCGGGCTGGATCGACAGCTGTGGCGGCGCGTCGAAGACAACGGCGAACTGCTGGCGAAAATGCGAGCCCGTCTTGGGTCCGCGGCGGACGTCTCTGAGCGTCACCTCATTGTCGCCGATGGTGAATGTCTCGCCGACAAGCGGCTCGAAGTGCTCGGCTGCCAATTTCGCCAGATCTTGCGTCGTATCGGCCGAGCGTTGCCCGCTATGAGCCGCATCTCCGCACGGCGCGGAAACCGCCGCCCATGCCGCACTGGGAATTGCGCCCGCGATGACGGCGCCCGCGACAAGGGTCGCACTCATGGGAAGCAGCCGGATCGTATCGCGGCGGCTGATGTTACCCGGTCGATTGCTTTCCTTCATGGCCTTCTCTCCATAGGACTTGGTTTCGACGCTCACGACTCCTAACGGGCGAATAAATTTCTGTCACATCCTCCGCGCGAGGATAGTCTATTCTCTCGGTTCTTGCAAAGTCGCCGTCATCGACCGTCGCCGCCGTTGCTCGCGAACGTGGGTGAAGTCCGGTAAAGCAAGCGTTATGTCGCGACCCCGATCCGCTTGATCTCCCATTCGAGATCGACGCCGGAGTGCTCTTTGACCCGCTGCCGCACGGTCTCGCCGAGCGTCTCGATGTCGGCGGCGGTCGCGTTGCCGAGATTGATCAGAAAATTGCAATGCATCGCCGATACTTGCGCGTCGCCGATGCGCAAGCCGCGGCAGCCGGCGGCGTCGATGAGCTGCCAAGCCTTCTGCCCGGGCGGATTTTTGAAGGTCGAGCCGCCGGTGCGGCTTTTGATCGGCTGTGTCGCCTCGCGCGCTTCCGTGATCTTGTCCATCTCGGCGGCGATGACGGCCGGGTCGCCGCGTTCGCCGCGGAACGTCGCTCGCGTGAAGATGTAATCGTCGGGCGCGCCGCAACGCCGGTAGGCGAAGCGCATGTCGGCGTTGCCGAGCACATGGACGCGGCCGGCGCGATCGACAGCGCGGGCCTCGATCAGCGCGTCCTTGACCTCGCGTCCATAGGCGCCGCCGTTCATGCGCAGCGCGCCGCCAATGCTGCCGGGAATGCCGCGCAGGAACGACAGCCCGGCAATGCCGGCCTCCTGCGCCGCGCGCGCGACCTTGACGTCGGGGACCGCGGCGCCGGCGCGCACGTCAACGCCGTCGATGACAATATCGCCGAAGCCGCGCCCGAGCCTGATGGCCACGCCCGGCACGCCGCCATCGCGCACGATCAGATTGGAGCCGAGGCCGATGACGGTGACGGGAATTTCGGCTGGCAGGTTGGCCAGCATATAGCCAAGGTCGTCGTCATCCTCCGGCATGAACAAAACTTGCGCCGGCCCGCCGACGCGGAACCAAGTCAGTTCCGCGAGCGACTGATTTGGCAGCAGCCGGCCGCGCAGCGCCGGCATTTCCGACTTCAAGCCGGCGACAATATCGGGAAAGCTCATGCGGCGGCTCCGGCCACCTTGTCGAGCCACGCCGTCAGCACTTTGCCGCCGGCTTCGCGCGTCGCCGCACCGAGCGTGCGTGCCTGCGCCCGCAAATCGCGCGGATCGATGCCCGCCTTGCCGAGCTCGACGGCGTGGCCGACGAGCCAATTTTCGAACCGCGCCGGCTCGCTCTCCACATGAAACTGCAATGCGAGTTGCCAAGGCGCACGCACGAATGCCTGCACCGGACAATGCCGCGTCCAGGCGAGCCGCGCACAGCCGTGCGGCAATACGCAATTGTCGCCGTGCCAGTGCAGCACCGGCGTCGCGCCGAGCGCCGACAGCACGGAGGCCTGACCGGCTTCCGTCAGCATCAATGGCGCCCAGCCGATCTCCTTGACCGGGCCCGGCGCCACTCGCGCGCCGAGCGCCGCCGCCATGAGCTGCGCGCCAAGGCAGATGCCGAGGATCGGTTTGTTCGACTCCAGGCGCGCGGCGACCGCGGCAATTTCCTCGCCGATGAACGGATAGGCGTCGCGCTCATAGACGCCGATCGGACCGCCCAGCACGATCACCAGATCGGGCGCGGTCAGCGTCTCGGTGTCGAAGGGCTGAATGCCGGCATCGAGATACTGCACGTCATAGCCGCGCGCGGCGAGGAGCGGGCCAAGCAGGCCGAGATCCTCGAAGGCGACGTGGCGAACCGCCAGGCATTTTTTGATCATGGCGCGATGCCTCTAGTGTCCCGATTCCGAAGTTCGCATCATTATGCGGCACCCTCGTTTGCGAACTTCGGAATCGAAGGACACCAGCAACGTATTGATCTAGTACCGACTATCGCTGATGAATGAGTCGTGATTCAAGGATGCATGAGCGGCATCCCCGAGGCGACGATTATCATTCTGACGGCGGAGGAACGTGCCGAGCTTGAGAGCTT
>JBEKIC010000068.1:0-19109 GCA_050011955.1 Xanthobacteraceae bacterium
CTGCACCTCCTTACGTTCGATCAACGGCATCAAGTTGCCGCGCCCTTGATGGGGTTGCTAGGATACAATCCGCGTAGGGCAGGCGCAGCTTTAATCGCGATTGCAAAAGAATGGTCACTTAACGCGGCGGGATCGCCGGACGATGAATGGCGCATAATTGATCGAACCCTTTTTCCGCATCGAAGACGCGGCACCGTCGTGGAGTGATTGTCTCGTCAACGAAGCGTCATTGAATATCGCCATCGGCAAATCGCAACTTTAGTTTGTCGTGGACTCTCAAATAAGGCGATCGGTCAGAGATTAGGCCTTACCGAAGGTACCGTCAAAGTTCATCTGCACGCGATTTATGAAAAGCTAAATATTCATTCCAGAACCAAGCTCGCGATAGCTTTGATAAATCCTAGCAACTCAAAGCGCGGTTGACCCTTTTATGAGCGTTCTGCGCTCTCTGTAGCTAGGTTGCCCGCATCGGACTGGCCGCGTGGCGATACGCCAGGCAAGCGGCACGGCCATGGCGGCGATGGAGAAGCTGATGCTGGCGTCACCCGATCAGCAGATCTCGCTGACCGATCCTGACAGTCGCTCAATGGCGACCAGCGGGCGCGGCTCCGGCGTGGTCGGCTACAATGTGCAGGTCGCAGTCGATACGGAACATCACCTGATCGTCACGCATGAGGTAACGAACGATGGCTCGGATCGAGCGCAACTCGCGAACATTGCTTGCCAGGCGAAGCAAGTCCTTGGCGTCGACGAACTCGAGGCCGTTGCTGATCGGGGCTACTACAGCGGCGAAGAAATACTCGAATGTCACAAAGCCGACATCACGGTTACGCTTCCCAAACCGATGACCTCTGGCATTGAGGCAAAGGGTCGCTTCGGCAAGCAGGACTTGTCTATCTCAGCAATGAGGATGTGTATCGCTGTCGGGTCGGCGAAAAGCTGAAGTACCACTACACGAATGAGGAGCACGGCCAGAAGCTGCGACGCTATTGGACAAATGCATGCCGTGACTGTGCGCTCAAGCCTCGCTGCACGACCGGCAAGGAGCGACGGATCACGCGCTGGGACCATGAGCATGTCCTGGAGGCCGTCCAGAAGCGCCTCGACAAAACCCGCAGGCCATGCGCCAGCGTCGCGAGACGGCCGAACATCCCTTCGGCACGCTGAAGATGAGAATGGGCGCGACGCACTTCCTGATGAAGCGCCTGCCCAAGGTCGCCACCGAGATGGCACTGCACGTGCTCGCCTACAACCTCACCCGCGTGATCAACATCATGGGTACTCAGCCACTGATGGCCGCAATCACGGCATAGTCAGAACCGAATAGGGGCCGACTTCGCTAGCTCGATGAGCGCTGATACCCTAGCCCGCACGGGTTTTTACACGACCAAGACCCGCAACGGACGTGATGCGATGTCGCGCTGATGTTGGCTTTCAGGCTAAGGCGGACTTGGGGAATGACCGGCGCCCGCCGCGCGCAGCTTCAGGTTCGGCAATCCTAAATGGCATACCTGAGAAGCAGGAATCATTCGTTCGTAACCGCAACCGAACCGAGGCAACAAAATAGTACGACAAACGGTACGAAAACGAGGCGACACAACCCCTACAATCTTATGATAGCAAAGGGTTTTTACCGCGCGTGTTCACTCTCCATCATCGGCGCCACGGAGAATTTGTGTGTTTTACCGGTCACTTCCCACCGTCTTTCGCTTGGCCAGACTGGGCAATAGCGAAATTTGACGGCACAGTCACCCTCGGTGGGGTCGAACCCCCGGCCACGAGATTTTCATGAACGAGAAGGAAAAGGCCGCGCTCGGATCAATCGCCGCGTCCGCGGGGCTCACCGCGGCGAAGGCCATTATCGGCTTGTTGACCGGCTCGCTCGCCATCCTCTCAGAGGCCGGCCATTCGCTGCTCGACCTCGCGGCGACGGTGCTGACCTATATCGCGGTGCGGGTCTCCGGCAAGCCGGCCGACGCCGAGCATCAATACGGCCATGGCAAAGTCGAAAGCATCACGGCGCTCGCCGAAACCGCGTTGCTGTTTCTGCTCGCCGCCGTCGTGATGTACGAGGCGGCGAAGCGGCTCATCGGCGAGCGCGTTTATGCGGTCGAGGCGACGGCCGCGGCTTTCGCCATCATTGCCGCATCGATCGTCGTTGATTTTTTCCGCGCCCGCACGCTTGGGCGCGTCGCCGAAAAAACATCGAGTCAGGCGCTCGAAGCCGACGCGCTGCATTTTCGTTCCGACATGTGGTCGTCGATCGCCGTCCTGATCGGGCTGGCCGGCGTCGCGCTCGGCTATTCGCGGGCCGACGCCGCGGCGGCGCTGGTGGTCGCGATCTTTATCTGCGTTGCCGGCTGGCGGCTTGGCCGGCGCACGATCGACACCCTGACCGACGCGGCGCCGGCGGGCGTGAGCGAACGCGTGGCGGCGATCGCGCGGCGCGTCCCTGGCATCGTCGCCGTCGAGCGGGTCCGCGCGCGGCCGGCCGGAGCGGTGCTGTTCATCGAGCTCGGCGTCGGCGTCAGTCGCGCGCTGCCGCTCGAACGCGTCACCGCCATCAAGGATGGGCTGACGCGCGCCATCCGCGCCGACATGCCGGAGGCCGAGATCACCATCACCACCGAGCCGCGCGCGCTCGACGACGAGACGGTGCGCGAGCGCGTCATGCTGATCGCACGCAACCGCGGGCTCGCCGTGCACCATGTCGCGGTGCAGGCGATCGCCGACCGCTTATCGGTTTCGACCGATCTCGAGGTCGAAGGAACGCTGCCGCTCTCGGCCGCGCACGACATCGCCAGCCGGCTCGAAGAGGCGATCCGCGAGGAGCTCGGGCCCGACGTCGAGGTGGAAACGCACATCGAGCCGCTGCCGGCCGTCGTCCTCGCCGGCCGCGACGCCGCCGCCGCGCGGGTCGGCGAGATCAGTGAATCGCTCACCGCACTCGCCGCCGGGATCGCCGGCCTCGGCGAGGTGCACGACGTGCGCGTGCGCGAGACCGCCGACGGCGAGATCGTCAATTTCCATTGTCGCGTCGACCCGACGCTGTCGGTCAGCGCCGTCCACGACCTCGTCGATACAGTAGAGCGCGGGCTACGCCGCCGCTTTCCGAGCATCGCCCGCGTCATCAGCCATGCCGAGCCGCGGCGGTAAGCATTGCCAAGATGAAGGATCATTCATCTCCACGTCTTCATCTGGATAATTTATGCTGAGATAAGAAAGACCGCCTTGCTCAGAGGTCAGAACGACTATAGCGTCACGGCCTTAACTTTAGAAGCGAGAGCAACAACGTGCGAAAAGAGGTGCGAAATGACCGGGAACGCTGAGAGCAAAGTTCGTAGATTCCTGACGGGCTGCCTGGCAGCAGCCGCGCTGGTCGGCGTCTATTGTCTCGCGACTATCGGCGTATCAAGTCTGGCGATGACTGCGACTGACATTTCTGCGCAGGCCAAGGGCGGCCACGGACATGGCGGCCACGGACATGGCGGTCACGGCCATGGCGGTCACGGCCATGGCGGTCACGGCCATGGCCACGGACATGGCGGCCACGGACACGGCCACGGACATGGTGGCCACGGACATGGTCATGGCGGCCACGGTCATGGTCATGGCGGCCACGGTCATGGCCGTCATTTCTGGCATGGCCATTGGTGGGGCTATGGTGAAGGCCCGTGCTGGCGTTTGACGCCGGCAGGCTATGTCTGGATTTGCGATTAAGCGGGCCTCTCAGTATCTGACGGTTTCGGGTTCTGCGGCGCGCCACGAAGTGGTGCGCCGCAGCGCGTTTTGCTTTTGGGAATGAGCACGGCGGCGCCTTCGAAGCGGCCGGCCCGCAAATCAGCAAGTGCAGCGTTCGCGTCGGTGAGCGGATAGCGCGTGACCTGCATTAGCCTCTCAATTATCGTCGCAAGGTAAGCCAGATCGGCTCATTGCGCCGCCGCAATTCTTGCAGGCTCGAAGAGAGAAACAGGCATGGCCGATTCTCATGGCCGTTTCGTCTGGTACGAGTTGATGACGACGGATATGGAGGCCGCCAAGGCCTTCTACACCAATGTCGTGGGCTGGGGCACCCAGGACGTGTCGACGCCCGGCATGCCTTATATCCTGTTCACCGTTAAAGGGTCCTCGGTCGGCGGGCTCATGCGCCTGCCGGAAGACGCGAAAAAAATCGGCGAGAGATCGAGCTGGATCGGGTATGTTGGAGTGAGTGACGTAGACGCTACCGCCGACCGGATTAAGCGGCTTGGCGGAACCGTGCACGTCCCGCCGCGAAACATCCTCAACATCAGCCGCTTTTCGGTTGTCGCCGACCCGCAACTGGCAACGCTTGCCTTGGTGCAATGGCTGACGCCGCGCCGTGAGGAGCCAGCCGATCCGGCTGCACCCGGCCGTATCCGCTGGCACGAGCTGTTCGCCGCCGACTGGGAGAAGGCGTTCGCCTTCTATGGCGAGCTTTTTGGCTGGCAAAAAACGAACTCCGATAGCGACGCGATGGGCGCGTATCAGTTGTTCTCCGCCGGCGGGCAGACGATCGGCGGCATGTTCACGAAGCCTCCGACGGTTCTGGTCCCCTTCTGGCTTTTCTACTTCAACGTCGGCAACATCGACGCGGCGGTGAAGCGCGTGAAGGCCGGCGGCGGTCAGGTCCTTGAGGACCCGCTCGAAGTGTCGGACGGCGGCTGGATCGTCCAATGCACCGATCCTCAGGGCGCCATGTTCGCGCTGGTGGGAACGCGCGACCGCAAGCCTATTGGATATTTCGAGCGCGCCCCATCGGGCAATCCGTCCGACCCGCGGAACCGGCGATGGTCTTGGTAGGGCCGGTAGCCCGAGATTATTCAGTCGTAGTGACCGAAGCCGCGCCGCGGCCCATCGCAAATTGACCGACCGGCCCCTCGACGTGGAATTCTATTCCCGTCATCTTCGCGAACAGATCGATGTTGGTAAGCCCGATCGCACATCCGCCCAGCCCCATGTCAGTCGCCATGACGTAGAGCGATTGCGTCAATACGCCGACGTCCTTCAGAATAAGCGAATAGGCGACCGAGCTGTACTTCCATGAGACCCGGCCAAACCGCGCGGCGATCGTAATCAGGACCTGAGGCACTGCGGGCGCACCCATTGCATATTTTGCTCCCGCCAACAGCGCTTCGAGCTCTGGCGTGCCGGTGCTGATCGGCATCAGCGCATGACCGCCGGCGTCGTAATGATAGAATCCGCGGGCAAGCCCCTCGCATTGATGGACGGCCAGATAGAGCTCGAGCTCGTAGGCGGCGCCCCCCGCCGGATACGGCCTGGCGGCGTACTCGACCACCGGACCGCCATCCTCGACCCGGCTTTTCGATCTCGCCACGACACGCGCGGTGCTGTCGAGAAACCGGGAAAGCTCGCCGAGCGTGATCGGTCGCCGGTCGTCGAAACTGCGCGTCGAATGCCGTTCACGCAGTACCCGCGCGACGGGTGACATGGCCTCCGCCGACGCGGCCGAAACCTTGCGCAAGTCGATCTTCTTGCCGGGCCAGCGGGGCCGCACCGCCGGCAGCGGAGCAATCACGCCGGCATATGGATAAAATCCGCCCAGCGGATTGGCCTGTCGGCCGGCCGTGCTGCGGGTGTGAAACAGAAGATCGTGAAAGTCCCAAAGCACGAGGTCGTCGTCACCTTCGGCGCGCCGGAGGCCGCCGTCGCGCGCGGCGTCGATCTTGAAAAGCATTTGGCAATCCACCAGCAAGGCGCAAAGCTCTATTCCCGGAAAACCCTCCTGCCGACGCAGCCGTTTGATTTGTTGCGGCGTCGACAGCATGGGGATGACGGCCGCGATCTTTGGATCGCAAAGTTTGAACACCGCCGCGGCGCGCGGCGATTCCAGGACCATCTCGTTGGCGCGCCGCCGCAGGTAGGCGAACCGCGACAGGACAAGAATGTCGGAATTGCCGAGCGCTGGCGTTTGCGGCCAATAATCGGGAGTCTGCGGTTCGATGACGAGGAGATCGTCATCCTTTGGCGAGCGCCTCAGGCAGTACTCCAACAGACCGCGTCTGGCCAACCGCCGGACCAGTAGATCGATCTCCTTGTCGATGCCGCCGCCGGAGGCGAATGAGGCAAGTGGCAGACCCGTGCGCAGGCCCTGCGCGCGATCCGCCGCGCCCGCGCTGAACTTTCCCAGGCCGATCGCATAGCCCTCGAAACAGGCGGCGATTTCGCCGTCCGCGCGCGCTTGCAGCGTGACGTGACCGCTGAGCCGGGCAAAAATGACCGGCGGTACAGCTCGCCGCGCTGATTTTGTTCCGGGAGCGCGCAAGCTGGGATGACCCTCAAGTATGGGGATGAATCGGATTGAGCTCGTCTTCCGACAGCGGCTGGTCGCGCCAGCCGAGCTTGACCGGAACATCGTAAAGCCGGCCAGGCGCGAAGCGGCGATAGAAATGCCGCAGCCCCGGAACGATCACTCTGACCACCGGGACCTGGATATCGGGACGCGTCTGATCGAGCACCAGGAAATCGAGGCCCGCTCGCTTGGCGAGCCGCACGCAACTCATCACCTGCTCGCGCGTGTCGTGATGATCGAACGTCGAGCCGGACCCCGGCTGGATCGCCGCACTGTTGCTGGGCGTCAAATAGGGATGGTCCTGCAAACGCAACGGCGTGATGCCGTCGAGGCTCGATTTTTCCCCGGTCCCCCCGCCTAGGAAACCGATGGACATGAATTGGTTCAGCTCTGTCAGCGCCCGCAATGCCGCGATTCGCGGATCGAAGTGCGCGCCAGATCCGAACTCGATATTTTCCTGCCCGTTTTGCATCCAGTGCGTTATCGCGACATAGGTCGGAATCGCCAGATCGCTGGTGACGTCAAGCACCCAAAGCCGGCGCCCAGTCTCGGCAAACTGGGTTCGCACATCGCGGATGTAGGAATCGTCGAATTGGCTGAGGTCGATTTCGGGCCGCTGCAATCGGTTGTACCACCAGATTGCGTAGGCATCGCGTTCCACCAGCTCGAGGAAACCCTGAACGATGGCTTCCTCGAGCGTATTGCCGGCGGCGCAGCCGTTGGAATCCGCCAGGAAGGCGGCCGGACCCCGGTAGAAAAAATACAACAGCGTGGTCGGAAGGTATTTGAAGCGCTTGTCGCGCAGCGACCAGACCGGCGACCATTCGATCTCGGCCGATCGGTCGAGTGGGATCGGCCGCTGCGGTTCGTCGGGATCTGCGGTTGGCGCCTGGCCTTGCCGGTATTGGGCATCGCTGAACAGCAAGACCTTGTGGGGATGAATGATCTCGCGCGACGGAAAATCGGTAAACCGCCGTGTCACTCTAATCTCGTCGCCCTGAAAGATCCCGGTGTAACGCTCGATCGCCTCCATGAGCGCGCTGGCTTCGCCCTGCTCGGCGGTGCTGCCCTTGCCGAAGCTGGCGCCGCCCAGTCCTGCCCTGAGGTCGTTGACCGTCTGCGCCGGCGGCGCAAAATTGTGCGTGGCATGGAAATTGGTGTTCAAGGGCAGATCGGCTTCGATCCGTTCGAGACGCGACACCACGCCGGTGAGCGGGCTCACATATTTGCGGAAACGCGCCACCGTGGCGCGCGACGAAACGGTCCGGTATCCGCCGCTGGTCATGATGAGCTTGCCGCCGGCGGCAGGTTCGACCGGCACCGGCGCGCGGCGCGGGTCGCGCAACTCCTTGCGGCCGCAAGCCGGACATTGCGGGCGCGCCGCCACGTAATGCTTCACGATGGTCGAGCCCAACAGGTCGAGGCTGATGATGTGATCGCGTAATTCCGTACGAAAGTCGGTGGCGATCGCTTTCGCGATCTCGACGGATGCGAGCTGGATGGAGCTTTGTCCTAACGTGTTGCGTGCCAGCGGCGAGACCGCGACGCAGCGGCCGCCGCCGCGCTCGAGCAGCGCCTTGACCTCTCGGTTCCGCTTCATCCGCTCGGCAAGACACATCCAACAGGCGCCCTTGCCCGGGCTGAACGTCGGCCCGACCAGGGGAAAAATACCAGAGGGTTGCGCGAGCAGCCAAGGCGTGTGGTCGGACAAATGCTGGCGGTTCAATTCGGCCAGCCGCCCCTCGAGATAATCGCTCACCAACGTGACCGTCAGGTCGGGCGAGCGCTTGACGACGCGAACGCCCAGTGCAGCCAGGGCGTCGCCGAGCTCACTTGCCCCCTGCACATCGATCGCTTGAATACGCACCCGACAGTTCTGAAGATTTTTCTCCGCGGTCTCCGGCAAAAGCCCGAGGCTCGCCCAATAGGCGGCTGCCGTGCCGGCGGAAGAACGCGACGTCCGCACCACGTAGCGGCGGTCGACCAGCCGCTTCAGAGCTTCTTGGATTTTATCCGACGGAAAATGCTGCTCCAGCTCGCGAGCGAGTTCGCGAAAGCTCCTTCCGCCTTCCGCTATTGCGGAGGCCAGCGCACAATAGAGCTCGCCGTGCAGGAAAAACTTCCGGTGCTCGGAATAGAGGCACACGACGTCGGGCGGCAGCACATAGACGGTGAAATTCGGCGCGAACTGCGGGACGTCTTTGCTCGTATGCTGCGGAAAGCTGGTCGCGCGATCGCCTGTCATGAGGTCAATATACACACGTTGTCACAACTGCGGACCGCCAGTGCAAGGCGTATTCTCCGGTTACGGGAGTTCGCCGTCTCGCTCGCGCTGGCGTTCTGGATTTAGCGTTTCTCGATCAGGCTGGCCACCCGGTCGGCCAAATGCGCACGCCTGCCGCGCATCCAGGTGGGCAGCAATACAAAAAAGACGCCATTGGCCGGGTTGAACTGGTCAAACCCGGCCATGACGATCCGCGCATGTCAGCGCAATGGAAGGTGCGACAGCCTAGCAGAGGCCGCAACCGCCCCACGACAAACAGCACCCGCAGCCGCAGCCGCCCCAGCAGCCGCAGCCACCTAGCCCGCAGCCATGTCCGCCGCAACCGCGTCCGCCGCAGCCACGTCCGCCGCAGCCGCGTCCGCGTCCGCCGCAGCCTCGGCCGCCGCCGCCGCAGCCGCGTCCGCCTCTCGCGACTTGTATGTTGTTGCCGAGCTCAGATGCTGCGTCTTCCTTGTCGAAGACGTAGAACGTACCCAAGCTGACGTCGGAGATTTCTTCTTCGCCGAGAATAATTTCGTGACTCAGCGGGATGTATTGCGACGGCAGATTCGCCGTGGGGGGAGCGGTCGCCGCCGATGCGCCGCCCGCCATCGCCAAAGACATCCCGGCGATTCCCACCGCCGGTACGGCTTTCCTCAGACGTTTTCGCTTCGAAGCGTCCTTCGCATGCGACATAGCCAGTCCTCCTGCTTTGCGCTTTTCTTCCGAGAAAACCTAGGTTTAGAGCAATAACAGCTATGTATGTACCATTATTCGTGCGCTTTGTCTATGCACAGGCCCGATTACTCGGGCGTTGGATAGCCCCGTCCCCAGATTGGTTTCGTCGGCGACGGCCTGCATCCCCGAACGGCGATCGCAATTCACGGAATAAGCACGGCGGCGCCTTCGAAGCGGCCGGCCCGTAAGTCGGCCAGCGCCGCGTTCGCTTCGGTGAGCGGATAGCGTGTGACCTGCATCTTGATGCCGGCCTGCGGCGCTACGCGCAAGAATTCCCGCGCGTCCGCCCGCGTCAGATTGGCGACCGAGACGAGCTGGCGCTCCTCCCACAGGATGCGGTAGGGGAAGCTCGGAATATCCGACATGTGGATGCCGCCGCAGACCACGCGGCCGCCTTTCTTCACCGCGCGAAGCGCCGCCGGCACCAGCGCGCCGACCGGCGCGAAGATGATGGCGGCGTCGAGCGGCTCAGGCGGCATGTCCTCGGAGCCGCCGGCCCAGACCGCGCCGAGCGAGCGGGCGAATTTTTGCGAAGCCTCATCGCCGCCGCGGGTAAAGGCATAAACGCGCCGGCCCTGCCAGGCCGCCACCTGGGCCAAAATATGGGCGGCGGCGCCGAAGCCGTAGAGGCCGAGCGCCGCCCCCTCCCCGGCCATGCGGTAACAACGCCAGCCGATCAGGCCGGCGCACAGTAGCGGCGCCGCGGCCGCGGCATCGACGGCTTCGGGCAACGGAAAGCAGAAGCGCGCGTCAGCGACCGTATGCGTCGCGTAGCCGCCATCGCGGGTGTAGCCGGTGAACAGCGGTCGGTCGCACAAATTCTCGCGCCCGGAACGGCAATAGGGACAAACGCCGCAGGTCGCGCCGAGCCACGGCACGCCGACGCGCTCGCCGGGCGTGAAGCCGGTCACGCCCTTGCCGATCGCCGCGACAGGGCCGACGATTTCATGTCCCGGCACGACCGGAAGCTTCGGCTGCGGCAGTTCGCCGTCGACCACGTGCAGGTCGGTGCGGCACACCCCGCAAGCGGCGACCTCGACCAGGATTTCGCCGCCGGCCGGCTGCGGGATCGGCCGCTCGCGCAGAACCAGCGGTGTGTTCGGCCGATCCAAAACCATCGCGCGCATGGTTGACATTGGACGATCCCCGAATGCGGCAGGCTAACTCATGTGCTTTCAATTAGCCTGCGAAACTTCTACATCAAGCCGATCATGCGCACCGAAGAACCACATCCCGTCCGCCTCAAGGATTACCGGCCGCCCGATTGGCTGATCGATACCGTCGACCTCGACGTATCGCTCGATGCAAGCGCAACCACCGTGCGGGCCAGGCTCAAGCTCAAGCCGAACAGCGCGGGGACGCCGGCGCCGCTCATTCTCGACGGCGAGGAACTCCAGCTGCGTTCGCTCAGGCTCGACGGCAAGCCGCTGGCCAACGACAGCTTTCTCGCCACGCCCGAACGGCTCACCATCGCGCAGCCGCCGAACCGGCCGTTCGAGCTCGAGATCGAGACCGTCGTCGATCCCGCGGCCAACTCGCAGCTCATGGGCCTTTATCGCGCCGGCACCACCTATTGCACGCAATGCGAGCCCGAAGGCTTTCGCCGCATCACCTATTTCCTCGACCGGCCGGATGTGATGGCGGTCTACACCACGCGCATCGAGGCGGACAAAACCGAGGCGCCGGTGCTTCTTGCCAACGGCAATCTGGTCGCGCACGGCGATGTTCCCGGCACCAACCGGCATTTCGCCGTCTGGCGCGATCCGTTCAAGAAGCCCTGCTATTTGTTCGCGCTGGTCGGCGGCAACCTCAGTCGCGTCACGGACAGCTTCACCACCATGTCCGACCGCGAGGTCACACTCGCCATCTATGTCGAGCCGGGCAAGGAGGAGCGCTCGCGTTACGCCATGGACAGCCTCAAGCGCGCGATGCGCTGGGACGAGGAGGTCTTCGGCCGCGAATACGATCTCGATATCTTCATGATCGTCGCCGTCTCCGCCTTCAACATGGGGGCGATGGAAAACAAGGGCCTCAACATCTTCAATGACAAATACGTGCTGGCCTCGCCGGCGACCGCGACCGACCACGATTATGCCCATATCGAGGCGGTGATCGCCCACGAATATTTCCACAACTGGACCGGCAACCGCATCACCTGCCGCGACTGGTTTCAGCTCTGCCTGAAGGAGGGCCTCACCGTCTTCCGCGACCAGGAATTTTCCGCCGATCAGCGCTCGCGCGCGGTCGAGCGCATCGGCGACGTGCGCGCGCTGCGCGCGCATCAGTTCGTCGAGGATGCCGGACCGCTCGCGCATCCGGTGCGGCCCGAGCTCTATCACGAGATCAACAACTTCTACACCACCACGGTCTACGACAAGGGCGGCGAGGTCGTGCGCATGATCAAGGTCCTGCTCGGGCCTGATCTGTTTCGCCAAGGCATGGACCTGTATTTCGCCCGGCATGACGGCGAGGCGGCGACGGTCGAACAATTCGTGCGATGCTTCGCCGATGCGAGCGGCCGCGATTTCTCGCAGTTCATGCGCTGGTACACGCAAGCCGGGACGCCGGAAATCGCGGTGACGCCGCATTACGATCCGCACGCCAAAACCTACCGGCTCGACATCGCGCAGACGATCCCGCCGACGCCCGGCCAGCCGCACAAGGACCCGATGGTGATTCCGCTTGCGGTCGGGCTGGTCGGCAGCGATGGCGGCGACCTGCCGCTCACGCTCGACGTCCGTCCGCTCGCGCGCGGCGTTATCGAGGTGACAGAGCCGAGCCAGAGCTTCGTCTTCACCGGCGTCGCCGAGCGGCCGATCCCGTCGCTCAACCGCGGCTTTTCGGCACCCATCAAGCTTAATTTGCCGATCGAGGCCGATGACCTTCGCTTCCTCGCCGCGCACGATTTTGATCCGTTCAACCGCTGGCAGGCGGTGCAGACGCTGGCGATGTCGCTTCTCACCGCCAACGTCGCGTCGTTGCGCGCAGGCGCACCGGCGTGCGACGACGAGGGCCTCATGGCCGCGCTGGGCGCCATCCTCGCCGACGCCGAACTCGAGCCCGCCTTCATCGCGCTGACGCTGACGCCGCCGGGCGAGCCCGATATCGCCCGCGAGATCGGCCGCGACGTCGACCCCGATGCGATCTTTGCCGCGCGCCGGCACTTGCGCACCGCAACCGGCCAGCGGCTCGGCCCGGCGCTCGCCGACACCTATTCGCGGATGATCACGCCCGGACCCTATCGGCCCGACGCCGCCAGCGCCGGACGGCGCACGCTCAAAAACGTCTGCCTCGATTTGTTGGCGGCGACCGACGCCAGCGAGGCCATTTTCCGCGCGCGTTCGCAATACGAGAACGCCGACAACATGACCGACCGCATGGCGGCGCTCGAGACGCTGGCATCGCACGACCGGCCCGAGCGCGCCGCGGCGCTGGAGGATTTCTACGCCCGTTATGCCGACGATCCGCTGATCATCGACAAATGGCTCGCCCTGCAGGCGGTTATCCCGGAGCCGGCGACGCTCGATCGCGTGCGCGCGCTGACCGAGCACCCGGCCTTCTCCATGGCCAATCCCAACCGCGTGCGTTCGCTGATCGGTTCGTTCGCGCAAGCCAACCACACCCAGTTCAACCGACCCGACGGCGCCGGCTACCAATTCGTCGCCGATGTCGTGCTCGCGCTCGACCCGAAGAATCCGCAGGTGGCGGCCCGTCTGATGGGCGCGTTCCGTTCCTGGCGGGCGCTGGAAGCCGGCCGGCGCGCGCGCGCGCAAGCGGCACTCCGCCGCGTCGCCTCAGCGCCGACGCTGTCGCGCGATGTCGGCGACATCGTCGCCCGCATGCTGGCCGAGAGCTGACAGACGCCGACCCGTAAGCAAGACCGGATGGCTTCGTCGCTTCCGCCTTCGCGCTATGCGCTTCGGCGGGCGTAGCAAGGTCGGCGGACTTAAAATCCGCCGTAGCTCGTCGAGCGAGCGTAAACGAGTCGCGTCTCGCCATGACCGAGCAAAGGCGCGCGCCGCAAAAAGTCCGGGATAGCTTTTGAAAAAAATGTTGACTCTGGAGTCTCCGGACTCTCGACAAACCGATTCGCATCGATTCTTATCAGGGTGATTCGGCAAGAGATGCGGCACATCCTTCCGATCGCGGGTGCAGGGGACAGTCCGAACGGAGGCCGGCGATGGCGCGCGCCGACATGGCGAGTGCGTCTCTACGTTCCGATTCGATTCAGGGGTTGGCAAAATCGATTGCCAAACCCGCGTATCGGCGGTTGTTGAGCGCCGAGCCGCTGCTGCGCCGCGCCGTTCCGGTTCTCATCATCGCCTTTCTGATAACGATTTGCGTCGGCGCCGTCGTGCAGATGCTCGAACAGCGCCGCCAGGTCATCGTCGACGCCCGCCAGGTCATGGAGGCGCTCGCCGACGAACTCGCCATCGCGCTCGACCATCCCGGCAGAGACGGCAGAGCGAACCCCAGTCGCACTTTCGCGCCGCTGGAGCGCGCCCTGCCCGCCTGGGCGACGGCGCAAGGCCGGTCGATCATCGTCGGCGACGCCAACGGCACGATCGTCGCCAGCGTGCCGAGCGATCCGCAAAAGCTCGGCCGGCAGATTCTCGACGTGCTCGGACCGTCGCAGCCGCTGACCACGTTCGGCGCCGCCGCCGGCACGCTGGAGATCACGCTGCCGGACGGCGCCGCCGCCTTCGCCACGGTGCGGGCGTTGAGGAATCCGCTGGGCATCGTCGCCGTGGTCGAGACGACGAACAACGCACTGACCAACTGGCGATCGATGACCGCGCTCACTGTGACGCTGTCGGCGACGACCGGGTTCGTCGTGCTGATCCTCGGCTTCGCCTTCCACTGGCAGGCGACACGCGCGCGGGAGGCCGATCTCATCCACGACACCGTGCGCAGCCGCATCGACACCGCGCTCAATCGCGGCCGCTGCGGCTTGTGGGACTGGGACCTGGCGCGCGGCCGCGTGTTCTGGTCGCGCTCGATGTTCGACATCCTCGGCCTGCCGGCGAAGAACGAGCTATTGACCTTCGGCGAGCTCAATGCGCTGGTGCACGACGGCGACATCGACCTCTACGCGCTCGCCAGGCTACTGGCGGACGGCAAGCTGCAATCGATCGATCACGCTTTCCGCATGCGGCATGCCGACGGCCGATGGCTGTGGCTGCGGGCGCGCTGCGAATTGGCGCGCCAGGAAGGCGAACCCGGCCTGCATCTCATCGGCATCGCCGTCGATATTACCGAGCAGAAGAGCCTGGTCGAAAAGACCACGGCGGCGGATTTGCGGCTGCGCGACGCCATCGAGACCATACCAGAAGCCTTCGTGCTGTGGGACGCCGACAATCGCCTGGTGTTGTGCAATTCGAATTTCCAGGAACTGCATCGCCTGCCCGACAGCGCGGTCGTGGCGGGCACGCCCTACGAAACGGTGGTCGCCGCGGGCCGCAAGCCGATCATTCGCACCACCATCGCCAACGAGGACGGCCAGACCCAAGGCGCGCGCACCTTCGAGGCGCAACTCAACGACGGCCGCTGGCTGCACATCAGCGAGCGCCGCACCAAGGACGGCGGCTATGTCTCCGTCGGCACCAATATCACCAAGATCAAGCAGCACGAGCAGAAACTGATCGAGGGCGAGAAACGGCGGATTGCGACCATCACCGACCTGCGCCAGTCGCAGCAGGCATTGGAACGCCAGACCGGCGAACTGGCCGACCTGGCGCAGAAATACGCCGAGGAAAAGACCCGCGCCGAAGAGGCGAACCAGACCAAATCGAAGTTCCTGGCCAATATGAGCCACGAGCTGCGCACGCCGCTCAACGCCGTCATCGGCTTTTCCGAGATCATGGAATCGGCGATGTTCGGGCCGCTCGGCTCGGCAAAATACAGCGAGTACTCGCGCGATATCCGCGAAAGCGGCCAGTATCTGCTTGACGTCATCAACGACATCCTCGACATGTCGAAGATCGAGGCCGGCGGCATCCGGCTGGCGCCCGAAACGGTGGAGCTTGACGACATTCTGGCCGACTGCCTGCGCGTGATTTCGGGCCGCGCCAACGAAAAGCACCTGACGCTGAATTCGCATATCGCTCCCGGTATCCGACTGCAGGCGGACCGCCGCGCGGTCAAGCAGATCGCGCTCAATCTCCTCTCGAATGCCGTGAAGTTCACGCCCGACGGCGGCGCGGTCGCGTTGCGCGGGCGGCTGCGCGGCGGCATGGTCACCATCGCCATCGAGGACAACGGCATCGGCATCCCGAAGGATGCGCTGCACAAGCTCGGCCGGCCGTTCGAGCAGGTCGAAAGCCAGCTGACCAAACGGCACCAGGGATCCGGCCTTGGGCTGGCGATCGCCAAATCGCTGGTTGAATTGCATGGCGGCGCCATGCGCATCCGTTCGGTGCTTGGCGCCGGCACCATGGTGGTGGTGCGCCTGCCGCTCACAGCGCGCGTCACCCTCCCGCGCGACGCGGGAGAGGATGACCGCCCAGAGGGCGGTCGTGGGAGCGTGGCTCGGACCGATTACGCTGCCGACAAAGCCGTTGCTTGAGCGCGCCGGACTTGGTGCCGGACTTGGTGCCGGACTTGGTGCCGGACTTGGGCGCGCCCCCTCCACCATGCTACGCATGGCCCCCTCCCCCGCTTTGCGGGGAGGAAAGCACCGCATGGGACGGCGTCATGGTTCAGAAAATCACGACCGGATTTCGGGAGCTGGTCGATGCCGCCGAGCGCGAGATCGAAACGCTGTCGGTCGAGGAGGCCATTGCCCTTCACGGGCGCGATGACGTGACCTTTATCGACGTTCGCGACATCCGTGAGCTCGAGCGGGAAGGCCGCGTGCCCGGCGCCTTTCACAGTCCGCGCGGCATGCTTGAATTCTGGATCGATCCGGAAAGTCCCTACCACAAGCCGATCTTTGGCGAAGAAAAGCGCTTTGTGTTCTTCTGCGCCGGCGGCTGGCGTTCGGCGCTGGCGGCGCACGCGGCGCAGCGGATGGGGCTGCGTCCGGTCGCGCATATCAAGGGCGGCTTCGGTGCGTGGCGTAAAGCCAACGGCCCCGTCGAGTCGGCGCCGACCAAGCCAAAATCCACTTAGATCATAGCGGCTATTGGAGGCGCTCGGCGCGTAGCGCCAAGCCTCGCGGCGTTCTTATCTAGATTATCGCGCGACAGAGCGGGTCGTTCCGGGGAGGCAGTCCGCCAGCGTATAGCGATCGAGATGCTGGTAGAACGCTTCTTTCGCGGCTGCCAGCATGCTGCGTAAGCGGCAGCGCGGCAGCAGCGTGCAAGCGCCGCCGTCGGGGCGGAAACACTCGACCAAGCTCTGATCCTGTTCGTGGCCGCGAACGAACTCGCCGATCCGGATTTCGCCGGCCGGCCGCGCCAGCATCACGCCGCCGCGTGCGCCGCGGATGGTGCGCACGAGGCCAACTTCGGTGAGATACTGCACGATCTTGTGCAGATGGTGGCGCGATACGGCCAGCTCGCGCGCCAAAACATCGGTGCTGGCGTGCTCATCGGGTTGCGCCGACAGCCGCATGAGGACCCGCAGGGCCAGATCGGTCGAAGTGAGTAATCGCATGGGGCGCTCCAAATCGGTATTGACTATACCACATTATGCCATAGGGTCTTGGGCTATCTGATGCCGGGCGCACGCCGGTCGCCTTCGCCAGCCCGCGCAGCAGACCTGCCGACGGCCGAGATCAAACCGCTGCAGGACGGCCGAAAATAATCTCATGATCGCGAGAATGACGCTTTACGTCGCCGCCGCCCTGCTCATCGCCGCCCACTTTCTGCGCCTGGGCGATATCGTCGGGACCGTGGCGTGCTTGACGGCGCCGGCGCTTTTTTTGGTGCGCCAACGCTGGAGCCTGCTGCTGCTTGAGGGGCTGGCCTATGTCGCAGCCGTCATCTGGCTTGCAACAGCCTGGCAAGTCGTGGCGCTCCGTTGGTCGCTTGGCAGACCCTGGCATCTCGCTGCCGTCATCCTGGTCGGCGTAGCCGCCGTCAGCGTGCTGGCTGGCAGTCTTCTGCACAGCAGGACTTTCCGACTGCATTATCGCGGTCGCTGAATCGAGGGCGCCGGGCGACGTCCGTCAATCATGTGACAGACAGCCAGCACAGGGTGACGCCACAGCATGCGCGGGCCGGCCCAGCGCATCACCTGCCTGACGCGTTCGCGCATGCTCGCCTTGTAGCAATGCACCGTGCAATTGACGCAGGTCGGTTTGGCCTCGCCGAACAGGCAGCGCTCCAGCCGCCGGCGCGCATAATTGTGCAGTTCGAGGCAGTCGCGACAGAGGCAAGCGTCGTTCGCGCCGTGATGGCTGCGGCAATACATGCGCACCATCGCGGCGATGGTTTTGAACTCGCGCGCCCGCCGGACGAACTCTGCCCGCAGTGCGGTGCCCCTGCCCGATCCGATCACAATGGCTTACCCGCTCAATATTAGTATTGACTATACCACATTTCTGGAGTTTAAGTGGTATTATAAATACCACATTATTTGCGGGGGGTCTTCATGAGTGTAACCGAGCCATCCTTAAGGCCAGAAGAAAATCCCATCCCCGACAGCGTCGAGGACATCATCGGCTACATCCTCGAACGCTATCATCAGGTTCACCGCCGCGAGCTGCCTGCATTGCGCGATCTCGCGCGTCACGTCGAGGAGCGGCACGCCGGGCACGCCGCGGTCCCGGCCGGGCTTTCCGACCTGCTCGCACGCATGCATGCCGCGCTCGAATCGCACATGCAGAAAGAAGAGCAAGTGCTGTTCCCGCTCATGCTCGCCGGCGGCAATCCGATGATCGTTCATCCTATCGACATGATGCGTCACGAGCACGATGAGCATGACAAGGAGCTTAAAGCTCTCGCCGCTTTGACCGGGGACATGACCGTGCCCGATGACGCCTGCAAATCCTGGCGCGCGCTCTACGCCGGCCTTGCCAAGCTGGCCGCGGATCTGACCGACCACATCCACATCGAGAACGACGTCCTTTTCCCACGGTTCGAAAACTGACCGGAGGACGGCGGGAGCTGGCGAAGTTTTTGTCGCGCTCGCTACGGCGCCCGCCGCAGAATGCGAACGAGCGCGGTTTTTCGCATGTTATCCGCCACAAGCTGCCGGGTCGGCAGCGTACACGGCACCGCTCGCGTCCATGAAATAACAGTTACCCGCTGCGGTGAAATAGGCCGAACCGTCCGACCAATCCCAGTCGATGATTGCCTCAGAAATCAGAGTATCGATCAGACTTGGATCAATCAGAGCGCCATAACCCCAACCGCCATACCAATGTCGCCAACGCCCGTACCGTCCAGGGTGGGATCCGCGTCCACCATGATGGACGTGCGCGGCATAGTGCGGAGAACGAAAGTGCCCATGAGGTCCGTGTCCTACCTTCACAGGCGTTGGATTAATATTTCTACGATGAAGGGGACCGCCCGGTGATCCTCCGGGGTATCGGTGCACGACGGTGCGCTGATTGAAGTGTTGCACCGGACGATTGAAGTGCTGTACCGGGCGATTGAAGTGTTGCACCGGACGATTGAAGCGTTGCACCGGTACATAGCGCGGTGCGCTGACACGCGGCGTGAAATGAACCGCTGGCGCCCGATAATAAGCAGAGGCCGGGCCTGGAACAGTTGAAGACAACAATATGCCGGCAGCCCCGACAGCTATTGATGCGATCAATTTTTTCATGGAAGCCTTCCAAGAGTTAGAGCGGCCATTAGAAAGTTTCGTTTTTCATGACACTCTCGCCGC
>JBEKIC010000069.1:0-18575 GCA_050011955.1 Xanthobacteraceae bacterium
CGCAGCCTCAGCACGTCGCGTATCTTGCGCATGGGTAATCTCTGTCCAGGCATGTCCCGCTCCCTCCCAAAGGGAACCGAGGCAATGCCGATTCGCAGATCACCCAACGGCGTCGGTTACACCCGTCACAGCCTGGTCGCGATCGCCCGGAATGGGTGGTCGCGATCAATCGGAACGCTTGGTCGCAATCAATTGGAATTGGTGGTCGCAATCAGCCGGTGCGCGCAATGCTGATAGACGCCCTTCATGCCGCGCTTGAAAACTGAATAGTAGCCCTCAACCGTGTTTGTGTGGATGACATACTCGCTGCCATCAGCCTCGCGCTCATAGCGGGCATATTCATCTAGGCCGTGATTGACCGCATCGTGGCGGGCAAAATCGCGCCCGACTTCCCAATAATGCGATGCTTCATCGGTCACAAACTTGGCCTCGCGGGCGACATTGGCGCGCACCACTGGCACCACGTCGGCGGCGCGTGTGCTATCCACATGGAAGCTGCGGGCTTTGCCGCCGCGCTCCACCAGCGTCAGCACTACGTTCTTATGACCGAAACCGGACTTTGGCTTGCGAACGCCCTTCTTACGGCCAATGAACGTCTCATCGCTTTCGATCACACCACCCCCACCGCCCATCGGCGCAAGTCCACCAGAGCGCATGGCTTCGCGAATGCGGTGGCACATAAACCAAGCCGACTGATAGCGAATGCCGAGCGTGCGGTGGAGCTGGTGGGCGCTAATGCCCTTTTTGCTGGCGTTCATGAGGTAAAAGGCCAGTACCCACTTGTGCAGCGGGATATGGCTGCGCTCCATCACTGTGCCGATGGTGACGGTGAAATCCTTGCGGCATTCCTTCTCGGCGCAACGGAACCATCCGGCTTTCTTGATCGGGTAGGCGTGATTGACGACGCCGCAATACGGGCAAACTGGCCCTTCCGGCCAACGGACGCTCTCGATCAGCTTACGGGCTGCGGTGTCGTCTTTGAAATGAGCGGCTGAAAGTATGTCGGCCATGACGGCAATCCCCTCTATTGGCGCCCACCCTATACCTTGTGTCTTGTGGAGTCAAGTGGATAATTCGCCTTTTTAGGGCGATGTTCCCGGACTTGACTTTCTAGATTGGGCATGGCAATATCCTTCCCTGAGATGGGGAGATAGTCCTATGGCCCGTAGCAAGCAGCCTCCGCAAATCCACCAGCTTACGATCAAGCAATTTGAGGCCATGTTCCCTGATGAGAACGCTTGTTGCGCGTACCTTGTCGGCAAACGCTGGCCCAAGGGCGTCCATTGCCCCCGCTGTGGCGCTACGGAGCCCAAGGAGTTGAAGGGAAATCCGTGGCACTGGCAGTGCTACCAGTGCGCTCCGCAAACCAGCTACCGTTTCTCGCACATTACGGGCACGATTTTTGAGAACACGAACAAACCGCTCCGCGATTGGTTCAAGGTCATTCACTTGATACTGACCAGCAAAAAGGGGATCAGCGCCCGCCAGTTGTGGCGCTACATGGGTTTTGGCTCGCTCAAAACCGCTTGGTATATGGCGCACCGCGTCCGCGTTGCCTTGGTCGAGGAACCCGAAAAACTCGGCGGGATTGTCGAGGTTGACGAAACTTTCGTCGGCGGCAAATTCAAAAACAAGCATTGGGACAAGCGGCGCGGTGGGGACGATGCCCCTCCCGGTGGCACTCCGGGCGGTCATTACCGCACTGGCGGCCAAGCTTCCGGCAAAACGATCATTGCTGGTGTCGTGAAGCGCAAGGGCAGCGTCGTCGCCCGCGTGATCGACAGAGTATCTGCCGACACGCTCTTGAACTTCGTGCACGAAACCGTGTCTCACAAAGTCAGCTTGATTTGCACCGACCAAGGTTCTTGGTATCGCAAGCTCGACGGTGAATATCCGCACGGTACCGTCGATCATTCCGCTGGCGAATATGTTGTCGGCGCAATCCATACGAACACAATCGAGGGTTTCTGGTCGATCTTCAAACGTGGCGTGGTCGGCACGTTCCACAAGGTGAGTAAAAAATACATGCCACTCTATGTTGCAGAGTTCCAATTCCGGTATAATAATCGTGAGAACGCGGACATCTTCGGAACGGCGATCAGCGGATGTTGAGACAAGCCACATATTTTCTAGCCTTGATCATTGTTTTGTTGGCGATTTTTGTGGCTGTTGAACGTACCTCGTCGCCATTCTTTCAGGGCTGCATAAATAACCAACAAAACGCCAATGCCAATTCCGCCGCCAAAGACGAGCCATCCAGTTACGGAACCATTCTCGCTTCTTATGTTGCCTGTTCCGGACGTTTTATCGAAGGCCACGGCGTAGGTATTACGGCGCTCGCTACTTTTATAATTGCCGCTTTCACCGGCACGCTGTGGCTCGCTACTAGCCAACAAGCGCAACTCACTAGAGAAGCTTTTATCGCCGATAAGCGTGCCTTCGTTTTCGCGAAAGGATTGCTGTCCTTTTACGAACCAGGAAATGCTGGCCAATTCAATTGGAGGCTTGCTCCCGTTTGGGAGAACAGCGGAGATACACCAACTCGGGGAATGCAAATCTATACTGACTGCCTCCTCAGCAATTCGCGGATGCCCGCCACGTTTGATTTTACTTATACTGATCCCGCTTCCCCACCAGGACCTGGATTGTTGGGGCCAAAAATGCCGGGCACTGGCGGTCAGGCTCCTCATTTTCCCAGTGCCGCCATTACTCCACAAGATATTTTGGATATTCAGGGAAACAGAAAATTTCTTTATTTGTGGGGTTGGGCGCGATATTCCGACATACTGCCCAACACGCCGCGACGTATAACAAGATTCTGTTGGCAAATTTTTGTCGCTGGCGATCCTCTCGCTTTCAATCCAAGCGTTGACCCCCAAAGCATTCGCTTCTCGAATGTGCATCAGGCACGCGGCAATTGCGCCGATGACGAATGCGTATTGCAGGGTCTTGGCTAGTGAATTAGCGGAATTGCGTCGGCCTGTCAGGACGACCGGGTAGGAGGATTCCCTAGCGAAGTCAAGTCCGGGAACATCGCCCTTTTTAGATATGCTAAGAAAAAAATCAACCATGGCGCGTGGACACTCGGGCGATCGAATTATCGTTTGCCCACGCCAATTTGCCCGGCCTGGCAGCGTTTTCGGGGGTTCCGCCATGCCGGTTTGCCGGGGTAACGATTTGACAGGCGGGGTTGCATTACCCATGTTCCCGGCGGCCAGGAGGCGCTCAGACCCGCCGCCGGAACGCAAAAAGGCCGACAAATCATCGGGTTATCATGAATCTGGTAGTGGTGGAATCGCCCGCCAAGGCGAAGACGATCAATAAATACCTTGGCCCCGGCTATGAGGTTTTGGCTTCTTTCGGCCATGTGCGCGACCTGCCGGCCAAGAGCGGCTCGGTCGATCCCGACGCCGATTTCCGCATGATCTGGGAGGTCGATGCCAAGGCGCAGAAGCGCCTCAACGACATCGCCCGCGCCGCCAAAGGGGCGGAAAAGCTGATCCTGGCGACCGACCCCGACCGCGAAGGCGAGGCGATCTCCTGGCACGTGCTCGAAGTACTCAAGCAAAAGAACGCGCTGAACGGGCAGACCATCGAACGGGTGGTGTTCAATGCCATCACCAAGCAGGCGGTGACCGAGGCGATGGCGCACCCGCGCCGCATCGACCAGGCCCTGGTCGATGCCTATCTGGCACGCCGGGCGCTCGATTATCTGGTCGGCTTCACGCTTTCCCCGGTTTTGTGGCGCAAGCTCCCGGGCGCACGTTCGGCCGGACGGGTGCAGTCGGTGGCGCTGCGGCTGGTCTGCGACCGCGAGCTGGAAATCGAAAAATTCGTCCGCCGTGAATATTGGTCGCTGCTGGCCACGCTGGCGACGCCGCGCAGCGAGACTTTCGAAGCGCGCTTGGTCGGCGCCGACGGCAAAAAGCTGCAGCGCCTCGACATCGGTTCGAGTGCCGAAGCGGAAGCTTTCAAACGGGCGCTCGAAACCGCCACCTTCACCGTTGCCGGCGTCGAAGCGAAGCCGGTCAAGCGGCATCCGCAGCCGCCTTTCACCACCTCGACGCTGCAGCAGGAAGCAAGCCGCAAGCTCGGTTTCGCTCCCGCGCATACCATGCGCGTGGCGCAGCGCCTCTACGAGGGCATCGAAATCGGCGGCGAAGCGGTCGGCCTCATCACCTATATGCGGACCGACGGCGTGCAGATCGCCGGTGAAGCGATCAGCGCCGTCCGCCGCGTGATCGAAACGGATTATGGCGCGAAATATGTGCCGCATGCGCCGCGGCGTTACGAAACCAAGGCGAAGAACGCGCAGGAAGCGCACGAGGCGATCCGCCCGACCGATCTCACCCGACGGCCGCGCGACGCCAAACGCTTTCTCGATCCGGATCAGGCCAAGCTCTACGAGCTGATCTGGCTGCGCACCGTCGCGAGCCAGATGGAATCGGCCGAACTCGAGCGCACCACGGTCGACATCACCGCGAAGGTCGCCGCCCGATTGCTCGAGCTGCGCGCCACCGGAACGGTGGTGAAGTTCGACGGCTTCCTCGCCCTCTACCAGGAAGGGCAGGACGAAGATGCGGACGACGAGGAGGCGCGGCGGCTGCCGCCGATGAGCGCGGGCGAAAGCCTCGCCAAGCGGGCGATCGCCGCCACCCAGCATTTTACCGAGCCGCCGCCGCGCTACTCCGAGGCTTCACTGGTCAAGCGTCTGGAAGAACTCGGCATCGGCCGGCCGTCGACCTACGCGTCGATCCTGCAGGTACTCAAGGACCGCAAATACGTGCGGCTCGACAAGCGCCGGCTTTATCCGGAGGATCGCGGCCGCATCGTCGTCGCCTTCCTCGAGAGCTTTTTTGCCAAATACGTCGAGTACGATTTCACGGCAGGCCTCGAAGAACAGCTCGACCTCATCTCCAACAACGAAGTACCGTGGCGCGACGTGCTGAGCGATTTCTGGCGCGATTTCATCGGCGCCGTCGACGAGATCAAGGATCTGAAAATCTCCAATGTCATCGATGCGCTCGACGCCCTGCTCGCGCCGCATCTGTTCCCGCCGCGCGCCGACGGCGGCGATCCGCGGCAATGCCCGAATTGCAGCGGCGGCCGGCTCACGCTGAAGCTCTCCAAGTACGGCGCCTTCATCGGCTGCTCGAATTATCCCGAGTGCCGCTATACCCGTCCGCTGTCGCTGCCCGCTGACGGCACCGCCGAGATCGGCACCAAAAAGCTCGGCGAAGACCCCAAGACCGGCCTCGAAGTGACGCTGCGCAGTGGCCGCTTCGGTCCCTATGTGCAGCTCGGCGAGGCGGTCGACGACGAAAAGCCGAAGCGCGCCAGTCTGCAGAAGGGGATGTCCCCTGAGGACGTCGATCTCGACCGCGCGCTGGCGCTGCTGTCGCTGCCGCGCGAAATCGGCCGCCACCCTGAGGACGGCGAGCCGATCCGCGCCGGCATCGGCCGGTTCGGACCTTACGTGCAGCACGGCAAGACCTATGCCAATCTCGAAGCCGGCGACGATATCTTTCACATCGGGCTGAACCGGGCGGTGACGCTGATCGCCGAAAAGCACGCCAAAGGGCCGCGCTTCCGCCGCTTCGGCTCCGATCCGGGCCGCGCGCTCGGCGCGCATCCGACCACCGGCGGGCCCGTGGTGGCGAAGAACGGCCGCTACGGTCCCTATGTCAGCCACGACGGCATCAACGCCACGCTGCCGCGCGACAAGACGCCGGAGACGATCACGCTCGACGAGGCGGTGGCGCTGCTCGATGCGCGGGCGGAGCGCGGTGCGACCGCGCCGCACGCGCGGCGGCGTAACGCCAAGCGCGCGGCGCCCGGCGCGGCGCGACAGGCCAAAAGGCCGGCCAAAGGCGCCGCAGCGACACCTTCCAAACGGCCTGCAACCAGCAAATCCCCACGCAAGACCAGCCACGCTGCCGAATAACCCGACAGGCCCTTGCTTCCATCTTTGGCCACGGACGCGGCCAATGAGCGGCCTATGAAACGAACCGCCCTTCCCTCGCGCGAAGAGCTGCTTGCCTTCATTCGCGAGCACGCCGGCAAAGTCGGCACGCGCGAGATTGCGCGGGCGTTCGGCGCCAAAAATGCCGACCGGGCGGCGCTCAAGCGCATGCTGCGGGAACTTGCCGACGAAGGCCACATCGAGCGACGGCGCAAGCGGCTGCATCATGCCGGCACGCTGCCCTCTGTGGTCGTCGCCGACATCACCGGCCGCGACAGCGACGGCGAGCTCCTGGCCCGGCCCACGGAATGGGACGAAGAGACGCACGGCGTCCCACCGGTGATCCGCATCGCCAGCGCGCGCCGTCCGCGGCCGGGTGAAGTTGCCGGCGTCGGCGACCGCGCGCTACTGCGCATCGAGCGAACGAGCGACGAGGAAACCACCGCCCGCGTCATCAAATTGATCGATCGCGCCAAGCACCGCGTGCTTGGAATTTTCCGCGGCCTGCCGGGCGGCGGCGGCCGCCTGGTACCGATCGACAAAAAGCAGCTCGGCCGCGAACTCGTGATCGCCAGCGGTCACACCGGCGGCGCGGTTGACGGTGATCTCGTCGCGGTGGAGGTTGCGCGCTCCGGCAGGCTCGGGCTGGCGGCCGGCTCCGTCGTCGAGCGGCTCGGCTCGATCAAAGGCGAGCGCGCCGTCAGCCTGATCGCGATCCATGCCCACGGCATCCCGCACGTTTTTGCCGGCGCGGTCGTCGCCGAAGCGGAGGCCGCGCGCCCGCCGCGACACGCGGGGAAGGACTTGCGCGAGGACTGGCGCGAGGTGCCGTTCGTCACCATCGATCCGCCCGACGCCAAGGACCACGACGACGCCGTGCATGCCGTGCCCGATCCGGACCCGCGCAATCGCGGCGGCCATCTCGTCAGCGTCGCCATTGCCGACGTGGCCTATTACGTGCGGCCGGGGTCGGCGCTCGATCGCGCGGCTGTTGAGCGCGGCAATTCGGTTTATTTTCCCGATCGCGTCGTGCCGATGCTGCCCGAGCGCATCTCCAACGATCTGTGCTCGCTGCGTCCGGACGAAGACCGCCCGGCGCTCGCGGTGCGCATGGTGATCGGCGCCGACGGCCGCAAGCGCTCGCACACGTTCCATCGCGTGCTGATCCGCTCGGCGGCGCGTTTGCATTACGAACAGGCCCAGCTCGCGGTCTCGGGCCGGCCGGACGAGGTCACCGAGCCGATCGTAAAAAAAATCCTTGAGCCGCTTTACGCCGCGTATCGGACGGTGCGCCGCGCCCGCGACGAGCGCGGCCCGCTCGATCTGGAGCTTCCCGAGCGCAAGATCGTGCTCAAATCCGACGGCACGGTCGATCGGGTGATCATGCCGCAACGTCTGGAATCGCACCGGCTGATCGAGGAATTCATGATCCTCGCCAACGTCGCCGCGGCCGAAACCTGCGAGCGCGCGCGTGTGCCGCTGATCTATCGCGTGCACGACGAGCCGTCGCTGGAAAAGATTACGGCGCTGCGGGAATTTCTGGCGACGCTCGATATTTCGCTGCCCAAGGGCGGCACGCTGCGGCCGGACGCTTTCAATCGTATCCTGGCGCAGGTCAAAGGCCGCGACGTCGAGAGGCTGGTCAACGAGGTGGTGCTGCGCAGCCAGGCCCAGGCGGAATATGCGGCGGAGAATTTTGGCCATTTCGGCCTCAACCTGCGGCGCTACGCGCACTTCACCTCGCCGATCCGCCGCTATGCCGATCTCGTCGTGCATCGCGCCCTGATCCGGGCGCTCAAGCTCGGTCCCGACGGCCTGCCGGATGGCACGGAGGTGCGCACTCTGGCCGAAGTCGCCGCCAACATTTCGGCGATGGAGCGCCGCGCCATGAAGGCGGAGCGCGAAACCGTCGACCGCCTGATCGCGCATTTTCTGGCCGACCGCGTCGGCGCCAAGTTCGACGGCCATATTTCCGGCGTGACGCGCGCCGGCCTGTTCGTCGAGCTCGACGAAACCGGAGCCGACGGCTTGATCCCGGCGCGCTACATCGGCGATGAATATTTTCGCTTCAACGAGGCGAACCGCGCCTTTGTCGGCGCTTCGGCGACCTATCGGCTCGGCGATCCGGTCACGGTCGAGCTGGTCGAAGCGGCGCCGGTCGCCGGCGCCTTGCGTTTCAAGCTGGTACGTGAAGAACATGCAGCAGCGTCCCGCAGCACCAGACATAAACCGCGGCGGCGGCGTGCCGCCGCGCGGCGAACCGAGCACCACGGACATCGCGGTGGAACCTCATGAACGATGATCCCAAGCGCGCAGTCGCAGGCGCCACCGCGGCCGGCCGATCCGAAGGCCTGACGCGCGCGGCGCGCGATCAATCCTTCGCCAATCTGAGACCTAAGGATTCCGCCACGCTCATTCTGGTCGACAACTCCGAGAGCGTGCCCAAAGTGCTGCTCGGACGCCGACACGAAGGTCACAAGTTCCTGCCCGGGAAATTCGTCTTCCCCGGCGGCCGTGTCGAAATCACCGATCGGCTGATGCCGACGGCTACGCCGTTAAACGCGCGCGACACCGCGCGGCTGATGCAGCGGGTCAAGCGGCCGAGCCACACCAAGGCCGCCGGCTTCGCGCTCGCCGCGGTGCGCGAAACCTATGAAGAGACCGGCCTGATGCTGGGCCGCCCAGGCCAAGGCGCGATGACCGCGCCGGCCGGCGTCTGGCAGGCCTTTGCCCAGGCCGGCGTCCTTCCCGACCTCAGCGCGATCTATTTCATCGCTCGCGCCATCACCCCGCCGCGGCGGCCGCGGCGTTTCGACAGCCGCTTTTTCGCGGCCGACATTTCCGCCGTCGCCCATCGCGCCGAAGGTGTTGTTGGTCCGGAAGCAGAACTCGTCGAACTGGTCTGGCTGCCGATCGCCGAGGCGCGCCGCCTCGATATCCCCGCCATCACCGCAGTGGCGCTCGACGAATTGCAGGACCGCATCGCCACTGGCATGAGCCATGACAATCCGGTGCCGTTCTACCGCATGCTGCACAAGCGTTTCGTCCGCGAAATGCTTTGATCTCACTGGCAATTTCGCAAAATCGACGACCTTCTTGACATTGAAGGCTTGGCCACTAGGTTGACGGCGAGCAAAGCAAAGCAAACCGATTTCGAGGGCCGACCATGGCGAAAGCCGTAACAATCAAGGTTAAGCTGGTTTCGAGCGCCGACACCGGCTTCTATTACGTGACGCGGAAGAATTCGCGCACCATGACCGACAAGCTGGTGAAAAAGAAATACGATCCGGTGGCGAAAAAGCACGTCGAGTTTCGCGAATCCAAGATCAAGTAAGGCGCCGCACGCTAAAGAGTCGTAATGCCCGGCCATAGCCGTTCGAAGAACGGCGTCGCTTCGCTCGCCTGCATGCCGGGCATTCGCGTTTAAGAGCTACGGGGCGCCAAAGCCTGCGCCGGCAAGGTGGCCGGCCGGGAGCGGTGTCATGAGGAGGCCACTCGCACCGCCCCCGTGCCGGCCGAACCCCACGGACCCAGGAGATGCGGCGGACCTGAGCACTCCGCAGGGCTATCCAGAATAAGGCTATCCAATGCACCGAGCCTTCCCAGGCCGTTTTTCGGCTCGCCGGGAAGGCGTACTGCCATCATTGCTGATTTACCGTCGCGGAACAAAGCTACCGCAACCGGTATGGAAATCAATCGCCTAAATGGCGCCCGGAAGCGGGGATGGAGCCTCAGGCGGCGTCTGGGACCACCCGGTTTCGCCCGTCCCGCTTCGCCCGATAGAGCGCCTGGTCGGCGCGTTTGAGCAGGCTTGCGGCGGTGTCGTCGCGTCCGCGCAGCGCCGCGATGCCGATCGACAGCGTCACTGGAACGCTGCGTGCGCCCTGCTGGATCTTAAACGGCTCGGCGGCGATGCGCCGGCGCAGCCGCTCCGCCACCATCGCGGCCACCGCCATGTCGGTTTCCGGCATGACGATGACGAACTCTTCGCCGCCGCAGCGGCAGGCCAGGTCAATGCCGCGGATCGAGCGCTTGATGCGCAAGGCGAAGTCGCGCAGCACGTCGTCGCCGGCGTCGTGGCCGTGGGTGTCGTTGATCGATTTGAAATAATCGATGTCGAGCACCAGCACCGCCAGCGGCTTGCCGCGCCCGGCCGCCTGTTCAATCAGCGCCGCCAAGTGACTTTCCATGTAACGGCGGTTGAACAGCCCGGTGAGCGCGTCGGTGATCGCCATCTCGATCGAGATCTGGACATTGTCGCGCAGCCGCTCGGTGTAGCGGCGCTTGCGCACTTGGCTGCGGGCCCGCGCCAACAGCTCGTTTTTGTCGATCGGGCGCATCAGATAATCGTTCACGCCGATTTCCAGGCCGCGCAGCATGCGCACGTCGTTGTCGGGCTCGCTGATCGCCAGAATCGGCATGTTGCGGGTCCGGTCGAGCGAGCGGACCTGGCTGCACAGCCGCAGCGCATCGAAGCTCTCCAGCCCCAGCGAGACGATGAGCAGGTCGTAGTTGCCGTCGGCGGCGCGAAACACCGCCTCGTTCGGATCAGTCTCGATGTCGACGCTGTGCTCCTTGGCCAGCATGGCGGCGATGCGTTCGTACTGCGCCGGCCGATCGTCGACGACCAGCACCCGCCCGCCGCGGCCGGTGTCGGCAAGCGCCTCGCGCTCCGGCGATTCGATGCCGATATCGCGCGAGGTCACCGCGCGCATGCGCAGCTCGTCGGTGATGGTCTTGAGCCGCGCCAGCGAGCGCACGCGGGCCATCAGCGCCACTTCGGGAATCGGCTTGGTCAGGAAATCGTCGGCGCCGGCTTCGAGGCCGCGGACGCGGTCGGAGGGCTGGTCGAGCGCGGTCACCATCACTACCGGAATGTGGTGCGTCGCCGGGTTGGTCTTCAGCCGCCGGCACACTTCGAAGCCGTCCATGTGCGGCATCATCACGTCGAGCAGGACGAGGTCGCATTCGGCGCGCTCGCAGATGGCCAAAGCCTCGGCGCCGCTCATCGCCGTGATGACGTCGAAATATTCGGCTGACAGCCGCGCTTCGAGCAGCTTGACGTTGGCCGGAACATCGTCGACGACGAGAACGCGAGCGGTCATTCGCTTGTCCTACGGATTACCCAGGAAATGACGGATGGTCTCGATGAACTTGCCCACCGAGATCGGCTTGCTGAGATAGGCCTCGCAACCGCCCTGGCGAATGCGTTCCTCATCGCCCTTCATGGCAAAGGCGGTCACGGCGACCACCGGAATGACTCGCAGATCCTCGTCATCCTTGAGCCACTTGGTGACTTCGAGGCCGGAGACTTCGGGAAGCTGAATATCCATCAGAATCAAATCCGGCCGATGCTTGCGCGCCAGATCGAGCGCTTCGATGCCGTTGCGCGTGGCGACGGTGTTGTAGCCATGGGCTTCCAACAGATCGTGGAAGAGCTTCATATTGAGCTCATTGTCCTCAACGATCAGGACGGTTTTGGCCATCCCCCAACCCCTCGCCTGTCCGTTAGGCCCTGCGCCCCCAGGCCGCAGGGCTCCCGATCGTCGTCGATGGCGCGTGCCGAGCGCCATGCAAGCTAGTGCCGATATGTTACGGAAAGGCAAATGGAACCGATGAAAGCACCCCTGCGACCGACGGCGGAAGCGGCTGAAATGCTGGCGATTCAGGCGCTTGGCTTCATCGCCGAAGACCCCGAACGGATGGCCGGCTTTTTGGCCTCGACCGGCATAGCGGCCGAGGACATTCGCGCCGCGGCGGGCGAGCCCGGCTTTCTCGCCGGCGTGCTCGAGCATATGCTCGGCGACGAGAGTCTCCTGATCGCGTTTGCCTTAAGCGCCGGAATCGATCCGGCCGAGGTCGCGCGCGCCCGCGGCGCGCTTGGTGGTCAACAGGAACACGACATGCCGTGAGCGCATTCTGCCGCGATTGCCTTGCCGACGCCGCGCCGCAGGCCGTGCGCTGCGGCAGCTGCGGCTCGCCGCGACTGCTCCGCCACGGCGAGCTTGCACGGCTCGCGATCGCCCATGTCGACTGCGACGCCTTCTACGCCACGATCGAGAAACGCGACGATCCCTCTCTTGTCGCCGAGCCGGTCATTGTCGGCGGCGGCCGCCGCGGCGTCGTCGCCGCGGCCTGCTACGTCGCCCGCACGTTCGGCGTGAAGTCGGCGATGCCGATGTTCGAGGCGCTGCGGCTGTGCCCGCCCGCCCGCGTCATCCGCCCCAACATGGAAAAGTATGCCCGCGTCGGCCGCGAGGTCCGCCAGATGATGCTGGCCTTGACGCCGCTGGTCGAGCCGCTGTCGATCGACGAGGCGTTCCTCGACCTGTCCGGCACTGAGCGGCTGCACGGGCTCTCGCCGGCCAAGGTGCTAGCCCGCTTTGCGGCCGATGTCGAAAAGGAGCTCGGCATCACCGTCTCCATCGGGCTCTCCGGCAACAAATTCCTCGCCAAGATCGCCTCCGACCTCGACAAGCCGCGGGGATTTGCGGTGCTCGGCTTAAGCGAGGCGCCGGCGTTCCTGGCGCCAAAGCCGGTGAGCTTCATCTTCGGCGTCGGCAAGATCAGCGCGGCGCGGCTGGCCCGCGACGGTTATCGCCACATCGCCGATCTGCAGGCGGCGAGCGAGGTCACGTTGCTGCGCCGCTACGGCGAGGAAGGAAGGCGTCTGGCCCGCCTCGCCCGCGGCATCGATCAACGCAAGGTTAGTGCCGACCGCGAAACCAAGAGCGTGTCGGCGGAGACCACGTTCGACCGGGACATATCCGATTTCCGTGCGCTCGAGCGGATTCTCTGGGCGCAGACCGAGGAGGTTTCCGCGCGGCTCAAGGAGAAGGCGCTGGCCGGCGCGACCGCGACGCTGAAGCTGAAAACCGCCGATTTTCGGATTCGCACCCGGGCGCATTCGTTCGCGGCGCCGACGCAACTCGCGGGAAAAATCTTCGCCGCGGCACGCGGCCTGCTGGAACGCGAAACCGACGGCACGAAATTCCGCCTGCTCGGTGTCGGCATGAGCGCGCTCGCCGCCGCGGATCAGGCCGATCCCGCCGATTTCGTCGATGCCCGCGCGGCCGAGGCCGAACACGCGCTCGACCGCGTGCGCGCCCGCTTCGGCGACGACGCAGTGGTCAGGGGACTGGCCTTCGAGCCGCCGGACAAACGCTGAGGGTCGTGGCCGGTGCAACCACCCGTCAGCGGCAGGGCTTCGGCTCTTTGATGTCGAGCGAAGTGAGTTTGCCGGCGACAACGAAGTCGTTGTAGTCGAGCGACAAAGCGCGCGAGATGCCGTTCTCGTAAAGCTCGAAGCCGATCGCATAAGCCGGTGTTTGCTCGGTGCTTTTTTGCCCGCGGCCCTTATCGAAATAGCTGATCGTGACCGGCCAGCGCGGAATCCCCGAAAGCCTTGCCTCCCCGTCGGCGGCATCGCCGTGCTTGCGCTCTTCCGCCGACAGTTTGTGACCGACGACAGTCAGCGTGTCGTACACCTTGTCGCCGGTATCCGATCCATCGAAGACCGGAAAGTCGAGAACGCTCTTGCCGGCGCGCGCCGCCATGATCACCCGCACCATGTGCTCGGTCGGGAAGACCACGGCGGGGTCGATATCGAGCTCCTTGTGTTCCGGCTTGACCAGACTGACGGCCGTCGCTTTGGCGCCGTGCTCGGCCCGGCCGTCCACCGCATCCACGAGATTCTCGTCAACGAAGTTTTCCGACGTGAATTTGAAGCTCTTGGCGTCGCCGCCTTCCCAGGTGATGGAGCGCAGGTCGCTGGTGGATACTTTGCCTTCGCCGGAATCAAGCTCGGAGACTTGACGGAACCGCAGCGTATAGCCGTCGCAGGCATTGCCGTCGAAGTCGTAGAGAATGCGCCCACGCACCCCGACGATCTGCGCATTGCCGCGAGTCTGGCCGAGCGTGAGCTCGTAGATGGCGCGGTGCGGCACCAGCATGATCGGGCCGTCCTGCGCGCGGTCTTGCGCTTTGACGCCGGATGCCGGGGCGGCGAAAACCAACATGCAGGCAAGGACAGCGCTGCGCGATGCGAAGCCGGTAGCCAAAGCCATGAACCCCTCTTGCTCTCTTTGATTCCGAAATCTGCTCCCCCTTTGGCAGTTTCCCAATCAATCCGTTTCGTTTTCTCCCCGGATGGCGGCGAAGATAGGGACCTTGCCCCGCGCTCGCAACTGCGATCCGCCGGACGGCTCGCTTGCGTGATATAGTCCAATCGGCGAACAATCCTCGATCGCCGAGGAATCTGGAGGACGAGAATGGCCGGAGCGGTTGAAAAAAAGTTGAGCGAGCTTGGCATTGTGCTTGGGGAACCGGCCGCGCCGGTCGCCAATTACGTTCCCTTCGTGCGCACCGGCAATTTGCTCATGGTATCCGGCCAGATTTGCCTCGATGGCGGCAAGCTGGTCGCCAAGGGCCAACTGGGTGGCGGCGTCTCGATCGAGGATGGGCAAAAGGCGGCCCGGGCCTGCGCGGTCAACCTTCTCGCCCAGGTCAAGGCCGCGCTCGGCGACCTCGACAAGGTGTTGCGTGTCGTCCGGCTCGGCGGCTTCGTGAATTCGGCGCCGGGTTTTGTCGAGGGCCCGAAGGTGATGAACGGCGCCTCCGACCTGATGGTCGCGGCGTTCGGCGAAAAGGGCAAGCACGCGCGCACGACCGTCGGCGTCTCGGCATTGCCGCTCGATGCGGCGATGGAAGTCGAGGGCCTGTTCGAAGTGTCGTAATGCTGCCGACCAGGCTGGATTGGCTCACGGCGCGACCGATCGCCCATCGCGGACTGCACGACGCCGCGCGCGGCATCATCGAGAACACCGCGGCCGCCGTGCGCGCGGCCATCGAAGGCGGCTACGGTATCGAAGTCGATCTGCAAATCAGCGCCGACGGCGAGGCCATGGTGCATCATGACGATGTGCTCGGGCGCCTGACCGAGGGCGCCGGCCGGCTCGACCGGCTGAGCGCCGCCGAGCTCAAGCGCGTTGCCTTCCGCGGCAGCGCCGAGCGCATGATGACGCTGGGCGAACTCTGCGATCTGGTCGGCGGACGCGCCGGCTTGCTGCTCGAATTGAAAGGCCGTTTCGACGGCGACGGCCGTCTGCCGGCGCGGGTCGCGGCGCTCCTTTCCGGATATCGCGGACCCGTGGCGCCGATGTCCTTCGACCCGTTTCACCTTAATCTGCTGCGGCAAAAGGCCCCTCGCCTGCCGCGCGGGATCGTGGCGGCAAAATACCGGCCGCATCCCTATTGGGATCAGATGCCGCCGTGGCTGCGTTACGGCATGGGAAGCTTGCTTCCCGCCTTGACGGCGCGGCCGCATTTCGTGGCGTATGCGGTCGGCGATCTGCCGGCGTTCGCGCCGCTGTTGGCGCGGCACATTTTATGCGTGCCACTCCTGACGTGGGTGGTACGGACGGAAACCGAGCGCCAACGCGCCAACCGCTGGGCCGACCAGGTGATTTTCGAGGGCTTTCGGCCATGAACCACGCCGAGAACGAGCAGCCGGCCCGGCAGCGGCAAACGCGCGCGAGTTCGGGGGACCTGCGCGTCGTCGCAGTGAATGCGATCGGCGAGGTCGGCGCCGCGGCGTGGGACGCCTGCGCCAATCCGCCGGCGGACCGCGCACCTGGCGCCGATCGTGCAGCTCCATCGCCAGATCAGGAAACCGTATTCAACCCATTCTTATCGCATCATTTTCTATCGGCCTTGGAGACCTCGAAATCGGTCGGCGGCCGTTCCGGCTGGCAAGTCCAGCACGTGCTCGTCAGAGGAGCCGACGGCACCGTCCTGGCCGCTGCGCCGTGCTACCTCAAGAGCCACTCGCGCGGCGAATACGTGTTCGACGCCGGCTGGGCGGAAGCCTATATGCGCGCCGGCGGCAGCTACTACCCCAAGCTCCAGGTCGCGGTGCCTTTCACGCCTGCGACCGGCCGTCGGCTGCTGGTACGGCCCGGCCCGCAGGCCGGCGAGGCGCGCAACGCGCTGGTCGCCGGTCTGATCGAACTTTGCGGCATGACCGACGCCTCCGGCGTTCATGTCACCTTCGCGACCGAGCCGGAATTCCGCTTCCTCGGCGAACTCGGTTTGCTGCAGCGCACCGACCAGCAATTCCACTGGGAAAATGCGGGCTACGGCAGCTTCGACGATTTCCTCGCCGCGCTTGCCGCACGCAAGCGCAAGACCATCCGCCGCGAACGCCATGACGCCTTGGCCAACGGCATCAGCGTGCACTGGCTCACCGGCAGCGATCTCACCGAAGACATGTGGGATACCTTTTTCGCGTTCTACATGGACACCGGCTCGCGCAAATGGGGCCGGCCCTATCTGACGCGGCCGTTCTTTTCGCTGGCCGGCGAGACCATGCGCGACCGCATCCTGCTGGTCATGGCCAAGCGTTCCGGGCGTTGGATCGCCGGCGCCATCAATTTCATCGGCTCGCATACCTTGTTCGGCCGCCATTGGGGCGCCGTCGAGCATCATCCGTTCCTGCATTTCGAGCTGTGCTATTACCAGGCGATCGACTACGCGATCGCGCATAAGCTCGCCCGCGTCGAGGCCGGTGCCCAGGGCGAACACAAGCTCGCCCGCGGCTATATGCCGACCACCACCTATTCGGCCCATTACATCGCCGACCCGGCCTTGCGCCGAGGCGTCGCCGACTACTTGGTGCGCGAGCGCGCCTATATCGCCGCGGTCGGCACCGAGCTTGCCGCCGCCGGTCCCTACCGCAAGGATTTCACTCTCGAGAGCGATTGATTACGATCGCGACGACTTTCATTCGCGCATGGTCTTGCCGAAGACCGGTATCGGTTTTTCGGGATCATGCGCCGAGGCGGAGAGCACGATGCCGAGCTACGACCCGAACAATATCTTTGCCAAAATCATTCGCGGCGAATTACCGGCGCATAAGGTCTACGAGGACGACAAGGTTTTCGCCTTTCTCGATATCATGCCGCGCGCGCCCGGCCATACGCTGGTGATCCCGAAGGCGCCGGCCCGCACGATTCTTGAAATCGAACCCGACGATCTCGCGCATCTCATCAAGACGACGCAAAAGATTGCGCGGGCGGCGATGACGGTCTTCTCCGCCGACGGCCTGACCATCCAGCAGTTCAACGAGGCGGCCGGCGGTCAATTGGTGTTTCACCTGCATATCCACGTCATTCCGCGCAAGAACGGCGTGTCATTGCTACCACCGGCGAGCCACAAGGAAGAGCCGGCGGTGCTGTCGGACCAGGCGCTGCGGCTTGCTGCCGCGCTCAAAGGCGCGTGAGGCGCTGTCCAGCGCTTAGAGCGCAATCGCTTCAGATTGAATCGATTGGCGCTCTAATATCTTGGTGGAGCATGATCTTTTCGGAAAACCGGCCTCCACTTTTCCGGATCATGCTCTAGCGGCCGCGGGCGACGCGCTCGATCTCGGCCCGCACCAGGCGTTCGACCAGGCCGGGCAGATTGTCGTCGAGCCAAGTCTTCAGCATTGGCCGCAACATTTCGCGCACAAGGTCTTCGAGGGTGCGCGCGTTCTGCACCAAGACGGTGTGCGCCAGCGCGTTGAACGCGGAGTCGACCGCAGCAACGGTCGCGCTCGAAAGGAGCGGCCCGCGCTCGCTCGCACCGCGCTCGCCGGCGCCACGCTGTTCGGGCGGAGGCGCGGCAAACGGGACAGACTGCTCCGAGGGCCGTGGCATAGCAGGTTGTTCGGCCGCCGCATCGACGCTCGCATCCGAATAATTTTCGGTCATATGAAATTGCGGCGCCGGCTCGGGCTCCTGAATTTGCAGCTCCGGCTCAGGCTCCTGAATTTGCGCCGGCTCGGGCTCGGGCTCCTGAAATTGCGGCACCGGGTCAGGCTCAGGCTCAGGCTCGGGCTCGGGCTCCTGAAATTGCGGCTCAGGCTCAAGCTCGCGAAATTCCGACAGCGCATCGGGTGCGGGACTTGGCTCCGGACTTGGCGCCGGAGCGGCTTCCGGCTCACTGAACATACGGGCCGTCATCGATTCGGTGAGATCGAGGATCTCGGAGGCGTGATCCTCCTCTGCCGCGCTCATCGCAGCAGAATTGACCGGCGTTCCGGCATGAATCTCGGAGACACTCGGCTCGGCTGGCGCGAACAACGACGGCCGTAGCGGCTTAACGGGTTCCGGCTCGAGTACCTCTGACGCCTCGGGCGCTGCCGGCGCGTCGAACGCCCGTTTCACGGTCCTGCCGGCGTCGTCATCGGCGATAATGCGGCGAATGGAGGCGAGAATCTCCTCCATCGATGGTTCCTGCGATTTCGCCGGTTGCGTCATGCGCGCATCCTCGCCTCAATTCGTGCGTTCCCCCGCAGCCGCCGCACGCCGCTGGCCACCGGCCGCTCGCCGACCGCGAATCAATGAGCGCAACTATGCAATGCTGGCGGTCAGTATGTCATGACGAAAAGCGAACGCAACAATCAGCTGTGCTCGGCAATCTGAGCGCAGCCGCGCCGGCTGCTTAGAGCCTATCTGCCGTCGGGGTTGCGCACCCCGATCCACGCGTCTCGCACTTGTTGATAGTGCACCTGCGGATCGTAAATCAAAACGTCGAGGCCGAGCCGCGGCATCGACAGGCCGCCGACGGCCGCCAG
>JBEKIC010000070.1:0-18457 GCA_050011955.1 Xanthobacteraceae bacterium
GGCGTTACCCGCCCTTTCCTGTCCCAGTCCAGGGACTGCACCTCCCGCACCGGCCGTAGTACCGGCGTGAATGATGCCCGAAGCCGCCCGGGTGCGGGTTGCGAATCCGCGCGCAGGCGCCGCACTCGCTCCGCCTTATAGGACGCCCCTAGAAAGCGACCCTCGATGAGCGAGATTCGCCGTATGTAGCCGAAACGGGGACGAATGTCAAGAAGAATGTCGCTAATACAGGGACGTATATTCTCGTCGGTTTTTCTCGCGCGTTCCAGCGGCATTCGATATCCTCAGTGGCTCGCCCGCCGCATGGTGGCGGGCGCTCGAACGTTCCCCCCAACCAGAGGAAAACGCAATGAATCGATGCACGACGCTCGCGCTTGGCGCGATGGCGATGCTGTCCATGACCTCGTTTGCCGCCTTGGCGCAATCCGCGCCGCCGACATACCAGGCGGACCCGTCCGTTTATAAGGTGATCTTCGAGGACCAGAACTTTCGCGTGATCGAAGCGACCTGGAAAAAAGGCGAGCACGACAAGACCCACTCGCACCCTGTTCCATCAGTCGCCTATGCGCTGACCGACTGCGTCATCCGCATTCACCAGCCGGACGGCAAGACCCGCGACATCACCAACAAGGCCGGAACGGCGGTGGCCATACCGACGACGGAATCGCATTCCGCCGAGAATGTCAGCCCGGGCGAATGCCGGATACTGTTAGTCGAGCGCAAATAAACACAAAGCCCAGTTTTGCCACTAGAGCGGGATGACTTATCTTCGAATCGTCATCCCGCTCTAAGTCCTTGTTTTCATCGCGCGTCCGGACGGAAAACCGGTTTCCACTTTTCCTGGACGCGCTCTAGCGGCTAGCCTGCCGCGTTGCCTGACGGCGGGTCGTTGCCGCTCAGCCGTTCGCGCAGCGCGCGGGCGACGGCCTGCGTGCGGTTGACGGCGCCGAGCTTGTGAATAGCGTTTTGGGTGTGCTGTCGACGGTCCGCTTGGTGATGTGGAGAATTTCACCGATATCCCGGGACTAGACCGTCTTCCTCATGTGGACCACCACGCCGTCTTTGAACGCCTCTTCTCGGTCAACCCGATAGCCAAGCTTTGCGTAGAGCTGCACATTCTCCGCGAAAAGCTTGTTGGTATACAGTTTGATTTCGTCATACCCCAGCGACGCGGCGATCTGCTCGGCATGGGACAAAAGCATTCGGCCCAAACCCCGCCCCTGCAATGCGGGTGAAACCGCCACATTCTCGATGAGCAAATAATCGGCTGCCGGGACCATCTCGATCAGAGCCGCAAGTTCGCCATCCAGATAGAGGAGGTCGATGCGATGCTTTTGCACCGCCTCCGCATAGTCGGCCATCATCGGTTTGGGTTCGCGGCCGATGACCGGCACCCATTTCGCATAAGCCTCACGGGTCAACGCGCGAATGGCCGACGCATCTGCCATTGTCGCCGACCGTAGCAGCAACGCCTCGTCCACCTTTCGGCCCTTCCATCGTGGCAGCCATCAAGCCGCAGAATGATGCGGATGGGCCCTGGCTGCAAACGGCTACCTCGCAAAGCCGCCATAGGCGGGGCGTCCATTCCGGGTTACGCTGGCCGCGGATCGGAAAGCCCGCGCAATGATGTTCACCATCGAGTTTTTCCGCATTCGCGAAAAAGACCATGCGCGCGCCACGCTCGACCGCATCACGCATATCGCCGCCGATCTGGACAGCGCCAAGGTCAAGGCCAGGTCCTTGTTCGAGACCGTGAACCTGGCGCAGAACCCCGATGGCTTGCGGATTTTGGACCAAGACGGCGAAGAGGTATTCTTTTGGACGCCGGGGACGGACGAGGGGGAGCCTTAACATGATCGACTGGTATCGCGAGCTGGGCACCGCCGAACGGCGGACCTTCTGGGCCTGCTTCGGCGGCTGGGCGCTCGATGCGCTCGACGTGCAGATCTACAGCTTCGTCGTGCCGGCGCTGATCGCGGTGTGGCACATCACCAATGCCCAGGCCGGATTGCTGGCGACCAGCGCGCTGGTGATTTCCGCTTTCGGCGGCTGGCTCGCCGGCATGCTCGCCGACCGGGTCGGCCGCGCCCGGCTGTTGATGATCACGGTGGCATGGTTCGCCTTTTTCACCTTCCTGTCGGGCTTCACCCAGAATTTCGAGCAGCTCCTGGTCGTGCGCGGCTTGCAGGGCCTCGGCTTCGGCGGCGAATGGGCCGCCGGGTCGGTGCTGATCGGCGAAGTCATCCGCGCCAGCGATCGCGGCAAAGCCGTCGGCACGGTGCAGAGCGCCTGGGCCTGGGGCTGGGCCGCGGCGGCGATCCTCGCCACCATCATCTTCCAGGTCCTGCCGCAGGAGATCGCTTGGCGCGCGCTGTTCTTCGTCGGCATCTTGCCGGCGCTGCTGGTGTTTTATATCCGCGCCAAGGTGCCTGAACCGAAAGTCTTCAAGGAAGCAGTGGGCTCGGCGGCGCGGCGCAGCACTTTCGACATTTTTCGCGGTGACCTTCTGCCGACCACCATCCTCGGCGCCGTGCTCGCCACCGGCGCGCAGGGCGGCTATTACGCCATCACCACCTTCCTGCCGACCTTCTTGCGCACCCAGCGCCATCTCACCGTGCTCGGCACCGGCGGTTACCTGGCGGTGATCATCGTCGGCTCCTGGCTCGGCTATATCACCAGCGCCTATCTCAGCGACGCCATCGGACGGCGGAAGAACTTCTTCATCTTCGCCATCGGCTCGTTGTTGATCGCGGTGGCTTACACCCAGACCGAGATCTCGGACTCGCTGATGCTGGTTTTGGGATTCCCGCTCGGATTCTTTGCCTCGGGCATTTTCAGCGGCCTCGGGCCGGTGTTCACCGAGCTGTTTCCAACCAGCGTGCGCGGCGCCGGCCAGGGCTTCTGCTACAATTTCGGCCGCGGCATCGCCGCGTTCTTCCCGACGCTGGTCGGCATGCTGTCGGCCTCGGTCACCTTGGGCACGGCGATCGGCATCTTCGCCGCCATGGCCTATGCCATCGTCATCCTTGCCGCACTGGTGCTGCCGGAGACGCGCGGCCGCGAACTGGTGGCGAACTAAAGCCGCTCAGCCGGGCGCGCCGGCGCAAACCCCGTAGGACCATTGATTCATATCAAGGCGGTCCCGGCTAAGGCGCTTATGGTGCCATCTGGCTCAGCGGGGGTGTCGGCGGAGCTAAGCGGCGTCGGCGGAGCTAAGCGGCCTTGACCGAACCGTCATCGGCTCCGGTCCTGGCCGCTTTTGATTTTGCGCGGGCCCGACATCATCCCGCGGCGCGCCGCGGCGCCCGATCAGCATCCGGAACGGCCCTGTCTGCGGACTTGTTGGCGGATTTGCGCGCGGCGCGCAACGCGCGTTCGAGCGCGGCAAGGTCATAGGGCTTTTGCAGCACCTCAAAACCCTGCCGCACGGCGTCCTGCGCGCTCGAACTGTAGCCGGTCGTCAGCAGCACCATGACATTGGGAAAGCGCCGGCGCACCGCCTTCGCCAGATCGAGGCCGTTCATGCCGCCGGGCATCAATATGTCGGAGAAGATGAGATCGACGTCGCCTTCGCGATCGATGAGATCGAGGCCCGCTTGCGCGCTCGCGGCCACGGCGACGCGGTAGCCGAGATCGGTGAAATAGCCGCGGGCGACCTCGAGCACGTCCGCATTGTCCTCGACCAGCAGCACCTTGCCGGCGGGCCGCGTCGCGGCGGCAGCGACCGTTGCCTCGCGCTCCTTGGCCGGCGTTTCGAAGCTCCGCGGCAGCAACAGCGTGATCGCGGTGCCGCGCCGCACCGCGCTGGTGATGGTGGCGGCGCCGCCCGATTGCCGGGCGAAGCCGTAGACCTGGGAGAGCCCGAGCCCGGTGCCCTTGCCGACGTCCTTGGTGGTGAAGAACGGCTCGAACACCCGCGGCAGCACGTCGGCGGCGATGCCCTCGCCGGTATCGGCGACCCTGATGGCGATGAACTCGCCGCTCAACCCCTCCTCGCCGGCTTTGCCGCGCAGTACGACGGGCTTCGCGGCAATGGTCAATGTGCCGCCGGACGGCATCGCGTCGCGGGCGTTGAAGGCGAGATTGAGCAACGCCAGCTCGAGCTCGCTCGCGTCCACCTTGACGCGGCACGCCCGCTTGGAAACCAGCACGCGGATTTCGATGTCGCCGCGCAGCGAGCGGCTGAGCATGTCCTTGAGCGCGGGCAGCCGCTCGGCCAAGTCGATCACGCTCGGCTGCAACATCTGCCGTCGCGAGAAGGCGAGCAACTGCCGGGTGAGGCTCTCGCCGCGCTGCGTCGCGTTGGTGATGGCGTCGAGCAGCTGCAACTGCTTCTCGCCGCTGATGTCGCGGCGCAACCGGTGCGCGCTGCCGCTGACGATCATGAGAAGATTGTTGAAGTCGTGGGCGACGCCGCCGGTCAATTGGCCGATGGCTTCGAGCCGTTGCGCCTGCCGCAGCGCGCCTTCCGCCGCCTCGCGGCGGTCGGCCTCCTGATAGAGCCGCCGCGTGCGCCGCAGCGCGATCCAGAGCAGGGTCAGGATCAGCAAAGTCGCGGGCAAGCCGAAGATCAAGTGCACTCCCATGGTCGAGAGCCATTCGGCCCGAATCGCAGCGCTGCTCACGCCGGCGAGGGCGTAGACCGGAAAGCCCGGGAGCTTGCGAAAGCCGACGCGGCGGGAAACGCCGTCGATCTCGGAGTCGACCGTGAACAGGCCGTGGTCGAGGCCTTGGCCGACGGCGGTGCGCAACATGCTCGTGGGGCTCAATCGCTGCGCGCGATCGCCGAGGACGGGAAAACGCGCGAGGTAGGCGCCGTCCGCGCGTACCAGCGCGTAGAAACTGCCCGGCGTTTGCCCGATCAACGCATAGAAGTCTTCGAAATAGCTCGGCCGCACCGCCACCGCGATGACGCCGTTGAAGGCGCCGTCCGGCGATTCCAGGCGCCGCGAGAGATCGAAGAAATCGGTGGAAATGCCAGGCAGGCGCGGCGAGCGCATATCGCTGACATAGGTCCCGGCATCGCGCGCAAGCTGGGCCTGGAAATAATCGCCTTCGCTGAAGTTGACGCGATCCGGCACGGCGGCGAGCGTGCTCGCCACCAGCGGTCGACCGTCGCGGCCGACCAGAACAATGGCGTGAAGCTGCGGCATCGTCGCCACGATGCTGGCGAGGCGCTGATGCAGCCGCGGCTCGGCGGCGTGGATCTCGGCGTCCGACATGCCGCGCACGATCTCGTTGACTTCCGCGAAGGTGCGATCGACGGTCTCGAACACCTTCAGCGACTGCTCCTGCATGACGTCGAGCGAGCGAAGGATGCGCTCGTCGGCGACCGCATTGATGTCGCGGTAGCTGACCCAGGAGGCATAAGCGAACAGCGCCGCCGGCAAAACCACCGACGCGATCATCATTAATTGCAGCAGGCGGACGGCCGATTCCCGTGCGGTGCTCATCGACTGGCAAGGTCCGGCGAATATCCGGCGATTATCGGGCAATTATCCGGCGATTCGGCAGCGCATAATTCACGGCTTAGCGGGCATGAAAAGCGGCATGATTGCCGCGCAATGTTGCACGATGGTGACCGCAGGGGCGGCATTCGAGCCAAAGTTGCGCGAACCCGGCGGCACCCGTTAACGCGGGTGGAACGGCAGTCGGGGATGACCGCTCACGCGGGATTGAAATTCATCGCCACGCCGTTGATGCAGTAGCGCAGATGCGTCGGCGGCGGCCCGTCTTCGAAGACGTGGCCGAGATGGCTGCCGCAGCGGCTGCAATGCACCTCGGTCCGCACCATGCCGTAGCTGCCGTCGCTCGAGGTCTCGACCGCACCGGGCACCGGATCGTTGAAGCTCGGCCAGCCGGTGCCGCTCTCGAATTTCTGCTTGGCGGCAAATAACGGCTGACCGCAGCCGGCGCAGGAAAACGTGCCGGAGCGTTTCTCATGATTGAGCGCGCAGCTCCCCGGCGGCTCGGTGCCGTGCCCGCGCATGACCCTGAACTGCAACGGCGTCAAAAGCTTGCGCCATTCCGCCTCGGTGTGCGTCACGGGATATTGTTTGATGTCCATGGCGGCGTTCGCCCGTTTCATATGACCTAGAGCGCGTCCAGGAAAAGTGGAAACCGGTTTTCCGTCCGGACGCGCGATACAGTAAGGATCATAAGATAGTGACGAGGCTTCGCGATAACAGGCAAGGCGCAATCTCGTGATTGCGGGCGGCCGAGCCGTGCGGCCCGGGCGCGTTCACGGCAGCTTGTCGAAACCCTCACCGAAACCCTTCAGGCTCATCGGGAAGCCGATGCCTTCCTCGGGAGTCTGGAAGATGATGAAGGTCGAGGTCTGGCCGGTGCGCAGCTCATTGATCAGCTTGTCGTCCATGACCACTTCGGCGACGCAGCCGTTGGGCAGGCAGCGCACGAAGCCGGCGCGGCCGACGTCGTTGTTGTCGATCTTCAGCCCGAGCCCGGAGGGCAGCAGGACGCCGAGCGGCGCGACCACGCGCATCAGCCGGCTTTTCTGATCGGTGGTCTTGAGCACGATGACGGTCAGTCCGACATTGGGCCGGTCTTCCGCCGTCACGCTCTGCATCAGCGCGCATTGCTCGCCCTGCGCGCCGGGCGGCGTGTCGCAGCGGATTTGCCAGTCGCCATGGACCGAGCGGACCGCGCCCTGGGCGGTCGCCTGGCCGCCGACCGCCGCGACCGCCGCAAGCAGGATGGCGGTACCGACGAGCGCCGAGGCCATTGGCCGCATCCGCCCGACATCGAAGATCGCCATGATCGTCTTCCCCTGACCAGCCGCCCCCGTCGCCACCGCCTCGACGGTTACCGGCGCGAATCACCGAGACAGGCCGGTCGCCGCGCGAGCCTGCCTACATGGTGAGCCCACCGTGTCAAGACGGATCAAGACCAAGCCATTGTGGCCGCGCGAAGGAGGCGAAGTTCCCCTGGCGTGCAACCCAACCGCCGTCGGCCGAACGGTCGTGGATGGCCGCGCGCCGCGGCCGACGGGTACATTGCGGTAACGCGCGATTTGTGGTTTGAGGGGATGAGACCCCCGTCCCCCCGATGCGCGTCAAGGACCAGACCCGTGGCACTCAATTCCGCCGGCAACAGGCAACGGTCGACTGTTGCCGTCGTGCCGGCAACATGTATTTAAATGCATGGTTTCGGGTCGAGTGGCGCGCGCCGCACCAGCCGACGTGACCAGGACTGATTTAGAACGAGGAGCCGAGAAAGAGATGCCGGTGTTCTCACGCTTGACGACCTATGCGCTGACCGCTGCGAGTTTGCTCGGGAGCGCCGGAGCGGCTTTCGCCGGTGTCGGCCAGCCGTCGCCCTGGGAGCTCGGCCTGCAGGAGGCGGCCTCGCCGGTGATGGCGGACGTCATCGCCTTCCACAATTTCCTGCTTTGGGTCATCACCGCGATCACCGCTTTCGTGCTGATTTTGCTGCTCATCATCATTGTCCGCTTCAATGCGCGGGCCAATCCGACGCCGTCGCGCACCACGCACAACTCGCTGCTCGAAGTGATCTGGACGATCGTTCCCGTCATCATCCTGGTGACGATCGCGGTGCCGTCGTTCCGGCTTTTGTTCCTGCAGCTCGACGAGCCGAAGCCGGACCTCACGGTGAAGGCGACCGGCAAGCAATGGTATTGGAGCTACAACTATCCCGATAATGGCAATTTCGAATTCGACTCGCTGATCGTCGCCGACAAGGATTTGAAGCCCGGGCAGCCGCGGCTTCTTACCGTCGACAACGAATTGGCGGTGCCGGTCAACAAGATCGTGCACGTGCTGGTGACCGGCGCCGACGTGATCCACTCCTTCGCCGTGCCGTCCTTCGGCATCAAGATCGACGCCATTCCCGGCCGCATCAACGACACCTGGTTCAAGGCGACCAGCGAGGGCTTGTTTCACGGCCAATGCTCGGAACTCTGCGGCAAGGACCATGCGTTCATGCCGATCACGGTGCGGGTCGTGAGCGACGCCGAATTCGCCAAATGGGTCGAGGCGGAGAAAAAGAACGCCGGCCTCGAGAGCGCGCCGCCGACCACACTGGCGGCGGCCGGCGCGCCGGCGCACTGACGATATTGAGCCGATAACGAACACCCCCTAACGCAGGGACTGACAATGGATGCGATGACACACGCGGCACACGGCGACGATCACGGACACGCCATTCCGCACGGCTGGCGCCGCTATGTCTATTCGACCAACCACAAGGACATCGGCACGATGTACCTTGTCTTCGCGCTGGTTGCCGGCCTGATCGGTGGCATCTTCTCGATCCTGATCCGCGCCGAGCTGATGTTCCCCGGCCTGCAGATCTTCCACGAGACGCACTATTTCGACGTCATCGTCACCGCGCACGGATTGATCATGATTTTCTTCATGGTCATGCCGGCGATGATCGGCGGCTTCGGCAACTGGATGATTCCGCTGATGATCGGCGCGCCGGACATGGCGTTCCCGCGCATGAACAACATCTCGTTCTGGCTGCTGCCGGCGTCTTTCGCACTGTTGCTGGCCTCGTTGTTCTTCGAGGGCGAGCCGGGCGCCAACGGCGCCGGCACCGGATGGACGATCTATGCCCCGCTGTCGACCTACGGCCATCCCGGCCCGGCGATGGACTTCGTCATCCTGTCGATCCATCTCGCCGGCGCCTCGTCGATCCTCGGCGCCATCAACTTCATCACCACGATCTTCAACATGCGCGCGCCCGGCATGACCATGCACAAGATGCCGCTGTTCGTATGGTCGGAGCTGGTGACGGTGTTTCTGCTGCTGCTGTCGCTGCCGGTGCTCGCCGGCGCCATCACCATGCTGCTCACCGACCGCAACTTCGGCACCACCTTCTTCGATCCGCACGGCGGCGGCGATCCGCTGCTGTTCCAGCATCTGTTCTGGTTCTTCGGCCATCCCGAAGTCTACATTCTCATCCTGCCGGGCTTCGGCATGGTCAGCCAGGTCGTGGCGACGTTTTCACGCAAGCCGATCTTCGGCTATCTGGGAATGGCTTACGCGATGGTGGCGATCGGCGGCATCGGCTTCGTCGTCTGGGCGCACCACATGTATACGGTCGGCATGGCGGCGAGCGTGCAGGCTTACTTCATCGCCGCCACCATGGTGATCGCCGTGCCGACCGGGGTGAAGATCTTCTCCTGGATTGCCACCATGTGGGGCGGCTCGATCGAGTTCAAGACGCCGATGCTGTGGGCGATCGGCTTCATCTTCCTGTTCACCATCGGCGGCGTCACCGGCGTGGTCTTGGCCAATGCCGGCGTCGACCGCGTGCTGCAGGACACCTATTACGTCGTCGCCCACTTCCACTACGTGCTCTCGCTCGGCGCCGTGTTCGCCATCTTCGCCGGCTGGTATTATTGGTTCCCGAAGATCACCGGCTACATGTACAGCGAGTTCATCGGCAAGCTGCACTTCTGGATCACCTTCATCGGCGTCAATCTGGTGTTCTTCCCGCAGCACTTCCTCGGGCTCGCCGGCATGCCGCGCCGCATTGCCGATTATCCCGATGCCTTCTCGGACTGGAACTTCATCTCCTCGATCGGCTCGTACATCTCCGGCGTCGGCACGCTGGTGTTCTTCTTCGGCGTGGCCCAGGCCTTCATGCGCAAGGTGCCGGCCGGCGCCAATCCCTGGGGAGCCGGCGCCACCACGCTGGAATGGACGCTGCCGTCGCCGCCGCCGTTCCACCAATTCGACACGCTGCCGCTGATCCGATGAGCGTAACGCTTTCGCGCGCCGAGCCGAGTATCGCCGAAGTCGGCGATTACGTCGCACTGATGAAGCCGCGGGTGATGTCGCTCGTGGTGTTCACGGCGTTCGTCGGTCTGGTGATCGCGCCGGGCCATCTGCATCCGGTGATCGGCCTGACCGCGCTTCTCTGCATCGCGGTCGGCGCCGGCGCCGCCGGCGCGCTCAACATGTGGTACGACGCCGACATCGACGCCCGCATGGCGCGCACCGCGGCGCGGCCGATCCCGGCGGGGCGTGTGGCGCCGGGCGAAGCGCTCGCCTTCGGCCTGACGCTGGCTGGCTTCTCGGTGGTGGTGCTCGGCCTTCTGGTCAACCTGATCGCCGCCGCTCTGCTGGCGTTCACGATCGCGTTCTACGTCCTCGTCTACACCATGTGGCTCAAGCGCACGACGCCGCAGAACATCGTCATCGGCGGCGCCGCCGGCGCCTTGCCGCCGATCATCGGCTGGGCGGCGACGACCGGAAGCGTCGCCATCGAGCCGGTCGTTCTCTTCCTCATCATCTTCTTCTGGACGCCGCCGCATTTCTGGGCGCTGTCGCTCTACCGCGCCGAGGATTACGCGCGCGCTGGCGTGCCGATGCTGCCGGTCGTCGCCGGCGAGGCGGAAACGCGGCGCCAGATCCTGCTCTATACGCTGCTGCTGGCGCCGCTCGGCGTTGCGCCGTGGCTGCTCGGCTATGCCGGACCGCTCTATGGCATCGTCGCCGTGACGACTGGCGCCGCCATCATCGCGCTGGCGCTGCGGGTGCGCGCCGAACGGCGCGGCTATGCCGCGAGCAAGCAGATGTTCGCCTTCTCGATCCTCTATTTGTTCCTGTTGTTCGCCATGCTGCTGGTCGATCGGCTCTCGGGAGGGCTGTTTGGCCATTTCGCGGTATGACGGCCATGAGTGAGGCCATGAAGAAGCCGGAGACCGGCATCAAGCTCACGAAACGGCAGCTGCGCGCGCGCCGCGCGCGTTCGATCGCGATCGCGGTGTCGCTTGGCGTGCTGGTGGTGCTGTTCTACATCGTGACGCTGGTGAAGGGGCCGGGTGTCCTGGTCCGGCCGCTGTGACCGCCGGCTGGTGAAACGCGACCCATAAAATGCAGATGAGCCCGCAGCAACCGACCACCCCGCCGACCGCGCCGACCCCGCGGCGCGACCTTTTGGTCGCGTTCTTTTGCGGCGGCCTGGTCGCGGCGATGGTCGGGCTGTCGTTCGCGGCGGTGCCGTTCTATTCCTGGTTCTGCCGCACCACCGGCTACGGCGGCACCACGCAGGTGGCGAAGGCGGCGCCCACCCACATATCGGACCGCACGATCACCGTGCGCTTCGATTCCAATGTCGCGGCCGGGCTGCCGTGGCGGTTCGAACCGGAGCGCCGGACCATTGACGTCAAGCTCGGCGAGGTCGTCACCGTCTACTATGCGGTGACCAACGAGGCCGCCCGCGTCACCGCCGGCCAGGCCGGCTACAATGTCAGTCCGTCGACCGTCGGCATCTACTTCGAGAAGATCAATTGCTTCTGCTTTACCGAGCAGACTATGAAGCCGGGCGAGAAACGCGACATGGCGGTGGTTTTCTACGTCGATCCCAAGCTCGGCGAAGATTCCGAGCAGGCCGGCGTCAATCTCATCACGCTCTCCTACACCTTCTATCCGATAAAGGTGCCGGATCAGGCGGCGGCGGAGAGCGCAGTGCCAGGAAAGTCCGGTCACATCTAGGGAACGAAGAAACTAGAGACAACAAACGCGGCGCGGGGACTTGAGGACGCGCCAATTTGGAGAAGATGACGATGGCTGATGCACATGCCCGACCGCACCACGATTACCACCTGGTCAATCCCAGCCCGTGGCCCGCGGTCGGCGCAACCTCGGCCTTCATCTCCGCGGTCGGGCTGATCCTGTGGATGCATCATCTGGTCGCTTACGCGCCGATCATCCTCGGCGTCGGCACCATCGGCATCATCTACACCATGATCGGCTGGTGGCGGGACGTCATTTTCGAGGCCGAGGTCGAGCACGACCATACCCGCGTGGTGCAGATCTCGCACCGCTACGGCATGATCCTGTTCATCGCTTCCGAGGTGATGTTCTTCGTCGCCTGGTTCTGGGCCTATTTCAACACGGCGCTGTTTCCGGATGAACTGAAGGACGTGGCGCGGATTGCGGTCACCGGCGGCGTCTGGCCCCCCAAGGGCATTGCGACCTTCGACCCCTGGCATCTGCCGCTGCTCAATACGCTGATCCTGCTCACCTCCGGCACCACGGTCACCTGGGCGCACCACGCGCTCTTGAATAACGATCGCAAAGGGCTTGTTTGGGGGCTTGTCTGCACCATCGCGCTCGGCATCTCCTTCACCTGCGTGCAGGCCTGGGAATACGCGCATGCGGCCTTCCACTACTCGGGCAACATCTACGGCGCCACCTTCTTCATGGCGACCGGATTTCACGGCGCTCACGTCATCATCGGTTCGATCTTTCTGATCGTCTGCCTGTTCCGTGCACTCGCCGGGCAATTCAAGCCGGACCAGCATCTCGGCTTCGAGTTCGCCGCCTGGTACTGGCACTTCGTCGACGTGGTATGGCTGTTCCTGTTCGCCTGTATCTATGTGTGGGGCGCCGGCGTGCCCGTACCTGAATAGCGGACGAGCGCATAGCGGTTCTCCGCTCATTCCCGCGCAAGCGGGAATCCAGGCTGAGCGTACTGTAAAGCCGGGTCTCCGCTTGCGCGGCGACGCGCGGGCTGCGACATCGCTGTGATGACCGAGAAAACAATCGACACGCTTTCAGGATCGATCCTCGCCGGATTGTCCTGCCGGTGTCCGCGCTGCGGCAAGGGCAAACTGTTCCAGGGATTCTTGACCTTGCGGCCGCGCTGCGAGGCCTGCGGGCTCGACTATGGCTTCGCCGATTCCGGCGACGGGCCGGCGGTCTTCATCATGTTGCTGGCCGGCTTCATCGTGGTCGGCTCGGCGCTCATCACCGAGGTGCTGTATCGGCCGCCGTTCTGGGTGCACGCGGCGTTGTGGCTGCCGCTGATCCTCGTCGTCACGCTCGGGCCGTTGCGGCCGATGAAGGGACTGATGATCGCGCTGCAATATCATCACAAGGCCGCGGAAGGGCGCTTCCGCGGAGAAGGACCTTGAGCGCGCCGGCCAAAGCGACAAGGACAAAAAAACGGCGGTCGTGGCTCGGTCTGCTCATCCCGGCGCTGCTCGTCTTTGCCGCTCTCATGGCGCTCGGCACCTGGCAGCTCGAACGCAAAACCTGGAAAGAGGGATTGATCGCGGCGCTGACCGAGCGGCTGGCGGCGCCGCCCGTCGCATTGCCGGCGCCGGCGACGTGGCCGCGCCTCGATCAGGCGCGCGACGAATACCGCCGCGTCAAATTCGCCGCCGCTTTCGATCACGACAAGGAGGCGCTGGTTTACGCCGCCGCTTCGTCCTTCCGCCCGGATGTGGCCGGCGCCGGCCCCGGTTATTGGATCTTCACGCCGGCGCGGCTGCCTGACGGCGGCACCGTCATCGTCAACCGCGGCTTTGTGCCCGAGGCGCGCAAGGACGCCGCCTCGCGGGCCGCCGGCCAGATCGCCGGCGCGGTCGAGATTGTCGGCACGATGCGCTGGCCGGACGCCCGCCACTGGTTTTCCGCGGCCGACGATCCGCTGCACAATCTGTGGTTCACGCGCGACCCGCTGGCGATCGCCGCCGCCAAGGGGCTTAACCAGGGGCTTGCCTCGGTCGCGCCGTTCTATGTCGAGCAGGAATCGCCGGCGCCGCCGGGTGGCTTGCCGCAGCCGGGCAAGCTCGTGGTGCAGCTGCGCAACGAGCACCTGCAATACGCGGTGACCTGGTACGGCCTGGCCTTGGTCCTGGTCGTGGTCTTTGTCGTCTGGGCGCGTTCGTCATTCCGGGACGCGGGCAAAGCCCGCGGGCCCGGAATCCATAATCACGAAGGTTAGCGAAGTTCGCCGCCACTATTCCGGCGGCGGTGGATATGGATTCCGGGCTCCTCGCGGAGCCTGTCATCGGGCCGGCCACTTCGGGCCGGACCCGTTCGCTCGGCCCCGAAATGACGAGCCCATCGCCTTCCTTGTGAAAAGGGCCACTCTTCTATAACTGTGGCACTTGATCCGGGACCGGCGGCAATGCGCCGTCCGCAGCGAACATCCTGGATAATCAAACACTTAAGCTAGCCCGCGGGGTTCGCGCCGAGGGTCAGGACGGCTCGATTGCGCCATATCTCGACCAGAGGAGAGGCCCCGCCGCTCGGCTTTGCCGACGCCATGCTCGCTGGCCTCGCCCGCGACGGCGGCCTCTATGTGCCGGAAGCCTGGCCGCGGCTCGACCGCGAGACCATCCTCGGCTTCGCCGGCCGGCCCTATGCCGAAGTCGCTGTCGAGGTGATCCGCCGTTTCACCGAGGGTTCCATCGCCGAGGCCGACCTCGCCCGCATGGCGCGCGAGGCCTACGGCAATTTCCGCCATTCCGCGGTGGCGCCGCTGACCCAGCTGGGCGTGAACACCTTTGCGCTCGAACTGTTCCACGGTCCGACGCTCGCCTTCAAGGACCTGGCGATGCAGCTCTTGGCGCGGCTGATGGACCATGTGCTGGCCGCGCGCGGCGAGCGCTGCACCATCGTGGTCGCGACCTCCGGCGACACCGGCGGCGCCGCCGTCGAAGCGTTCCGCGACCGCAATCAGGTCGATGTCATCGTGCTGTTCCCGCAGGGCCGCATCTCCGACGTGCAGCGGCGCATGATGACGACGGCGGCGGCCGCCAACATCCACGCCGTCGCCATCGAGGGCACCTTCGACGATTGCCAGGCGATCGTGAAGGGCCTGTTCAATCATTCCGCCTTTCGCGAGCGGGTGCATCTCTCCGGCGTCAATTCGATCAACTGGGCCCGCATCGTGGCGCAGACCGTCTATTACTTCACCGCCGCGGTGTCGCTCGGCGCGCCGCACCGCAAGGTCGCCTTCACGGTTCCCACCGGCAATTTCGGCGACATCTATGCCGGCTACGTGGCGCAGAGGCTGGGCCTGCCGGTCGACCGGCTGGTCATTGCCACCAACGTCAACGACATCCTGGTGCGGACGCTGGCGACCGGCACCTACGAACTGCGCGACGTGGTGCCGACGACCTCGCCGTCGATGGACATCCAGGTCTCCTCGAATTTCGAGCGGTTGTTGTTCGACGCCTATGACCGCGACGCCAATGTGGTGCGCTCGCTGATGGGCTCGCCGGCGCAATCGCGGCGGTTCACGCTGTCGGCGCGGGCGCTGGCCTACATTCGCGCGCTGTTCACCGCCGATCGCGCCGACGAGGAGGAGGTCGCGGCAACCATGCGCGCGGTCAAGCGCGAGACCGGCAATTTCGTCGATCCGCACACCGCGGTCGGCATTGCCGTCGCCGAGAAGGAAATGCGCGATCCGGCAGTGCCGATGGTGGTGCTGGCGACCGCGCATCCGGCCAAGTTCCCCGACGCGGTCGAGGCGGCCTGCGGGGTGCGGCCGCGCCTGCCGGAATGGCTTGGCGATCTCGATCAACGCCCGGAGCGCGTCACCGTGCTGCCGGTGGACCAATCCGCGGTCGAACGGCTCGTGCTGACGACGAGCCGCGCCGCGCAGGAAGGAGCGGCAGCATGAGCGTTGCGGTGACGACCTTGAAGTCCGGCATCAATGTGGTGACCGACACGATGCCGCATCTCGAGACCGCCTCGCTTGGCGTGTGGGTCAATTCCGGCAGCCGCGACGAGCGGCGCGATGAGAACGGCATCTCGCATTTTCTCGAGCACATGGCATTCAAGGGCACGCGCCGGCGCACCGCGCGGCAGATCGCCGAGGAGATCGAGGCCGTCGGCGGCGATCTCAATGCGGCAACCAGCGCCGAGAACACCGCCTATTACGCGCGCGTGCTCAAGGCCGACGTGCCGCTGGCGCTCGACGTGCTCGCCGATATCCTGTCCGAGCCGGCCTTCGATCGCGACGAACTGTTGCGCGAGCAGAACGTCATCATTCAGGAGATCGGCGCCGTCGCCGACACGCCCGACGATCTGGTGTTCGAGCATCTGCAGGAGATCGCCTTTCCCGAGCAGCCGCTCGGCCGCTCGATCCTCGGCACCGCCAAGACGGTGCGCTCGTTCGACGACGCGAAACTGCGCGACTACCTCGCCCGGCATTACCGCGGACCGGACATCGTGGTCGCCGCCGCCGGCGCCGTCGATCACGCGGCCGTGGTCGCCGAGGTGGAAAAGCGTTTCGCGAGTTTTGCCGGCCCGGCCGGCCCGGCACCGGAGCCCGCCAGGTTCGGCGGCGGCACGCATGTCGAGAAGCGCGAGCTCGAGCAGGTGCATATCGCGCTGGCGCTGCCCGGCCTGGCGCAGAAAGACCCCGCGCTGTTCAGCCTGCAGATGTTCACCCACGTGGTCGGCGGCGGCATGTCGTCCCGCCTGTTCCAGGAAGCCCGTGAGAAGCGCGGCCTGTGTTATTCGATCTATTCCTACCATGCGCCCTATTTCGACATCGGCATGTTCGGCCTCTATGCCGGCACCGACGCCGCCGACACTGCGGAGTTGATGCGGCTTGTCGTCGACGAGATCGCCAATGCGGCCGAGACCATTTCCGAACCGGAGATCGCGCGCGCCAAGGCGCAGATGAAGGCTGGGCTGCTGATGGCGCTTGAGAGCTCCGGCGAGCGCATCGGCCAACTCGCCCGTCACATGCTGGCCTGGGGCCGGCCGATTCCGCTCGCCGAGCTGGTCGAGAAGGTCGAAGCGGTGACGGTCGAGAGCGCCCGCGCGGCCGGCCGGGCGCTGATCGCCCGCGGCAAAATGGCGACCGCCGTTATTGGACTGGGTTCCGGACTTGAAAGCGCGGCGGCCATTGCGGAAACTCTCACCCGCCGGGCCGCATGACGACGGACGCCGATGGCGTTTTTCCGCACCATCAATTTCTCCGAGCCGCTGCCTTCCATCGTCGGCGAGGGCGTCATGCTGCGCACCCCGCAGGCCACGGACTACGGCGACTGGGCGGCGCTACGCGAAGCGAGCCGGGATTTTCTCACGCCGTGGGAACCGACCTGGCCGGTCGACGACCTCAGCCGCAGCGCCTTCCGGCGCCGCATCAGGCGCTATGCCGAGGATTTGCGGACCGACCAGGGCTACGCGTTCCTGATCATCCGCAGCTCCGATAATGCGCTGGTCGGCGGCTTGACGCTCGCCAATGTCCGCCGCGGCGTGGCGCAGGCCGGCAGTCTTGGCTATTGGATGGGCCAGCCGTTCGTGCGCCGCGGCTACATGACGGCGGCGGTCCGCGCCGTCATTCCGTTCGCCTTCGGCACGCTGCGGCTGCACCGGCTGGAAGCGGCCTGCATCCCGACCAACACCGCCTCCATCCGGCTCCTGGAGAACACCGGCTTCGTGCGCGAAGGCTATGCGCGGGACTATCTGTGCATCAACGGCATCTGGCAGGACCACCTGCTCTATGGGAGGCTGAAGGATGCCAAGCCTTAACGGGCAAGCCGTGACGGCCAAGCCTTAACGTCGCAGCCATTGACGATTAAGCCTTGATATTCCAAGCCTTAACCACGCCGTTCGCCGCCTTGGGATGGCCACGGTTGGCTTGATATAAGAGCGGCGACATCGCGCCAGTGTGGGGGGAATGCTGCGAAATTGTCATCGGATGCGGTGCGGCGACCGCGCTTCGATCGGAGCATGCCTCGCGCTTACGCTTCTCGCCGGCGGCTGTTCGGCGGGTAGCGGCGTGGGCGCGCCGAGCGCCTCGGATTCCACATCCGGCCTGATACCGAGCTTCTTTGCCGGCTCCTCCGCAAGCTCGCGGCAAACCGTTGCCGGCGCGCAGCCTGACGTGAATTGCCCCCGCGTCGAGGTTCGCATAGGCGCTTCCACGCTGACCATCGGTCCGACCGGCGACAAGGCGGCGATGTCGCTGAAATACCAGGGCACATTCTCGCGCGCCGCGCGTGAATGTGCCGTCGTCGACGGCAACATGGTGATGAAGATCGGCGTCCAGGGCCGCGTCATCGTCGGGCCGGCGGGCGGCCCCGGTCAGGTCGATGTGCCGTTGCGGTTCGCCGTGGTGCAGGAAACGCCCGGAGGCTCGACACCGATCGCCACCAAGTTCATTCGCCTTCCGGTGATGATCGGGCCCAATGACGGCAACGTGCCGTTCACGCATATCGAAGACGCCATCAGCTTCCCGCTGCCGGCGCCGATGACTCTGCTCGACGATTACGTCGCCTATGTCGGCTTCGATCCGCTGTCGGCAGAAGCCCAGGACCAGCAAAAGGAAAAACCAAAGCCGAAGCCAAAGCGGAAGCCGAAACCCGCGGCGAGCGCCAACTAGGCACGCGACGGTCATTTACACGCCAAACGCCGCGCGGCTTGTTGGGCAGCATCGGCTTGATCGCGGTCCGTCCATAATCACTGAGTTCGTAGCGCATGATTCGAGGCTCAGTTTCGGAGCTTGAATCACGTCCACGGCGACGCCATCAACCCGCAACGGCCTGTGGCGGTACCGCCAATGCTCTGAATTGACTTCCGCTTCGGCGGCATAGATGGGGTAATCGGCCGGCGAGCTTGTGGATAGCTGAAGATTTTGGGTGCTGCGCTTCAGGCTGATGGTGAATACGAGGTCCGTGTGGACGGCCTCAAGCATCAGAAGGAGAAGCGCAGCA
>JBEKIC010000071.1:0-17806 GCA_050011955.1 Xanthobacteraceae bacterium
CCGAGCATACGATCTCGCGCCTCTGGCGTCGGATCGGTCGCGCCGTTACCGATTTCAGCGCACAAGAATGCTCCAATTATTTCCGACATGTAGGATACGCTTCTACATGACCGGAATCGGCTCTAATTGCAGAGTTCGAAGACGCATTGACCGCTGTGCTGTCGGAGTCGGTCTAGGCAGCATCGGCAGGTTCCCACCACATCCGACATCGCTGGCCGCGTTGATCAATATCGGGAAGGTCCTCGTCGCTCGCTCCGTCGTAATCGCACACGCGGATCGGGAACGGATTTCCCAACGTCCATTGCACCTGTCCGCCGTGAACGCCGACCGTAATGTCGGGATGGGGCGCGCTGTGGACGAGCTTGATCGTCAGCGCGTCGATGTTGCTTGGGTCATCAAGATTCGAACGTCGCAACGCCGCGAGGGCGTCGAGTAGCAGCGCCCGCTCGCGTGCGCTCAGACCAATCCAGGAAGTTTCGGCCATGTCGTAGCCCTCCGGTTCGGTTCAGGCTGATTGTACTAGGTTGGTCCTTCGCAGCGAATCCCCAAGCAACCGGCACGTTGGTTTTCTTTCGTCTTCGATGCGGTGACGGTACTTGACATATGTCTCTAATTCCGTTACAAGCGCACCCGAATCTCGCCCACTTCAGGGACGTCTACCGGTGACAGCCGTTGGATGGGGCGAGTGCGGTTGCTGCGGGCGGGGCTTGTAACCCCGCTCTCGGGCGGTCCGGGCATCGTTCCCGCCGGCAGTACGACCGGCGCGCGGGGTGCCCCGCTTAAGCGCGATCCAAAGGCGAAGGTAACGCCCTCGCACTTCATCGCGTGAAGCACGGCCTGGGCTGAGTCGGAGCGTTCGGTCGCTGCGACAAGAGCCGCCGCGGAGCGCCGGAAGGCGAGCGGGCTCCGATAAGCCCGCTGCCGCGTAAGCAGATAAGTGACGCAGACTGCGTACACTTGTCTGCGGTGCACCGGCAAACGGCAACGTTTGTCGGTGTGGCGCGGCTCCAATGAACTTGCGCCTTTCGGCGCTCCGCCTCCCTTTTTCGTGCGCATGATCTTGTCCGAAAGCCGGACACCACTTTTCGGGATCATGCGTGCCGGGAGCGAATCTAAAAGAGCTTTGTCGTTGTGGCGTCGTGATTCGCAAAACTCGGGCGCGGAACGCGTCGCGAGAACGAATTTCTTTTTTCACCTCTCCCCGCCGAACTCGGGTGTTCCCGAGTTCGGCAATACTAAGTGACCGAAGTCGGAAACATCCGACTTCGGGTGTGGGGAGAGGTCGACTTGCGAGCGAAGCGAGTAAGTCGGGTGAGGGGGCGGCGGCCGAAAGGTTCGACCCCCCTCACCCCAACCCTCTCCCCGCTGGGGAGAGGGAGTGCGAAGCGTCACTTCGCCAACGCATCAGCTCCGGCCTTGGCGACTTGGGCGTCCTGCGAGGACAGCGCGCCGGAGACGCCGATGGCGCCGACGATCTTGCCGTCGACCAGCATCGGCAGCCCGCCCTCGAGCGGGGTGATGTCCTTGACGGCGAGGAGCCGCAGCCCGGCGCCGCCGGCGGCGATGGCGTCGTCGAGCGCCTTGCTCGGGCGCTTGAAGCGAAGCGCGGTGCTCGCCTTGCCCTCGGAGGCGCCGATCGAGGCGAGCTGGGTGTTGTCGATCTTGTGGAACATCACCAGATTGCCGCCGCTGTCGAGGATGGTGATCGCGACCTGCCAGGAATTCTTCGCCGCCTCGAGCTCCGCCGCCGCCATCGCCCGCTTGGCGTCGTCGAGCGTGATCGGCGGCCCGTAGGGCGGCGTCGCCGCAGGCTGCTGGGCCAAGGCCTGCTGGACAAAGGCCGGGGCAAGGAACGATCCGGCCGCGATGGCGAACGCGGCCAACGCGCAGGCAAGCGCGAGCATCCGGGACATCTGTACCACCTCCGCAGGGCATGCCGCTTGGCGCGGCGAGCGGCGCACAATAAGCGGCAAAGGCCGCCGGTGGAAGCCGGTCGGTTCCGCGGGTGGGAAACCGGCCGGGCTCGGCGAAACGTGATCGCGGCGGCGCTGCGTTGCCTCGGCGCCGCGATTATATTTCCCCTGCCACCTAGTGTGGCGGTTCAGAAGTCCGCATCATTTTTGCCGCGACCTCGTCATGCGGACTTCCGAACCAAAGCCACACTAGATCAATACGTTGCTAGGGTCCTTCGATTCCGAAGTTCGCAAACGAGGGTGCCGCATAATGATGCGAACTTCGGAATCGGGACACTAGGAGACGCCGCCATGTTCACGTTCAGGAAAAAGCTCGAAATGCCGGCCGCCGCCGACGCCTTGCCGGGGCGGGCGGCCCCGATCCCCACCGCGCGGGAGCATTTCGTCAACGGCCGCCCGCTCAAGGGTCCCTATCCGGAGGGGCTCGCCATGGCGATGTTCGGGCTCGGCTGCTTCTGGGGCGCCGAGCGCAAGTTCTGGGAGCTCGGCGACGGCGTCTACGTAACCGCGGCCGGCTATGCCGGCGGCCACACTCCCAACCCGACCTATGAGGAGATGTGCAGCGGCCGCACCGGCCACAACGAGGTCGTGCTCGTCGTCTACGATCCGAAGAAAATCTCCTATGAGCGTTTGCTCAAGGCGTTCTGGGAGACCCACGATCCGACCCAGGGCATGCGGCAGGGCAACGATACCGGCACCCAATACCGTTCCGGCATCTATGTGTTTTCGCCGACCCAGCGCGCGGCCGCCGAAGCGTCGCGCGCGAGCTATGCCAAGGCGCTCGCCGCCGCCGGCATGGGCGCCATCACCACCGAAATCCGCGACGCCCCGCCGTTCTATTTCGCCGAGGATTATCACCAGCAATATCTGGCGAAGAATCCGCACGGCTATTGCGGCCTCGGCGGCACCGGAGTGAGCTGCCAGATCGGAACCGGCGTAGCGGCACACTGATCGCAGCACATTGACCGGGCGCCTCGATTGACGGCACATTTATTGATGCGTCATCCTGAGGCGGCCGCGAAGCGGCCCTCGAAGGATGGCGGCCGAAGCGCCCGAGCCGTCGCCCTTCGAGGCTCGCTTCGCTCGCTCCTCAGGGTGACGGAACATAGGTCAATACATGCGGCGGAGCGAACGCGGCTTTGAAGCGGCGATCTTCCTGTCACGGTGGCTGCTCGCGCCGTTCCTGGTCGGCCTGTTCTGCAGCCTCCTTCTTTTGATCTACCGCTTTGTCGCCGATTTCTACGCACTGGCGCTGGAGCTTCCGCGCCTTCAGTGGCACGACCTCGTGGTCGGCGTGCTCAACCTGATCGATGTCTCGCTGGTGGCCAATCTGCTGCTCATCGTGACCTTCTCCGCATACGACAACTTCATCCGCAAGATCGATCCGGCCGATCACCCCGACTGGCCCGCCGGCCTGATCGTGGTTGATTTCAGCGCGCTCAAGGAGAAGCTGTTGGGCTCGATCGTGATCATCGCCGCGGTCGATGCGCTGGCGTGGTATCTCGACCTCGAAAAGCTTTCCGACACGTCCAAGCTCGGCTGGGCGATCGGCTTCCCGCTCATGTTCGTCGTCTCCATGCTGATGCTGGCGGTTGCCGACCGGCTTGGGCGCCGTGCGAACGACAAGGTCGAGTGAGCTGCCGGCCTCGACCCGCCCCTGCCTTGCGGTCCACTGCGGTTGATCCAGGTCAAGTCCGACCGCGAAGAAATGTTCTATCCAAAATGGAGAAAATTCCTAAAAAGGGAGTTGTGTCATGACCAAGCCAATTCCTGACAAGGCCGAAGTCGCGGTGGAGTATCCGGACAAGCTTTATATCGGAACCTTCGAGCAGACCGCGCGCTTCGACGCCCACCTTGATGAAGCCGGAATCTCACTCAGCCTGTATCGCAACGGCGCGGCCGACACGCGCAAATCGGTCCACATGCACTTTCATTATGCGCTGTTCGCCGAAATCCTGCGCGATCTGGCAAAGACAGTCGCTGCGCTACCGCCGGCCGATATCGCTCACCGCGCGGCACTCTGCGAAGCCGCCAAGGCGCTTTACCTGGCGCTGAAGGCCGACGCAGAGGAAAGCCAAGATGTCGACGATATCGCCCATATGACGCCGGGCGAGGAGGTGCTGCTCCTGCATGTCCTGGAATAGGCGCCGATAGCGGCGCTTCGTCAGCGGCGCGCGGCCTGCCTGTCAGCCCGCTGACAGGCCTCGCGGATTTTGTCCACCAGCGAATTGCCGAGTAACGGCTTCTCGACAATGGGAATATCGGCCGCGATTGCGCGCGCGCTCAGCGCCGGATTGGGGTCGCTGATGAGAAGAATCGCCGGCGTCAAAACGTCCCGGTCGCGCAATTTGGCGATCAGCTCCATTCCGCTCATCACCGGCATTCTCTGATCGATGACGAAGCAGTCGCAAACACCCAGATCGCCGGCGCGGAGGAGCTCGGGCGCGCTGGCATAGGCGCGCACGGCAAACCCTTCCAATTCCAGCGAAAATTTCAGCGAGCCGCAAACCGCCGGATCGTCGTCGACGATCACGACGACCGGGGGCCGCTCCGTTAATGGGTACAGCGGCTGCATCGCTATCGGTTGCACCAAAAGCCTCGCATTCGACGACAAAATGCAGGCACACCGGCGCCGCCGCATTGATGTGGCTCAATTCCGGGCGGCGCCTGTGGCTGAGGTAGCGACCGACCGGCTTCGTTTCTCTGGACCCATTCCATCCGCCTGGCGACGCCGCGGTTCCATCTTGATCCGCATCAACGCGAAGGTGCGGAAAGGCGCGAGAGTGGCGTCCGCACAAGCGAGCGGGACAACATGGGTCATGTGATCTTCCGGTGCCCCAAGACAGACAAGGAGTTCGACAGTGGATTCCAAGCCGGCCCGCGCGACCTCAGGCTCTTGCCAACAGGCGCAAAAATAAATCTGCGCTGCAGGATCTGCGGCATTAAGCACGAGTTTCAGTTTGCCGACGCCCGCATCGACGAAAACGACCTGGGCCGCCGCAGCCCGAACCCGCGGCTGAGCTGAATTCCCGAGCACGTTCAAGCTTGCGCAATTGATCCACCTCAATGTCTGTCGGCACCGCCGTGGTCAAAGAGGCTTATGGATATTGGTCGCTCCGAGCAAACACCGGCCTGTCCGAGTTGCGGCAGGCCGATGCGCCTTGTCAGAGCCGTTGCGAAAACCGGCGCCCAACCCGAGCTGTCGGTCTATGAATGTCGGGTATGCGGGGTGATGCTGACCGCGGCCAGGGAGCCGACGCCGGCGACAAAATCTGCATAGAGCTTTGCAGAGAGCGGTTGCGCGCGATGGTCGGCGGATGCCCTGCCCGCCGGAACCGCGGGTAGCGGCTATCGCCTCACTCGGGTCCCACTATTCCGACGATCAGCGCCATGCGCACCAGGTCGGACAGGCTTCCCGCTTTCATCTTGTTCATCAGATTCGCCCGGTAAATCTCCACGGTGCGCGGGCTGATGCCGAGGTCGAAGGCGATCTGCTTGTTGGCCCGGCCGGCCACCAATCCGCCCAGCACGTCGCGCTCGCGGTTGGAGAGGCTCGCCATCCTGCCCTCGATCTCCAGGCGTTCGCTGTGGCGCTTGGTCTCGCCGTCCTGGCGCTTGAGCGCCGATTGCACGCTCGCCAGCAGCACGTCGTCGTCGAACGGCTTTTCCAGAAAGTCCACGGCGCCGACCTTCATCGCTTCGACCGCGAGCGCCACGTCGCCGTGTCCGGTGATGACGATCACCGGCACGCTGATCTTGAGCTCCTTCAAGCGGCGCAGCAGATCAACCCCGCTCATTCCCGGCATGCGCACGTCGGTGATGACGCAGCCCGACGCGGCATCGGGCAGCGCGTCCAGAAACGCCATCGCCGACGCGTAGGTCTTGACCTCGAGCTTGGCAGCCTGCAGCAGGAACGCAAGCGATTGGCGGATCGCTTCGTCGTCGTCGATCACGTGCACGATGGCCTTTTCAGACGGCATCGCCGACTTCCTCTTTGCTGAGCGCCGGCAGCGTGAATGAGAACACCGTTCCTCCTCCGGGATTCGATCGCGGTGCGATGGAGCCGCCATGCGCCTCGACGATGGTCCGCGAGATCGATAGACCGACGCCCATGCCCTGGTGTTTGGTGGTGATGAACGGCTGGAACAGCTGGGCGCTGATCTCGGGCGCGATTCCGGTGCCGGTATCGGCGACGCTGATCTCGACCATATTGTCCTGCGCCGCAACGGTGGAGACGACAAGCTCGCGCTTGTCGGTCTCTTCCATCGCCTCGATGGCGTTGCGCATCAGATTAAGCAGAACTTGCTGAATCTGCACCTTGTCGGCGAGCACGAAATCGGTGCGCGGGTCGAACTCGAAGCGCACGCGGATGCCGCGGTCCTTGGCGCCGACCAAGGCCAAGGCGCTGGCTTCTTCCACGAGCTTCTTGACATCCTCCACCCGCCGCTCGCTCTCGCCGCGCGCGACGAAGTCGCGCAGCCGGCGAATGATCTGGCCGGCGCGCAGCGCCTGCTCGGCCGCCTTGTCCAGGGCCTCGCGCAAAACCGGCGCGCGCTCGTCGGGGCTGCCTTCCAAGAGCCGCCGCGACCCCTTCATGTAGTTGGCGATCGCCGACAGCGGTTGATTGAGCTCGTGGGCGAGCGCGGAAGCCATCTCGCCCATGGCGGTCAAGCGCGAGACATGGACGAGTTCGGCCTGCAAATCCTGGAGCCGGGCCTCGGTCTGCTGGCGCTCGGTGAGGTCTCGGATAAATCCGGTGAAGAAGCGTTCATTGCTTGTTCGCATTTCGCCCACATTGAGCTCCAGGGGAAATGTCGAACCGCCCTTTCGCTCGCCGACGACAACCCGGCCGATGCCGATAATTCTCCGTTCACCCGTGGCCAAGTAGCGCTGCATGTAGGCGTCGTGGCCTTCGCGATAGGGCTGCGGCATCAGCATTTTGACGTTTTTACCCAAAACTTCGGCGGCGCTATAGCCGAACAGCCGTTCCGCCGCCGCACTGAACGATCGCATTAGCCCCCGTTCGTCGATGACAATCATGGCGTCGGGGATGGTGTCGAGAATCGACTGCACATGCGCCGCGCGGGCAAAGGCGTCCTCGGCGCTGGCCGCCGCGGCGATCCGCGAGCGGCGCAACAGCTCGCCGCGCCACGATGCGCCGACGCCGACGAAGGCGAAGACGACCGCGTTGACGATATCGGCGCTCGACAGCGTGCGAAAATCGGCGACGAAAAACACGCCCAGCAGCAGGCCGAGAATAGTGGCCAAAAAGCCGGGACCCCAGCCGCCGAACGCCGAGGCGATCAGAATCGCCGGGAAGAAGAAGAGATAGGACGCCTCGCCCTGGAGCACCGATGCCAGCGCCAGGCGAAGCACCAGGGCCACTGCAATCGCAATGATTGCAATGCCGTAATGTTCAATGATCCCGCGCGGGACCGAGAGGTTCAACGCCGCCTTGGCGCCGTAAGATCGTGAATGTGGCTTGGCTTGTGCCATAGCAATGCCGGGGACGGCCTATTATTGCACTTTTTGGATTTTCGATGGAACCGCGGGTCCTGCTGCCCCTCCGGGATAGCCCTTAGGGGCATTATCTGAATTTTTCGCCTCCCGCGCGAGGGTTACCAATACCTCTCGAAGCTCCCGGAGGTAAAGAGCCATGCTCACACAGACCGCCGTCCGCACCGGCCAATTCCGCCGCTTCGTGCCGGTCCCGCGCAACCCCCCGCCGCCCACCAGCCCTGCTCTCGACGGCGCCAGTGAGCGCGAGCCGCTCGCCCAATCCATGCATCTGATGGGCGCCGTCATGTCATATCCGCGCAATGCGGAGATTTTCGGCGAAAACGAGCCCGCCGAGTACCTCTACAAGGTCATCAGCGGCAGCGTCCGCACCTACAAGATCCTCAGCGACGGCCGCCGCCAGATCGGCGGATTCTATCTGCCCGGCGACATTTTCGGGTTTCAATTCGCCGAGGAGCACACCTTTTCGGCCGAGGCCATCGCCGACGCCAAGGTGCTGGTCATCAAGCGCAGTGCGCTGACGGCGCTGGCCGGCTGCGATGCCGCGGTTGCCCGGCAGCTTTTCGCGCTCACCAGCCGCGAATTGCGGCGTATGCAAGATCGCGTCTTGCTGCTCATCAAGAGCGCGCAGGAGCGCGTCGCCAGCTTCCTGCTGGAAATGGCCGACCGCGCCGCGGCCGGAAACGTGGTGGAACTGCCGATGTCGCGTCAGGACATCGCCGACTATCTCGGGCTGACCATCGAGACCGTGTCGCGGACCTTGACCTGCCTGGAAAGCACCGCGGCGATCGAGGTGCCGAGCTCGCGGCGTATCGTGCTGCGCAACCGATCCGCGCTGAACCGCCTGAACGGCTGAGGTCGCCGCGAGATTTCGCGGTAGCCGCTGGCCGCTGTTGAAAGGACAGCGATCATGCAGGTTCGTGATATCATGACGCGGAACGTGATTTCCGTCGGGTCGCACGAACCGCTGCTCCAGGCGGCACGCCTGATGTTGCAGAACAGGATCAGCGGCCTGCCGGTCGTCGATGCGGCGGGCCGGCTGGTCGGCATCGTCACCGAAGGCGACTTTCTGCGCCGCGGCGAGATCGGCACTCAGCGCCGTCGGCCAAAATGGCTCGAGTTTCTGCTCGGACCCGGCCGCCTCGCCGCCGAATACGTGCAGGCCGCCGGCAGAAAAGTCGATGAAGTCATGACCGCCGATCCCTGCACCGTCAGCGAAGACGATTCGCTGGAGACGGTGGTCGAGCTCATGGAGCGGCGGCGCATCAAGCGCCTTCCCGTCATGCGCGACGACAAGATGATCGGCATCGTCAGTCGCGCCAATCTCATGCATGCGCTCGCCAGCCTCGATCGCGAAACGCAGGCCGCCGTTGGCGACGACGCGGCGATTCGCGACGGCATTCTCAAATCGCTCGGCAAGCAGCCCTGGGCGCCGAACGCCAACGTCGTGGTCAAGAACGGCGTTGCGGAATTGTGGGGCACGATCACCGACGAGCGCGAGCGGCAAGCTTGCATCGTCACGGCCGAGAATGTCGCCGGCGTCAAAGAGGTGCACGATCATCTGGTTTGGGTCGAACCGATGTCGGGCATGGCATTTCCATCCGCGGAGGACGAAGCCAAACCGCGGACAGCTGCGCCGCGGAACTCCGTTCACTGACCGCGGCGGCGGCTGCAAACGATTCGTCACCAGCGTCTATGCGGCCACTATGATGCTTGGCATATCATTCAGCCGAACCATGCGCCGCGGCGTCCTGATCGCCGCTGTGCTTGCGGCCTTGCTGCCGCCGCTCGCCCGGAGCGACGAGGCGCTGTCGCCGGCTGCGCAAAGAGGTGTCGTCTTCGTGCGCCTCTACTGCGCCAGCTGCCACGCGATCGACAAGGTGAGCGAAAGCCCGCTCAAGGTGGCGCCGCCGTTGCGCACGTTGCATCTGCGCTATCCGGTCGAAAGCCTGCGCGACTCGCTCGCCGAAGGCATCATCACCGGCCACCCGACGATGCCGCAGTTCCGGCTCGATCCCGGCCAAGTCGCCGACGTGATCGCTTATTTGAAGTCGCTGGAGCCGTGATCGGCAACGAGCGAAGCGATTGATTTGAATCAACACCGGTGCCGGATCGTCATGCATCCTCAGCACATTTCGGCTGCTCGGCTGTCGCGGGGGGACCTATGGCGCTATCGAACGCACAAGCGAAATACATGACCTTCGGCGAAGGCGGCTCGGCGCTCGCATTTGCCGGCCTTGCGATCTTCTCGGTCGTGGTCGCGGCCAAGGCCTACGCACCCGAATATGCCTTTCACGCCTATTTGTTCGCCGCCGGCAGCGCGGCCGCAGTGTTCGCCATCGTCAATCGCTATTTCGACCGCGGCGCGCAAGCACCGCCGCTCGTGATCGACGGCAAGCCGAACTACAATATGGGGCCGGTCAAGCTGGCGACGATCTTGGCGGTGTTTTGGGGCATCGCCGGGTTCGCGGTCGGCCTGTGGATCGCGCTCGAGCTCGCCTTCCCGGCATTAAATCTCGACCTCTCCTACATCTCGTTCGGGCGGCTGCGGCCGCTGCATACCTCCGCCGTCATCTTCGCCTTCGGCGGCAATGTGCTGCTCGCCACGTCCTTCTATGTCGTGCAGCGCACCTGCCGCGCGCGGCTGGTCGGCGATCTCGCGCCGTGGTTCGTGGTGCTCGGCTACAATTTCTTCATCGTCATCGCCGGGACCGGCTATCTGCTCGGCATCACGCAATCCAAAGAATATGCCGAGCCGGAATGGTACGCCGATCTTTGGCTCACCATCGTCTGGGTGGTGTATCTGCTGGTTTATCTCGGCACGCTGATGCGGCGCACCGAGCCGCATATCTACGTCGCCAACTGGTTCTATCTCGCCTTCATTCTCACCATCGCCGTGCTGCATCTCGGCAACAACGCCGCGGTTCCCGTCTCGGTGTTCTCACCCAAATCGTACATCGTCTGGTCCGGCGTCCAGGACGCCATGGTGCAATGGTGGTACGGCCACAACGCCGTAGGTTTCTTCCTCACCGCCGGCTTCCTCGGCCTGATGTACTACTTCATCCCGAAGCGCGCCGAGCGGCCGATCTACAGCTATCGCCTCTCGATCATCCACTTCTGGGCGCTGATTTTCCTCTACATCTGGGCCGGCCCGCATCATTTGCACTACACGGCGCTGCCCGATTGGACGCAAACGCTCGGCATGACGTTCTCGATCATGCTGTGGATGCCGTCGTGGGGCGGCATGATCAACGGACTGATGACGCTGTCGGGCGCCTGGGACAAGCTGCGCACCGATCCGGTGCTGCGCATGATGGTGCTCTCAGTCGCGTTCTACGGCATGTCGACCTTCGAAGGGCCGGTGATGTCGGTGAAGGCGGTCAACTCGCTGTCGCACTACACCGACTGGACCATCGGCCACGTGCATTCCGGCACGCTGGGCTGGGTCGGCTTCGTCTCCTTCGGCGCGATCTATTGCCTGGTGCCGTGGCTGTGGAATCGCCCGCTCTATTCGCTGCGGCTGGTCGGCTGGCATTTCTGGATCGCCACCATCGGCATCGTTGTCTACATCACGCCAATGTGGGTGGCCGGCATTTTGCAGGGACTGATGTGGCGCGCCTATACCAATCTCGGCTTCCTCGAATATTCCTTCATCGAGACCGTCGAGGCGATGCATCCGTTCTACGTGATCCGCGCCATCGGTGGCGCCTTGTTCCTGGTCGGCGCGCTGATCATGGCCTTCAACGTCTGGCGGACGATTTATCCGCGTGAACAGCTCGCGGGCGCCGTGGGCATGGCTCCGGCCGAGTAGGAGGATCCTTCATGTCGGCTTATACGTCGCTGTGGCAGAGACACTGGATCCTGGAGCGCAACTCCATCCTGCTCTTGCTTGGAATACTGATCGTCATCGCCATTGGCGGCCTGGTGGAAGTCGTGCCGCTGTTCTATTTGCGCAGCACGATCGAAACCGCGCCCGGCATGCGGCCCTATACGCCGCTCGAGCTTGCCGGCCGCAACATCTACGTGCGCGAAGGCTGTTACCTCTGCCATTCGCAGATGATCCGGGCGCTGCGCGACGAGGTCGAGCGCTACGGGCATTACTCGCTTGCCGCCGAAAGTGAGTACGATCATCCGTTCCAATGGGGCTCCAAGCGCAACGGCCCCGATCTCGCGCGCGTCGGCGGCAAGTATTCCGACGACTGGCACCGCGACCATTTGCTGGACCCGCGCTCGGTGGTGCCCGGCTCGATCATGCCGGCCTATCCCTGGCTGTTCACGACCGATCTCGATTTTTCTCATATCGCCGAGGACATGAAGGTACAGGCGCTGCTCGGCGTGCCGTATTCGGACGAGATGATCGCCAACGCACTTGCCGACGTGCGCACGCAAGCGACCAACGACGCGCCGGACGCCGCCGCGCTGGCGAAGCGCTATCCGAAGGCGCAGGCGCGCGGATTCGCCGGCAATCCGGGCCGCGTCACCGAGGCCGACGCGCTGATCGCGTATCTGCAGATGCTCGGCACGCTGGTCGACTTCAAGCTCTACGACGACAAAGCCAACATCCGCTGAGGAGGCATCGGTGTCGCCGACCTATGAGTTTTTCGCGGAATTCGCCCAGACCTGGGGCCTCGTCTACTTCCTTGTGCTGTTCATCGCGGTGCTCGTCTATGCGCTGTGGCCCTCGCGTCAGAAAAAGTTCGACGAGGCTGCGCGCATGCCGCTGCGGGAGGATTGATCAATGTTCGGTCGAGAAAAACACGGTGCGAAACCGCCGCCGAGGATCGCGACGACAGGTCACGAATGGGACGGCATTCAGGAGCTGAATACGCCGCTGCCGCGCTGGTGGCTGTGGCTGTTCTACGCGACGATCATCTGGTCCGTCGGTTATTGGGTGGTCTATCCGGCGTGGCCGCTCCTTTCCTCCTACAGCAACGGCCTGTTCAACTGGAGCTCACGGAGCGCCGTCACCAGCGAACTGGCGGCGCTGCAGACGCAGCGCGGCCCGATGATGACGCGGCTGGCGGCGGCTTCGCCGCAGCAGATCGAATCGACGCCCGAGCTGCTCGACTTCGCCCGCACGCTCGGCCGCCGCGCCTTCGCCGATAATTGCGCGCCGTGCCACGGCGCCGGCGGCGGCGGCGCCAAGGGCTATCCAAATCTCGTCGACAATGATTGGCTGTGGGGCGGCACGCTCGACGAGATCGGGCAGACGATCCGCCACGGCGCCCGCGCCGGCGACGACGACGGTCATCAGGGCTCGATGCCGGCCTTCGGCCGCGACGGCACGCTGAAGCCGACCGAAATCTCCACGGTCGCCGATTACGTCCGCTCGTTGTCCGGGCTACCGACCGCGCCCGGCGCCGATCTCACGCGCGGAGCGAAAATCTTCGCCGACAATTGCGCGGTCTGTCACGGCCCGCAGGGCAAGGGCAATCGCGAGGTCGGCGCACCGAACCTGACCGACCAGATCTGGTTCTACGCGCCGGACAAGAAGACCATCATGGAAGGGATCACCAACGGCCGCGGCGGCGTCATGCCGGCCTGGGGCGGCAAGCTCGACGACGTGACCATCAAGGCGCTGACGGTCTTTGTGCACACGCTCGGCGGCGGGGAGTAGTGACGGATGGCCCCGGGTCGCGACAGCGCGCTTGCCACGCCGGCTGCCCGTCCATCGCAGCTCGGGCAACCGGCGCTCGTCGCGCTTGCCGATGATGCCGCGCCGACGTCGCTGCGCGCCGGCGCAACCGAACCCGAACCGCCGGACCTCGAGCCGCTCTACGCCGCCCGCCAAAAGATCTATCCGCAGCGTGTCAGCGGAACTTTCCGACGCGTGAAATGGCTGGTGCTGTTCATCACGCTCGGCATCTATTATTTGCTGCCGTTCGTGCGCTGGGATCGCGGACCAAACGCGCCGAGCCAGGCGGTTCTGATCGACTTCCCGAATCGGCGTTTCTATTTCTTCTTCATCGAGATCTGGCCGCAGGAGGTGTACTACCTGACCGGCCTGCTGATCCTCGCGGCCATGGTGTTGTTCCTGATGAATGCCATCGCCGGGCGGGTCTGGTGCGGCTATCTCTGCCCGCAGACGGTGTGGACCGATCTATTCCAGGCCATCGAGCGCTGGACCGAAGGCGACCGCCGCGAACATCTGCAGCGTGACCGGCAGCCGTGGAGCGTCGATCGGCTGGCGCGGGCGGCGACCAAGCATTTCCTCTGGCTGATGATCGCGTGGTGGACCGGCGGCGCCTGGGTGCTTTATTTCGCCGACGCGCCGACCATCGTCCGCGACTTGGCGACGTTTCAGGCGCCGCTGATCGCCTATGTCTTCATCGGGCTATTGACGTTCACGACCTACACGCTCGCCGGATGGATGCGCGAGCAGGTCTGCATCTACATGTGTCCGTGGCCGCGCATCCAGGCGGCGTTGACCGACGAATACGCGCTCAACGTCACCTATCGCTACGACCGCGGCGAGCCGCGGGCGTCGGTGAAAAAGGCCGCGGCACTGCACGAGCAGGGCCTTGCCGCCGGCGACTGCATCGATTGCCTGCAATGCGTGCATGTCTGCCCGACCGGGGTCGACATTCGCGAGGGCTCCGGTCTCGGCTGCATTCAATGCGGCCTGTGCATCGACGCCTGCGATGTCGTGATGCAAAAAATCGGCCGGCCCCCTCGCCTGATTGCCTACGACACCGACATCAACATCAAGCGCCGGCAGCAGGGCGAAAAGCCGTTCTTCCGCCTCCTGCGAATGCGCACGGTGCTTTATGCGGTCATCATCGCGCTGGTCGGCGCGGTGATGACGTATACCTTGGCGACGCGGCGTAACGACGGCATCAGCATCATCCACGATCGCAACCCGCTGTTCGTGCGGCTCTCCGACGGCGCGCTGCGCAACGCCTTCGCCGTTCGCATCCTCAACAAAACACTCGAGCCGCAAAGCTTCGTGCTCAAGGTCGCGGGTTTTGCCGATGCCGAGGTCGACGTCATTGGCAGCGCCGCGCGTTCGGGCGGCGATCCGGTCATCGAGGTCGGCCCCGATCAATCCCGCGAAGTGCGCGTGCTGGTCACCACGCACCAACGGTTCGGGCCGGGAGCCTCGGTTCCTCTCACGTTCACCATCGCGCCGGAGAAGGGCGGCACCGCCGCGAACGCCGGCGATCATTTCCTCGGACCATGAGGTAGCGGCATGTCGAACGAACGTCTATCGCGCAGCAGCCCGCCGCGGGAACTAACAGGGCGCATGGTCCTGGTCGGTCTTCTCGCCTTTTTTGCCGTTGTTGTCGGCGCCAACGGCATGTTGGTGCACGAAGCGCTGTCGACGTTCGGCGGCGTCGAGACGGATAGTTCCTATCGCGCCGGACAGTTGTTCGAGCGCGATGTCGCCATGGCCAAGGCGCAGGATGCGCAGCATTGGCGGGTCGAGGCGAGCGTCACGTCCGCAGCGGACGGCAGCGCGCTGCTCGATATCGTGGCGCATGATGGAGCCGGCCTGGCCCTTGCCGGCATCGACGCCACCGCGACGTTCGAGCGTCCGACCGATCGCCGCCTCGATCGTTCCGTTGCCGTCAGCGAGGACAAGCCCGGCCATTTTCGCGGCAGCGCCGCGATATCGCCCGGGCAATGGGACCTCGTCATCGAATTGACGCGCCGAGGCGAGCGGCAATTCCGATCCAAGAATCGCATCGTCTTGCGGTGAGTAACTGAGATGGCCGAAACACTCGATCTCTCGATGTTCGTTGAGCACGGCGCTGCCGGCGCCGCGCACATGACGATTGCCGTCGAAGGCGTCGCCTGCGCCGGTTGCATCCGCAAGATCGAGAACGGCCTGACCAAATTGCCGGGTGTCATCGACGCGCGGATCAACTTCACCCAGCGCCGGCTCGCCGTCGATTGGCGCGACGGTGAGATCGACGCCGCCGACATCATCCAAGCGATCGAGAGCATCGGCTATCACGCCCATCCGTTCGCACCGGAACGTGTCGAAGCGGACGATAGCGCCCAGGCCAAATGGCTGATGAAGTGCCTGGCCGTCGCCGGCTTTGCCGCGATGAACGTCATGCTGTTGTCGATCTCGGTGTGGGCCGGCAACGTCTCCGACATGACGCAGGAGACGCGCGACCTGTTCCATTGGCTGTCCGCGCTGATCGCGCTGCCGGCCGCCGCCTATGCCGGCCAACCGTTCTTTCGCAGCGCGTTGCGCGCCTTGCGCGCCCGCCAACTCAACATGGACGTGCCGATTTCGCTCGGCGTCGTGCTGGCACTCGCGCTTTCGGTGTTCGAGACCGCCACGCATGCCACGCACGCTTATTTCGATTCGGCGATCATGCTGCTGTTCTTTCTGCTCTGCGGCCGCTACCTCGACCTGGCGATGCGGCGCAAGACGCGGGTGTTCGCCGGCAATCTCGCCAGCCTGAAGGCGGAGTTCGCGCATCGGCTCGATGCGAGCGGCGAACTCACGCAGGTGCCGGTTGCGGCGCTACATCCCGGCGACCGGGTGCTGGTGCGGCCCGGCGAGCGCATCCCCGCCGACGGCGCCATCCTCAGCGGCACCTCGGAGATCGACGAGAGCCTGGTCACCGGCGAGACCCTGCCCCGCGCCGTCGGCACCGGGACGACGGTCTATGCCGGCAGCATCAACGTTTCCGGCGCGCTGACGCTGCGCGTCACCGCCGCCGGCGCCGGGACGCTGGTCGAGGAGGTGGAGCGGCTTCTGGATAAGGCGATTGCGGCGAAGTCGCAGACCGTGCGATTGGCCGACCGCGCCGCGCAATTCTACGCGCCGGTCGTGCACGCAGCGGCGGCGCTCACGGCGATCGGCTGGCTCATCGCCGGCGCGTCGCTGCACGATTCCATCGTCATTGCCATTGCGGTCCTCATCATTACCTGCCCGTGCGCGCTGGCGCTCGCCATCCCGGCAGTGCAAGTCGTCGCCGCGGGCTCGCTGTTCCGCGCCGGGGTCATTCTCAACGGCGGCAACGCGATCGAGCGGCTCGCCGAGGTGGACACTGTCGTCTTCGACAAGACCGGAACCTTGACACTGCCCGATCCGAGCGTCGACGAGAGCACGGATATCGACCCCGACATTTTGGAACGGGCGGCGCGGCTGGCGCTGTCGAGCCGCCATCCGCTTGCGGCCGCGCTAGCGCGCCGGGCGCGCGAGCGGATCGCCTATCCGGGCGCCGTCGAGGAGCCGGGCCAAGGCGTTCGCGCCCTCATCGACGGCGAGGAAGCTCGCCTCGGCAGCGCAAAATTCTGCGGGCTTGCCGAGCCGGAGCAGCCGATCGCGGCGCGCGACGCGACGGCATCCTTCATCAGCTTCGCCCAAGCCGGCAAAACCGCGACCATCGCCATCCGCCAAGCCTTGCGGCCCGATGCCCTCGCGGTGACGAAGGCCCTCATGGCGCGCGGCCTCAATCTGATCGTGCTCTCGGGCGACCGCGCGGCCGCCGTGGCGCCGGTGGCGAACGAACTCGGCATCAGCGATTGGCGCGCCGGCCTGAAGCCGGCGGAGAAGATCGCGGTCATCGACGATTTGCAATCGCAGGGCCGCCGCGTGCTGATGGTCGGCGACGGATTGAACGACGCGCCGGCGCTCGCCGCCGCGCACGTCTCGCTGTCGCCGGTCACCGCCGCCCATCTCACCCAGGCGCATGCCGACGCGCTGTTTCTCGGCGATCACCTGAAGCCGGTGCTGCGCGCCGTGATCGTGGCGCGACGGGCGCGCTCCTTGATGAAACAGAACCTGGCGCTCGCCGTGATCTACAACGCGCTGGCGGTGCCGATCGCGATCGCCGGCCTGGTCACGCCGCTCATTGCCGCCGTCGCCATGTCGGGCTCCTCGATGCTGGTCACGCTCAATGCGTTGCGCGCGCGGCTGGCCGCCGATGGCGACCTCGCGCCGACCGCGGACAATCCCCTTGCCAGCGCGAACCCGAGCCGCAGCGCGACGCCGGCTGAAAAAGAATCGCTCGCGTCCGTTCCTCTCCCCCAACGGACAACAAAGGCCGCGCGGCGGCCGCTTGTCGAGGACATCAGCGCGTGAACGTGCTCATCTACCTCGTTCCCATGGCCTTGCTGCTCGGCCTCACCGGGCTCGCCGGGTTCTTATGGTCGCTCAAGAGTGGGCAATACGACGACCTCGACGGCGCGGCGCTTCGCATCCTGCCGGATGATGATATCGAGAGTTATACCAAATCCCCTTGATCAAAACCCGTGGGCCCACTGGCGCAATCCGATGGACATGATCCGCCAGGGCTGGTCGATGAGCTTGTTCCAGGCGTAGCAGCAGTGATCGACGAGATCTTCGTAGGACT
>JBEKIC010000072.1:0-17391 GCA_050011955.1 Xanthobacteraceae bacterium
GCCTTGACGGCATGACACCCGATCAAGCCTACTTCCCACCGCTGCCCCTCCGCTTGGCAGCCTAACCCCGGCAGAGACTCCACTTATCGAGGCGGAAAATCTGTTCAGACAACCGGGACCACCTCAGCGTGCCCACGTCAGCTACCCGCATTCTCGCGGTGCATCGTATTACTCGTCGGCGTCCGCGTGCGCACGGCGCGTTCGCGCCTTTGCCCACCCTACATCGTGCCGCCTCCTACTGCATGACCACCGACATTTCGCCCTGCGCGTCGGCTTTACCGTGATCCGCACGCCCTGGCCGAGCGCGGCGAGATCGAGGATAGAGACGGCTGTTGGGAAATGAGCGATGTTGCCGAAACAATCCATGCCGCGCCGCCGAAGCCTAGCAAACGCGGATCTTACAGGAAGCGCATCGCAACCTGGCTGGTGTGAACGCTAGTGGAACCACATGACGACAGGCGCAAGCGCCGATATTGCAATGATAGCCAGCACCAGCACACGTTCCTCTAGCCTGCCGTATATCCAATGGTGATCGTCGTCGCTGTAAAATGCCATCGGGTATCTCCCTTGGCTTTTATTTTGATCGATGCGACACCTAAAGGTGACATGACGCCTTGATTTAAATCAACGGACAGCCCAAAACCGGCGGGCCACTTAACATTCAAACTGATGCGATGCGCGGCGGGTCGCCGCCGGGAACGGGCTCGCTGCGCGTGGTAGCCTAATTCCCGCAATCCCGGAATAACCTACACCGCCACCTTGGCGAGGAAGGCCTCGACATTGGCACGCAGCTTGGCGATGTCCTTGGCCACCGTCTCCGACGCATCGAGCACGGTCTGCGCCGACGAGCGCGTCTCGGTGGTGGCGCCGGCGACCTCGCCGAGCACGGCGGCCATGGCATTGGTGCCATGGGTGGCGCTGGCGACGTTGTGCTTGATATCGCCGGTCGCCGAGTTCTGCTGCTCCACCGCCGCGGAGACGGTGGCCGTGGATTCGTTGATCGCCTGCATGCGCAGGGCGATGCGGCGCATCGCCTCGACCGCGCCGCCGGTCGAGATCTGCACGGCGAGGATATGATTGGCGATCTCTTCCGTGGCCTTCGCGGTCTGCACCGCGAGCGATTTCACCTCGGAGGCGACCACGGCAAAGCCGCGGCCGGCGTCGCCGGCGCGCGCCGCCTCGATGGTGGCGTTGAGCGCCAAGAGATTGGTCTGCTCGGCGATGGCGCGGATCAGCTTGACGACGTCGCCGATCTTCTGCGCGCCGTCGGACAGCCCGGCGATCTCCTGGTTGGCCGCCTGCGCCTCGGTGGTGGCGAGCCGCACCACCTCGCTCATTTGCATCAGCTGGTTGCTGATCTCGGCGATCGAGTGCGACAGCTCGTCGGCCGCCGCGGCGACGATTTTGACGTTGGCCGAGGCCTCGTCGAAGGAGCGCACCGCGCCGCCGGCGCGGTGCGAGGTCTGTTGCGAAGCGGCGAACAGCGACGAGGCGGTGCCGCGCATGGCGCTGGCCTTGCCGCTGACGCTGCCGATGAGGTCTTCCATCTGCGGGCGAAACGCGGCGATGGCGGAATCCACCAGCGCCCGGCGCTGTTCCTGATCGCGGATCGCGGCGCGCTCCTGCGCGACCTGCAGCCGTTCGCTGATGTCCTCATGCGTCGACACCCAGCCGCCCTTCGGCCGCGGTTCGTTGTTGACCGCGATCTTGCGCCCGTCGGACAGCTCGAACACGTGCGTGAACTTCTGGCCGGCCTTGGCCGCCGCGATCGCGCGGCGGGCAAATTCGTCCGGATCCTCGGCCAACGTGCCGACAGCCATCCGCTCGCGCAGAATGTCGCGCAAGCTGAAGCCGATCCGCAGCCGGCCCTCGATCTTATAGATCTCGGCAAAGCGCTTGTTCCAGAACACGAGCCGCCCCGGGCCGTCGAACATGCAAAGACCCTGGGTCATGTAGCTGAGCGCCGCGTCGCGCAAATCCTGCTTTGCGGCGTTCACCGCGGCCAGCCAGTACAGACCACTGCCGAGGCCAAGGCCGATGGCCGCGCCGGCGGCGATCGGCGCCGTGCCTGAGGCCTGCTCCGCGATCAGGCCGACGGCGACCGCTGCACCGAGGAGGGTCAGGGCGCCGCCGGCGATCCACATCGCTCGGGCGCGCCCGCTCGCCGCCGGCGCGCGGGCGAAGAGGCTGGCGGCCGTCAATGCGGTGAGCAGGCCAACGCCGCCCGCCAGGATCGCGAACTGCCAGGAGATTCCGATCGTGAGGAGTGAAAACATTGCTGCTGCGAGGTTCGCCACAGACTGAGCCGGCAGGGTGAAATTTTCCTTAAAGCTGAAACCTGAAAGCTGAAACCTGTAGGTGTGGGCGCTGTGCGGCAAAGCCGCCGTCATTCAAAACCCTGGCGATCCGCCGAATCGGCGATTAATACCGAGCGATGCCGTCACGTCCCTTCCGCGTCGGCCGCTCCTCGGCCGGCCTTGGCCTGTTTGCGGTAACGCCGATCGCGAAGGCTGCCGCCATCGTCACCTACCGCGGCCGGCGCATCCCGACCGCCGCGGCGCACGAGCGCGAGCGGCGCACCGGCGCCAAGTACATGTTCGAGATCAACCGGCGCTGGACCATCGACGGCGCCTCGCGGAAGAATCTGGCCCGCTACATCAATCATGCCTGCCGGCCCAATGCGGAGGCGGTGCTGCGCAAGGGCCAAATGGTGTTCATCGCGCTGCGCCGCATCGAACCGGGCGAAGAGATCACGCTCGACTACGGGCGGGACTATTTCGATCTCTTCATCAAGCCATCGGGCTGCCGTTGCGCCGCGTGCGCCGCGGAGGCGCGCCGGTCGCGGCGCCAACGCTAGAGCGCGTCCAGGAAAAGTGGAAACCGGTTTTCCGTCCGGACGCGCGATAAAACAAGAACTTAGAGCGGGATGACGATTCGAAGATAAGTCATCTCGCTCTAGGCCGCGCGGACAGGGCTATAAATTCGTCGTGCGTCATGCGTCCCGCACGCGGGGAGAGCCGGTTACTTCTTCCCGCCCGCTTGCCGCTCCGCATAGGTGTCGACCAGCGCGCGGATCATGCGCTGGTAGGGTACGCGGCGCTGCTTGGCTTCGCGCTTGAAGAAATCGAGGCTGCGGCGCGACAGCGACAGGGTCACCTTCACGTTCTCCTCTCGCGGCACAAGGTCGGCGGGCGCGGGCAAAAAATCCTCGATCAACCGCACGCGGCCGATTTCCCCTGCCGTGTATTTAACGGTTCTGTTGCTCATAGATTCTCTTTCCTTTCCGCCAATAGCCGGCGCCGAAAATGCGGATGCGGCCCGCGCGATAGGTGAAGCGCACCGTCATCACCCCGCCAGCAACGACGCCAAAGCAAAAGTATCGCGGCTCCGCGCCGCTGTGCTCCAAATCCTCGGCGATGACCCGGCGGGGATCGAAGAACGCCGCCTGCGCTGTGGCGAAGGAGACTCCATGTTTGGCACGGTTGCTCCGATCCTTGGCATTGTCCCATTCGAAGCTCGACTGCGGCGGCATATGGCAAATATACCATACTTATATATGGCGCAATACCCGCGTGCATGGGCTGGTGCAGCACGCGGCCGAGTTCGCCCGCCCATCGCCGCTTCCGTCGCATTTTACGCAATCTCCCGGTGGGGCCTTAACGCGGCATCGATAACGTCCCGGGCACTCTCGCAATCGCGCCAACACGCAGACCAAAGGCTATGCGAATGGATTTCGGAAAACGGATTTCGGCTGACACCGATCACCCAGCGCCTGTCGTCCAGGAGACCTGCGTGCGCTGTTATGGCACTGGCCGGGTCCGCGAGCGCGGCGATCGAATCCGATGCAAAGCCTGCGCCGGAAGCGGACGCGTCACTGCCAACGCCGACGCCGATTCCTGAGCGGTCCCCCTCGCGGTCTCAGGATGCGCCCAAACCCTTGCCCTTCAGCGCGCTGCCGATCTCGTCGAGAATGACCGGGTCGTCGATCGTCGCCGGCATGGTCCAGCGATCGCCGTCGGCGATCTTCTTGATGGTGCCGCGCAGAATTTTTCCCGAGCGCGTTTTCGGCAGCCGCGCCACCGCGATGGCGAGCTTGAACGCGGCGACCGGTCCGATCTTCTCGCGAATGAGCGCGATGCATTCCTTCTCGATCTCGGTCGGCGGCCGGTTGACGCCGGATTTGAGCACGATGAAGCCGCACGGCACTTCGCCCTTGAGCTCGTCCTTGATGCCGAGCACGGCGCATTCGGCGACGTCGGGATGCGACGCCAGCACTTCCTCCATGCCGCCGGTCGAGAGCCGGTGGCCGGCGACGTTGATGATGTCGTCGGTGCGGCTCATCACGAAAATGTAGCCATCCTCGTCCTTGAAGCCGGCGTCGGCGGTCTTGTAGTAGCCGGGGAATTCGTCGAGGTAGCTTTCGCGCATGCGCTCGTCGGCCTGCCACAGCGTCGGCAGGCACGCCGGCGGCAGCGGTAGCTTGACCACGATCGAGCCCATTTTGTTCGCCGCCACCTCGTGGCTCGCCTCATCGACGATACGCACGTCGTAGCCGGGCATCGCCACGGTCGGCGAGCCGTGCTTGATCGGCAGCATGCCCAGCCCGACCGGATTACCGGCAATGGCCCAGCCGGTCTCGGTCTGCCACCAGTGATCGATCACCGGCACCTTGAGCATCTTCTCCGCCCATTCGAGCGTGGGCGGGTCGGCGCGTTCGCCGGCGAGAAACAGCGTACGGAATTTCGCCAGATCGTATTGCGCCAAAAGCTTGCCGTCGGGATCCTCCTTTTTGATGGCGCGGAAAGCGGTCGGCGCGGTGAACAGCGCGGCGACGCCATGCTCGGCGATGACCCGCCAGAAGGCGCCGGCGTCGGGCGTGCCGACCGGCTTGCCCTCGTACAGGATCGAGGTGCAGCCGTGAAAGAGCGGCGCATAGATGATGTAGCTGTGGCCGACCACCCAGCCGATATCGGAGGCGGCCCAGTACGTCTCGCCCGGCTCGACGCCGTAGAGATTTTTCATCGACCATTTGAGCGCGACCATGTGGCCGCCGTTGTCGCGCACGACTCCCTTGGGCTGCCCGGTGGTGCCCGACGTGTAAAGGATGTAGAGCGGGTCGGTGGCCGCGACCGGGACGCAATCATAGACCGAGCGGGCGTGCGTGAGCGCGTGGTCGCGCATCTTCGCCCAATCGTGATCGCGGCCGGCGACGAACGACGCTTCCACTTGCGGGCGTTGCAGGATGAGGCAGGCATCGGGCTTGTGCTGCGACAGCGCGATCGCCTCGTCGAGCAGCGGCTTGTAATGGACGATGCGGCCGGGCTCCAGCCCGCAGCTGGCGGACAGCACCACCTTCGGCTTGGCGTCGTCGATGCGCGTCGCCAGTTCGCGCGCGGCGAAGCCGCCGAACACGACCGAATGAATCGCGCCGATGCGGGCACAAGCCAGCATGGCGATCACCGCCTCCGGCACCATCGGCATATAAATGATCACCCGGTCGCCTTCGCCGACGCCGAGATCGCGCAGCATGGCGCCGAGCACCTGCGTCTCGGTCAGCAGGCGGTGGTAGGTGATGGTGCGTTTGACGCCGGCGAGCGGCGAATCGTAGATGAGGGCCGCCTGTTCGCCGCGCCCGGCATTGACGTGGCGGTCGACGGCATTGAAGCAGGTGTTGCAGACGCCGCCGGGAAACCAGCGGCCGTAAATCCCGGTCTTCGGGTCGAAGACCGCTTTGGGCTTCTCGAACCAGTCGATGTCTGCCGCCGCCTCGCCCCAAAAACCTTGCGGATCGCGCTGCCAGCGCGCGTAGACCTCGTGATACCGGCTCGGACGAGCGTCCATGGCGCTTTCCTCCATCCTCAAACTGGGAGAAATAATATTATTGCCTCATTCTCGATCCGCAGCCACGGCTATTGCAAGCTCGGGCGGCAGTCCGCCAGGCAATCATGGCGCCGGCAACAAGCCCTAGCAACAAACCCGGCGCTTTGATCTATGTCATCTGGTCGCTTGCAGACATCGCGCTTTTCAGTAACGGATCGCTGTTTCACCAGGCGCCATTGATCTTTGCCGCTCGCTTTCGCTAGGTTCGACTTTAGTAGCGAGGGGACAAATCATGCCGACGCCCTACGACATTGACCTCGACCGCAATGCGGCAAATTTCCAGCCGCTGACGCCGCTGTCCTTCCTGGCGCGCGCCGCCGAAGTCTATCCCGACGCGACCGCGATCATCCATGGCGCGCGGTCCTGGAAATATCGGCAGTTCGATGCGCGCGCGAAGCAACTGGCTTCGGCGCTGGCGTGCCGCGGCATCAAGCGCGGCGACACCGTCTCGGTCATGCTCGCCAATACGCCGGCGCTGATCGAAGCGCATTACGGCGTGCCGATGATCGGCGCCGTGCTCAACGCCCTCAACACCCGGCTCGACGCCGCCCTCATCGCCTTCATCCTCGACCACGCCGATGCCAAGGTGCTGATCACCGACCGCGAATTTTCCAAGGTCATCAAGGAGGCGCTGGCGCACGCCAAAGTAAAGCCGCTGGTCGTCGATTACGACGACCCGGAATTCACCGGCCCCGGCGAGCGCCTAGGCGGCCTGGAATACGAGGAGTTTCTCCGCGAGGGCGATGCCGACTTCGCCTGGCAGATGCCGGGCGACGAGTGGGACGCGATCTCGCTCAATTACACGTCGGGCACCACCGGCGATCCCAAGGGCGTCGTCTATCACCACCGCGGCGCTTATCTGCTCGCGCTCGGCAACGTGATCACCTGCGGCATGGGCAAACACCCAGTCTATCTGTGGACGCTGCCGATGTTCCATTGCAACGGCTGGTGCTTTCCCTGGACGCTGTCGGTCGTGGCCGGCACCCATGTCTGCTTGCGGGCGGTGCGCGCGGCGCCGATCTTCGACGCCATCGCCACGCACAAGGTGACGCATCTGTGCGGGGCGCCGATCGTGATGTCGACGCTGCTCAATGCGCCGCCGCAGGAGAAGAAGGCTCTGCCGCATGTGGTCGAGTTCGTCACCGCCGCGGCGCCGCCGCCGGAAGCCGTGCTCGGGGCGATGAAGGCCGCCGGCTTCAACGTCACCCATGTCTACGGGCTGACCGAGGTCTACGGGCCGGCCTGCGTCAACGACTGGCGCCGCGAATGGGACGCGCTGCCGGCCGCCGCGCAGGCGGCGAAGAAGGCCCGCCAGGGCGTGCGCTACCCGGTGCTCGAAGCGCTCGACGTGCTCGATCCGGCGACCATGCAGCCGGTGCCGCGCGACGGCGAGACGCTGGGCGAGGTGATGTTCCGCGGTAACGTGGTGATGAAGGGTTATCTGAAGAACAAGTCGGCGACCGAGAAGGAATTCGCCGGCGGCTGGTTTCATTCCGGCGATCTCGGCGTCATGCACCCCGACGGCTACATCCAGCTCAAGGACCGCTCCAAGGACATCATCATCTCCGGCGGCGAGAACATTTCCTCGATCGAGGTCGAGGACGCGCTCTACAAGCATCCGGCGGTCGCCGCCGTCGCCGTGGTCGCCAAGCCCGACGACAAATGGGGCGAGACGCCGTGCGCGTTCGTCGAGTTCAAGCCGGGCGCCAGCGCCACCGCCGATGAGCTGATCGCCTGGTGCCGCTCCCAGCTCGCCGCCTACAAATGCCCGCGCCACATCGTGTTCATGGAAATCCCGAAGACGAGCACCGGAAAAATTCAGAAATTCAAGCTGCGGGATATGGCGAAGGGGGCGTAGGGGATTTGGCCCATTCCGCGCAAGGCGGAATGCTGATGGGATTTCGCTGTTGCGACAAAACCTTTACCGCCTCCCCGCTTGGGCGCGGGGAGGGGCGGGCGGGGTTAAAACCCAGTCTCGGCGATTAATGTACGACCGCGTCTTGCTTCAGCCGCGTGATCTCGTCCTTGACATGCAACTTGCGCCGTTTGAGTTCCGCGAGCTTCAAACCGTCCGTCGCGGGGTGGGTAAGCGCTTCGCTGATCTCCTGCTCCAGCGCTCGGTGCCGTCTTTCGAGTTCCGCAAGATGCGATTCGATCGCCATATGGCAGCCTCCTTGCGTGTCATGACCCCCTGTGCGGGAATGCTACACCGGTTCGACCGCCGCAAAAGATACTCCCTTTGCCGCCCGGCGAAAATCCCCCGCTGTGCACCACCGCCATGCGGGCTTGTGGGGCGCCGACCAAAACGCGATAATCCATAGCGACTTACCGGCCTAAGACCGTGCCCAAAAGGTGCCCAAGCGGCGCCCGAGGCGGAACCACGGCGCGACCAAGGCGGCGATGACAAAAGAGGAAGAACGCGAGCTGCGGGCACAACTTGCGGGCCTGCAGCAGGAGCATCGCGACCTCGACGTCGCGATTGCGGCGCTGCAGGTTTCACCGGGCGCCGACATCATCCAGGTTCAGCGCCTGAAGAAGCGCAAGCTGCAACTGCGCGATCGCATCACCTTCATCGAAGACCAGCTGACCCCGGATATCATCGCCTAGCTTCATGACCCGGCGCGGGCCAAGCCCGCGCGCGGCCGCTGCTGCCGCCGCCGCGCGCCTTTGCGCGCGTACATCGCCGCGTCGGCGCGCGCGAGCACCGCGGCGGGCGTGTCGAGCGGACCCATCAACGCCACACCCGCCGACGCTCCGACCGTCAGCGTCGCACGGCCCCAGCGCACCGGCGTCGCGGAGATCACCGCTTCGAGCGCGGCGGCTTTGCTCGCGGCGGCGGCCGCATCGACGTTCCACAACAGCACGACGAATTCGTCACCGCCGATGCGCGCGACGACATCGGAAGCGCGCACGTGACGAACGAGTGTCGAAGCGATCGCCTTGAGCACCGCGTCGCCCGCGGCGTGGCCGTGGCGGTCATTGACCGGTTTGAATTCATCGAGGTCGAGATAGACGAGCGCCGCGCTCACCCCGTAACGCTTCACGTAAGCGAGCGAGCGCTTGAGTTCACGCTCGAAGCCGCGGCGGTTGAGCGTTTCGGTGAGCGGGTCGACGTCGACATGCGCCTCGAGTTCGCTGATGTGCGCCCGCGAGGCTTCGAGCTCGGCCGCGAGCCGCGCGACCTCGGCGGCAAGCCGGACGGCGACCGCGCGCGAACGCGGCTTCGCCATTTTCGCGGCGTCCGTGCCGCGGCGTTTTTGCATTGGCCCGCTGCGCCGCTTCGGCCGCGGCGGCCGCAATGCCACGGTCTTTCGTCGCGGTCTTGCCGACTTGTGCTTCACAGCCGCCCCATGTTCGAATCCTCGTGAAACATTAGCCTGCGCGGCCGGCGCGATTGAGGGCTCATACCGGCGCAGCGCGGCCGCGGCGATCATGCGACGGATTGTCGCACTCAGCGCTCCAACCCCCTGCGGGGCGTCGCAAAATGGCTGCACCAATCGGCAGCAAACCCACTCCGCAAATACTCCGTCACCTCGTCTGGAGAAATCCGATCGGCCTTGTTTCCGCGCCGGCAAAAACCGCCGCCGTCAGCGGCCCGCCGAACACGGCCGCGGTATCGATGTTCAACCGGTTGCCGCGCAGGTCCGGCGCGCCGGTCGTAAGCGGAGTGTGACCGTGCACGATGAGCCGAGGGTAGTTGCGCTCCTCGGAGAGGAACGGTTCTCTGATCCAGAGCAAGTCATGCTCGTGTTGCGCATCGAGCGGTCTTTCGGGATCGATGCCGGCATGGACGAAGAAGCGGCGGCCGTCGTCGTAGCTCGGCCATAGCGAACGCAGCCAATCCACGTGCTCGCCGGGCAGCGCCCGGGCGCTGTCGACGCCATAGCTGCGCAGCGTTGCCGCGCCGCCGAGGGTGAGCCAATAGTCCGCCGGCGTTGTGCCGTCGATGACGCCGAGAGCGACGGCTTCATGGTTTCCCTTGAGCGCGATCACGTGCTCGCGCAATCGCGACTGAAGTTCCATGACATAGCGAACGACGCCTGCGCTTTCCGGTCCGCGGTCGATGTAATCGCCGAGAAAGACCAACGTCATCGGCCGTCCTTGCGCGTGGCGTGCGCAGCGCGCCATCAGCCCGCGCAGTTTGCTCAGCGAGCCGTGGATGTCGCCGATGGCGTAGGTCAGCACTGCAGCATTCACCGGATCGCCGCTCGGTTGCGAATGATGGCCATATTCAGGCACGATTGTTCAGTCCACATTCACCAATAAAGGGGAACTTACGCCGCAGGGGTCGGTTTTGAAGTTGAATAAACCAGAGGATGATCTCGAGGTGATGCCATGAGAAAAATTCTGACTACCCTTATCGCGGTGGCGGCCATCGGTGTGACCGCGCTGGCGACGTCAAGCACTGCGGACGCGCGCTGGGGTTATGGCTGGCGCGGCGGTTGGGGCTGGGGTCCGGGCCCCTTTATCGGCGGGGCCATTGTCGGTGGTGCGTTAGCCGCGGGCGCCTACGGCGCCTATGGCTACTACCCGTACGGTTACTACCCGTACGGTTACTACCCCTACGGTCCAAATCCCTATTACGGGCCCGGCTGCCACCGCGTCTGGAACGGCTATGCTTGGGTCCGCGCCTGCTACTGAGAGAAGCAGGCTGCGGGACTTACGGCAAAAAATCGTCCCCCCGGGTGTGGGGGGACGGCTTAATTTCGGTCACAGTGCCGCGTTACGACTTTTTGCACCAAACTTCCGCCAAATAGTCGCTCTTTAAGAGTGACGGGGCGGCGAGGAATTCGGGGGTTTACGGGGACTTCCGCTTATTCACTTCCCGGATCGGCGCCCGGCCGATCGCACGAGGAGAACACATGCACAAGTCGCTGATTGCGCTTGTCGGCGCCGCGGGCATCGGCTTTGCCGCATTGGCTGCCCCGGGGACTGCAAACGCACAATGTTTCGGCTGCGCCGTGGGCGCTGGGGTGCTCGGCGGCCTCTTCGCGGGTGCGGTGGTTGGCAGCGCCATCGCCAACAGCCCACCGCCCGGCTACTATCCGCCGCCGCCCCCTCCCGGCTACTATTATCCGCCGCCCCCTCCGGGCGCGTATTATCCGCCGCCGCCCGGCGCCTATCCGCCGCCCCCCGCTTACGCCCAGCTGGCACCCGGTTGCCATTGGGGACACCGCCGGGTGTGGGTTGAAGGCGTCGGCTATCAATGGCGGACCGTCCAGGTCTGTCCCTGATCGGGTGGCATGGTGTTGAATTCAATCGGCCGGCTTGTCTAAGCCGGCCGGTTTGCTTTTGTGGCCATGCGATCGCCGTAGGCGGTCGTACGCGGTCATACCGAAGCGACAGGCCGATGTGACAATGCGCAAGCAGTTACGCGAAAATAGGGGCCAAACTTGATGCTGCGCTCCCTCTCATTTTGGCGCGATGCAAGGATTGGCGATGCGAGAGAACGCGGCGCCACGAACCGCGCCGACGACGCGTGGGCGTTCGTTGGCCGCGCCGCGGCGCGCGGTCGTGAACTCGCCGCCCGCGCCTGGCCGTGGCCGCGTGCGGTCTGGCTGCCGTACGCGATGATGGCGCTCAAAGGCATCGTCGTCGTCGTGCTCTGCCTTTATGTCGCCGCCGCACTGCTACTCTACGTCGCGCAGCGTTCGCTGATGTATTTCCCCGAAACGATCCATACGACGCCGGCGCAGGCCGGCCTGCCCGAGGCCGAGGAGGTGATGCTGACGGCGTCCGACGGCGAACACAGCATCGCCTGGCATGTCGCGCCGCGCGACGGCAAGCCGGTCGTCCTTTACTTCCACGGCAATGGCGGCGCGCTGCGCTACCGCGTCGAGCGCTTTCGCCGACTCATCCGCGACGGCGTCGGCCTCGTTGCGCTCGAATATCGCGGTTACGGCGGCTCGAGCGGAACGCCGACCGAAGCCGGCCTCATCGCCGATGCCGAGGCCGCCTACGGCTTTGCCGCCGCGCGTTACCCGGCGCAGCAGCTCGCGTTCTGGGGCGAATCGCTCGGCTCCGGCGTCGCGGTGGCGCTGGCGGCGGAAAAACCGGTCGGCCGCGTCATCCTGGAAGCGCCGTTCACGTCGGCGGCAGCGGTCGGCGCCACGCGCTACTGGTATATGCCGGTCGGGCTATTGATGAAGGATCAATACCGCTCCGATGCGCGGATCGGAAAAATCACGGCGCCGGTCTTGATCTTGCACGGCGTGCATGACGACCTCGTGCCCTACACGATGGGCGAGCGGTTGTTCGAGCTGACCAAAGCGCCGAAGCACTTCGTGCGTTTCCTCGATGGCGGCCATGAAGATCTCGACAAGCACGGCGCGCTGCATGCCGTCGGCCGTTTCCTCGCCGGCGATCTGGACGAACCGGTGGTGCGTAGTCCGCATTGAGCGCCAGCGAACGCGGCAACAGCCGCGCGGCGCGTCCCGGATTTCGCTTTCGTGCAATCCTCAAAGCGCAATCGCTTCAAGTTGAAGCGATTGGCGCTCTAGATTCCTCGATGGAGCATGATCTTTTCGGAAAACCGGCTTCCACTTTTCCGGATCATGCTCAAAACGTCTGGTAGGACTGCCCGATCTTGCCGCCGACGCGGGCAAAGCCGGTGCGCGCCGGCTCGTATTTTTCGTTGATATTGAGCGCCTTGGCGTAGGAGCCGGCCGCCTTCTCCTTTTGCCCGAGGCGCTCGTAAGCGAGCCCGCGGCTGGTCCAGGCCTGCAGGTTCGTCGGCTGCATCTGCACGGCCTCGTCGAGATCGCCGGCCGCCGACTTGGCGTCGCCGACCGCGAGATAGCTGAGCGCCCGCGCCACGCGCGGCTCCGCCTTCTGCGCGGCGAGCCCGATGGCCGTGGAGAAGTCGTCGATCGCGAATTGGTCCTGATGCTGGCCCTGATAGAGCAGGCCGCGATTGTAGTAGGCCTGCGGATCGTCGGGCTTGAGCGCGATGGCTTTGTTGAAGTCGCCGAGCGCCTGCACGCCGCGGCCCTGCTGACGGTAGACGATGCCGCGGCCGACATAGGCGGATGCGTAGGAGCCGTCGATCGCCAGCGCTTTGTTGTAGTCGGCAAGCGCGAGATCCAGCTTGCCGGCTTGGCGGTAGAGCAGGGCGCGATTGGCATAGGCCTGCGCGTAATTGGGATCGAGGCTGATCGCCTTGGTGAAATCGGCCAGCGCCTGTTCCGGGTGTCCGGTCTCGGCAAAGACCGAGCCGCGCACATTGTAGGCTTGCGGATCGTCGGGATGCTTTTCAATGACCTCAGTCAGCGACGCGAGGTTGGATTGCGAGGGCGTGTAGACCTCTTCCTTATCGGCGGACGAATTGCCGAATGACCCGCAGCCGGCGAGCAGCAACGTTGCAAGCAGGGCGACGGCGACTGCTGGACCTGGCAAAGCGATCCGCCGCTGTCGCCGTTTGCTTGTTACGACTGCCGGTCCTGTCATCCGATGCCCCGTGGCACCGCGCCCGCTTTCGCGCAGGAACACTAGAGCGCGTCCAGGAAAAGTGGAAACCGGTTTTCCGTCCGGACGCGCGATAAAACAAGAACTCTAGCCAAGCCCGCCAAAACAAAGGCGCGGGCAAAATCAGCCCGCGCCATCAGCAAAAAACGTTCGCGATGCCTCAACCAAAGCGGGGCGGGCGCGGCGGTCCGGACCTGGCGGCACCGGGGCCGGTGGTCGGCTTCGGCTTCATCGGCAACAGGCCTTCGCGCTGCAACCGTTTGCGCGCCAGCTTGCGGGCGCGGCGGATCGCTTCCGCCTTCTCCCGAGCCTTTCGTTCCGAGGGTTTTTCGTAATGGCCGCGAAGCTTCATCTCGCGGAAAATGCCCTCGCGCTGCATCTTCTTCTTCAGCGCCTTGAGGGCCTGGTCGACGTTATTGTCGCGAACAAGAACCTGCACGCATCCTCCTCATCAGTGCGCTCAGCTAAGTGCGCTTGGTGAATGGAAGAGCGGCGCAAGCGTTCACACCTGCGCCACCTTGCGGCGGCTTCTAGCAGATATGCCAAGCCAAGTCCACAAGCCCGCGCCGATGACGTTTACTCGGCAAAAACCCGCGTCACATGCCCCATCTTGCGGCCGGGCCGCGCCGCGGCCTTGCCGTACAGATGCACGGCGGCGCCGGGAACTGAAAGCCAGGCTCGATAGTCCTCGACCTCGCTGCCGATGAGGTTGACCATTTCCACGCGGCCGTGGCGGATCGGCTTTCCCAGCGGCCAGCCGGCCACTGCGCGGACGTGCTGCTCGAATTGCGACACCGAGGCGCCGTCCAGCGTCCAATGGCCGGAATTGTGCACCCGCGGGGCGATCTCGTTGACCAAAAGCCCGCCCTCGCGCAGCACGAACAGCTCGACCGCCAGCACGCCGACATAGCCGAATTTGTCGGCGATCGTCTCGGCGATCCGCCGCGCCTGCAGCGCCGCCGCGTCGGTGACGGCCGCGGGTACCCGCGAAACCTTCAAAATATGGTCGCGGTGCTCGTTCTCGGTGACGTCGAAACACTCGACGGTGCCGTCGGCCCCGCGCGCGGCAATCACCGAAACCTCACGCGCAAACGGCACGAAGGCCTCGAGGATGCACGGCTGGCCGCCGACCTCGCGCCAGGCGGCTTCGGGATCGGTGCCGTTAGCGATCGTCGCCTGGCCCTTGCCGTCGTAACCGAACCGGCGCGTCTTCAGCACGGCCGGCCGTCCGACCCGATCGAGTGCGGCGGCGAGCTCGGCCGGCGCGCCGACCGCGGCGAAGGGCGCGGTGCCGATGTCGAGGCCGGCGATGAAGGACTTTTCCGCGAGGCGATCCTGGGTCGTCGCCAGAACTTTGGGATCGGGCAGCACCGGAAGGCGCGCGGCGAGAAACACCGCGGTCTCCGCCGGCACGTTCTCGAATTCGTAGGTGACGACGTCGACATTTTCCGCGAAGCGGTCGAGCGCCTGCGTGTCGGTGTAATCGGCGCAGGTGGTGCGGTGCACGACATCGAAAGCGGGCGAGTCGGGATCCGGGCTGAAAATGTGGCACTTGAAGCCGAGGCGCGCGGCGGCCAGCGCCAACATGCGGCCGAGCTGGCCGCCGCCGAGGACGCCGATCGTGGCCCCGGGCTCGAGAACGGCAGCGGTGGTGCTCACACGTCGGATTCCTTAGGCCGTTCGGCGACGCCGGCGGTCTGGCGCTGCCGCCAGGCTTCGAGGCGGCTGCCGAGCGCCGGGTCGCTCAGCGCCAAGACGCTCGCCGCCAGCAACGCGGCGTTGATGGCGCCGGCCTGCCCGATCGCCAGCGTGCCGACCGGAACGCCCGGCGGCATCTGCACGATGGAATAGAGCGAATCGAGCCCCGACAGCGCCTTCGATTCGATCGGCACGCCGAACACTGGAAGCGAAGTCAGCGCCGCGGTCATGCCGGGCAGATGCGCCGCACCGCCGGCGCCGGCGATGATCACCTGAAAGCCGGCGGCTTTCGCCCCTTTGGCGAAGGCGTAGAGCCGCTCCGGCGTGCGATGGGCGGAGACGATGCGCGCGTCGTAGCGAACGCCGAGCGCATCGAGCGTCTCGGCGGCATGCTTCATGGTCTGCCAGTCGGACTGGCTGCCCATGATAATGGCTACGGAGGTCGCTCCCGGCGGCGCCAAAACAATCCCCTGCGCGAAGGAATCGAAGTTAGCAAAAACAAAGACTTCCGGACGGCTTAAGTGATAGTAGTGAGGGCTTTAGTGATAGTCTCGGATGCTTCACTTTGGGGGATGTTAACGCGGACTGAGAGTGATTGAAACCCGCGTTGGTTTGGTGATCGCCTTGGCGCCGCTCTCGAATGCGCGGAATGCCTCGACCACCTTGCCCATGGCGTGATCGCGCGCGACCGGCGCTAGTTCCGGATCGTGGCTGAGGCGCTCTTGCTCGCGCGACAACTCGCTGGCCGCGCGTAGCAGCGCATAGACCGCTTCTTGCAAGTCGGCGCTCACGCCGCGCCCTAACCTCCGCACGCTTGATCGAGTTCGCTCATTTTGCTTCGCACGGCATAGTTCCAGTTATTCAATTGCGTGGTCGAACACTTTGCACATGTCGGCCCAGTCCGGACAGCTGCAAGATAGCTTGATTTCCTGCGGCGACGGAAACAAGCCATCGCCTTTCCGACAGACCCGGTCCATTACGCCCTTGGCCAAGCGGCCCTGCAGGAGCTCGACCAGCGAGTCGACTGTTCCGGCGCAATCCCGGCAGATGGATTTCCAGCGTGCTTGCGTGACTGGCGCAATGGCGATCTTGATCTTGTAGAGCTCAGACCCGGCAACCATCGCGGCGACCTCGCCCTTCACGATTTGCAGGTCGAGGACGGAGCCGTTACGAACATAGGTACGGCCACGCGGTAGCCGGTTCTCATAGTCGCTGTAATGCTCCAGGTTCGTGCACCACGACTGCCCCCAGAAGCTCTTGGCAATTATCCGGCCCTCGATCGTGATGGGGGCAACAGATTGTCCCTTCTTCCTCAGCTTGGCCAGCTTTCGCTCAGCCCGCCGCCGCTTCTCAGCCACCGGCACATACGGTCGCCATGCGAAGTAGCTCATCCATTAGACCTCCTTCATCGCCGCACCTAGGTCGAGAGCTACGAGCTTCAGCAATTCCTCATCTTTCATTTCGGTCAACATCATGTCAGCCGCGCCGCTGAGCAAATCTCCGGCCAATTGCTGCTTTGAATCGATCATCTGGTCGATCTTGTCCTCGACGGTGCCGCGGCAAATGAACTTGTGCACGAGTACATTCTTAGTCTGCCCGATTCGGAAGGCACGGTCGGTGGCCTGGTTTTCCACAGCTGGATTCCACCACCTGTCAAAATGGATGACATGGGAGGCCGCGGTGAGATTGAAGCCGGCGCCCCCGGCTTTGAGAGAGAGCACGAAGAACGGGACGTTCTCATCCTCCTGGAACTGGCGCACCAGATCCTTGCGCTTCTTGACTTCTGTCTCGCCATGCAGCACGAGGCCGGCCCGCCCGAACACGGAGCCCAGGAACGCCAGCAGTGGAGCCGTCGTCTCCTTGAACTGGGTGAAGACGAGCGCCTTCTCCTGCCGGGCGGCGATCACCTCCGTGATGTCGCGCAGACGTGCGAGCTTGCCGCTGTCCTCCTCCGCCCATGAACCGTCGCCGAGCCACTGCGAGGGATGGTTGCAGATCTGCTTGAGTCGCATGAGAAAGGCCAAGACGATGCCCTTGCGCTGAATTCCATCCACGTCATCGAGCTGGTCGGAGAGGTTATTCACCGCCTGCTGATAAAGCGCTGCCTGCTTGCGGCTCAGGGGACAGAAGGTTTTCACCTCGGTCTTGTCGGGCAAGTCGGCAATGATGTTCTTGTCGATTTTCAGGCGCCGCAGGATGTAGGGGCGCACCAAGTCGCGGAGCGGGCCAGTGCAGCGAGGCTAGCTGCCATTCCTGCGGGTGAAAGTCCCGCCAACAGAAGGAGTCCAGACACTGTTGTAGTCATATCCAGCGACGGGAAGGGCGACCGACCCGCTGAAAGCCTGGAAG
>JBEKIC010000073.1:0-15848 GCA_050011955.1 Xanthobacteraceae bacterium
CGAGCGCGCCAAGCTCTCAAGCTCGGCACGTTCCTCCGCCGTCAGAATGATAATCGTCGCCTCGGGGATGCCGCTCATGCATCCTTGAATCACGACTCATTCATCAGCGATAGTCGCTACTAGGGTCTTCTCGCGAAGCGACAAGACAGATCGATTCAGTTTCAATGGGTTAGCTCCAATTGAGTACAGACCCTAGTCTCATGGCCATTATCCGGCGCATTTTACTGGTGATCGTCGGTTATATTTTGGCATGCGTTGCCGCATCGATCGTGCTCACCATCGGCACGCTGACGCCGGAATGGGATGATCTATCGTCGCTTGGCCTGCCATCGGCGGTGCTGTGGTCGGTCGTCGGCGTCGGCGCCGCTTTCATCGCCGCGATCGCCACGCCGCCGGCGCTGCTCGTGATCGCGCTGGCGGAAGGATTCGCCTGGCGGTCGGGCCTGGTTTATGCGGTGCTTGGCGGCGTGCTGGCGCTGTCGCTGAGTTACGGTCTGGATTTCGCCGGCTATGCCGGCGAGCCCGGCAGCAGCCTGGCGCGCGAGCACGAGGTGATCGCCGCTGCCGGCATCGCCGGCGGCTTCATCTATTGGCTGTTGGCCGGCCGTCGAGCCGGCTCGTGGAAGTGATCGCATGAATCGAACCGGGCTTGCCATCGCGCTCGCCGTCGCTGCCGTGGTCGGTGTCGTATTCGGCGTCTATCCGCAACTCGACCTCGACATTTCGGCATTGTTCTTCGATCCGGCCGCGCGCACGTTCGCAATGGGTGGCCAGCCTTGGACGCTTTATTCACGCGACGTCGCGAGCGCGCTGATCACGCTCCTGGCCGCACCGGCCTTCGTCGCTATTGTCGGCAAACTGATGCTGCCGCGGCGGCGCATGTTGATCAGCGGCCGTGCCGCCCTGTTCCTGATCGTGACGCTGGCGCTTGGTCCCGGCGTTCTAGCCAACAAGATATTCAAGGAGCATTCGGGCCGCATGCGTCCGGTCGATGTCACGCAGTTCGGCGGTTCTGACCCTTTCACGCCCTGGTGGGATCCCCGCGGCCCGTGCGCGGAGAATTGCTCGTTCATCGCCGGCGAGCCCTCGGGCGCGTTCTGGACGCTGGCGCCCGCGGCGCTGGCGCCGCCGCAATGGCGCTTGCTGACCTACGGCGCGGCGCTCGCCTTCGGAGCGTTTATCGGCAGCCTGCGCATCGCTGCCGGCGGCCATTTTTTCACGGATGTCGTGTTCGCCGGCGTGTTCATGTTCCTGCTGGCGTGGGTCGTTCACGGCCTGATCTATCGCTGGCGGCTGACGCGGCTGACCGACAAGGCCATCGAGGGGCCGCTCGAATGGGCGGGAAGTGCCGTCCGCGATGCGCTGGCTGCACTGGCGCAGCGCTTCGCGGGGCGCAAGAGCTCCTGAGGCCTAAGCCAACGCGCCGCGCCACCCGACCTGCTTGCGTCGCTGCCACGCATGCCTATAGTCCGCGCGGATTTCGGGTGATCTCTGCACGCAGGATTTTCCAATGGCCAAGGATGATTTGAACAAGCGCGACGTCAAAAAGGTCGTGCTGGCCTATTCCGGCGGACTCGACACGTCGATCATCCTGAAATGGCTGCAGACCACTTACGGCTGCGAGGTCGTCACCTTTACCGCGGATCTCGGCCAGGGCGAGGAGCTCGAGCCGGCGCGGACCAAGGCGCTGACGCTCGGCATCAAGCCGCAGAACATCTTCATCGAGGATTTGCGCGAGGAGTTCGTGCGTGACTACGTCTTTCCGATGTTCCGCGCCAATGCGCTCTACGAGGGCCAATATCTGCTCGGCACCTCGATCGCGCGCCCGCTCATCGCCAAGAAGCAGATTGAGATCGCGGAGGAAGTCGGCGCCGACGCCGTCGCCCATGGCGCCACCGGCAAGGGCAACGATCAGGTGCGCTTCGAGCTCGCCTATTACGCGCTGAAACCCGACGTCAAGGTCATCGCGCCGTGGCGCGAATGGGACTTTCGCTCGCGCGAGGCGCTGATCGCATTCGCCGAGCAGAACCAGATTCCGATCGCCAAGGACAAGAGGGGCGAAGCGCCGTTTTCGACCGACGCCAACCTCCTGCACACCTCGTCCGAGGGCAAGGTGCTGGAAAATCCCGGCGAAGAGGTGCCGGATTACGTTTATTCGCGCACCGTCGATCCGGAAGAGGCGCCGGACGAACCGGCCTATGTGACGGTCGATTTCGAGCGTGGCGATGCGGTCGCCGTCGACGGCAAAAAGCTGTCGCCGGCGCAGCTGCTCGCGCAGCTCAACACGCTCGGCCGCCGGCACGGCATCGGCCGTCTCGATCTGGTCGAGAACCGCTTCGTCGGCATGAAATCGCGCGGCATGTACGAGACGCCGGGCGGTACCATCCTCCTCGCCGCGCATCGCGGCATCGAGCAGATCACGCTCGATCGCGGCGCCGCCCACCTCAAGGACGAGCTGATGCCTAAATATGCGGAAGCGATCTATTACGGCTTCTGGTTCTCGCCGGAACGCGAGATGCTGCAGGCGGCGATCGACAAAAGCCAGGAATTCGTCTCTGGCCGGGTACGGCTCAAGCTCTACAAAGGCAACGTCGGCGTGGTCGGGCGCGAGAGCAAATATTCGCTGTACGATCAGGACCTGGTGACATTCGAGGACGGCAAGGTCGCCTACGATCAGCGCGACGCCGAAGGATTTATTCGGCTGAATGCGCTGCGGCTGCGCACGCTGGGACAGCGGAAGAGGAAACTGAAACTGTGACCGGTCACACCTGCCGCTCGACCAGCGTCCGCTTGAGATCAGCGATGACCTTCGCCGGGTTGAGGTGCTTGGGGCAGGCCTTGGAGCAATTCAGGATGGTGTGGCAGCGATAGAGGCGGAACGGGTCTTCCAGATTGTCGAGCCGCTCGCCGGTTGCCTCGTCGCGCGAGTCCACAATCCAGCGCTGCGCCTGCAACAGCGCGGCCGGTCCGAGATAGCGCTCGGAATTCCACCAATAGCTCGGGCAGGACGTCGAGCAGCACGCGCACAGGATGCACTCGTAGAGCCCGTCGAGTTTCTGCCGGTCCTCGTGGCTCTGCTTCCACTCCTTCTGCGGCGTCGGCGAAACGGTGTGCAGCCACGGCTCGATCGAGGCGTGCTGGGCATAAAAGTTGGTGAGGTCGGGCACCAGGTCCTTCACCACCGGCATGTGCGGCAACGGATAGATGCGCACCGTGCCGCTGATTTCGCTCATCGCCTTGGTGCAGGCGAGCGTATTGGTGCCGTCGATGTTCATCGAGCAGGAACCGCAGATGCCTTCGCGGCAGGAACGGCGGTAGGTCAGCGTCGGGTCGACGTTGTTCTTGATCCAGTTGAGCCCGTCGAGAACCATCGGCCCGCAATCGCCGGTGTCGACGTAATAGGTGTCGACGCGTGGATTGCGGCCGTCATCGGGGTCCCAACGATAGATGCGGTACTCCCGCTCGGCGCGCGCCTTGGCCGGATGCGGCCAGGTCTTGCCCTCGGTGATCTTCGAATTTTTCGGCAGCGTAAATTGGACCATCGGAAAACCTCAATACACCCGGGCCTTGGGCTCGACATAGGCGACGTCGTTGGTCAGCGTGTAGGTGTGGACCGGCCGGTAATCGATGGTCACCTTGCCGGTATTGGTATCGAGCCACACCTGCGTGTGTTTCATCCAGTTCTTGTCGTCGCGCTCGGGATAATCCTCGCGGGCGTGGGCGCCGCGGCTTTCCGTGCGATTGGCAGCGGAGTCCATCGTCACGACGGCCTGCTCGATCAGATTGGCGAATTCCAGCGTCTCCACGAGGTCCGAGTTCCAGATCAGCGAGCGGTCACTGACGCGGACGTCGGCGATGCCGTCAAAAACCTCGTGGATCAGCTTGGAGCCTTGCTGCAGTACCTCTCCGGTGCGAAACACCGCGCAATTGCTCTGCATCACCTGCTGCATCCTGGCGCGCAGCTGCGCGGTCGGCGTGCCGCCGGAGGCGCGGCGGAATTTGTCGAGCCGCGCCAGCGGCCGCTCGGCGGAGTCCTTGGGCAGATCGGGCTGCTTGTCGTTCGGCGTGAGAATTTCGGCGCAACGCAGCGCCGCCGCGCGGCCGAAGACGACGAGATCGATCAGCGAATTCGAGCCTAACCGATTGGCGCCGTGGACCGAGACGCAGGCCGCCTCGCCCAGCGCCATCATGCCGGGCACGACATGATCGGGATTGCCGTTTTTCTTGATCAAGGCCTCGCCGTGATAATTGGTGGCGATGCCGCCCATGTTGTAGTGCGCGGTCGGCACGATCGGCACCGGCTCGCGCGTCAGGTCGACACCGGCGAAGATGCGCGAGGTCTCGGTAATACCCGGCAGCCGTTCGACAAGGATTTTCGGATCGAGATGGTCGAGATGCAGGAAGATGTGATCCTTCTTCGGCCCGACGCCGCGGCCTTCGCGGATTTCGATGGTCATCGCGCGGGAGACGACATCGCGCGAGGCGAGGTCCTTGGCTGACGGCGCATAGCGCTCCATGAAGCGCTCGCCTTCCGAATTGACCAGATAGGCGCCTTCGCCGCGGGCGCCTTCGGTGATCAGCACGCCGGCGCCGTAAACCCCGGTCGGATGGAATTGCACGAACTCCATATCCTGGAGCGGCAACCCGGCCCGCAGCACCATGGCGTTGCCGTCGCCGGTTTGCGTGTGCGCACCGGTACAGGAGAAATAGGTGCGTCCGTAGCCGCCCGTGGCGAGCACGGTCATCTGCGCGCTGAAGCGATGGATCGAGCCGTTGTCGAGATTGATCGCGACGACGCCGCGGCAGCGGCCTGCTTCGTCCATGATGAGGTCGATGGCGAAATATTCGACGAAGAACTCGGCCGAATGGCGCACCGCCTGGCCGTACATCGTGTGCAGCATGGCGTGGCCGGTGCGGTCGGCGGCGGCGCAGGTGCGTTGCGCGGTGCCCTTGCCGAAATGGGTGGTCATGCCGCCGAACGGGCGTTGATAAATCTTGCCGTCTTCGCGACGTGAGAACGGCAGGCCCCAATGCTCCAGTTCATAGACCGCTTCCGGCGCGTTGCGGCACATATATTCGATCGCGTCCTGGTCGCCGAGCCAGTCGGAGCCCTTGACGGTGTCGTACATGTGCCAGCGCCAGTCGTCCTCGCCCATGTTGCCGAGCGCCGCCGCAATACCGCCCTGCGCCGCTACGGTATGCGAGCGCGTCGGGAACACTTTGGTGATGCAGGCGGTGCGCAAGCCGGCTTCGCTGCAGCCGACGACGGCGCGCAGCCCGGAGCCGCCGGCGCCGATGACGACGACGTCGTAGACGTGATCTTCGATCGGATAGGCGCCGCCGTTGATGGCCGGCGCCGCGCTGCCCCCGTTCGATCTGCTCTCTGCCATGCTCACACTCCGAACGACAATTTGAGGATAGCGTAGGCGCAGATCAGGCCGACGATCCAGCAGAAGAACGCGTTGGCCAGCAACAGCGTCAGCTTCATGGATTCGTCGGGGACATAATCCACGAGAATCTCCTGCATGCCGATCTTCATGTGGGTGATAGTGCAGACGATGAACAGGAGCATGATGATGGCGACCAGCGGCGTGCCGAGAATTTGCGCCACCGCCGCCTGATTGCGTCCGAGCAACATGATGACGATGATCAGCGCGGCGGCGGTCAGCGGGACCCCGGCAACTGAGGTCACGCGCTGCAGCCAGAACTCGTGGGTGCCCGATTTCGCCGTGCCGCGTCCGCGGACTCGCGCCAGCGGCGTGCGGAAATGCTTCGGCGCAATGTCGCTCATCGCGAGCCTCCCATTGCGAGATAGCCGATCACCCACACGAGCACGGTCAGGACGATCGAGCCAATGATGGTCGCCGCGGCAAGCCACTCGCGCTGCTGCGCGCCGAAGCCGCGGCCGGTATCCCAGATCAGGTGACGGATGCCGCCGAGCGTGTGATGGATCAGGGCCCAGGTGTAGCCGAACAAGATCAACCGGCCGATCAGCGAGCCGGCAAACCATTCGAAGCGCGCGTAGCCGGTGGGCCCGGACGCGGCGGCCATCAGCCACCAGGCCAGCAGCAGCGTGCCGAAATAGAGGCCGAATCCGCTGATCCGATGGAAGCCCGACATCACCATCGTCAGCGTGAGCCGGTAGACTTGAAGGTGCGGCGACAGCGGTCGTGCGGCGGGCGCCTTGGTTTCGGCCATTGTGTTCATCCGAATTGGCTCGACGGCGCTGCCGAGCTTAAACCGTGTCCTATCCAATCCGGGCGCGCGCCGCAATCCTGCAACAACGCGAGCGGACGCCGATACGCCACGACGGTTCGCGAAAAGCGAAAGATACCATTGAAATACCTGCACACAATTGGCATTATTTAAAGCCTGACTTCGTGGAATCCGAAGGCAAGGTCTCTCCGTGCCATTCGATCTCGCCGATCTCAGCCTCTTTCGCCACGTGATCGAGGCCGGCAGCATCACCCACGGCGCCGAGCGCGCGCATCTCGCGCTCGCCGCCGCCTCGACGCGCATCCGCAACATGGAGGAAGCGCTCGGTGTGGCGCTGCTCACGCGCGGCCGCCAGGGCGTCACTCCGACGCAAGCCGGCCGCACCTTGCTGCAGCATGCGCGCGCGATCCTGCGCCAGGCCGAGCGTCTGCACGAGGATCTCGGCGCCTATGGCGGCGGTCGCGCCGGACAGATCCGGGTGCTGTCGAACACCAACGCGCTGACCGAGTTTTTGCCGGAAGCGCTCAGCTCATTTTTGTCCGCACACCCGAACGTCAGCGTCGATCTGGAGGAGCGCTTGAGCGACGAAATTGTCGGACTGATCGCCGAAGGGGTCGCCGACCTCGGCATCGTCGCCGGCACCGTCGACGCCGGCGCGCTCGAAACCTATCCGTTCCGCCGCGACCGCTTCGTGCTCGTTGTTGCGCGCTCCAATCCGTTGGCGCAGCGCGACAAGATCGGGTTTGAAGAGGTTCTCGACCACGACTTCGTCGGGCTGGATCGCGCCAGCGCCTTGCAGCGCTTCCTCGCCGGCAAGGCGGTGCGCATCGGCCGGCCGCTGCGCTTGCGCGTGCAGCTACGCAGCTTCGACGCCGTGTGCCGGCTGGTCGAATGCAATGTCGGCATCGGCATCGTGCCCGAGACCACCGCCCGCCGCGTCGCCAAGACCATGGCGATCGCGGCCGTGCCGCTCACCGATTCCTGGGCGGTGCGCGAATTGACGATCTGTATCCGCAACATGGCCGAGCTGCCGCTCTATGCGCGGCAGCTGGTCGAGCATTTGCGCGCCAGCGATCAGGAGTCAGTGATCAGTAATCAGTAATCAGTAATCAGAATTAACAAAGTGACGCTTGATTACTGACTTCTGATCTCTGTTCCCTGTCACGACGTTGTCCAAGTGTCAAACTTCAACCACCAGGCTCGCCGCGATAACTTCGCCGTCGGTGATGTAATGATTTACCTGTTGAGCGCGCAGATGCTGGCGGGCCTGATATGAGGTAACGTCCCCGATGACTTTATTTCTTTTCAGCTCGGCAATGATGAAGTCGCGCTCCGCATTGGTGTCCGCATCTGTGGCGTGCGTGATCTGGAAGGTGAGTTGCGTGAGCGAGAAGCCGGTGTCCTTAGTGCCCGCACCGACCCAGTAAACGTGCTCATGGTCCGGCGGGCGGTGAGTTTTCAGCCAGAAGTCGGCGGTTCCCAAGGTGGCTTCCGCTCGTTTGAGGCCCAACGCCCAGAAGCGAATGTGGTGGCGCTTGCGCGGGCTGTTGTCGAGCGCCTTCTGGAAGCCGATATCTTGACCGCGCCCGAATAGATAGAGCGTGCTGAACGGCGCCGTTGGATACGGAGAGTTGAGCACGAAGGCGCGCGCCATGCGCCACGAGCTCGCGAGCGTCAGCCGGTCGGCCTCCGACCAGCCGGCGGTCGCGAACGCGGCGCGCAGCTGCTGTAGGGTGCCCGCGAGTACGAGATTGACCGGATCGCCCGGCAAGCCGTCGCCGGTGATCGTGTAGCGCGGCACGTGCTTGCGCTGGAGGATTTTGAGGCTGATGAGGACGACGCGCGGAAGAATGACATACGCCGCGGCGCCGTAAGTCACGGCGACCGCCAGGATCCACGGCAATTTATTGTCGGCGATCCGGAAGACGACAAAGACGATCAGCCAAACGCTGAAGGTGCCCAGCACCAGCACGAGCAGGCGCTGCAAAAACCGTTTCAGCAATCTCACCATGCGGCCAGCATAGCAAAACGGCCGGACATCGCTCCACCGTCGGCGCTACGCCGCGCAATAGCAGGACTAGCGCGGCATCAGCACCCAATAATCGAGGTCGAGCAGGATCGCCGGATCGTAATCCTCGCCGGGCTTGAACGGAAAATCCTCGCAGGGACGGTCGCGCGTGGCAATGGTGCGCAGCCGCAAGGCGCCGACGTCGGCTCGTCCCGGCAACTCGGATTTTCCCAACACTTCCGACCAGGCGAAAACGGTGCCGCCGGCGAACAGCGGCGCGACATGGCGGCCGCCATTGATGGCGGCAACGTGGAAGGCGTTGGCGAGCCCGTTGAAGGACAGCGCACGGGCAAGCGAAATCACGTGGCCGCCGTAAATCAGCCGCTTGCCGAAGCGGCCTTGTTTGGCGCCGAACAGATCGAAATGGATGCGTGCCGTGTTCTGGTACAGCCTGGTCGCGATCTGGTGCTCGGCCTCTTCGACAGTGACGCCATCGACGTGATCGATGCGCTCGCCGACCTCGTAGTCGTCGTAACGATAGGGACTGCCTGAAAGCGCGGTGTCGTACGCCGACAATTCGATCGGCGGGCAGGCTTCGCCCAAAACCTTGGGATCGAGCACGGTCGGCAGCCGCGGCACGTGATCGCCGGGCGCCGGCGCCGCTTCGTCGCGTTTGCGCACCATCACCCAGCGGACGTATTCGAGCACCGGCGTGCCGTCCTGCTTGTACCCGGTGGTGCGCACGTAGACGATGCCGGTCTTGCGGCTCGAATTTTCCTTCAGTCCGATGACCTCGGACAGCGCGCTGAGCGTATCGCCGGGAAAAACCGGGCTGCGGAAATAACAACCGGCATAGCCGAGATTGGCGACCGCGTTGAGCGAGACATCGGGCACCGTCTTGCCGAAGACGATGTGGAACACGAGCAAATCGTCGACCGGCGCGCGCGGATAGCCGATCGCCTTGGCGAACGCATCGGACGACTGCACGGCGAAGCGCGGCCCGAACAGGCCGTTGTAGAGCGCGACATCGCCGGTCGTGACCGTGCGCGGGGTGGCGTGACGGATCACCTGGCCGATGCGGAAATCCTCAAAGCAATTGCCGGGACTGGTCTTCGACATTTGATAAATCCTTTGGTCAACCCGGCGCACGGTGCGCGTTCATAGCCGAACGTAGGGGACGCGAAAAGCGGCGGATTTCCTCATCGCGCGGCATCCTTTCCGAAATCTGTCGGGCCCGGCGTCAGGGTTTTCCCGCAACATTCGCGATCACGCAGCCGTGAGGGCGCGGCTGAAACCTGCCGGCGAAGCCACCGTATCTCGATGCGATGGCGCGATCGTGCGCGTCTCGCCGGCGGGTCCGCCGGCCGATCTCGATCACAAATCCAAAGATGGAGCCCCCTCATGTCTAAGCGTTTGGCTTTGCTTGCCGCCGCCGCGGTTCTCGCCTTCACCGCCGGTGCGGTTGCACCCGTCTCCGCCGCGATGGCGGAGAAGACGGTGACGGTCGGCGGTGCACCGATGTATCCGTCGAAGAACATCATCCAGAATGCGGTGAATTCGAAGGACCACACGACGCTGGTCGCCGCGGTGAAGGCCGCCGGTCTCGTCGATACATTGTCAGGGCCCGGGCCGTTCACCGTGTTCGCGCCGACCAACGAAGCCTTCGCCAAGCTGCCGCCCGGTACGGTCGACAACCTGCTCAAGCCGGAAAACAAGGGCACATTGACCAAGGTGCTGACCTATCACGTCGTCCCCGGCCGCATGACCGCGCTTAATCTGATGAAGGCGGTCAAGGACGGGGAAGGCGAAGCCAGGCTCAAGACCGTTGCCGGCGAGACCATCACGGTCAAGCAGGCCGGACCCGGCAAGCTCACCATCACCGACGCCAAGGGTGACGTCGCGATGGTGACCATTGCCGACGTTCTCCAGTCGAACGGGGTGATCCACGTCATCGACACGGTGCTGCTGCCGTAAGTGAAACGACGAAGCTTCCGACCCTTACCCTCCCCTGGAGGGGGAGGGTCGGCGAGCGAAGCGAGCCGGGGTGGTGAATGGTGCGTAAAGTTTCCACCCCACCCCGACGCCTCGCGAGTGCTCGGCATCGACCCGCCCCCTCCGGGGGCGGGTAACAAGGCTGACGACAATGTGACGCGCGCGTGCGCAAACATTTTGCTAGAGGTCCGCGCGTACGGACCGATGCCATGACGATCGAAGCTGCAGCGAGCAATTCCTTGTTAGCCGATACCGCGGCCGGGCCGGTGATTCACCCGCGCTGGGTGCGCGTCACCCACTGGATCAACGCGCTCGCCATGCTGCTGCTGATCGGCTCGGGCTGGCAGATCTACGACGCCGCGCCGCTGTTCGGGTTCGAATTTTCCCATCACATCGCGCTCGGCGAATGGCTTGGCGGCGCGCTGCTCTGGCATTTCGCGGCGATGTGGCTGCTGGTGATCAACGGCCTGGTCTATGTCGCGCTCGGTATTTTGACCGGCCGCTTCCGCCGCAAGCTCTTTCCGATCCGGCCGCGCGAAGTTGTCGGCGACTTCGTTGCGGCGTTGCGCGGCCGCCTCGCCCATGACGATCTGGCGGTCTACAACGCGGTGCAGAAGCTTCTCTATCTGGGGATCCTGCTCACCGGATTCGTCATCGTGCTATCGGGCTTGTCGATCTGGAAGCCCGTGCAGTTTCAACATTTGACCAGCTTCTTCGGCGGCTACAACACCGCGCGTTATGTGCACTTCGCCGCCATGACGGCCATCGTCGCGTTCCTGATCGTGCACGTGACGCTCGCCGTTCTGGTGCCGAAGAGCCTGCGCGCGATGTTGATCGGCCGCTGACAGCCGAGGAGAAATCAGTGCCCCGTCTGCGCAAACCGCTACCCGGCGTCGATCCGAAGCTCCTGATCAAGGATGCGGCGAAGCTCATGCCGGAGCCGTCGCGGCGGTTCTTTCTCCGCGGCGCGGCCAGCCTCGGCGCGCTCGCCGTGCTCAGCGGCTGCGATATCATCGACGGCGATACTTCGGAGAACGCGCTGCGCGTCATCTCGCGCTTCAATGACCGCGTCCAGGCCTTGCTGTTCGATCCCAACACGCTGGCGCCGGAATATCCCGAGAGCATGATCACGCGGCCGTTTCCATTCAACGCTTATTACAGCGAGGAGGAAGCCCCCGACATCGACGGCGACAACTGGCGGCTCGAGATCGGCGGGCTGGTCGACAACAAGAAGCCGTGGACGCTGCCGGATCTCTACCGGCTGCCGGAGGTGTCGCAGATCACTCGCCATGTCTGCGTCGAGGGCTGGAGCGCGATCGGCTCCTGGCAGGGCGTCAAGCTTTCCGATTTCCTTAAAGCTATCGGCGCCGACTTGCGCGCCAAATATGTCTGGTTCCAGTGCGCGGAAGGCTATTCGAATACGATCGATATGCCCACCGCGCTGCATCCGCAGACGCAGTTGACGCTCAAGTTCGATCACCAGATCCTGCCGCGCGCCTACGGCTTCCCGGTCAAGATCCGCATCCCGACCAAGCTCGGCTTCAAGAACCCGAAATACGTCACCGCGATGTGGGTGCAGAACAACGACGCCGGTGGCTATTGGGAAAACCAGGGGTATAACTGGTTCAGCGGGCTTTGATCGCTCCCGCGTAACCCCTTATTCATACCCTCTCGACATATAGTGAGTCTTGGAAGCTCCACGGGCGGTACCAAGTCACCGCCACGACGCGGCGCATCAGGAATTCCTATGGAATTCTCCGCAATAGACCGCACGATGATGGCGCGCTGCATTGAGCTCGCGCGCAGCGGCGCGGCGGAGGGAGAGCATCCCTTCGGCAGTGTCATCGCCAATGGCGCCGACATCATTGCCGAGGCGTCCAACTGGACGGTGCGCAATCGCGACGAATCCCGGCACGCCGAAATCCTCGCCATCGCGGAAGCGCGCAAGGTACTCGGCGATTCGGCACTGGCGCGCTGCACGCTCTATTCCATCATAGAGCCCTGCGCGATGTGTTCGTTTTGCATCAGGGCGGCGGGCATTCGCCGCGTTGTGTTTGCGCTGAGCTCACCGCACCTGGGCGGACTGTCAAAATGGAATATCCTCGGCGACCGCGGGCTGTCGCGCCGAATTCCGTGTCTGTTCCGCGGCCCTCCGGATGTCGCCCACGGCGTTCTCGCCGACGAGGCGATGCAGGCGTGGAGCGACTGGCGGCCGCTGGCGACGCGGGCGATCAGGCTGTTCGGTTTCTTCGTCAAGCCGAAAGTCGGCAAGATCGATGCGGACCGGCTGTAGCCGGCGCGTGAAGGCAATCACAGCGACCTGATCGCCATCCCCCTCGTCATTCGGATTTGGTCGGCTTGCCAAGCCAAGCGCCGCCCATTAGCAATCGCCGCCGTTCATCGTGAGGCGTAAATCATGACCACCTACAAGCTCCTTCTCCTCGCCGGCGACGGCATCGGTCCGGAAGTGATGGCCGAGGTCAAGCGTCTGCTCGGCTTCTTGGCCAAGGCGGGCATCGCCGCTTTCGCAACCGGGGAGGGGCTGGTCGGCGGCAGCGCTTACGACGCCCACGGCGTCGCCATCACCGAGGAAACCATGGCGAAGGCGCACGCCGCCGATGCCGTTATCTTCGGCGCCGTCGGCGGCCCGAAATGGGACGATGTGCCTTATGACGTGCGGCCGGAAGCGGGGCTGCTTCGCTTGCGCAAGGAGCTCGGTCTCTTCGCCAACATCCGGCCGGCGATCTGTTATCCGGCGCTGGCCGATGCCTCCAGCCTCAAGCGCGAGGCGGTCGAAGGGCTCGACATCATCATCCTGCGCGAGCTCACCGGCGGCGTCTATTTCGGCGAGCCCAAGACCATCACCGACCTCGGCAACGGCCAGAAGCGCGCCATCGATACCCAGGTCTACGACACCTACGAGATCGAGCGCATCGCGCGCGTCGGCTTCGAGCTGGCCCGCAAGCGGCGCAACAAGGTCACCTCGATGGAGAAGCGCAACGTGATGAAGACCGGCGTGCTCTGGCGCGAGGTCGTCACCGAGGTGCACGCCCGCGAATACAAGGACGTTCAACTCGAGCACATGCTGGCGGATGCCGGCGGCATGCAGTTGGTGCGCTGGCCGAAACAGTTCGACGTCATCCTCACCGACAATCTGTTCGGCGACATGCTGTCCGATGTCGCGGCGATGCTGACTGGCTCGCTCGGCATGCTGCCCTCGGCTTCACTCGGCGAAGTCGATGCCAAGACCAAGCGGCGCAAGGCGCTGTATGAGCCCGTGCACGGCTCGGCGCCCGATATCGCCGGCAAGGGCCTGGCCAATCCGATCGCCATGCTGGCTTCGTTCGGCATGGCCATGCGCTATTCGTTCAATATGGCCAAGGAAGCCGATCTGCTCGATGCGGCGATCGCCGCGGCGCTGGCCAGGGGCCTGCGCACCACCGATATCAAGTCGGAGGGGACGACGATCGTCAGTACCGTTGAGATGGGCGAAGCGATCGTCGGCGAGCTGGAGCGGCTGACGGCAAAATCCTAGCGGCCGCCGCCCTCGACCGCTCGCTAAACCGCGACCGCTATCAGTACGGGTTATACTGGTTAAAGCCCGGCAGCCAGAACGGCCGCGCCAGTGTGACGCCGCCGATGCCGTTCAAATCGGGCCCGTAAAACGAATAGGGCTCACCGGGATCGCCATTCGGCGGAAACGCGTAGTCCATGCGGCTGCCGTAACCCACCGGCACGTCGGTCCCGGGATCGAGATAGGAACGGCGCGGAACGACGATAATCGTGGTGCTGCCGTTGGCATTATGGATGATCGTGCGCGTGGGCTGGATGACCGTGCCGCTCGCAGAGCGGAGCATCACCGGGTGATGTTGTTTCTTCGTTGCCGCGTCGGCGGAGCCTGCGACGGCCAAAACAACGCCGCCGGCGACTAAAACCATCAAGGCACGCATGGCTCCTCGCTTTCAATCACCACACTGTAGCCGGGTTGCGTGGACCGGCATAGCATCTTTGCAACGGCCCGTTCTGTCCGAGGTTCCAGGGGACCTTCGCGACTGCGCGCGTCGAGCACCGGGACCAATCGCCTAATATCAGGCTAGTACCCGGAATCAGAAATCCGCGCAGTGAGAGATAGGATGCTAACCGACTCTCGAATCTCAGCTTTTTGCATCATCTCTGACTCACGAATTAATGAAAGTGGGTACTAGGCTTAAGATATTACTTGCGTAAATGCCCTGCCAGAGCAGGGCATTTGTATCGGGCAGTAGCAGCGAGGCATCGCCATGATGACCCGACGAAGAGTGCTGGAGGGCGCTGGTGCGGCAATAGTCTTTGCCGGCAGTGAACTCGGTATGCCGCCGGTATTCGCCGCCGATCCCGTCGGCGTCGCTTTGTCGCCGGGAGTGCCTGCAGGTCTCGATGGCGCGGCCACGATGGAGACGCTGCCGGGCAAAAAACCGCTGATCAAGCTTTCCTACCGGCCACCGAACTATGAATCGCCATTGGACTATTTCGACACGCCGATCACGCCGAATGACCGGTTTTATGTCCGGTATCACCAGTCGGATATCCCCAGCATCGACGCCAAGACCTACAAGATCGCGGTGGGCGGGGATGGCGCCGGCGGGCAGGCCGAGATCACGTTCGATGAGCTCAAGAGATTTCCGGCCTACGAGGTCGTCGCCGTCAACCAATGCTCGGGAAACCGGCGCGGCCTGTCAAAGCCGCATGTTCCCGGCGTGCAATGGGGCTACGGCGCGATGGGTTGCGCGCGCTGGAAGGGTGCCCGGCTCAAGGACCTGCTCGACAAGGTCGGCCTGAAAAAAGAGGCAATCGAGATTGCCTTCAAGGGCGCCGATGGCCCGACGTTCAACAGGACGCCGGACTTCATCAAGAGCTTGCCGGTGTGGAAGGCGATCGATGAGTCGACGCTGGTCGCCTACGAGATGAACGGCGAGCCCCTGCCGCATTTCAACGGCTTTCCGGCGCGCCTGATCGTGCCCGGCTGGACCGGCGCCTATTGGATGAAACACCTCGTCGCCATCAACGCGTTGACCAAACCGCAGGGCGGGTTCTGGATGAACCCGGCCTATCGCATCCCGGTCGGCGAATTTCCGCTGGTGGCGCGCTTCATCACCCAGGAAAACGCAACCACGACGCCGATCACGGAGATGGTCGTCAACTCGCTGATCACCAGCCATATCGACGGAGCCCAGGTGATGGTCGGCGAGGTCATCGTCAGGGGCTTGGCCTGGGATGGCGGCTACGGCATCCGCGCGGTCGAAGCCTCGACCGACGGCGGACAAACCTGGGCCGCTGCGACGCTTGGCGAGGATCTCGGCCGTTATGGCTTTCGGCCATGGAGCTTCGTGCTGACTGCCAAGCCGGGGAAGAACACTGTGACGGTCAGCGCCACCAACAAGATCGGCCAGACCCAGACGGCTGCGTTGCTGTTCAACCCGGCCGGCTACCACAACAACGTCATGCAGAGCGTGACGTTGAATGCGGCCTAGTACCGACTATCGCTGATGAATGAGTCGTGATTCAAGGATGCATGAGCGGCATCCCCGAGGCGACGATTATCATTCTGACGGCGGAGGAACGTGCCGAGCTTGAGAGCTTGGCGCGCTCGACG
>JBEKIC010000074.1:0-15431 GCA_050011955.1 Xanthobacteraceae bacterium
TCCCATTATGGAAGGGCCTTGGTGCCGATTCCGAAGAGAAGCACGAGCCCGTGAGCGACATCGACACCGCAGTTGTGGATAGTCTGAAAGCGCTTGACCCCGAATGGCCGATTAGAGAAGCGGACATCGCAAGCCTTTCGGCCGGACGCTTTCATGAGTTCACGGCCTAGTGTAGGTTTCGCCGCAAATGGCCTTCTTCAGACGCACCGGATCAACCTCGAAGGCTATCCGTGCTCATGCAGCGCGTTCGGCAGAGATCGACGATTATGCCGACAGCGAAATCGAGGCGGATGGTCCCGGGTTCGCGCTTGCCGTCGTCGCCCGGGGGACCGTGGTGCATGCAGCCGGCTACGGATTAGCCGATTTGCGCCGCGGCCTGCCGGTTGAAGCGGACACGATTTTTCACCTGGCGAGTTGCGGCAAGCAATTTACCGGCTTAGGCGTTCTGATGCTTGCCGAGGAAGGTAAACTCCATCTCGACGATGCGGTCGGCAAGCATCTTCCTTCGATTGCCGGATTTGGTCCGCGAGTGACCATTCGGCAATTGCTGCACCATACCTCCGGTATCCGCGACCTCTATGACGAGGACGGCGTCAAACAGGTCCTGGCGCGCTGTGAGCGGCCGGCCAATGCCGACGTCATCCGCACCTACGCCGACCTTGGTTGCCCAATGGCGGAAGCGGGGACCAAAGCGGGCGACACGTATAGTTACAGCAACTCCGGTTACGAATTGCTCGGCGCCGTGATCGAGGGGGTGTCGGGCCAGTCGTACCATGACTTTTTCGCAAGGCGCGTGTTCGATCGGCTGGAAATGAAAGACACATTTTCAGTCCCGGATCGCAGAATTGACGATCCGCGTTGCGCGACCGGATATGCGCTCGACGATTGGGATGACTTCATAGAGGCCGGCGGCAACGAGTTCGATGGCTTGGTGGGGTCCGGCTCGTTTTACACGACAGCGTTCGATCTGTGCCGCTACGAGCAAGCCTTGCGAACCAATAGCCTGATAAGCGAAACCAGCATGGCGCAAGCTTTCACCGGCGGCCGTACGAACGATGGCGATTCCACCAACTACGGCTTTGGCTGGAGCCTGGGGGTGCAGAACGGCATCTCTTTCGCCGATCACGAAGGCGACTGGAACGGGTTCCGTTCCTATATCTGTTATTGTCTCGACCCGGCGCTCAGTATTTTCGTGCTGTCGAACCATCCCGAACTTGATCTTTCCGAAGCGGCGGATGTCGCGATTGACGCCTATCGCTGATCGCGTCGCAGCTGCGGGATCGGCTATGGCGGGTGCGGCGCTCGCCGCGTCTGTCGGAAGGGTAGAACCGTATCTATTGCTGCTTGTTCTTGGACGCCGACGGCGAACTCGGGCGAACATTGCCCCATGGATCGACTGATGATTTCTTGTCGGGTATCTTCTGGATGGCCGCATTATAGGCGCGATCGGCAGCTTTTTGCTTCTCGATTTCTTCTTGGGTCGGCGGTAGTTTTTGCGGATTGACAGGAACGCTCAAATGCGAATCCTGGGCGAAAGCCGGTCCCGTCAACAAGGCGACGATTACGCCTGCCTGGATGAGTTTCCGCTGCATGCTTGCTCCTATACGCGGTTCGTGGCCGCAACTCGGCTTGGCAGGGCACCGGAAGTGTACGCCCTACTCCTTGAACACGTGCCCCCACAGGCTGTCCCAGTCGGCGCCGGAAATGTCGGTGACGCGGCCGTCCTGCTCGAAGAACTTGTTGGGCAGCTGGAACATGGCTAGCATCAGCCCGCCCTCGGGGGTCCATGATAGCCGATTGCGGCCAAGTCTGCTGCAAAATTTTGTGCCGGCTCACGTCCATCATTTTGAAGATCGAAGCACCTCGCGCGGCAGCGCTGGTCAGAAATCCCGATCTCAGGGAGTGCCCGGAGAAACCGGTGGGATCGAGTCCGATGCGCGCTGCATGAACCTTGACGATTTTGCGGCCGGTCGTTATGCGGGGGATGTCAGATCAAATAAAAGCAAACAGTGCTCCGATGCGTAGATCCAGACACAAGCTGTGGTTACCAACAATGATTTGCGTGCTGGTAGCCTCGACCCCGCAAGCTTTTGCGGCTGGTTCTACCATTAGTTGGTTCGACAGTGGTGCCGGCAACAAGGCGTTACTTAGCTTGAATTCAGGCGCCGCCGAGTTCTCTGAAACTCAGGCACCGGCGCAGGGGCTTATTGATGCGCGGGCAGCGCATTCCAGAGGCTTCAGAATTGCCACGTCTGCCACTGCAAGCAGTCTCTGCACATCAGCCTGTTTTTTGACATTTGTCTGCGGAGATCTGGGTGCCAATGCTGGTCCGCAGAAAAATGCTGCTGCGGATAGAGTAGAAAAAATCTATAATGGGTTTGCCGTCGGAACTGATGCTGAGGGAAATGAAGGATACAACGCAGCTCAGCAAGCGGAAGAACAGCTAAGGCTGGATTTCCTCAGCTCGTTCCAGAATCCACGAAAGAATGCTGCCAATCAGACCGCCTGGGACCAGGAAGAAGGACAGCTCATAAGCGATTCGTTAAAGTACGGTGGGGACAGAACGCTCGATGCTGCCGCGATGTACTGGGGGGAAACCCATCTTCATTTGCCTGTAACTAGCCCGCAAGAACTCCTCGCCCAGGCAAAAACCATGCGGCTCTCCGATCAACCGGGAGAAAGAGAGTTTGCCGAGTACATGGCCAATTACCTGACCGCTCGTTTCGATTCGCTCAACAGGTTGGCTACCTACCATCATTCTGCGACCGATGATATCGAGGGGCGCGACGTGCCGCTCAACCTGGCAGACCTGCAAGCCGAGCTGCGCATAGATGAGGTAGATCGAACACTTCAGGCCCGCCTGACCGTTCGGCCTGGTTGCTGATTTAGGCTTAGCCTTCTCTCGGCGCTCCTAGCGTCGGGGTGTTCGCTTTGGCCGGACGCTGCATATCGCGGCAACGCATCCTCAACTTCTCGTCGACCGTCGCACGCGCGAAAGCAAATTGAGATGCTGAGCGAACAGATCAAGGAGCTGACATCGCTCGGACAGAAAATGGCCGAGGAAAGCGCCGAGCCGATTGCGCGCAGCGTCAACCAGGCTTTCAAGAAAGCCTCTTGACGGCCCCGTCGGTCCCAAGCGGGCGCATTTTCCCGCCGTTTATGAGTACACGCCCTAATAGGCTGTGTGCAGCCGCCGATGGGCCCTTGCATTCTCCCGGGGAACAAAATAAGAACATAATGGCAGCCAGTGGCCCAGCCGCAACCGGCTCGGCTGAAATTGAACGTGTGGATAACGCCGATCGCGGCCGGTTCGTCCTTGCAGGGGGCGACCCCGGCACTACGGTGGCGATCAAGCTTAGCGAACGGAGCGTGTCATGGCGGGAAGCGTCAATAAAGTGATCCTGGTCGGCAATTTGGGCGCCGATCCCGAAATCCGTCGCACCCAGGACGGCCGGCCGGTCGCCAATCTGCGGGTGGCTACGTCGGAGTCCTGGAAGGACAAGACCACCGGCGAGCGGCGCGAAAAAACCGAATGGCACCGTGTCGTCATCTTCAACGAGAACCTGTGCCGGATCGCCGAGCAATATCTCAAGAAAGGCTCGAAGGTTTTCATCGAAGGCCAACTGCAAACGCGCAAATGGCAGGATCAAGCCGGCCAGGACCGCTACTCGACCGAGGTAGTGCTGCAGGGCTTCCGCGGCGAGCTGACGCTGCTCGACCGCGCCGGTGCCGGCGGCGCCGGCGCTGGCGGCGGCGAGTTCGGGGCCGAGGAGGCGGGCGGCGAGTTCGGCTCGTCCGGACCGACTCGCAAGGTCGCCGCCGCAGCCGGTGCCGGCGCCCGCAGCCCGCGCGGCGACATGGACGACGAGATCCCGTTTTGAGGGTGCCTTAGGCGTCATTGCTTCGTCGCTTCGCTCCTCGCAATGACGTCGTTGCGCTAATGGACCTCATCTTCGCGATCAAATTCGTGCACCTACTCGCCGCCGCGGCGATGTTCGGCACGTGGCTCGCCATGGCCGTCTTCATGCAGCTCGCCCATCGCTCCGGCAATACCGCCGTGGTCGCGCTCACCGCGCGCTTCGTGGTCAGCGTCGAGCTGATCGTCATGATTGCCGCTATGGCGTTGCAGCCGATCAGCGGCTTTGCGCTGGCCGCGGCGATCGGCCTTTCGCCGCTCGACGATTTCTGGATCGTCATTTCGCTGGCGGTCTACGGTCTCGTTGCAGTGGGATGGCTCGCCGTGCTCGGCATCGAGTTCCGCATCCGCAAGCTGACGCGACAGGCGGCGCTCGATGCCGTGCCGCTGCCCGACGCCTATCGGCGCCTGTTCCGCTTCCATGGCGTGCTGGTCTGGCCGACGCTCGCCGCGATGGTCGCGCTGTTTGCCCTGATGATCTGGCAGCCGCGGCTCGAATAAGCCTGTGCCCGTGTGCTGTCTCGCTGGCGGCGCCGCTTCCCCCCAATTGCAGCGAATTGCTGCGTCACGGCGAACTTTTCGCTTTGCGCGCGCGTTCCATAGAAAATAGCTATAAAGTGAAGCTTGGTTATGAGCCTATCGCCGATGAGTTGCGCGCGCCAGGCATTTCAACAACGACAGTATCAAATTCCGTCAACATTGGAGCGGTGATTATTGATTGATCCGGCGTTTTCTCCGATGGATCATACCATGGTCGTCTCTCTCTAACTTTGTCCTCATGGGCTTGCGCAATCAATCTGCCGATTTCTTCGCCCTGTAGAGGTACGAGCTTTTTATCGTGGTCGTACCTGTAGAGTTGAGGACAAAAATACACGGCATGAATTCGCGGATTATAGCCTTCTACAACAAGAAAGTGCGTCGCCTTCAGCAATATATTGTACTTTTTTACAATCTTTCGCTCCTGCGTCGATCGAGCGACGCGCAGTCTTTCAGGCGATGGGCCGACGATCGTGCTGGCTTCCAACAGGATAATCCAGTCGTTGTTTGTGGCGTTATCAGGATGGATTGCGATTAGATGATTTGCCACTTTTCGTCGGAAGATACCCATGGCGCGGTCCCCAGATCGGCGTCCAAGGTAAGGAAATCAAATTAGCAGCCTGCACGAGGAGGTCAATCGTTCACACGTGGGTAAAGCCCGGTGCAGACCAAACGCCGGTGCCGAAGGTTCTTATCCGGCGTTCGGCGAAGGCGCGGTGAAGCCGGCCCAGGTCAGATAAAGGCCGATCACCAGCGAGGGCGGGAGATAGAGATAGTAATGCTCGCCATATTGCATGTGGTCAAAGATCTATTTCGCCCGAAACGACTGCCGCGCGGCTTTGGCCGCCAGATAGCTTGCCGTGACTTGACTCTGATCGGCGTCGGCGAAAACGCTCGCGGCGTGCAGCGCGTTTGCCGTGGCGTTGATTGCTTCCTTGATCATGCGGACGGTCGGTTGCGGCATCGACAAGACGACTTCAGCCATCTCCATGGCCTTTGCCACGGTGTCGCCGTCATCAGCCACCTCATCAATCAATCCCCAATCGAGCGCTTGGGCGGCGGGCATTTTCTCGCACATGATGGTGATGCGTTTTGCGCGCGCCGGCCCGACGAGGGTGATAAGACGCGGCAAGGCGCCCCACTGCAGGTTCAAGCCGATTTTGACCTCCGGAACGTACAGGTAGGCACTGCGCCCCAACACCCGCCAATCGCAAGCCAGGGCGATCGCGACGCCCGCGCCGACCGCCAGCTTCTCCATGGCCGCAATGGTGATCTGCGGCATCGCCTCCCAGGCTTTGCACAGCCGCACCCCGCCATACGCACGGTATCGCCGCTTCAGCTCGTCGCTCTCGCTCGGCCAACTGTCGGTGGCTTTCAGATCGAAACCGGCGGAAAAGGCATTGGGCGCGCCGGTGAGGATCACCGCATGGGTTTCCAGGTCGTCGAGAAAACCGCGCGCTGCGAGGGTCAGTTCGACGACCAGCTTTTCATTAAAGGCGTTGAGGTTCGCCCTGCGGTCGAAACGCACGACGGCGATGCCATCGCGTTTTTCGATGGTTACGTAGTCCAGCTTCACCTGCCATCCTCCCTCAATCCGCCAGGGTCCCGAATGAGGCTTGCACATGCGCGCGAAAGTGGACCTCAATCAAGAGACGGCTAGAGTTATCCTGCCAGCACCGCGCGGATGCCGTCGACCACGAATTGCACCGCGAGCGCCGCAAGCAGCACGCCGAGCAGCCGCGACAGCACGATGTTGCCGGTCATGCCAATGAGCCGGCCGATCTGCCCGGCGAAGATGAAGGCGACGAAACAGGCGACCGCGACCAGCACCACCACGGCGATCAATAGCCCGACCAGAATGAGATTGCCGTCGGCGCGGCCCGCCAGCAGCACGGTCGCGGTGATGGCGCCGGGACCGGCCAAGAGCGGGATCGCCAAGGGGAAGGCGGCGATGTTACGCACATGCTCTTCGACCGCCTGCTCGGCGGCTTGACCTTCGCGGCGCATGCGCACGCCGAACAGCATCTCGAACGCGATCGAGAACAATAACAAGCCGCCGGCGATGCGAAACGCGGCCAGCGAAATGCCGAGCGTGCGGAACAGCCAATCGCCGATCAGCGCCGTGCCGATGAGGATCGCGCCGGCGATCAGGCTGGCGCGCAGCGCGACGCTGCGCCGCGCGGCGCGCGGCAGGCCGTGGGTCACGGCCAAGAAGGTCGGCGTCAGGCCGACCGGGTCGACCACGACGAACAGCGTCAGCAACGCGGATATGGCGAAGTCGAGCGGCATGCCTCTCAGGAAGCAGAGGCGAGGGCGCTTTGCAATGGACTCGCTGCGAATCGAACGTCGTTACCGCGCGACCGGCCGCATGACAGAAATGTGGTTGGGCGGGCGGGCAAAAACTCTGGCAGCCGTCTCGTCGGCCAGCACCGTGACGTCGAGCGTGCAGGCGTCGAGCAGCGTTTGTTCCTTGACGCCGGCCGCCGCGCAGATCGCTCGTACACGCGCGTACTCCAACGGATCGAGATCGTTCGCATAAAACGGCACTACAGGAACTCCGGGCTCGACTTTCGGGTCCGCGCAGACCAGCGAGTCGGCTGCCGCGACGCGCCAGCTATCGGCGTAGCGGTGATAAAGGTCGGCGAAAGAAACCGGCTGCGTCAGCACGGTTCCGTTGCGGGTCGCGATATCGTCGGCCGTGCTGCCGCTGGCGTCGCCGAGGAGGCCGTGCACCTTGGCCTGCGGCTGATGGCCGAGACCCACGGAGACGTCGATCCAGCCATTTTGCAGCTCGGCTTGCACAGTCTCGCCGCCCTGGCCGCTGATGACGTACACATTGCCGCTGCGTGAGACATCGATGCCGCCGGCGAGCGACAGCGACTTGCCGTCGGCCAGATCATCCGGCTTGCCATTGATGACAAGCCGCGTCGGATCGAGGCAGACGGCGACGCGAGTCTTGTCCATCTGCGTCGCGACAGCCTTGTTGACCGATGCGTTCGGCCACCGCGGCGCGCCCGACGCTTGCCGCGTTTGCACGACGAAGCCGGAATCGGATTCCGCCAGCACAAAGTCGCCCGATGCCTGGAAATCATAGTACAAACCGTCGAAGGTCGTCAGGTGGGTGTCGCCGACGCTCGTTCCGGTCTGGCAACGTCCGCTCACGCACACGGACTTCACCGCGCAGACGTTCCCGCAGCTCCCGCAATTGTTCGAATCGGACTGGAAGCTGACGCAGGCAGACGAGGGCGGCGTCCCCGGCGCCGCGGTCGTACCAGTGCATGTGGTGCAGCTCAGTTGGTCGACCAGCCCGCAAGTCGGCGATCCCCATCCGGTGGCGAGATCGTATCCAGTCACCGCCGGCGCGCTGGCGCCCGCCCCGCAGGCGTTGCTGGTGGCATTGCCGACCACGTCGTGGAAGCTCTTCGCGTAGACGCCTGCGTTCATCCCGATCGCGTAAAGGAGAGGGCTGACGAATCCCATTCCTCCGCCGTTGCTCGCGCAGCTCGCAGGCGCGTTGAGGCATTCCTGCTGGTTAACGAGCGCCAGGAATCCCGCCATCAACGGTGCCGATGCGCTGGTGCCGCAGAACGTTTGATTGCCGCCGAGGCCATTGTAGAACAGAAACAGAGCCTGCGCCGGCATCGCCAGGTCGGGCTCGTTGCGGTACGTTGACGAGGCGCCATTTGCCGCGTTGGCGACGCCGACCTGCCAGGACGGGATGCAGTTGTTGGGACATCCCGGGTTTCCGGGCGTGCAGTTGGCGGGACAGGTCGAGCCGGGAATGTTTTCCACGCCGCCGCCGCTGAATTGCGAAGCTAGTTCCGATTGGTAGGACGCTCCGGCCCCGTTCATCGATAAGTCCGTGCCGCCGACCACCATCGCTTCGGTGTTGTCGAGAATGTTGAAATTGAACGAGGTGCCGGTCGTGCCGGTGCCGCCGTCGCCGGAAGGATAGAAAAACGATTGTCCGGAGGCTGCCATATTCTGGATGGCGGATATATCATCGGACATGCAAAAGCTAACCGAGCTTGAGAACTGCTTGACGTTGGTCGCCGCCGCCATGGCCGCGATGATGTTGTCGCCGCTGGTGCAACCGAGCGTGGGATCGCCTTCGAAGACTTCCACCTGCTGCAGCCCCGGCGCCATCGCGATTGCCATCTCCACATCCGCGGTCGCCTCCGCGCTATAGGCGTTGATCGGTCCGCTAAAGCCGGGCTGCATGTTGTCGTTCAGGCAGGGGACCGAGCCCGGCGTCGAAGCGCCGCATGTGGGGTTCGTGTTGGCGATGCCCACCGCGGCTTCGTATCCGGCGATGTCGGTGTGAAGGTAGCCGCCGTACTCCATGAGGCCCACCGATTGTCCGGCCCCGGTGAGGCCGAGGCACGTTGCGGCGTAAGCGTTGCGCAGGTCGGGGGAGCCGTAGCTGTTGCCGCCGCTCTGCGAACCGCCGTGGTGGCGGGGAACAAACAGATTGTCGACGCCGGCGATGTGCGAAACCTGGACGTCGAGGTCGAGCGACGGAGCGCGATCCGGCTTGTAGAACGCCGTTCCGTCAGGCCGCGCGGCGTAACCGAGCTGCACGGCGAGCGCCTACTCGACGTCAGCCGCCGTCCCCCTGATTCCAAGAAGCAGACGGTGAGGATATTGCGTCTCGACGGTGAGCTTGTTTGCTTGCGCCCACGCTATCAACGCCTGATAGTCCGCGGCCGACGGACCGAACCTTTCCGTCAATTGCTCGAGGGTGAGAAATTTGCGGAATTGGCTGCTCTTGGGATCCGCCACCGCTTCGGCAAAGGCGCGAAGTCCCGCCGCATCCTTCGGCGGCAGCCCGATGGCGAGATGGATGAGCGTCGTCCCCGGAACCGGGCTGGTGACGGGCGCAGCCGGAAGGACGTAGCTCCGCACCTGCTGTTTATGCGGCTCGGCCGCGTAGCTGCCGAAAGCCACGCACGACATAGCTATCGCCGCCAGCGCCAAGATGAATCGCCGAGCCATGACGTCCTCCCCTTTTTTTGATCGCGCCTCGATACGCCAGCGCCGACAGAGGTCGGAAAAGTGGATGGTAGGTCCGCGCGCCGCCGACACGCAAGAATTGTATTTTACAAATGTTCTCTTTGGAGGCGCACGGCGGCGCGGCGGACCACGGGTCTGGGCGAAAAAGATCGGCGTGAGGCGGGAGCGATTCATGCAACCGAAACCGCCCCTGGGCCGGCCGCGTCCTTGGGCCGCGCGCGCGTTTGATTTTTGGCTATAAAGCCTTGAGATTGAATTGGAAAATCATATGTACGGGTGGCCGAATAAGGTGGCGCTACGGCGCCCGATCGGCTATGAAATTCACCTCAGATTCGCGCGAGGATTTTGCTTTTGTCAGACCAGGATAATCCGCCGCCGGCCGAAGGCGGCCCCTCCGATACCCGACCGGTTTCGATCACCGAGGAAATGAAGAAGAGCTACCTCGATTACGCCATGAGCGTGATCGTGGCGCGCGCGCTGCCCGATGCCCGCGACGGGCTCAAGCCCGTGCACCGGCGCATCCTCTATTCGATGCACGAGAACGGCTACACGCCGGACAAGAAATATGTGAAGTCGGCGCGTGTCGTCGGCGACGTCATCGGCAAATACCATCCGCACGGCGACCAGTCGATCTATGACGCCCTGGTGCGCATGGCGCAGGATTTTTCCATGCGCCTGCCGCTGATCGACGGGCAGGGTAATTTCGGTTCGGTCGATGGCGATCCGCCGGCTGCCTATCGTTACACCGAAGCGCGGCTCACCAGAGCTTCGATGGCGCTGCTGGACGACCTCGGCAACGAAACCGTCGATTTTCAGCCCAACTATGACAACACCGAGCGCGAGCCGGTCGTGCTGCCGGCGCGCTTTCCCAATCTCTTGGTCAATGGCGCCGGCGGCATCGCGGTGGGCATGGCGACCAACATCCCGCCGCACAATCTTGGCGAGGTGATCGACGCCTGCATTGCGCTCGCCGACGAGCCGGGTCTGTCGATCGACGATCTGATCGCCATCGTGCCGGGCCCCGATTTCCCGACCGGCGGCATCATTCTCGGCCGGGCGGGCATCCGCTCCGCCTATCACCTCGGGCGCGGCTCGATCACGATGCGCGGCAAGGTCGAGTTCGAAACCTTGCGCGGTGAGCGCGAAGCGATCGTCATTTCCGAAATTCCCTATCAGGTGAACAAGGCGAGCATGGTCGAGCGCATCGGCGAATTGGTGCGCGAGAAGAAGCTCGAAGGCGTCGCGGCGCTGCGCGATGAATCCGACCGCGACGGTTTCCGGGTGGTCATCGAGCTGCGGCGCGATGCGGTACCGGACGTGGTGCTCAACCAGCTCTACCGCTTCACCGCGCTGCAATCCTCGTTCGGCGCCAACATGGTGGCGCTCGAGGGCGGCCGCCCGCTGGTGATGAACCTGAAGGACCTGCTGACGTCCTTCATCGCCTTCCGCGAGGAGGTGATCTATCGGCGCATCAAGCATCTGCTCGGCAAGGCGCGTGATCGCGCCCATATCCTGGTCGGGCTCGCGATCACGGTGGCCAATATCGATGAAGTGATAAAGTTGATCCGCGGCTCCAAGGACGCCAACGAGGCGCGCGAGCAATTGATGAACCGCGACTGGCCGGCGCGCGCCGTCGAAACCATGGTGACCCTGATCGACGATCCGCGCCACAGCATGTCGGCGGCGGGCACCACGCGACTTTCGGCAGAGCAGGCCAAGGCCATCCTCGATCTGCGGCTGCAGCGATTGACCGCACTGGGGCGCGACGAGATCCAGGCCGAGCTCGACAAGCTTGCCAAGGAGATCGCCGACTATCTCGACATTTTGCGCTCGCGTGCCCGCATCCAAACCATCCTCAAGGACGAGCTCATCGCCATCAAGAACGAGTTCGCCACGCCCCGCCGTACCGTGATCGTCGATCAGGAAGGCGAGATGGAAGACGAGGACCTGATCCAGCGCGAGGACATGGTCGTCACCGTTTCGCACGCCGGCTACGTCAAGCGGGTGCCGCTCTCCACCTACCGGGCGCAGCGGCGCGGCGGCAAGGGCCGCGCCGGCATGCAGACGCGCGAAGAGGATTTTGTCACGCGGCTGTTCGTCGCCTCGACGCATACGCCAGTGCTGTTCTTCTCCTCGCGCGGCCAGGTCTACAAGGAGAAAGTCTGGCGGCTGCCGCTGGCGGCGCCGCAGGCGCGCGGCAAGGCCCTGATTAATATCCTGCCGCTGCAGCAGGGCGAGAACATCACCACCATCATGCCGATCCCGGAGGACGAATCGACCTGGGACAAGCTCGACGTCATGTTCGCCACCACCCGCGGCACGGTGCGTAGGAACAAGCTGTCGGATTTTGCCGACGTGCGCCGCTCCGGCATCATCGCCATGAAGCTCGACGAGGGCGATGCCATCGTCGACGTGCAGATCTGCACCGAGAACGACGACGTGCTGCTGACCTCGACCGCCGGCCAATGCATCCGCTTCGCGGTCAGCGACGTGCGCGTGTTCCAGGGCCGCACCTCGATGGGCGTGCGCGGCATCAATCTCGGGAATGATAAGGAAGGCTTGGGCGACAAGGTCATTTCGCTGTCGATCCTGCGCCACGTCGAGGCGACCGCCGAGGAGCGCGCGGCGTACCTCAAGCGCGCCAACGCGGTGCGGCGCGGCAGTAACGGCGAGGCGGAGGAGAACGGCGGCAACGGCGACGATCAAGAGGAAGCGGAAGGCGCCATCGAGCTCGGCCAGGAGCGTTACGTTGTGATGTCGGAGGCTGAGCAGTTCGTGCTCACCATCTCCGAGAAAGGCTACGGCAAGCGCACGTCATCCTACGAGTACCGCACCACCGGCCGCGGCGGCAAAGGCATCACCGCCATGGCGGTGACGGAAAAGAACGGCCGGCTGGTGGCGTCGTTCCCGGTCGAGGAGACCGATCAGATCATGCTGGTCACCGACGGCGGCCAATTGATCCGCTGCCCGGTCGACGGCATCCGCATCGCCGGCCGCTCGACCCAAGGCGTCATCGTGTTCAATACCGCCGAGGGCGAGAAGGTCGCGTCGGTCGAGCGGCTGAGCGAAGAGGGCGAGGAAAACGGGGACTAAACCACGCGTCCGCCACTGACTGTCGTCCAACGATCGGTTCAGGTCGCGGCGCGCATACGGCGCGGCCAAATGGAGACCCCGGTATGAAGCTTTCCGCGCTTTGCATCGCCTCAGCTGTCGCTTTACCCGCGCTCGTGAGCGCGGGCACCGCTGCGGCCGACCCAAGAGGCCTGTGGCTGGCGGAGGATGGCGCAAAAGTGCGCGTCAGCTCTTGCGGTCGGGCGCTCTGCGCGACATTAGCGAGCCCCAAATCGCCAACCGACCCAGCGACCGGTGCCGCCTGGACCGACAAGAATAACATCGATCCGGGACAGCGCGGGCGGCCGCTTGTCGGCGTCTTCGTGCTCAGTGGAATGCTGCCGGATGGGCCCGGAAGGTGGTCGGGAGAGCTCTACAATACCGACGATGGCCACACGTACCCGGGACATCTCGTCGAAATCGATCGTAGGACAATCAGGATCGAAGGCTGCGTCCTCGGCATTTGCGGCGGTAAAAATCTAAGCCGAATACAGTGAGAGCGGCCTGACTTGAGCCAACGGGTCCGGCCCGAAGTGGCCAGCCCGATGACAAGCTTATATTGCGCCGAGTGCGCGCAAACCACGTGCCTCGCTAGCACTGGCCGCCTTTGCAGTGCGGGACCTGGCACATCAGCATGGTACGCAGATGCTGGATTCCCGAGCAGGTTTCCAGCTTGCAGCCGCAACGGTCGCCGCAGAGCTCCTTCTTGCCGTTCACCTTCACCCAGGAATTGCCGAGGACGATTTGACAGCTGCTGCAGCCGAGCCACGGCGCGCATTGCTCCGCTGCCCGTGCGTTTGATCCGGACCAGGCCAGGGCTGATAACGCCAGCGCGAAATATAACAACAGCCAAGAGCGGCGCATGATTTGCTCCTTTGCATAGGACGTATTGGAGGCGCCTCAGTCTCACACGTCGGAAATCGCCGTTCAAGCGTCGCGCAGGCGTCGCGCCTATTTCATGATGATCATTGCCTGAGATAAGGGCAGCCGCCTTCGGCCATCGGCCGGAACGCCTGATCGCCCGGGACGGTGACCAAATATTCGTACAGGTCCCACTTGCTCTTGGATTCCTCGGGCTTCTTGATGCGCATCAGATACATATCATGCACCATGCGGCCGTCCTCGCGCACCTTGCCGCCATGGGCGAAGAAATCGTCGACCGGATGCTCGCGCATCCAGTCGATGACCGTCGCCGTATCGGTGGAATTGGTCGCGGCGACCGCCTTGAAATAGTGGCGCAGCGCCGAGTTGACGCCGGCCTGATACGAGGTCGGCATGGCGCCATGGCGCTTGTAGAAGACTTCGGCAAAGGCCCGCGTTTCCGCGGTGCGATCCCAGTAGAAGGAATCGGTGAACAATAGGTCGTGCGCGTGTTCGAGCCCGAGCGCCGGGACGTCGGTCAGCGTCACCTGCAGCGCCACGATCTTGGCGCCGCCGGCGCGGATGCCGAATTCGTCGGCCTGCGCCACGGCGTTGCGGAAATCCGAGCCGGCATTGGCCAGCCCGACGATGTCGGGCTTGGCGGCCTGCGCCTGCAACAGGAACGACGACATATCCGAGGTGTTGAACGGGTGGCGCACCGCGCCGAGCACTTTGCCGCCCGCCGCGACCACCGCCTTGCTGGCGTCGCGCTCGAGCGCATGGCCGAATGAATAGTCGGCGGTGAGGAAGAACCAGGTCTTGCCGCCGCGCTGCACCACCGCCTTGGCGGTGGCGTTCGAGGAGGCATAGGTGTCGTAAGTCCATTGAATGCTGGTGGGCGTGCAATACTTGCCGGTGATGTCGGAGGAGCCGGCGCCGGAAATCAGGAACGGCTTGTTGCGCTCACGCGTGACGTTCATGACCGCCAGCGCCACCGCGGAATTGACGCCTTCGGCGACCACGTCGACATGCTTGGTGTCGATCCATTCGCGCACGATGGCGCTGGCGATGTCGGCCTTGTTCTGATGGTCGCCGGAAATGATCTCGATCTTGCGGCCGGCCACGGCGCCGCCGATCTCCTCGGCGGCCATCTGCGCGGCGATCACGGAGCCCGGGCCGTTGCCGTCCTTATACTGGCCGCTCATGTCGGTGATAATGCCGACGCGCAGCACATTGTCCTCTGCGCGAGTCGGCGCCGCGCCGACCGCGATCGCGGCAGCGATCACGCACGCCCCGAGCTTTGCGACTTTCATCTTGTCTCTAACGTTCAGTTTGACATTAATCTGGTGGGCCTGCGCGAAATGTTCGATGTCCCTAGAACTTAGACATGCTCCACATCTGCCCGGTGAAGTTGCCACACGCCGCCATCGTCGGCTTGTTGTCTTGACCGTCATTGATGATGTCAAGGCACTTCCCCGGCCCGGTGAACTGAGTCTGGAGTTTAAAAATTCCAGGAGTACCATTCGGCGCGATTGTCCACATCTGCCCGGTGAAGTTGCCACACGCTGCCATCGTCGGCTTGTTGTCCTGGCCGTCATTGATGATGTCGAGACACTTATCTGCACCGGTGAAATTTGTGCGAAGGCGAACGTGACCATCAGCCTGAGCGCCTGCCGGCGTACTCGCTCCCCCAAACCAACCGCCTGCAAGAAAATCGCGCCATTTTTGATAGAGCGGCGAGTCCGGCTCTTGCGGCGGGGGCTGATTTTCAACAAATTTATGGTCCTTCAGGATAAACTCTACTGGCAGAGCGTTGGTTTTTGACCATATGATGTTTGGCGGGCGAAGATATAAGAACACCTCCCCGCCCTCATGACTCCCCTCATTTTCAGACAGGTCCGAAAGTATTAGCGAAGACCGGGAGTTCCGCCAGCATCGTGGCAAACCGCTCGACGAGCGGCTGCAGCCGCGGCTGCGGCATGGTTGGCATCAG
>JBEKIC010000075.1:0-14992 GCA_050011955.1 Xanthobacteraceae bacterium
TGGTCAGCAATGTACCCGCTGTGCTGCTGATCAAGCCGTTTGTCGCTCCATTGAAGGACCACGACACGGCGTGGCTCACGATCGCGATGGCTTCGACCCTTGCCGGTAATTTCACCGTGTTGGGCTCTATCGCCAATCTGATCGTGGTGCAGAGGGCGGCAGCTTCCGGCGTGGTGATCGGCTTCTGGGACTATTTCAGGGTCGGTGCGCCATTGACCATCATCACCCTTGCGATCGGGACGCTGTGGCTTTGGCTGTAAAATCGAAAACCAAACGCAAGGGTTTCTCCCCGTTTTCGCTCGACGCGGTCAATTTCCTTGCGGCCGACGTACGCGGCGCGGTCGGGCCTTTTCTCAATGTCTTCCTGGTCACCCAGCAGCATTGGAGTCAGTCTGAAGTCGGATTTGTGACCACGATCAGCGGCTTGCTTGGCATCGCGGTCCAGACGCCGATTGGTGCCGCGATCGACGAAACTCATGCCAAGCGCGGCGTCATCGTCCTGGCGCTCGCGGTGTTGGCCGTTACAGCCGTCGTTATTTTCGCCGTCCCGACTTTCTGGCCGGTGGCGATCGCCAACAGCCTGATGGCTGTCGCTGGCGACGTCTTCGGGCCCGCGATCGCGGCCCTGACCTTGGGCCTGTTCACACGGCCGCTACTGGCACGGCGAATGGGACGGAACTCGGCCTTCGATCATGCCGGCAATGTCGCGATCGCCTTGGTGGCGGGCGCGGTGGGCTATGCGTTCTCGCAGCGCGCCGTGTTCCTGCTGGTGCCGGTTTTCGCCATGCTGACGGTGATCGCGGTGCTGTCCATTCCCGCCAAGGCCATCGATTACAATCGGGCGAGAGATCTGGAGTCCGAGCCGGGCGGGGCCGAAAAACCCACCGGGGTCGCCGGCTACGGCATCTTGTTCAAGTCGCGGCCGCTGGTCATCTTCGGTCTGTGCGTCATGCTGTTCCATTTTGCCAACGCGCCGTTGCTGCCGCTGGTGGGACAGAAGCTCGCGGCCGCCTATCCCAAGGAAGCCACCGCGATGATGTCGACCTGCATCATCGCCGCACAGGCGGTCATGCTGCCGATCGCGCTTCTGGTCGGGCACAAGGCCGATGTTTGGGGGCGAAAGCCGTTGTTTCTGGCCGGCTTTGCCATCCTGCCCATCCGCGCGGTGCTCTACACCCTTTCCGACAACAGCGTCTGGCTGATCGGCGTCCAGGTGCTCGACGGCGTCGGCGCCGGGATTTTCGGTGCGCTCGCGCCGCTCGTGATCGCCGATATCATGCGCGGCACCGGCCGCTATAATCTGGCCCAGGGCGCGATCGCCACGGTGCAGGGAATAGGCGCTTCGCTCAGCGGCCTTGCCGCCGGCGAGATTGTCGATCATTTCGGCTACAGCGCGGCATTTCTCGCCCTGGGCGCTGCCGCCCTCGTGGCCGTCATCGTCTTCTTCCTGCAGATGCCGGAAACTGCCGAACGGGAGACGATATCGCAGCAGTCTTGAGTCCGCTGTTAGGCCTTGAGCGTCGATTCGCTGCGGGGTAGCACTACGCCGGAATTGAAGGCGAAGCGGACTCGAAATCGATGACTGCGGTGAGACGGACATCGGAACCGTCAGCTGCTGCCGACTTGACGGTTCTCGCGCCAGTGCCACCAGACCACGGCGCCAATTCCTACCACGGCCAAAACGATCAACGCCAAGATCAATGCCGATTGCTCGATCCATGCGATCGCGGGAACGCCGAGCGCCATGACAAGCCCGAGCAGGCAGACCTGCCAGGACGGGATATGCACGCCGGCGGTAAAAGTGCCGAGCGCCAACAAGGTCAGGATCGCGAGTCCGGTCGCGCCGGCGCTGAGCACTCTCTGCACCTCCGTCAACAACATCAGCGTCATGACCAGTAGGAATGCGCACCAGTGCAGCGCTTGCGTCCAGATCAAGCGCAAGCGCGCGCTTCTGTCGTGGGCGCGACGCCATCCGGCGGCGATACAGACCAAGGCGATCACCGGCGCCAGCAGTTCCCAATATCCGAGGATCGGCTTTTTCGTATAACTCGTGTAGGCAACGCCGAGGATCGTCAGGATGAAGACGAGGCTATAAGGCAGCTCTCTGATCCAAAAGCTTGCGCGTGGTGAGCTGTCTAACGGCGCGGCCTGCGGGCCCGATTCTGCATTGGTCATCGTGGCTCCCCCCGAGAGAGGAATGTTATCGCGAATCCGCTAGCCTGTCTTTGGGCTTCCTGCGCAAGTCCCGTCCGGCCGGGGTAAGCTCTGGCGGCAGCTTGCTCGCGTAACCGCGCACTTCCGTGGAACATTGCGGTAGCCTTGCGGTTGCGAAGTGGACTCAAGCTTGGTGCGGCCTTTCGCGCGCAATGGGATTGCAGGAGAAACGGCGACTTATGAAGCCGAATGGCAAAAATCATCGCTCATGGTCGCTGGCTGGGATTCTCGACCGAGTCCTGTTGGGGCGCCCCCTCGCCAATTGGGAAGGCCGCTCCCACGAGATCGGCATCGGCGAAGGGGTGCCGGCGCTGGGGCTCGATGGGCTGAGCTCGTCGGCATATGGGCCGGAAGCGGCGCTGAGCATCCTGGCCGCCGCCGGCGCCGCCGGGCTCGCGGCGCTCGAGCCGGTCATGCTGGTCATCCTCGCCTTGCTCGCGATCCTGTTCGTCTCCTACTGGCAAACCGTCAAAGCATATCCGATCAGCGGCGGCGCCTACACGGTCGCCAAGGAAAATCTCGGCGTCAACGCGAGCCTGTTGGCATCCGCCGGCATCATGGTCGACTATGTCCTCAATGTCGCGGTCGGCATTTCCGCGGGCGTGGCGGCGCTGATTTCGGCGGTGCCCGCGCTGCATCTGTACACGTTGCCGCTTTGCCTCGGCACCCTCGTCCTGCTGACGCTGGTCAATCTGCGCGGGACGATGGAGTCCGGCCGGTTGTTTGCTCTGCCGACTTATCTGTTTGTCGGCTGCTTCATGATCGTCCTGCTCATCGGCGCTTATGCCGTCATGACCAGCGGCGGACATCCGCAGCCGGTGGTGCCGCCGCCCTCGCCACCCAAAGCCATCGAAGCGCTCGGCCTGTGGCTGTTGCTGCGTGCGTTTGCCAGCGGCTGCACGGCGATGACCGGCGTCGAGGCGGTCAGCAATTGTGTCGACGGATTTCGCGAGCCGCGCGTGGCCAATGCGCGCTGGACGCTTGCCATCGTCGTGGTCATTTTGGGCATCCTGCTCGGCGGCATCGCCTACCTGGCGACGTCCTACGGCATCATGGCCATGGACCAGACGCAGCCCGGCTACCAAAGCGTGCTGTCGCAGCTCGTCGGCGCGGTCGCGGGACGCGGAGCGTTCTATTATGTGGCGATCGCGAGCGCACTCGGCATTCTTTGCCTGTCCGCCAATACCAGCTTCGTCGGCTTTCCCCGGATGTGCCGGCTGGTGGCCCAGGATGAGTTCTTGCCGCGGCCGTTCGCGACCGCCGGCCGCCGTTTGGTGTATTCGGTCGGCATCATCTATCTGGCGGTCACCGCGGGACTGCTGTTGACCCTTTTTGATGGGGTCACCGACCGCTTGATTCCGCTGTTTGCGATCGGCGCGTTTCTGACCTTCACCATGTCGCAGACGGGCATGGTGGCGCATTGGCGGCGCGAGTTGCGCAACCCGCGTCGCGAGGAAAAACGCCGGCGGGTCTGGATCAATCTCGTCATCAACGCCGTCGGCGCGGCGACAACGGTCACGGCGCTGGCGGTCATCGTGATCGCCAAATTCGGCGAGGGCGGCTGGATCACGATCGTCGCTATTCCTTGCGTCATCGTGCTGCACAAGGCGATCAAGCGATATTACGAGAACATCAATGATCATCTGCGCGACGACGGACCGCTCGAATTTCGCCGCAGTAAGCCGCCGGTTGTTCTGGTCGCCATGCGGGAATGGAATCGACTGACCGACAAGGCGTTGCGCCTCGCCATGGAGCTGTCGCCCGACGTGACGGCGGTTCATCTGGCGCCGCTCGAAGGGCGCGACGTCGACAAGGAGGAGCGGGAGCTGCGCCAGCAATGGGCCATGGACGTGGAAAAGCCCGCGCAAGCCGCGAATTATCCAAATCCGCCCCGGTTGGTCTTCCTCAGCGCTCCTTATCGACGCATTCATGCACCGCTGCTGAAGCTGATCCAAGAGGTCAAGGACGAAAATCCCGACCGCACGATCGCCGTGCTGATCCCCGAGCTCGTCAAGCGGCACTGGTGGGAATATCTGCTGAGCAACCAGCGGTCGCGGCGGCTCCGCTCGGCCGTGCTCGACTATGGCGGCTCGGGCGTGGTGGTGATCGGCGTGCCCTGGTATCTGACCGAGCCGCAGATCGAAGAGGGGATGACCGATGAAGAGGCCGCGGAACCGTTCAGGATACGGAACGTACTTGGCTTTCGCCTGCGCGGTTCGCGGCGCAAGCCGGCGTAGCGGCAGCCGCATTCGCTGCGCTTAATTCATGAGAGGAGGGTACGCTTAGAGCAGTAGGTGCGCTACGCCGTGGCCGCGCGCTTCTTGACGACCTGACGCTTGAGCTCGAGTACCCGCGGCGACAGCTCGGCGTCCTTGGCCGCCAGCAGGAAGGCATCGAAGCCGCCGCGATGGTCGACGGTCTTGAGCGCATTGGCGGAGATGCGCAGCCGGACGGAGCGGCCGAGAGCATCCGACATCAGCGTCACGTTGAGCAGGTTCGGCAAGAACCGCCGTTTGGTCTTGCGGTTCGAGTGGCTCACGCGATGCCCGATCTGGCGGGTTTTTCCGGTGAGCTCGCAGCGCCACGACATGGCAATTCCTCGATCTTTCGCGCGTCCGGCGCCGGCCGGCGGACGATGTGATGGGGACAGGATTGCCGGACTAATAGTGAGCCCCCCGCAGAGCGTCAAGCGCGGGGCCTGATCGGCGCCGCCAGCAGTTTGCTGGGGCGAAGCGGCGCAAAACCACAGAAACGACGCATTTTCCGACATTTATCGCCTAGAGGCGCCGGGAAACGGCATCCAGTCCGTGGGGCCCGCCGACGTCAAGCTTCTCCGCGGTCGTTTGAGGGAACCGTCCTCCCCGTGTTCATTTTTCCGAAACGGCTTGTTCGCCCCGCTGGACCCGCCGCGCTGACCGCGGCGGTTTGCGTCATGGCGGCCGTCTCGGCGGCAGTCTTGGCGGCCGACGCGAGCCGCGTCGCCGCCGCGCAGGGGCGGCTCGATGCCGAATATACCGCCAGCCTCGCCGGCATTCCGATCGGCCGCGGCAATTGGGTCATCGAGATTTTCGAGGATCAATTCACCGCCGCGGCGAGCGGGTCGACGATCGGACTGCTGCGGGTCTTTGCCGGGGGGCACGGCACCGGAGTCTCGCAGGGTACGCTGAGCGGCGGTCAGCCGGTGCCGACGAGCTATGTATCCACCATCACGAACGACAAGCGAGTCGACGACGTGCGCATGGTGTTTTCCGGCGGCAATCTGAAAGACTACACGGTCGAGCCGCCCGTCGGCCCGCATCCCGAGCGCATTCCCGTGACCGACGCGGATCGCCGCAATGTGCTCGATCCGATGACCTCCACGCTCGACCCCGTCAGCGGTAGCGGCAATCCAGTGTCGCCGCAGGCTTGTGATCGCAAGGTTTCGGTGTTCGACGGTCGCTTGCGTTTCGATCTGCGCAGCGAATTCAAGCGCATGGAGATGGTCAAGGCCGAGAGGGGCTACCAGGGACCGGTCGTCGTTTGCGCAGTGTATTTCATACCGGTTTCCGGTTACATTCCGGATCGGCTCGCGATCAGATATCTGGCCGCGATGCGCGATGCCGAGGTCTGGATGGCGCCGATTTTCGGCACGCGGGTGCTGGTGCCGTTTCGTTTCTCGCTGCCGACGCCGATCGGCACCGGCGTGCTGCAAGCGACGCGGTTCGACTCGGTCGCAAAACCCCCGCGCGCCGCTGCGAACGTGAAAGCGCAGTGATGCCGGCTGCTGTTGCCGGGCAATCCGGCGGCGAGCGCGGCCCGCAAACCCGGCAAGGACGGAGGCGCAGCTGCGAAGTCCCCGTAATCCACAGGAGGGAAGCTCTTGACTCGCCGCAAAAATCTGGTTGCGAGACGCGTTAACCGTTTTGGCGCGTTGGCGACGCTTCAGAACGGCCGCGGACACCCGATCTGGTATTTCCCGACGATGTCGACGCCATATGTCGCGGTGAACGAAGCCGCACAAGCGGCGAGTCGCCGATTCGGCCGCGATTCGTTCCAGACTCGTTCCACATCTTAAGCACAGGACTTTCCCGCGTGTTGTTGTGATACAGATGCAGCCGCCGCGCTAATGCGGCCGCCCGGGCCTTCGATGCCGATTTCCTTTTCGCCTTCGACCAATCGTGATTTGCGCGCTCGCGGCGCCGGCGTCACCGCCGTGCTTGGGCCGACCAATACCGGCAAGACCCATCTCGCCATCGAGCGGATGCTGGCGCATTCCTCAGGCGTGATCGGCCTGCCGCTGCGGCTCTTGGCGCGCGAGGTCTACAACCGCGCGGTGGAGCGGGTCGGCGCCGACGCGGTCGCGCTCGTCACCGGCGAGGAGAAAATCAAGCCGCCGAACCCGCGCTTCTGGGTCGCCACCGTCGAGGCCATGCCGCGCGACCTCGATGTCGCCTTCCTCGCCGTCGATGAAATCCAGCTCGCCGCCGATTTCGAGCGCGGCCACGTCTTCACCGATCGCATGCTGCACCGGCGCGGCCGCGAGGAAACGCTGGTGCTCGGCGCCGCCACCATGCGCCCGATCGTGGAACGGCTGTTGCCCGGCGCCAGTATCGTCAGCCGGCCGCGGCTGTCGCAATTGAGTTTTGCCGGCGAGAAGAAAATTACGCGGCTGCCGCGCCGCTCGGCCATCGTCGCCTTCTCGGCCGACGAAGTCTACGCCATCGCCGAGCTCATCCGCCGCCAGCGCGGCGGCGCCGCGGTTGTGCTCGGCGCGTTGTCGCCGCGCACCCGCAACGCGCAGGTCGCCCTCTATCAGGCCGGCGAGGTCGACTACATGGTGGCGACCGACGCCATCGGCATGGGTCTCAATCTCGACGTCGATCACATTGCCTTTGCCTCCGACCGCAAGTTCGACGGCTATCAGTTCCGCAAGCTCAGCCCGGCCGAACTGGCGCAGATCGCCGGCCGCGCGGGGCGCGCCACCCGCGACGGCACCTTCGGCACCACCGGGCGCTGTCCGCCGTTCGACACCGAGCTGGCGCAGGCGCTGGAGTCGCACACTTTCGAGCCGGTGAAGATCGTGCAGTGGCGCAACACCGATCTCGATTTCTCCTCGATCGGCGCGTTGCAGGCGACGCTCGCGGCGGCGCCGACGGAAAACACGCTGACCCGCGCGCCGGTCGCCGAGGACATCCTAGTGCTCGAACATGCCGCCCGCGACGACGAAGTGCGCGCGATGACGCGGACCCGCGCCGACGTCGAGCGGCTGTGGGAGGTCTGCCAGGTTCCCGATTATCGCAAGATCGCGCCGGCGACCCATGCCGAGCTCGTGGTCACGCTCTACGGCTTTCTCATGCGCGAGGGCGCCATTCCGACCGACTGGTTCGCCCGCCAGATCGAGCAGGCGGATCGGACCGACGGCGATATCGACACGCTCTCGACCCGCATCGCCCACATCCGGACCTGGACGTTTGCGGCGAACCGCCCGGATTGGCTCGCCGATCCCGAGCACTGGCAGGACGTCACGCGTGCCGTCGAGGACAGGCTGTCCGACGCCTTGCACGAACGGCTGACCGAACGCTTCGTCGATCGCCGCACCAGCGTGCTGATGCGGCGGCTGCGCGAGAATGCGCTGCTGGAGCCCGAGATCAACAAGACCGGAGATGTTTTGGTCGAAGGCCACCCCATCGGCCGAATCGACGGCCTCGTCTTCGTCGCGGACGCCTCCTCGGGCGGATCGGAAGCAAAGGCGTTGCAGAACGCCGCGCAGAAGGCGCTCGCCGGCGAGATCGCAACGCGCGCAACGCGGCTTGCCGAGGCGCCGGACGAGCAATTCGTGCTGGCGAGCGACGGCACCATCCGTTGGACCGGCGCCGCCGTCGGCAAGCTCATTGCCGGCGAGGAGGCCTTGCGGCCGCGGGTGCGAGTCGTCGCCGACGAACATCTGAGCGGCGCGCCGCGCGATGCGGTCGAGGCGCGGCTCAACACTCGGGTGAAATCTCATGTCGAAAAGCTGCTTGGCCCGCTGTTCGAACTGGCGGCTGCTGCCGACGTAAGCGGCATCGCGCGCGGCGTCGCTTTTCAACTGGTCGAGGCGCTGGGCGTGCTCGACCGGCAGCGGGTCGCCGAAGAAGTGAAGGGATTGGAGCAGCCGGAACGGGCAAGCTTGCGCAAGTACGGCGTGCGCTTCGGCGCCTATCACATCTATCTTCCCGTGCTGCTCAAGCCGGCGCCGCGTGCGCTCGCGGTCCAGCTCTGGGCGCTCGCGCATGACGGGCCGCAGAACAAAGGGCTCGACGATTTGCTGCATCTCGCCGGCAGCGGCCGGACATCGATCCCGGTCAACCGGGAGATCGACGCGGTGCTCTATCGGACGGCGGGTTACCGGGTCTGCGGCGAACGCGCCGTGCGCGTCGACATTCTCGAACGCCTTGCGGATCTGATCCGGCCGGCGCTCGCTTGGCGCGAAGGCGCCCTTGGGCCCAAGCCGCTGGGCGCGGTCGCCGGCGGCGGCTTCACGGTGGTCAACGCCATGACGTCGCTGACCGGCGCCTCGGGCGAGGACTTCGCCTCGATTCTGCGGTCGCTCGGCTATCGCATGGAGCAGCGGCCGAAGCCGGCCGAGCCGGCTCCCGCGATCACTGCTCCGGGCCTGCCGGCAGAGGTTGCTGATCTCGCCACATCGGGTGAAGAGGCTGCCGCGGTGGCGGAATCCGCGGAAGGTGCGCCGCTCCCCGCAGGCGGTGAGACAGTGACCGATGCCGCCGCCACATCCGATGTCGTGTCAGATGTCCCCCTCGTGCCGGTGGATGTCCATGAGCCGTACGCCGAAACCGCGACCAGCCAAGAAGGCCCGCAAATCGACGCACCACCACCTGCGACGCCCGAACTTGCGGCGAGCCCCTCCGACGCCGGCTCTCGCCCGGCCGACGAGGAAAGCGAGGCCGCTACTGCGGCCGCAACGCCGCCGCCGCCGGAACCGATTTTCATCGAAGTGTGGCGGCCGGGCCGCCCGGGCCGGCCCGAGGGGCGGCGTCGCCCGCGCGGCAGACATCGCGAAGCCGGCAAGCACCACGCACCCGGCACCGGCGCACAGACACAGGACGCCGGCGCGCCGGCGGTGGCCAGCGAAGCGACAGCGGTCGTTCCGCCTGCCGAGGGGGCTGCGGCCGAGCCGGTTGTGTCGTCCAGGCCGGAACGCCAGGCGCGTCACCATCGCCGGCGGGGCCCGGATCAGCGCTTCGAGCGTCCGCGCCGCGAGCGCGAGCGGGCGCCGCATGTGGCGCGGTACGAGCGGCAGGAGCGGCGCGAGAAAGCGCCGGATCCGAATTCGCCGTTCGCCAAGCTCGCGGCGCTGAAGGCTCAGCTCGAGGAAGAGGCCAAGGAGCGTCGCTAGGGCAGATCCGGTCCGAAAAGATCATGCCCCACCACACTTCAAAGCCGGCGGCCGAGCGCGACCGCCAGCGCATCGACAGATGGCTGTGGCACGCTCGCGTCGTGTCCACGCGCGGCGCCGCGGCGGCACTCGCCGCTTCCGGTCATGTCCGGGTCAACGGCGCGCGGATTCATGCGCCCAGCCGCATGGTGCGAACCGGCGACGTGATTACGGTCGCGCTCGAACGCCACGTCCGCGTGCTGAAGGTCAGTGGATTTGTCGAGCGCAGGGGTCCCGCCCGAACCGCGCAATTCCTATATGACGAACTGACCTGAAATATCGCGCGCGAGCGGCCTTTACCGGGCGCGGAACCTTGCGCGCTCGGGAGGCATGCGGTAGGAGCAACGCTCGCGCGAAGGGCTGGGATTTAGAGTGAGCCGATGACCTATATCGTCAACGATAATTGCATCAAATGCAAATACATGGACTGCGTCGAGGTCTGCCCCGTGGACTGCTTCTACGAGGGCGAAAACATGCTGGTCATCCACCCCGACGAGTGCATCGATTGCGGCGTCTGCGAGCCGGAATGCCCGGTCGACGCGATTAAGCCCGATACCGAGCCGGGGGTCGAAAAGTGGCTGACGGTCAACGCCGAATTTGCCAAGCAATGGCCCAATATCACGACCAAGAAGGAGCCGCCCGCCGACGCTAAGAAGTTTGAGGGCCTCCCCGACAAGTTCGACCAGTATTTTTCGCCTAATCCCGGAACGGGCGATTGAACCGATCGTTCTTAACTATTGTTAGGGTTGCCGCGTAGTGCGACCGTTTTGCAATGCCATAAGGCTTTGATTTTGAGCGAAAATGTGTTATAAAGGGTTTGCATAATGAAAAACACCCCCGATATGCCACTCCCCCACACCGGGAGCATATTTGTCTGGGGCGTTTCCGAGGAACCGTCAAAAGAGGCGTGAGACCCACGCGAGAGCAGTGGCAGAGAAAACTCGTCGTCATCGTTCGAAGAAGAGCGCGGCCGGTATGAGCCGGAAAACGAGAAAGCCGGCCTCCGGCGCCAGCCGCAGGCCATCACAGTCCACGCGGCGACCGACCCGCGGAAGGGTTAGCGTGGCGAAGCCCGTCCACCGGCACAAGCCGGAGGCGGAAGGAGTAGCTTTGGGAATGAACGCGAAGAAGACGACCCAGCGACAAGGCTTCAAGACCAGCGAGTTCATCGTGTATCCGGCCCACGGCGTGGGCCAGATCACCGCGATCGAGGAGCAGGAAGTCGCGGGTGCGCGGCTCGAGCTTTTCGTCATCAACTTCGTCAAGGACAAGATGACGCTGCGGGTGCCGACCTCGAAGATCGCCTCCGTCGGCATGCGCAAGCTTGCCGAAACGCCGATGGTCAAGCGGGCGCTGGAGACGCTCAAGGGCCGGGCGCGCATCAAGCGGACCATGTGGTCGCGCCGGGCGCAGGAATACGAGGCCAAGATCAATTCCGGCGACATCGTCGCCATCGCCGAAGTCGTCCGCGATCTGTTCCGCTCGGAATCGCAGCCGGAACAATCCTATTCCGAGCGTCAGCTCTACGAGGCGGCACTCGACCGGCTGTCGCGTGAAGTCGCCGCCGTACAGCGGCTGACGGAGACCGAAGCCGTCAAGGAGATCGAGGCGGCGCTGGCCAAGGGACCGCACCGTGGTCCGAAGCCCGAGGTCGAAGAGGACGCCGTGGTCGAGGAAGAGGCGGCCTAACAGCCCGCTTTTCCGAAAAGATCGCGCTCCACTAAGAATTCAAGGCCCGGCAGCGATGCCGGGCCTTTTTGCTGCTCCGTCAACCGCATAGCGCCCAGAGCGCGTCCAGGAAAAGTGGAAACCGGTTTTCCGTCCGGACGCGCGATCAAACAACTCCGCCAGCAAAATTCCACCGATTAGTCATAAATTAAGCTTCATTTGAAAGGAATTAGCTACACAGTGTTAGGGGATAAGGGGACCTCGGATGCGGAGGGCGTTGAAGCGCGGCCGGGTGGCGACGATCCTTCTGGTCGGGACCGCCGGCTACCTGCTCGGGAATTGGCACGCCATAAGCTCACGTAGCGCCGATCCTTCGCCAGGCCTTTCGCCCGCCCAAAGTGTCGCGTTGCGTTTCCCCGAAGTTCAAGCCGCCGCCGCGGTCGCGGATACCGTCTCCGCTACGGCGAGCACGATCAGCGCAACAAGCCCGACGAGCGCTACGGTATTCGGCGGCGCGCAGCTCGCATTGCTGAGCCCCGAGCCCATGGTTGGGCGGGTCGTTGCGCAACCCGAGCCGCAAGTTGCGGTCCCGACCGTGGCGCCGCCAGCGCCGGCGATGCCGCAGCCGCGCGCCGACACCGAAATAAAGTCGCCGCCCGCCATGCAGCGCCGCAGTGAGCTCAAGTCGCTGACGGAGAGCGCCGTTCGCCATGCCAACCGGCCGGGCTTCGTGCTCAACGAGGCGCAGATCGCCAGCATCAAGGGGCGGCTGCATCTGACGCCCGACCAGGAACGCATGTGGCCGTCCGTTGAAGCGGCGCTGCGCAGCATCGCCTACGCGAAGGAACGCGATGCGAACCGGCGCGGTGCGTCCGCGGCCGTGGCGGTCGCTGCGCTCGATCCCGACAGCGCGGAAGTGCAGGACCTCAAGTCCGCGGCCTTCCCGCTGATCCTGAGCTTTTCCGACGAGCAGAAGAACGAGGTGCGTAACCTCGCCCATGTCATGGGACTGGACCGGCTGGCGTCGGAGTTTTGAGCCGGTCGTCATTGCCGGGCTTGACCCGGCAATCCATCTGTTTTCCAGCGCAAGTGAAGATGGATCACCGGGTCTCGGCGCGGAGCCTGTCATCGGGCCGGCCACTTCGAGCCGGACCCGTTGGCGTCGGCCCGGTGATGACACCAGGAATTGCCACACCCCGCGCTTGCGCGCTGAGACCCCCTATGGCAAGGATCGCCACGCTTTTACGGCGCTCGCTGTGCGCCGGCCCGCGCGGCTTTCAGCGGTCGCGCGCAAGCCGATAAGGCCGCTGCCGTAGCTCAGTGGTAGAGCACTCCCTTGGTAAGGGAGAGGTCGTCAGTTCAATCCTGACCGGCAGCACCACGTCGCGTGCGCGGTCGCTCGCGCGGCGCTCAAGGTCCTCATCGAAGAAGGCATGATCGAAAACGCCCGCTTGATGGGAGCGCGTTTCCTTGCCGGCCTCCGCCCATCAATAGTCCCGCCGTGAAGGAGGTGCGCGGTCGTGGCCTAATGATCGCCCTCGAGCTTTACCCGCACGCTAGCGGCGCTCGGCGCTACTGCGACGCGCTGCACGGTCGCGGCGTCCTGTGCAAGGACACCCACGACCACACCATCCGTGTTAGTCCACCCCTGGTGATCACCCGCGGCGAAATAGACTGGGCGCTCGAACAATTCGACGCGGCCTTGGCGCATCCGGAAGCAGCATAGCGCCTCGCGCAGCGCAATCGCATTAAACTCCGACCAGGTGCTTGAGCCTTAGGGCCCGACGAATTGTTACCCCGCTGATTACCCCGGAGCCGAAACGATCTTCCTCGCCATCACTAAGCCTTTGATTTAATTGGTGGGCGCACAAGGACTCGAACATTGGACCCGCTGATTAAGAGTCAGCTACTCTACCAACTGAGCTAACTCGTGATCGCGAAAGAAACGTAGCATTTCCCTGGCCGCGTCCGGCCCTCGCGGATCAGTGTAGGAGCCGGCGGGGCTGCCGCCCGACCAAGCATGGCCGGCTCCATGGATGCACCATTGCTCTAGCATTGCCTGCCCGTTCGCATCAGTATGGATCGTGCAGGTGTAGGCATGGCCACCAGGTACTTGCCCGCGACGCACTTTCTTTTGCAAGTTCGGGGTTCTCATAGAACTGGAAATGACATGATCGGCGTTCCGAGGATGCACTATGGTATCACGATCGCCGTGAAAAACGATGGTCGGGACAGGCGGCCGGTCTTCAAGAGCGGCCGAAGTCTCCCCGGACGCGGAAGAGTATCGTGAACCGCCTTGCCGCATCGCGGCGAATGCTGAGATAACATCGTCGGCGGCTCCACAGGCTAGACCAGAATGCACTCCGATTGCCGCGTAGAGATCTGGGTAAGTAGTCCCCATCACGGCGGCCGCAGCCGCTCCGGCTGATAATCCCCCAACGTAGACACGTCGCGGATCGACGGAATAGTGGTGCATGACTTGGCGCGTGATGCCCGCGATGAGCGAAGGTTCACCGCGATCCCGGCGCTGGTCGTTCGGGCGAAACCAGTTCCAACACTTCGCCGGGTTCGCGTGACAGGGCTGTGCGGGATAGACCACGAGACAGGTCTCTTCCTCCGCGATTACATTCATGCGCGTTCCCGCGGCGAAATCGTCAGGCGTTTGAGTGCCGCCGTGCAACATGACGATCAAAGGAACCGCTTGGCCCTGATAGCGGCTGGGGATGTACAGTTTGTAAGCGCGGCTTCCCGCCGGGTTGGTAAAAATCGCTTCAATGAACTTCCCGCCTTCTGGCACAATGTCCGGCGTGGATAACGGTGCGGGCCCCATCCATCCCTGCAGTCGATGATTTGACGGGTATTTGAAGCGATATGTTGGATCGCGCAGCGTCTCGAAATAATGCGGCTTAGCGGAACGCGCGGCGTTGAAGTGGGAAGGTTTCGTTTCATCGATTGTCTCTGCATACCCGTCAATGGTTGGCGGCCTGTTTCCGAGATGAGCAATTTCAGCATCGGTCTCGCCTCGAAGCATGCGCTGAATAAGCGCCGTGGCTTCGATGAGGCGGTTTGCACGCGTAAGCCGCGTTGCCTGGAGCATCATGTCATTCATATCGAAAGCTACCTTTTGCTCGGAGCCAGCCTCGTTGGACAGTGTTAGTCCGCGTCAAATTTCTTTCGCGTACACGTTTCTTCGTCATCGCATTCTATCGGCGAGAGCAGCCTTGACCTCTGGACTTGCGTGCAACGCTCCCAGCACGACGACGGATGCGATGGTGGCGCGGGCGAGTTCAGGGGTGACATCGGCCGCGATAGTGGCGAGGCCCAATACGTTGATCTCCAGCATCTGCCCGGCGCGACGCGCCTCCTCGAGATCCTCGCGGCTATAATTCCGCAGGCCGAGGTCCAGACTCTTTCGAGCGGTGGACTGTTTGACGACCTCGGCATGGCGTTCGAGTTGGTTTCGAATTGCCGTGCGAATGAAATCGGTCCGGTTCGAGTAAAAGCCGTCCTGCACCATCAGATCCATATGGCCAAGATCGACGTAGCCGAGATTGATCGTGATCTTTTCGCTGTCACTCGCCTTGGGCCGCAGTTGATGCACATTCTCTATCACGGCTAACCATCCGTAAAACATCCGAATGGATGGTATGTGGATGGTATATGGCCCCGCTGTCAAGGGGGTTGTTTCGCCACTTC
>JBEKIC010000076.1:0-14026 GCA_050011955.1 Xanthobacteraceae bacterium
GTCGAGCGCGCCAAGCTCTCAAGCTCGGCACGTTCCTCCGCCGTCAGAATGATAATCGTCGCCTCGGGGATGCCGCTCATGCATCCTTGAATCACGACTCATTCATCAGCGATAGTCGGTACTAGCATGTCGGCGAGCGTCGGCTCTTCCTCGCGGCGCAACTCATGAACGATGGCCCAGCGCCGGCTGGAAACGATCGCGACTTCGCTCGCACCGGCCTCGCGATGCAGCCAGGAGTCCTTGCCCGGCCGATCGATATCGAACTCATGGTGCGCGTGCTTGACGGTCGCCACTCTGATGCCGCGCCGCACCAGCACCGGAATGACCCGCGTGATGAGCGTCGTCTTGCCGGAACCGCTCCAGCCGGCGATACCAATGACAAGCATGTTCGTGACCGGCTTGCAGGTTTGCGTTGTGACGAAGGCAGCCCTGCCCGCAAAATGGCAGCGAAAAACCGCAGCTTTTTCCAGGACATTGTGGACTTCGCGCGGATCAGCTATCCGGCGCTGTACTCCCACGACTTGAAGCTCAGATGCCGCGCGCTTTCAGGCGCATCGGTAAGCTTGCGGATCGCAGCCCAGGTCTGTTTGTAGTTCGGGATGATGAACTCGTTCACTCCAGGCGACACCACGTTGCCCTGCACGCCGTTCGCATTGGCGAACTGCATGAAGGTCTGTTTCCGCCGCGCCGTCGGCGTCGGATAGACCATCGCCTGGGTCGATCCATTGTCGTTGTAGACTTCGACCAAGTCGCCGGCCTTCACCTTGAGGTCCGCCATGTCTTGCGGGTTCATTTGGATGATCGGATACGGTTCGCGATCCACCACGAACTCGTTCTCCTGGTCCAGATAAAGGTTTTGCCAGCTGATATTCGTCCGGCCGTTATTGATGAGGTAGGGCCATTTCTCCTTCTCGGCTTCCTTGCCGGCCGCCTGTAGGCCCCGCCATTTGGTCTCCATGAACGTGGCCTTGCCGTCCTTGGAATTGAATTTGCCGTCGGCAAACAGGCGTTTGGTGCCGACGATCTTGCCATCCTTGAAGTCCGTCGCGGGCTCCTGGAAGCCGTTGGTGCCCATTGCGCGCAGGCGTTCGTAGGTGACGAACTGGCCACCCTTCTCATGGCCGTGATAGCCGTCCATGAAAGCGTCTTCTTCGGTCTTCCAGTCAAAACCCTTGAACTGGTCCGCGTACTTGTCCTTGCCCTGTTCGCGCAGGACGCGTTCCATATGGTTGGCTATACGCGCCGCGATCAGGCAATCGGCCATGGCCTGCCCAGGCGGATCCATGTAGCGCTCGGTGAGCCGCATACGCCGCTCGCCGTTCATGGAGGTGAGGTTGGCTTCGCCCGATGTCGCTGCCGGCAACCACACGTGACAGGCTTCGCCGATCTTGGTCGGGATGATGTCAACGTCGACGGCAAACAACCCGCCCTTGTTGATCGCTGCGACGATGGCCTTCACCATCGCATCGCGGTCGCCGTAAGGCACCGTGAGCATGGCGTCCTTCACCAGGTCGGTGCGCTTCTTGTACGCCTGCTTGAACTTGAAGGCATTGAGCGTGGTCTTGTAATGGTCGCAACCCCAGATGTGGTGCACGCCACCTTTGCCCTCGATCAATAGCTGATCGACATAGGCCGCAGGACGCCCGACGTGAGCGTCGGAAGGACGTGAATAGCCTTCCTGATGGCCGCCCATGCGCACACAGCCGCCGCCTGGCCGACCGACATTGCCGGTTGCCAGCGCGACGTTCACCAGCGCGCCATTGGTGCGGTAATTGTCATTGCCCCAGATCAAACCCTTCTCGTAGGCGAACATGGTGCGGCGGCGGGCGCCACCCGCCTTCGGCTGCGCGATCCATTCGGCCGATTTTCGGATTTGATCGGCAGTCAGCCCAGTGATCCGGGCCGCCTCTTCAAGACTCGTCTTGTTGGCAGCGAGCGCCTTGTCGAGGTCTTTGGTCGAGGTCGAAACGAACGCCTTGTCGGTCCAGCCTTTGTCCGCGATGTAGGTGAGCCAGGCGTTGAACAACGCGAGGTCCGTTCCGGGATTGACCGCCAAATGCATGACCCGGTCTTTACCGGCTTCGACCTCGCAGGCGTTCACGGTCACGGTGCGGCGTGGATCGACGATGACGATGCGCGCTTGCTCAACCGGCTCCGAGCCGAATTCAGCCTTCTTCTTTTCCACCGAGGTGCCGCGCAAATTCGGCACCCAATGGTTCAGGAAATAATTGGTCTGCGTCTCCAGCGCGTTGGTGCCAACCGCCACAATGGTGTCGGCAAGTTCGGCGTCTTCGTAGCAATTGTTGAGTTCGCCCACACCCATGTCGCGCGTGGCATGCACTTCCGAATTGTACGCCGGTCGATTGTGGATGCGGATGTTCTTCACCTTCATGGCACCGAAATAGAGCTTGCCGGTGCCCCAGGTGTTCTCATAGCCGCCGCCGGCGCCGCCATGATCGTAGGCCGAGACGAACAGACCGTCTTCGCCCTTTTCGTTGATGACGGCGACGGTGACGCGCGCAACCAGATCGAGCGCGTCGTCCCAGCTCGTCGGCTGCATCTGCCCGTAGCGCCAGACCATCGGATCGGTGAGCCGCTGCAGCTGCGTGTTGCGCTGGCGCGAATAGCTCATTTCGGCGATGCGGGCGCCGCGCACCGAGCCGAGCCCGGAATTCACCACGCAGTCCTTGTCGGGCTTGATGACGACGTGCACGTCCTCGCCGTTCTGCTTGACGATGTTGTACATCGACGGCGAATACCAGGCCGCGGTCTCGGCCGGCTGCTGCTTGGAAAGGTCAACGCCGAAAACGTTCTGACCTGGCGCGGTGCCGCCCTGTTTGTTAGTTGGCCAGCTATAGGCATGATAGCCGCAGCCGACGATGCAGTAGTGGCAGGTGACGTTGAACTTCTTGGCATCCTTGGGGATTATCGGAAGCTGGTCGATGTGACGCTTGTAAGTCATGGCTACCTCCCTCAGAGAACGTTGGACAACCGGCCGTACAGCAGCTCGTCGAGGCCCTCGGCATAGATGTCGCCCTTGGCATCGACGCGCAGCACGTACTGCGGGAGGTTTTGCGTAGCGTGTCCCCAGATTTGCATCCCGCCATCTTCGCAGTCGAAGCGGGAATAATGGCCGGGGCAGTTCAGCGTCCGGTCGGACTTGTTGTAAGCGAGCGGAAAGCCTTTGTGCGGACAGATGGTGGAGAAGCCGACGATGTCGCCATCGGGGCCAACCCCCGTTGGAACGCGCACGCCGAGCTTGATGAGGACTCCGGGTGCATCAGCGTCCGGGTATGAGACGTTCACAGGCTCGTCGACCTTGAGGTCGTGGACATTGCCGAGCCGGTTGGACGGATAGTCCACACCCGCGGCGGGTGCGGCCTTCGCTTGCGGCGCTCCGACCGCCGAAGCAGCGGCGGCAGCAGCCGCGACGCTGGCGCCGGTCAGAAACTTGCGGCGGCCCGCATCCACGAGCTTATCGCAGTGCGTTGTCATGCTTTCCTCCCCGATTGGCGTTCGTTAACGACGCCGGATGCCTAAGAGCCGTGGGACGAAGGACATGCTTCCCGATCCCAGGCGACTCGGCTTAAGAACAGTTGTCACCGAATTGTCATCCACGTATGAGACGACAATATCCGGAATTCTAGACAGCTATATGTCGAGAATTCCCGACATAATGGTAATATAATTTTTGCGGCCTGTCACCCGGTCGTTCGCCGCGGCCTACCGCAACTCTCGCTCGGGTTCCAAAATCGGGTCCAGACTGATGAAAAAAACTCCCTTGGCCGTGGTCGGCCATATCGGTCCCGAGCCACGCGGCCGCCGGATGTCGGTTCCGCATGCGCTTGCGGCACTTGCTGCATTGGGCCAGCCGACGCGGCTGGGAATCTTCCGGCTGCTGATGGCGGCCGAACCCGGCGGCCTTGCTGCCGGCGCCATCGCCGAAAAGATCGGCTGCGCCCACAACACGCTGTCGTCGCATCTCAGCATCCTGGCACGCTCGGGATTGGTGCGCGGCGCCCGCGACGGGCGCTCGATCATGTACCGGGCGGAGGTTGACGCGATCCGGGCGCTGGTCGGCTTCCTGGTCAACGACTGCTGCGGCGGCCACCCGGAGCTGTGCGACCTGCAGGACGCGATCAGCGGTGGCTGTTGCGCGCCTACGGGAAACAAGAGGCGGAGTACCGAGCCATGATCGAGGCCGCTGAAGACAAACGCCTCAACGTGCTCTTTCTTTGCACCGGCAACTCGGCGCGGTCGATTATCGCCGAGGCGATCTTGAGCCGTGAAGGACGCAGGAACTTCCACGCCTTCTCTGCCGGCAGTCACCCCAAGGGCTTTGTGCATCCCTTTGCCCTCGACCTGCTGCGCAAGATAAATTTCGACGTCACGCGCTTCCGCTCGAAAAGCTGGAACGAGTTTTCCGGTGCCGACGCGCCGAAGCTCGATTTCGCGTTCACGCTTTGCGACGACGCGGCCGCGGAAGCCTGTCCGGTCTGGCCCGGCCAGCCGATGACGGCGCATTGGGGTCTTCCCGATCCGGCCGCGGCCAGTGGCAATGAAGCAGAACGTCGCTTTGCCTTCGCCGATACGTTCCGCATGTTAAACAACCGCATCTCGATATTCGTCAGCCTGCCGATCAGCTCCCTCGACAAGCTATCGCTGCAACGACGGCTCGACGCGATCGGCAAGAGCAAAGATACGGGAGACAAACCCGCATCGGCAGCAGAATGAACGACGCGTCTACGTTTTTAAGCCGCCGCCGCCGATTTTTTCAATCGCGCAACCGCAAGGCCCAGGACCACCGAGTCTGACAATGTCCGCATTCGAACGCTACCTGACTGTTTGGGTTGCCCTTTGCATCGTTGTCGGTATCGCGCTCGGGCATTTCTTTCCAGCCGTGTTCCACGCTATCGGGTCGGCCGAGATCGCCAAAGTCAACCTGCCAGTGGCTGTTTTGATCTGGTTGATGATTATCCCGATGCTCGTGAAGATCGATTTCGCGGCGTTGTCGCGGGTCAAGGAGCATTGGCGGGGCATCGGGGTTACGCTGTTCATCAATTGGGCGGTGAAACCCTTCTCCATGGCGTTGCTGGGCTGGCTCTTCATCGGATGGCTGTTCAAGCCCTATCTTCCTGCGGATCAGATAAACAGTTACATCGCCGGCCTAATCTTGCTCGCGGCAGCACCATGCACGGCGATGGTGTTCGTCTGGAGCAATCTCTCGGATGGCGAGCCGCATTTCACCCTCAGCCAGGTCGCTCTCAACGACGCAATCATGGTGTTCGCCTTTGCGCCGATCGTCGGCCTTCTGCTCGGCATATCGGCGATCACCGTGCCATGGGAAACTTTGTTCCTCTCCGTCGTTCTGTACATCGTCGTGCCAGTCATCATAGCGCAAACCATCCGGCGGCGCGTGCTCGCGACCGGGGGAGGCAAGGCGCTCACAAGGCTTTTGTCTGCGCTGCAGCCGATTTCTCTCGTGGCGTTGCTCGCCACGTTAGTGCTTCTGTTTGGCTTCCAGGGCAAGCAAATCATGGCTCAGCCCCTAATCATTGCCATGCTGGCTGTGCCGATCCTGATCCAGGTCTATTTCAATTCTGGACTTGCCTATGTCCTTAATCGCGCAGCCGGGGAGGCGCATTGTGTTGCTGGTCCGTCCGCCCTCATTGGCGCGAGCAACTTCTTTGAATTGGCTGTGGCTGCCGCGATCAGTCTCTTCGGCTTCAACTCAGGCGCGGCACTCGCGACTGTGGTCGGCGTTCTCATCGAGGTTCCGGTGATGCTTTCAGTCGTGAAGATCGTGAACAGCACTCGTGGCTGGTATGAAGCCGGCGCGGCCGTGCGGCAGCGCGTCGCGAGCGAGAAAGCAAGAGGTTGAGAGGCGGGAATCGCGATCTAGCGCAACCCCGCGCACACCAACCCACGCCAATCGATGACGCTCAGCGGAGGTGAATATGCAATCCACGTTTTTAGGGGTCGTCGTCCTCGTCCTTGCCGGCATTTTCGGTGGCAATGCGGCCGGGTTGGCAATTAAAGAGTACAGCCTCGGGGCAATCAAAAACACCTTTGCGGGCGCCATCGGCGGGGCTGCCGGCTATTTCCTGCTGGCATTCATTCCGCCGACAGTGGATGCCGGAGGAAATCCTGTCCCCGATACTTCGCTCGTCAACCACATGTTCATTCTCGCGCTTGCCGGAATCGCCGCAGGCGGCGTGCTGACCTTGGTGTTGGGTTTCGTAATGGGCGAAGTGGCCAGAAGTCGATCCGGGTGACGCAGGCGCATATTCCGGATCTGCCGCTAGGGGCGCTCGCCTCAGCGATGGCTGAAGGGTGCTGTGCTTGATGACTCAGCGCTGTTCGGCCGACCGAAACTGAGCGGAAACCCGAATGTCACTCCGGCACGCAGTTCATTCACCGGCCGGCCGTTTACCAGCGCATAGCGTAATCCCATATCGAAGGCGAGATTGTCGCGCACCTGCCAGATGGCTCCGACCAAGGCTGAGTACGTTTGCGATTGGCTGACGACGCTGTCGGAATAGATTTCGAGGACGGGTCGGACGCTCCATGTGCGCGGCCCTTCGATGATGGCGTCGAGAAAAAGTGCGCCATGATGGTCGCGTGTAAGTTCCGGGTCGAGATTCAAGTGGACGGTTCCCCATTCCCACCGTTGCGACACGATGGCCTCCCACTCAAATCCCATGCTCGACCCGCCAATATTCGGCAATAGCGGTCCGAATTCGGTAGCGAAGCTTGGTCCGGGCTTGCCCTGCAGAACGCCGGGCTGGACGACATATTTCAGGAACGCCTCATCGGACACCGGGGTGGGACCACCTCCCGCAGGCGGGGCTTGCCCCGCGCCCTCCAGCACGAGTTCCCATCTCTCCGCAAAGCCGTAATCAAAGACGGCGTAAGGCCCGGTCAGAACGTTCCGTGAGCCTGCACTTAGTCCGCCAGCCGGCTGCAGCTGGATTTGGGCCTCGCCGAGGTCGACGACCGCCGCATTCGTTCCGTCGAACGGACGATAAGCCGACGCCGGTTCGCTCAATTCCAACGTCAACACCAGACCAATGAACAATCCTGTGACGAGCGGGGACAGAATGCGCCGTGCAAGCAGCAAATCGATCGCAGAGTTTCCTTGGTTGAAAGGAACGCCCATGTCAGTGCCACGTGCTAGGGCGATCGTCCGCGCATCCAGTGAGGAGGTTATTGGCCCATGCCCTCCTGTTGTCCGCATGGCAGATGTTGCAGATTCGAAAGGCGCCCGCAAATCCTCCTTCTCAAACGCAGCATCAGTGCAGGCTGAGCCCAGCATGACAATTGGAGGACAACCAAACCCTTTGATGTATCAAATGATTTGCTCGGCCGGTTGGAGTTTGGCCGCCGGAACTTGGACGCTGAAGGTGGCGCCGGCGCCGGGCGTGCTGGCGATCGATAGCCGGCCGCGATGCCGGTTGAGGATGTGCTTGACCAGGGCAAGCCCGAGCCCGGTTCCGCCCTGCGTGCGGCTCTCCCGGACATCGACGCGATAGAAGCGCTCGGTCAGCCGCGGCAGATGCTCGGGCGCGATGCCCGGCCCGTAATCGCGGACGTCGACCTGCGCTTCCGGTTCGCCTTCCGCGGAGACCGCCTGCCGCAGCGTAATGTCGACGCGTTGGCCGGTGGCCCCGTATTTGAGCGCGTTTTCCACGAGGTTCTCGAACACGCGGACCAGCTCATCGTGGTCGCCGGGAACCGTCAGTGTGTTCGGCGCCTCGACATGAACGATCACGCCGCGGTCGCGCGCCAAGGTTTCGAGGCCGTCCACGACTTGGCGGACGATCGGCACCAGGTCGACCGGCGTATCGGGACGGCGGTGCGCATTGAGCTCGATGCGCGACAACGACAACAGGTCGTCGATCAGCCGCGCCATGCGCCGCGCCTGCTCCTGCATGATGGCGAGGAAGCGCTCGCGCGCCTTGGCGTCGTCGCGCGCCGAGCCCTGCAGGGTCTCGATGAAGCCGGACAGCGCCGCCAGCGGCGTGCGCAGTTCGTGGCTGGCGTTGGCGACGAAGTCGGCGCGCATCTCTTCGGCGCGGCGCAGCGGCGTGAGGTCATGAAAGACCATCAGCACCAGATCGGGCCTGCTCGAATTCGGCTCGCGCCTGACCGGCATCACGATGGTCTCGAACCAGCGGTCGAGCGGCACGCGCTCGGAATATTCGACGCGCTGCTCTTCGCCGCGGGCATAGGCGCGGCCGATCGCCTCGTTCAACTCGGGCATGCGCAGCGCCAGCGAGACCGGCTCGCCGCGCCGCAGCGCCGGCGCCAAAGAACGGGCGCGCTCGTTGAGCGCGAGCACGCGGCCGTCGCGGTCGAGCGCGATGGCCGGATCCGGCAGCCCGGCGACGACGGCCTCGAGCGGATCGCCGGCGCGCTCAGCGACCGCGGTTGGCCGCGCCAAGCGGCCGACCTCCTCGCCGGCACGCGTGGCGAGGAAAGCGGCCGCGGTGACGATGGCGAAACCGGCGACCGCGTAGCCGATGGCCAGGGCGTTGAGCAGCACCAATCCGGCGAACACGACCGCCGCGGCCACGGCCACGAACCGCACGCTGCGCCAGCCGGCCCTTCGCGGCGCTATGAGATCGTCATCCAGGCTCATCGGATCCGTCCCCGCGCAGCGGCCCGCTCGACCTCCCGATCAAGTCGCGTCCGACTTTTCCCGCGCCAGCCCGGTCACGGCGCCGATCGGCGCTGTGACTGGGTGAGCGAGGACTCGTTGCCGCCGCGCCGCACGACTGAGCAGAACTTCACGCGTCCCCAGGATCACCAGTGAGAGCATGAGCGGCATGACGTAATAAAGGAAACGGAAGAGCAGCAGGCCGGCCAGCAGGTCTTCCTTGTCGAACTGCCATAGCGCAACCATCATGGCGGCGTCGAACACGCCGAGGCCGCCGGGGGCGTGGCTGGCAAAGCCGAGCAGCGTGGCTGCCACGAAGATGACGGCCACGGTGACGAAGCCGAGATTGGGCTCGTCCGGCACCAGCATGTACATGGCCAGCGCGCAGCACGACAGATCGACGATGCCGATCGCGATCTGAACAAGCGTCAAAGGGCCGCCGGGCAAAGCCACCTGCCAGCCCTCGCGGCCGATGACGCGCGGCTTGACCCAGACCCACGCCACGTAGGCGCCGAGCAGGGCAAGGATCGCCAGCGCGAAAACGCGATTGAGCCAGAGCGGCAGCTGGTCGATGGCGCGCGCGGCCTGCGGCGCATCGAGGACGCCGAGGCCGAGCACGGTGGCGTTGCCGAGCCAGAAGGTGAGCCCGGCGACGAAGCAGATCTTGGTCACCTCGATGACGCTCAAGCCCCAGGCCGAATAAATGCGATAGCGCACCGCGCCGCCAGAAAAGACGCTGGCGCCGACATTGTGCCCGACCGCATAGCTGGTGAAACCGGCAAGCGCGGCGACGCGATACGGCACCTCGGAGCGGCCGATCGTGCGCAGCGCGAACAGATCGTAGAAAGTGAGCGTCAGATAGCCGGCGGCGACAAAGAAACCGGCAATAGCGAGTGTCCGCCAGCTGGTCGCCTCGATCGCGTCGACCAGGGCGTCGAGATCGATATCGCGCAGGATGCGATAGAGCACCACGACGGCAACGACGATGATGGTGGCGCTGAGCGCTATGCCGAGTCGGCTGAAGCCGATATTTCGCTCGAAGAAGTGCGCGGACGCGCGCAATCTCTTCAGCATCCCGCGCTCCAGACCGGCTGTTCGTGCATCAATACCCGCATTGGAACGGTAAATTTCTAATATCGCCTTAGATACCGAAGCTCGCATGAGAGGTGCAGCAAGCGCCTGGACTTCGGAATCGGGACCCTGGCGCGAACCGGTCCCCACCTAGCAGATGTCGTGTCCGGGAGCGAGGGCAGCGGTACCGGGCCGCGGCCGCGCTGTTTGGCCACACCCGGGGCGGCGCGCCTGTCCGACGCGTTATTTTCGCGCCAATTGCCGGCGCGGCGTCGTCGCGGGCGGCTCGTTTAAAGCCTTGCCGAAGAACCCGGCCGGTCCCTGCATCATCAGGCCCATTGGCGGGGCCGGCGGCCGTGTTTTGCAGTTGACGAAGCACCGGCGCCTCGCTTGGTAGTGCCGACGGTTCTAAGGGGGAGATGGCCGATGACCCGAAACAAGCCGCCGTTTCGCGCCGACGTTGTCGGTAGTCTGCTGCGTACCGCGCTGTTGAAGGAGGCGCGAGCAAAACGGGAGAAGGGCGCGATCAGTGCGGCAGAGCTCACGGACGTCGAGAACCGCGAGATCGAGAAGATCATCAAAAAACAGCAAGAGGTCGGGCTCAAGGTCGCGACCGACGGCGAGTTCCGCCGCTCATGGTGGCATTTCGATTTCTTCGGCATGCTCGACGGCGTCGAACTCTACGAGCTCGATCACGGCATCCAGTTCCACGGGGTGCAAACCAAGGCGCAGAGCGTTCGCATCAAAGGCAAGCTCGGATTCTCCAACCACCCGATGCTGGAGCACTTCAGGTTCCTCAAGGCGCACACGCGCGTGCTGCCGAAGATGACCATCCCCAGTCCGTCCGTGCTGCACTTCCGCCTGGAGCCGGATGCCGTCAATACACAGGTCTATGCCGATCGCGGCGCCATCTTCGACGATCTGGCGCACACCTATCGGCAGGCCGTGCGCGCGTTCTACGACGCCGGCTGCCGCTATCTGCAGTTCGACGATACCGTCTGGGCCTATTTGTGCTCGGCGGCGGAGCTACAGAAGGCGCGCGACCGCGGCCTCGACGCCGAGCGCCTGGCGCACGATTATGCCGGCATGATCAATAAGGTGCTGGAGAGCAAGCCGGTCGACATGACGATCACGACCCACGTCTGCCGCGGCAACTTCCGCTCGACCTGGATTTCCGAGGGCGGCTATGAGCCTGTCGCCGAAATCCTGCTCGCAAAATTGAACTACGACGGCTATTTCCTGGAATACGACACGGCGCGCGCCGGCGGCTTCGAGCCGCTGCGCTTTTTACCCAAAGGAAACAAGATGGTCGTGCTCGGTCTCGTCACCAGCAAGAGCGGGGCGCTCGAAAACAAGGACGAGGTCAAGCGGCGCATCGCGGAGGCGAGCAAATTTGTCGCGCTGGACCAGCTGTGCCTGTCGCCGCAATGCGGCTTCGCCTCGACCGAGGAAGGCAACGTGCTCGCCGAGGACGCGCAATGGGCGAAGCTCGGGATGATCGTGGAACTCGCCGATGAGGTGTGGGGCTGACGCCTCAGGCCTTCCGGGCGATCAGCTTTGTTCCGCCGATCCGCTTGTGCACATGCACCATGAGCGCCATGGCGAACAGCGGGGTCGCCAGGTTGACGAGCGGGATCGAGACAAACGCGGCGATGATCAAGCCGCCGATATAGACGGTCGCGGCATGGCGCTTGCGCAAGGCCTTGGCCTCATCCGGCGACCGAAAGCGCATGGCGGCGAGCTCGAAATATTCGCGCCCGAGCAGCCAGGCGGTGGCGAAAAAGAAAATCACGGCGCCAAAACCGGCGAACAGCAGGAATGGCACGGCGCACAGATAGACCACGATCGCGAGCAGCGCGGTTTTGCCGCCTTCGGCGATCGCGAGCCAGAGCGGCAGCGCGACGCCGGGCGGCTCGGCCGGATAGTGCAGGCGCTCGACCTCGTCGGCGATCTGGTCGGCGAAGAAACTGGCGACAAACGCGGTCACCGCCGGCATGAGAAAGATGCTGCCGGCGACAATGCCGAGGCTCGCGGCAATCGACAGCGCCCAGGCGAGCGCGCTCGCCGGCAGATGCGCGGGCGGTCCGAATGTCGTCTCCAGCGAGGCACTCCCCGCCCCCACCAGCCAAACGATCAAGCGGTCGAGCGCGATGGCGGCAACGACAATGAGGGCGAGCGCCAGTGCGATCGACTTCCACAGCACCGCGCGCAGCGGCGGCGACAGCATCTGAGCAAGCGCTTTGACCGCGTCGTCGAGCATATTACCTCTAGGGCTGGGATTTCGGATTGATGCAAGGGCAACCGACAGCCTTGCAATACGGTTCACACAATCGCCGCCATTCTTGAGTGAGTCTCAGCCCGGCGGCGTTTGCGCGCCGTGCACCGTTCGGGCAATCTGCGACAAGCCGCAAGTATTGGAAACCATGCCGCGACTGAGCCGCCGCTCGTTCCTCGCCGCCTCGGCCGCGCTTGCGGTACGCCCCGCGGCCGGCGCTGCCGCGGCGGCCGCGGCCGAGGTCGACGTCGTCATCGTCGGCGCGGGTGCGGCCGGCATCGCCGCCGCGCGGCGGATCGCCGCCGCCGGCCGCAAGTTCGTCTTGCTCGAAGCAGCCGACCATATCGGCGGACGCTGCATTACCGACATGGAGACCTTCGGCCTGCCGTACGACCGCGGCGCCCATTGGATCCACGCCCCCGACCTCAACCCGGTGACCAAGCTCGCGCCGCGCCGCGGCATCGAAGTCTATCCGGCGCCGAGGAGCCAGAAGGTCCGCATCGGCCGGCGATACGCGCGCGAGGGCGAGCTTGAGGATTTTTTGGCGTCGCAAGCACGTGCCACGCGCGCCATCGCCGACGCCGCGCGCAAGGGCGATGTGGCGTGTGCGCAGGCGCTGCCCAACGATCTCGGCGACTGGCGGCCGGCAGTCGAATTCGTGCTCGGCGCGTTCGGCTGCGGCAAGGAATTGGCACAAATTTCGGCCGTGGATTTCGCGAAATCCGCCGAGCGCAATGCCGACGCTTTCTGCCGCCAGGGTTTCGGCGCGCTGATCGCCGCGCTCGCCGAGGGGATCGCGGTCAAGCTGTCGACGCCGGCGACCGCGATCGACACCAGGCGCAACGTCTCGGTGGAAACGCCCAAGGGCGCGATCGCCGCCCGCGCCGTCATCGTCACGGTGTCGACCAATGTGATCGCCTCCGGCGCCATCAAATTCACGCCCGACCTTGCCAGCCGCCAGCGCGACGCCTTCGCCAAGCTCTCGCTCGGCAGCTACGACCACATCGCGCTGGAAATCGCCGACAACGCGCTCGGCTTCGAGAGCGACGACCTGGTGTTCGAGAAAGCGGCCGACGCGCGCACCGCCGCGATCCTCGCCAATGTCTCCGGCACGCAGCTTTGCCTGGTCGAAGTCGCCGGCGCGTTCGGCCGCGATCTCGCGGCGCACGGCGAAGCGGCGATGGTCGACTTCGCCGCCGATTGGCTGGCCGACCTTTACGGCGCCGACGTGAAGAAGGCGATCAAGCGCTCGCACGCCACGCGCTGGAGCCACGATCCTCTGGCACTCGGCGCGTTTTCGGCCGCGGCACCGGGCTTCCAGGGAGCGCGCCGCATCCTCATGGAGCCGGTACAAGACGCCGTATGGTTCGCCGGCGAAGCCGTCCATGAGACCTTGTGGGGCACGGTCGGTGGCGCCTGGGAATCGGGCGAGCGCGCCGCCGACGCGATCTTGCGCCGGCTCGGCGGGCAGAAGGAGCCGGCACCGGCCGAGCCTGAAGCCACGCTCCAGCACAAGCCGAAACGGATGCACACCGAGCCGCGCCGGCAACGGCGCTTTCAGGCCACGCCGAACCTCTCGCGCGACGAACCGCGCTGAAGCACCGGCGGGAAATATATGATTGAGGGAATGTCATGAACGTTCGCTTTCAGAAGACGGCGCGTGGAGAAGTCGCGATCCTTCCTCGGAAGGAGTACGAAGCGCTTGCCACTAAGGCGGCCGAGGCCGACGACGACGCCGGCACGGCGCGCCTGGTGGCGCGCGCGCGCGGCGAGATCGCCGCCGGAGCTCCGCTGCTGCCGAAGCACGTCGTGGATCGCCTGGCCAATGGCGAGAATCCGGTTCGCGTGCTGCGCGAATGGCGCGACGTGACGCAGCTTCACCTGTCCTTCAAGACTAGAGCGGTTTCCGTTTAAGTGGACCATATCCTGAATTCGCGAGGTATGCAGTGCATTCAGCTCGAGAGATTTGATCGAGACACGAGGCGACGGCCTTGCAGAGGCTCCTGACGGTGAACGCGGCA
>JBEKIC010000077.1:0-13694 GCA_050011955.1 Xanthobacteraceae bacterium
GGGGTATCGCCAAACCGGCGGCATTGAACGATCAGGGGTTTTGAGCGGCGTTAGTCTCACTGGCTCCGAATCCTCGCGCGCGAGGGGCGCACCGACATGAGCGCCGTCGGTCAACAGAGCGACCCACTGAGCGCCGTCGGTCAACAGAGCGACCCACAATCAGGTGGTCAGCAGAGCGGCCCGCGATCAGGCCGACCCGCTGGCGCCGGCTGGGCGGCGCTTCGGCAATTTCGTTTGGCGGCGAACGATCGATCATGCCGGCGCCGCGGCGCCGGGCGCGCGCTGGAACAAGGCGACTGCTAACCAATCGCCCTTGCTTAGGCTTTGTCGATGAAGAGTCCCATTCCAAAAGAACGACTACGCGTCAGCAATTGGATTGTGCAAAGACTCTATAATTACGCAGTCAACGAAACCGTCGAACTCTGACTTTTGGCGATCTTTCAACATGTAGTTGATCCAACCCGCGTTCGCACCGTCGCGGACAAGAATTCGGCCATAACCCCACTCGACCTTCACCCAACAGTCGCGGATCAGGAAGCTCTGGAAGTTCTTTCGGGATTTATCGTCATCGGAGGCGGCGTGCGGCCCCCTTAACCCATCGCGTCGGAGAACGCAAATATGAAGTTCGCGCCGCTTGACACCTTTTCGCGGCTGCGGACGGTGTCTTTGGTGACGCGGTCGGTAGGCGCGACGCCCCGCTTCACTAAAATCGCTGAATTGTTGCTCGGAGTAGCCCTGGGTTGAACGCCATCCTGTGGCTTCTCGCCAGCCTACCGCGCGGCCAACCGGACAGGGTCGTCGGCCGTCGGCCTGACCTAAAGCAGCAGCTCGACAATCAGACGGCGCGCTCGACCAGCGACCTCTTTCCCGGAAAGGAACTTGCCCGAAACTTGGGCCAGCTTGCCCCACAGCGGCTTCCAGATATCTTGGTCGGCTGATTTCGCAGGGACGGAAGACCCCATGATACTTTTAACGCATCAGCGGCCTTCTCAAGGCGACGCTGCCCTGCCTGCCCGGTGGATTGAGCACACGCTGGATCGAGAGTGCTGTAATGTGACGGCTGATGCCGCCGGCGGAATCGGGGCGCGGCTCGCGCTGCGTACGGCGGAGAAAATGGGCGGCCCGAAAAAGGGAGAATGCCGTCCTTTGCACCTCATCCCTCCACACATCGGCGGGCGCAATGGATCGAAGGCCGGCGCAATGGATCGAAACGGTGGCGACCCAGTTCACGAAATCTCGATAATCTCGATAGCCGAACTCTCGTGGCCCGCGGTTCAACGCAACCCCCGGATCGGTCGAACACGCGCATTCGGCGCGCGGGTAGGCCGCCGGGTAGGTGAGCCAGGCGACGGCGCATACGTCTCGCGCGGGCGCGCGAGGGGCGCGCCGAGCCGGCCTGGGCGGTGCGCAGGTGAGGGGTGAGGGGTGAGGGGTGAGGGGTGAGGGGTGACTATCACTAAAGCCCGTCACTACCATCACACAACGCGCCCGCAAGTGATTGATTCGCCTCGCGACGCTCGCCTAGGATATTAGAGCGTCAACCGATTCAATCTGAAGCGATCTCGCTCTATCGTGCAAGATAAGAAAAATGGAGAATGCGATGCCCCAGCATCCCGAAGCGATTGTCGCCGGCAAGCAGCGCCCGTTCACCGGGGCGGAGTTTCTGGAATCGCTGCGCGACGGCCGCGAGGTCTATATCTATGGCGAGCGCGTCAAGGATGTCACGGCGCATCCAGCCTTCCGCAATTCGGCGGCCTCCGTCGCGCTCCTCTATGACGCCTTGCACGACAAGGCCGCCAAGGACGTGCTCACCGCGCCGACCGACACCGGCTCCGGCGGCTATACCCACAAATTCTTCAAGGTGGCGCGCTCGCGCGAGGACGTGGTGGCGCAGCGCGATGCCATCGCCGCCTGGGCGCGCATCACCTATGGCTGGCTCGGCCGCAGTCCCGATTACAAGGCCGCGTTCCTTAACACGCTGGGCGCCAATGCCGAGTTTTACGGCAAGTTCGCCGACAATGCGCGGGCCTGGCACAAGCGCGGCCAGGAGGCGGTGCTGTTCCTCAATCATGCGCTGGTCAATCCGCCGATCGACCGCGACAAGCCGGCCGAGCAGGTCAAGGACGTCTACATCACCATCCAGAAGGAAACCAATGCCGGCATCTATGTCTCCGGCGCCAAGGTCGTCGCCACCAATTCGGCGCTGACGCACTACAATTTTCTCGGCCAGAACATGGGCCAGGAGATCAACGACCCGGCCATGGTGGTGATGTTCATCGCGCCGATGAACACGCCTGGCATCAAGCTGATCTGCCGGCCGTCCTACGAATTCGCCGCCGCGGCCACCGGCTCGCCGTGGGATTATCCGCTGACCTCGCGGTTCGACGAGAACGACGCCATTTTCGTTTTCGATAACGCGTTCATCCCGTGGGAGAACGTCTTCATCCACCGCGACGTGGACAAGCTGAAAAGCTTTTATCCGCAATCCGGCTTCTTCAACGGCTTCACCATGCAGGGCTGCACCCGGCTGGCGGTCAAGCTCGATTTCATCGCCGGGCTTCTCTACAAGGCGGCGCGCGCCACCGGCGTCGAGGCGTTCCGCGGCGTGCAGGCGCAGATCGGCGAGGTGATCGGCTGGCGCAATCTGTTCTGGTCGCTGACCGACGCCATGGCGTTCAATCCGCAGCCCTGGGTCAACGGCGCGGTGTTGCCCAACGGCCGCGCCTCGAGCGCTTATCGGCTGTTCATGACCGAGGCTTATCCGGCGGTGCGCTCGATCGTCGAGAAGGTGATCGCCTCGGGGCTGATTTATCTGCCGTCGCACGCCCGCGACTTCAAGAACCCTGACATCGACAAATATCTGGCCAAATACGTGCGCGGCTCGAATGGCATCGATTACAAGGAGCGCATCAAGACCATGAAGCTCCTGTGGGACGCCATCGGCACCGAGTTCGGCGCCCGCCACGAGCTTTACGAGATGAACTATTCCGGCAGCCACGAGCTCATCCGCATTTTCCCGCTGCAGCAGGCGCAAGGCTCCGGCGCGCTCAAGGAGATGACAGCGCTCGCCGAGCAATGCATGGCCGATTACGACGAGAACGGCTGGCGCCATCCGGCCTATCGCGATGGCTCGGATGTGAGCGTGCTGGGGAAGGGGTGAACGGCGTCGCCGGCTCCACGCATGCGCCGCGTCAGCGGCGCAGGCCGAGCAGACAGAGATATTCCCAGACCATGGTGGCGCCGGCTAAAGCCGTGATCTCGGCGACATCGTAAGCCGGCGCGACTTCGACCAAATCCATGCCGATGAACGCCAGTCCCTGCAGCCGGCGCAATATCGCCTGCACTTGCCAGCTCGCGAGCCCGCCGATCTCGGGCGTTCCGGTGCCGGGCGCGAAGGCCGGATCGAGCACGTCGATATCGACGCTGAGATAGACCGGCGCATCGCCGACGACCTCACGAATGCGCTCGGCGACAGCGGCGGGACGGCTTTCGTGAACGTCTTGCGCCGGGATCGTCGTCACGCCACGCGCCGCAGTCCAATCACGGACTTCCCGCGCCAGGGGAGAGCGGATGCCGATCTGCACCATGCGGCGCGGATCGACGAGGCCCTCCCCGATCGCATGGTAGAAGACCGAGGCGTGACCGTAAGTCTGGCCGAAGCTGTCGGGCCAGGTATCGACGTGGGCGTCGAGGTGAATGAGCGCGGGCGGGCCGCGCCTTTTCGCCAGCGCGCGGAGGAGCGGCAGCGTGATGCTGTGATCGCCACCCAAGGCGACGAGATGCTCGATCTTCTGCGCCTGCTCCTCGATCAGCGCCATGCTGCCGACAAGGTCTCCAAGCGCGATCGTGAAGTCGCCGATATCGGCCAGAGGCAGCTTTGTTGTATCGACGCCGTGTTGCGGATGCTCGCCATCCACCAACATCCGGCTCGCCTGCCGGATCGCCCCCGGCCCGAACCGGGCTCCGCTCCGATTGGTCGTGCCGAGGTCGAGCGGAATTCCGGCAACGCAGATCGGCGTGGCGGGATCGCGGCGAGCGGCGCCGAGGAATGTCGGCGGAATCGCGTAGGTCGCCACCCCGGTCATGGTTGCCCCGGCGCCGGAAGCGCAAAACGGAACACTGCCGCGGCAATAGCGCAGGTCCAAGCGCCATTGGCGGCGCCTTCGGCCGCCGCCGTCACCGACAGACTGTCGACGATGAGATTGCTCATTTCATAAACGCGCTTACGCTCATCCCAGGCGGCGCCGGGATCGAACTCGATGCCGAGCGTGGAAGCCAGCATGGTCGCCGCGAGATCCTCGACGTAGTCTCTGATCTCCGGCTCGGTCATGCCGAAGCCATGGTGCTCCGAGACGTAGCCATAATGAGCCGGATCCTTCGGCCGGGCCAGACCGATTCCAGCGGCGATCCGGCGGCCCGGCTCGTTCGTTTCAGCTCGCGCCATGACGCAGAACGTGATCTCGCCGGGGGCCAATGTGGCAATTCCGGCTGCCGGCGTGATGAGCTCGCATTGGGCCGGCAAGATCGAGGAGACGGTCACGAGATTCTGCTGCTCGATATCCGCATCGCGCAGCGCGTATTCGAAGGCGTTGAGCAGGTGGCGGTGGACGCCGATGCCGCGGGTCAGGAATACGCACTTCGGAATAGGAAACATTCGCCGCCAGTCCTCGAATTACCGCTCGCGATCGCCACCGACCGAGCGGCCCTTGCGAAAGATATTGTGATTGGCATCGCGGATTTCCATGACCGACCTGTGACACGATCGACCAGAGCATGATCCGGAAAAGTGGAGCCCGGTTTTCCGAAACGATCATGCTCAACCTAGAGCCTATCAGGCGCAAGGCTCCAGCGCACCCGTCGCGGCGCTCGAAGGCTGCGCGCCGAAGGCGGGGTCGCTCAGTGGCCGAACCCCGCGACGCCGCGGAGACTCTTGCCGGCTACAGTTTGCGCGGCGCCCATTTGATGAGTTCGTTCAAAAACGGAATGGATTTCGCAAATGCGCTCACGCTGTGACGCCAATATTCCTTTTTGACGTAGGCGTCGGAATCGACCCAGCACAGCTGCAGGCTCATTCGCTTTCCCTTCTGCGGCAGAAAGCCGTGCCAGGAATGGTCGCAAACCCGGAACATCAGCATCTTGCCGAATTCCGGCGGAAACTCGAACGCGCAATCCTCGCGATCCGAGCTGTTGAGCACCCGCAGCCGCCCGCGCTCGAACGGCCATTCGCGGCTGAAGCCCACGATCACCGTAATGATCTTATGTTTGGAATCGGGATGCGCGTAGCCCTCGTTGTAGTTGCCTGATGTATTGCCCATCATCAGATAAACTTGCGGATACGGACTGAGATCGATGTCGAATTTTTGCTCGACCAGCCGTTGGAAGCGCGGGCTGGCGAGTTCCTGAAGCACCGCCTCGAATTTCGGTCCGTGCGGGAGATTGGGGATGCCATAGCTTCCGCGATTGGGAATGACGGGCGCGTCGGCAAGGACCTCCTCCTTGAAGCGCGGATAGATCGCCTGGTCCACAAACGCATAGTCGTAGGGCGTTCGGCGCAACTCCGCCGCGGCAATGGCCGCCTCATCAAGCATCACTAATGGCTGATCACCCTCGAGCATGGCTGGCTCCTTTTGCAGAGCGGAAGAGGACCGAATGGCTGTCTTGCAACGTTGGGCTGTCGTCCGCGGATCGGCCTTGATCTGCATCAAAGACCCCGGCGCGGCCGAGAACCGCGCCGCCAAGCCAAGTTCGGATTGTTGCCGTCGCAATCCAGCCCCGCCATTGGCGGGCTTGACCGGGCAATCCGTCCTCCGGCAAAGATGATATCCTCGCCAACAAGGCCGGGACACGGCAGCGCCGGTCAGCCAAAAAAACCGCTGCCCGGGAGGCTCAAATGCCCGACGCCGTTATCGTTTCCACCGCCCGCACCCCGATCGGCAGAGCCTATCGCGGCGCCTTCAACATGACCCACGGCGCCGACCTCGGCGGCCATGTCGTCCGCAACGCGGTCGAGCGCTCCGGCGTCGAACCGGGCGAGGTCGAGGACGTCATTCTCGGCTGCGCGCTGCCGGAACGCGCCACCGGCGGCAACATCGCCCGTCAGGCCGCGATCCGCGCCGGCCTGCCGATCACCGTCGGCGGCATGACGGTGAACCGCTTCTGCAGTTCCGGCCTGCAGACTATCGCGCTCGCCGCGCAGCGCATCATTTCCGGCGAGGCTTCGGTCATCGCCGCCGGCGGGCTCGAAAGCATCAGCCTGGTGCAGGACGGCAAGAGCTTGCCGGCGCCCAGCGAATGGATGCTGGAGCACAAGCCCGAGCTCTACATGCCGATGATCGATACGGCCGACAACGTGGCCCAGCGCTACAAGGTCAGCCGCGAGGCGCAGGACGCCTACGCGCTGGAAAGCCAACGCCGCACCGCGTCGGGTCAGCAGGCCAACCGCTTTGACAGCGAGATCGTGCCGTTGCCGACCACCAAGAAGGTCGTCGACAAGGACACCAAGGCCGAAAGCTTCGAATCGGTGACGCTCAAGAGCGACGAAGGCAACCGCCCCGACACCACGCTCGAAGGGCTCGCGTCGCTCAAGCCGGTGCGCGAGGGAAAATGGATCACCGCCGGCAATGCCAGCCAGCTTTCGGACGGCGCATCGGCCTGCGTGGTGATGGACGCCAAGCTCGCCGAACGCCGCGGGCTAAAACCGCTCGGCACCTTCCGCGGCTTCGCCGTCGCCGGCTGCGAGCCCGACGAGATGGGCATTGGCCCGGTGTTCGCGGTACCGAAACTGCTCGCCCGGCAGGGGCTCAAGGTCGGCGACATCGATCTGTGGGAGCTCAACGAGGCGTTCGCCAGCCAAGTGCTGTATTGCCGCGACCGGCTCGGCATTCCGCAGGAGCGGCTCAATGTCGACGGCGGCGCCATCTCGATCGGCCACCCCTACGGCATGAGCGGCTCGCGCATGACCGGCCACGCGCTGATCGAGGGCAAGCGGCGCGGCGCCAAGCTCGCCATCGTCACCATGTGCATCGGCGGCGGCATGGGCGCCGCCGGCCTGTTCGAGATAAACTAGTTGAGCATGATCTTTTCCGAAAACCGGAGTCCACCCCGGATCAAGTCCGGGGCAGGCTTTTTCGGGATCATGGTCTAGGGAGAGCGCGCCATGGACCTTCGCTTCACGCCAGAAGAAAACGCGTTCCGCGCCGAGGTGCGCGCGTTCATGAAAGAAAAGCTGCCACCCGCGATCCGCACCAAGATGATCGATGGTAGCCGGCTCGGGAAAGAAGATCTCGTCACCTGGCAGCGCATCCTCAACGCCAAGGGCTGGGCGGTGCCGCACTGGCCGAAGCAATGGGGCGGCACCGGCTGGGGACCGGTCGAAATCTATCTGTTCCGCGATGAGCTGCAGCAGGCGCCGGCGCCCGAGCCTTTGGCGTTCGGCGTCAGCATGGTGGGGCCCGTCATCATCGCGTTCGGCAACGAGACGCAGAAGAAGCGGCATCTGCCGCGCATCGCCAATCTCGACGACTGGTGGGCCCAGGCCTTCTCCGAGCCCGGCGCCGGCTCCGACCTCGCCTCGCTGCGGACGACGGCGCGGCGCGACGGCGCCCACTACATCGTCAACGGCCAAAAAACCTGGACCACGCTGGCGCAATACGCCGACTGGATTTTCTGCCTGGTGCGCACCGATCCGGCGGCCAAAAAGCAGGAAGGCATTTCGTTTCTGCTGATCGACATGCAAACGCCGGGCATCACCGTGCGGCCGATCCAGACCATCGACGGCGGCTACGAGGTCAACGAAGTGTTCTTCGACGACGTCAAGGTCCCGGCCGAGAACTTGGTCGGCGAAGAAAACAAGGGCTGGAACTATGCCAAGTTCCTGCTCGGCAACGAGCGCACCGGCATTGCCCGCGTCGGCATCTCCAAGTCGCGCATCCGCCGCCTGAAGGAGCTCGCCGCGCTCGAGCAATCGGCCGGCAGGCCGCTGCTTGCCGACCCGCGCTTCCGCGCCAAGATCGCCGCCGTCGAGATCGAGCTCAAGGCGCTGGAAATGACGCAATTGCGCGTGGTCGCCGCCGAGCGCCATCGCAGCGGCAGCAACAAGCCCGATCCCGCCTCCTCGATTCTGAAGATCAAGGGCTCGGAGATCCAGCAGACCATCACCGAGCTGCTGCTCGAGGTGGTCGGCCCCTACGCGCTGCCCGACCAGGTGCCGCATGACGACAGTGAGCGCTGGAACGAGCCGCCGATCGGCCCGGACTGGGCCGCCCCGCTGGCCCCGCAATATTTCAACTACCGCAAGACGTCGATCTATGGCGGCTCGAACGAAATCCAGAAGAACATCATCGCCAAGGCGATCCTGGGATTATGACCTTTCGTCATTGCGAGCCAACGGGTCCGGCCACTTCGGGCCGGACCCGTTGGCTCCTCGCAATGACGAGACAGTAGAGTTGGGGGCTGTGAAATGGACTTTGCGCTGACCGACGAGCAGCGGCTTCTGCAGCATAGCGTCGAGCGGCTGTTCGCCGATCACTACGCGTTCGAGGCGCGCAAGCGCTACGGCCAGGAGCCGGGCGGTTTCAGCCGCGCGCTGTGGGCGCGTTATGCCGAGCTCGGCCTGCTCGGATTGCCGTTCGACGAAGCCTACGGCGGATCGGCCGGCGGCCCGGTCGAGACCATGATCGTCATGGAACAGATCGGCCGGGCGCTGGCGCTCGAGCCCTATCTAGCGACCGTCGTGCTCGGCGGCGGACTTTTGCGGCTCGGCGGCAGCGAGGCGATGCGTGCCGAACTGATCCCGCAGATCGCGAGCGGCGATCTCATGCTGGCCTTCGCGCATGCCGAGCGGCAGTCGCGCTACGACCTCGCCGACATCGCGGCGCGGGCGCGGCGCGACGGCGCTGGCTTCGCCATCGACGGCGCCAAGAGCCTGGTGCTGCACGGCGACAGCGCGCAAAAATTCATCGTCTCGGCGCGGCTTGCCGGCGAACAAAACGATCGCGACGGCATCGGCCTTTTCCTGGTCGATGCCGCGGCGAAGGGCGTCTCGACGCGCGGCTATCCAACGGTCGACGGCCAGCGCGCCGCCGAGGTGACGCTCTCCGGCGTGCGCGTTCCTGCCGCCGCCGCGATCGGCGAGCCCGGTGCCGCCTTCCCGCTGATCGAGCGCATTGCCGACCTGGCGACTGCCGCGCTCGCCGCCGAAGCGGTCGGCGCCATGGCGGCGATGCACGAGACCACCGTCGACTATATGAAGACGCGCAAGCAATTCGGCGTCACCATCGGCACCTTCCAGGCCTTGCAGCACCGCGCCGCCGACATGCTGATCGCGCTCGAACAGGCGCGCAGCATGGCGATGCTGGCGACCATGATGGCGGCGGAGGACAATGTCCGCGAGCGGCGCCAAGCCGTCTCGGCGGCAAAAGTGCAGATCGGCCGCTCCGGCCGCATCGTCGGCCAGGGCGCGGTCCAGATCCACGGCGGCATCGGCATGACTATGGAGACCAAGGTCGGTCATTACTTCAAACGCCTCACCACCATCGACACCATGTTCGGCGACGCCGACCATCATCTCGGCATCGTCGCCGAGGGCGGCGGCCTGGTCGCGGCGTGATTTGTTATTTCCCGTCATCCTGAGGCGGCCGCGAAGCGGCCCTCGAAGGATGAACGGTCTAGGCATCGGGCTATCACCCTTCGAGGCTCGCTGCGCTCGCACCTCAGGGTGACGGAATGTGGAGGTTCAGGTGAAAACTGCGATTACCGAAATGTTCGGCATCCGCCATCCGATCATCCAGGGCGGCATGCATTATGTCGGCTTGGCGCAACTCGCCTCGGCGGTGTCGAATGCCGGCGGTCTCGGCATCATCACCGGCCTGACGCAGAAGACGCCGGAATTGCTGGCGCGGGAAATCGCGCGCTGCCGCGACGCCACCGACCAGCCGTTCGGCGTCAACCTCACCTTCCTGCCGGCGTTCACGGCGCCGCCCTATCCCGAATACATCCGCGCCATCATCGAAGGCGGCGTCAAGATCGTCGAGACAGCGGGGCGCAGCCCCGAGCAATACATGCCGGCGCTGAAGGCCGCCGGCATCAAGGTCATCCACAAATGCACGTCGGTGCGGCATTCGCTGAAGGCCGAGCGCATCGGCTGCGACGCGGTCAGCGTCGACGGCTTCGAATGCGGCGGCCATCCCGGCGAGGACGACGTGCCCAATATGATCCTGTTGCCGCGCGCCGCCGACGAATTGAAGATTCCGTTCGTGGCGTCGGGCGGTATGGCGGATGCGCGCAGCCTCGTGGCGGCGCTGGCGCTGGGCGCCGCCGGCATGAACATGGGCACGCGCTTCATCGCCACGAAGGAGGCGCCGGTCCACGCCAACGTCAAGCAGGCGATCCTCGCCGCTTCCGAGCTCGACACGCGGCTGATCATGCGCGGCTTGCGCAACACCGAGCGCGTGCTGAAAAACAAAGGGGTCGAGGAGATCGTGCAGATCGAGCGCGAAAAGGGCGCGGCGCTGACGATCGACGACATCCGCGAGCGGGTCGGCGGGCTCTATCCGCGCATCATGGGCGAGGGCGACATCGACGCCGGCGCGTGGAGCTGCGGCATGGTCGCCGGTCTCATTCACGACATCCCGAGCGTCGCCGAATTGATCGACCGCATCATGGCCGATGCCGAGCGGCTGATCCGCGACCGCCTCATGGGCCTGCTCGGCCACAGCGCGACGCCGGCGGCGAAGGTAGCCTAGCCCAATAGATTCGACCGACCGCCGGCGCCGCCGACGATCGGTCAATTTTTTGATCAGATGCAGGACGCCGCCAATCAGTTGCGGCGGCAATGTCCATGCGGCCCGCGATGCCAACCGCGTCCGCACCCCTCTCTCACCTGCGTGATGTCGCTCGCATGATCGGCAGCCTGGGCAATCGCCTGGCCATTGGCCGGAGCCGCCGAAGCGCCCGCGACCCCGATCAAGCTCACGCCCGCCGCCATGACTATGGCAAGCACCAGATGACGCATGTCGATTCCTCCCTGTTTCAATGGTCAAAACTTGCCATTGAATTGACGCACCGTAAAGCGGACGGGCGAGGCTATCCACTTCGATCCGTCTTTTGCGAGGCCAAAACGTCAATGGACGAGATTATTTCATCGGGCCGTCATAGAACGCGCGCCTGGCTGACAGCCGTCACCTATCCCGCCTGAAAATGACACTGAGATTATTGGCCGGCATCGGCACGGTCTCCGCCAGCGCCAAGCCGTGACGCCTCGCCAAAGCCGTCACGTCGGTGAGGTCGCGCACGCCCCATTGCGCGTTTTGTCCGCGCAGCCAGGCGTCGAACTCCTGGTTGCTCGGCGCGGTATGACGGCCTTCGATCCGGTAAGGGCCATAGAGATAAAGAACCCCGCCGGCCCGCAACAGGCGCTGCGCGCCGGCCACGAGACCCTCGCTGGCCGCCCACGGCGTGATGTGGATCATGTTGATGCAGACGAGCGCATCGGCGCGCTCGACCGGCCAGTGCTCCGCCATCACATCGAGCGCAATCGGCGCCAGCAGGTTCGCGGCGCCGGCCGCCGCCCGGTGCGCGGCGATACTCGCCAGCGCCCGCGGATCGATATCGGTCGGCTGCCAGGAAACATGAGGCAGCGCTTTGGCAAAGGTGGCGGCATGCTCGCCGCTGCCGCTCGCGACTTCGAGTACAAGCCCTTGCGGCCGCAGCACGCGGCGCAGCACATCGAGGATCGGCTCGCGGTCGCGCGCGACATGCGCCTGATAGAGCCGCGGATCGGATGCTTCGGACATCCGGTTTTTTCTTCCTTTACATCGGCGGCGTCAGCCCGTCCTTTCCGTAATTGATCCGCGCCGCCTGCAAAGTGCCGTCCGCCTGCTTTTTCGCCGCAGCGATGAAGATTTTTGTTCCCGGCTGGAGGTCGTTCTTGTCGCCCGGACTATAGGTCACGATCGCGGTTTGCGGCGTGACGACGATCTTCTTCTCTCCGGTTTTGTATTTCAGCGTCAACGTCTGTCCGTCAACGCCCGCGACAGTCTCTTCGACGTTGGCATTTGTCATCGTTGAGTTGGCTTGCAGATCCCAAGGATAGTGGCCTTCCCCGGTGCCGCGCATCGCTTCCGGGAAGATGTGGACCTCGATTGCCTTCTGGCTGCCGTCAGGCAGCGGCATTCCTGATGATCCGACGAACAAGCCCGGCTTGATGTCCGCGAGCGAGGCTTTGACGATCGCGACCACGATCCCGTTGTCGGCAAGGGCGACCTTCAGCTCCGCGCCGTCTCGCGATTTGACGACGTAGATCGGTCCTTCCACCCGATCGATCGTGCCGCGGACGCGGACGGTGTCCTGCGCATAGGCGACAGAACCAAGTACGGAGCCAAGTACCGAGCCAAGTGCGACCAGCGTCAATGCCGCCAGGCAAAGCGCGCGCCATATCACTTGTTGCATGTGTTCCTCCCCGATGTGACTTCATTGTCTTCAGCAAGCGTAGCGCGGATCGAGCGGCGGCGAAATCCTGGGTCCGGTGTTGCTTTGCCCGCTGACGAGGTTCGAGCCTCTCAGTGCGTCATGTCGAAACCGACCGTGATACGCACATGCAAGGTGTCTTCGCCAGTGGCAATCGGCACCGACGCCATCGCGGCCGAAGCGCGCAGCGCCGTCATCGGCATGGGCGCGGCGTATCGGGAATCTTCCGTGATCCAGCTGACGCCGCCAAGGGTGAGCCCGGAAGCGTGCGCATATAATTCGGCCTTGCGCCGCGCGTCGGCGACCGCAGCCTCCCGCGCCTGGTCGAGCGCTTTGGACGGATCGGAATGCAGAAATTCCACGTTGCCGACGTCGGTGGCTCCCGTCGTGACCAGCCGATCGAGAATCTCGCCGACCTTGTCGATCTGCCGGATCGTGATGTTGACCTGGTTGGAGACGCTGAAGCCGGACAGTCTCTGCTCGGTGCCGGACTGATGCGATTCGTAAATCGGCTGGACCGAGAACCGCGAGGTCTGAATGTCATTTTGCGCGGTTCCGGCGTTCAACAGCATCGCCGTGATGGCTGCCATCGCCTTTGTATTCGCCTCGGTCGCCTCTTTGGCGGTCTTGGCCCTGGTGGTCACGCCGCCTCTGACCCGCGCATAGTCCGGCGGCAGGCTGACGCTGCCTTCCCCGATCACGATCACGCTTCGCTCCGGCGGCAATTGCGACTGTTGCGCCTGCGCGGACAGAGTCGTCATGAAAACCCCCGCGGCAAAGGCCGCCGCGGCGAGAACGGCCGCGCCGGAGGAAAACCGGCGCGATTTGGTCGCAACGGCCACTCTTGCCGCACGGCGCATTGTGGCCATGACGGCGGCAAAGAGCGCGTACACAGCGGCGATCATGGCGTTCATGACTGTCCTCCCGATTTCCCCGGATCTGTTTGCACATTCTTTCTTTGCGGGGCCAATAAGGCGGGGCGGCATAAAGGCCATCAGGCGCGTCTCCTGTAGGGTGACGTCCCCCTGACATTCGTCCCCGTTTCGGGTACAAGCCGCGAATCTCGCTCATCGAGGGACGTGATCTCGAGACACACCTGACCACGGAGCGAGTGCGGTTCCTGCGGGCGGGGCTTGTAACCCCGCTCCCGGGCGGTCCGGGCATCGTCCCCGCCGGCATGAAGACCGGCGCGCAAGGTGCTTTGCTTAAGCGCGATTGACGGTGTGGGT
>JBEKIC010000078.1:0-13610 GCA_050011955.1 Xanthobacteraceae bacterium
CCGCGTTCACCGTCAGGAGCCTCTGCAAGGCCGTCGCCTCGTGTCTCGATCAAATCTCTCGAGCTGAATGCGCTGCATACCTCGCGAATTCAGGATATGGTCGACTTAAACGGAAACCGCTCTAGCGGCGCCGAACCATGGATTGCCGGGTCAAGCCCGGCAATGACGATCGAAGGGGCAAATAGAAACTCGTTCTCGCGGCGCATCCTGCGTCCGAGTTTTGCAAACAACAACAACGAACCGACTTTTGCCTCCTGCATCGCATGATCCCGAAAAGTGGTGTCCGGTTTTCGGACCAGATCATGCGCAACAAAGAGGGAGGCGGAGCGCCGAAAGGCGCATCCAACCATGGCCGTGCCATAAGCGGGGCACGGCAGCGCGCCAAGCAGACGAGGCCGGCGCAAGTGTCCGTGCGCCGTTCGCCTGCTTTGCCGGGGCGCGCTCACCTTCCGGCGCTCCACCGCGGCACTTCGCCGACTGCTCGGCTCATCTCCGGGCCGCGCTTCCTGGAATTACCGGGTGCGAACGGGAGGACCCTCCCCGGCGCCAGTGCAGCGAGCACCTCGCGGGCCGGTCATAGTGCCGGCCGGTACGATGCCCAGAGCCGCCCGGGAGCGGAATGTGTCGTTCCGCCCGCGGGAACCGCTCCCGCTCCGCCTTCAGGAGCACCCTCGCGAAAGGCGTCCCTCGATGATTCGATGAGCGGGATGGTGCATGCGTAACATAATGAGTGACGAGTGTCAAGCGGATTGTCATCGGTATGGAGACAGTCTTGAGGCGCAGCCGTGTGCTCATAAATTCGGTTTGGTAAGCGCGGTTCGCTGAATGTCCGCTTCGTCCGAAAGCGACCGAATTGTTGCGTCGCCGCGAAATGTCGCGATGGGCCGAACTCGGACGTGATCGAACCACAACGGGCCTCTGCACCCTCGGAAGTCGCTGGCCCCATGGCTCAAAGGAAACAGCAAGCGATGCATTGTTAATGGTGCGGTCTCATGAATCCGAGAGGATCGGTCCGTCACATTGCTTAAATGGCGGAATCACAAGCGATTCCAGCAATCAAGAGGCGCCTAGTACCCACTTTCATTAATTCGTGAGTCAGAGATGATGCAAAAAGCTGAGATTCGAGAGTCGGTTAGCATCCTATCTCTCACTGCGCGGATTTCTGATTCCGGGTACTAGGGGGTCAAGCCCCGGGGATGATGCTGACGACCGAGGCCGGGATGCCCGCGCCGTCACGCCGCGAACTTCCGCTCCCCCGCCACCCACGTCTCGCTGACCTTGATGTCGGCGATCGCATCCGGGCTCACCTTGTAGGGATCGCTTTCCAGGATGGTGAAATCCGCTTCCTTGCCCTTTTCGAGCGAGCCGAGGCGGTCGCCCTGGCCGATCTGGCGGGCGGCATCGATCGTCACGGCGCGGATCGCCTCGTCAAGCGATACGGCCTGACCGGGGCCGACCACGGAATTGTCGATGATGCAGCGGCGCGTCACCGCCGTGCTGATGAGCGCGAGCGGTCCCGGCGGCGAGCAGGGCCCGTCGGTGTGCAATGTGAAGGGCAAGCCGGCTTTCACGCAGGCTGCGGCGGGGTCCATGAAGGCAGCGCGTTCGGGGCCGAAGATCTGGTCGCGATAGGCGGCGCCGTAGAAGCGCACGTGGTTCATCAGGAAGCTCGGCTGCACGTTAAGCTTCTTCATGCGCAGAATCTGGTCGGGACGCGCCATCGTCGAGTGCTCGATGCGGTTGACGCCATAGTCGGTCGAGCCCGAGTAGGCCGCCTCAATCGCATCCAACGCAATGTCGATCGTGTAATCGCCGTTGCAGTGGATCTGCACCGGCAGACCGAAGGCCTTAACTTCGGCAACCATCTGTTTCATCAGGGCGGCGTCGAAGTTCGGTGAACCCTTGAAGGTCGAGTTCAGATAGGGCTTGGTCTGCGCCCCGGTCTCGGTCTGGTTGGAGCCGTCGCCGACGATCTTTACGCCATAGAGCGAGAACAGGGAATCGGCGACGGTCGCGCCTTTCGGTCCGAGGCCGAGGCTGCGCCAGGGCGTCAGGCCCTTCATGTCGTCGAACATCACGCTCGCGCTAGTGCGGCAGGCAAGCGTATTCGAGAGCTTTGCAAACTGCTCGATCCAGTCCGACCGGATCGTGCCCGGCTCGTGCAGCATCGTGTTGCCGACGGAACCCATATGCCAGGAATAATGCGTGACCGCCCTAGCCGCGAGTTCGGGCGTGACTTTGCCGAGGAAGTGGACCGCGAATTTAAGCATCGCGCTTTCCTCGTAAACCAGGCCGTTGAGCTTGCCGTCAACGCTCCGGCCGAAATGACCGCCGCCCAGCAGATCGCCTACATCCTCGGAGATTCCCGCGATTTTAAGCGCTTCGCTGTTGACGCAGGCGTCGTGCCCATTGGTGTACCAGACGAAAATCGGATGGTCGGTTGAAATCGCCGCCTTGCAGAAGATTGTCGAAATTGGAGCCAACTATCCATTGCCCTTTTGGCGTACTCGCCGCGACCTGCTTCAGATGCGCTATGAGTTTTTCGCGGGTCGGATATTTGGCGTAGCCGACGTCGTCGAGCAGTTCGAAGATCAGCGAGGCGAGGAGCGTGTGGCAGTGCGGATCGATGAGCCCTGGCAGCAGCGTGCGGCCGCCAAGATCGACGACCTTAGTGTCGCCCGTCTCGAGGCCCGACAGCGCGCTCTCGTCGCCAACCGCGAGCACTTTGCCGCCCTTGATCGCGAGCGCCGAGGAGACTGTCGCGTCCGGCAGCGGACGGATCGTCCCGCCACGCAGAATGAGGTCGGCGCCTTCGTCCGCTGCGAAGGTGGGAGCGGCCCCGACCGCGCTCAGCGCGGAGGCCGCGGCGACCGAATAGGCCATGAACGCGCGTCGAGTGGGCATGCCCGCCGCCTTGCCGAGTGGGCCGGCCATCCCACCGGAATGGAACTCTTCGCGAAGAAAGAGCTGGTTGAAACACCCGTGGCACATATTGAAGCCTCCTAAACCGAGCAGCGCGCGCTACGACTGCCGTTGTGACTGATCCGAAGCGGCAAATCTTCCCGTTAATCTACGTAGTATTTCGAACCGCCGTTTTCTTGGTTAGGAAGCGATAAACAAACATTGTCTCTATCGCGAATTTCGCGAAACTGATTATCGTGCGATATCTCGTCGAGGGCGAAACCGAAGGCGAGGTTGCTCGCCACCGCCGACGAGGCGATCGAATAAGCCCTTTGCAATGCGGTGATTGACGGTGCCAAAGCGCTGTTACGGGCCATTCGCTACCGAGCCATCCAGCCCCGACGCCGACCGATTTCCGCTATGCCGCAAAAGCGGAAGTAAAATCAAAATATTGCCACCTGGCATAACGGGCTGTAGCGGGTTGATGGTGTTGCCCGCTGCGTGATTCAAGCTCGCTGCTATGCGCCGAATTTCTCCCGCGCCAGCGCCGCACCTTGGGCGAGCGCGACGAGTTTCTGCACCGCGATGTCGCGGCGCATCGGCGCCATGCCGCAATTGGTGCAGGCGACGATTTTTTCCTTCGCCACGTATTCGGTCGCCCGCATGATCACCGCGGTGACTTGCTCGGGCGTCTCGACCTGATCGGTGGCGACGTCGATGGCGCCGATCAGCACATCCTTGCCGTCGAGCAGCTTGAGCACGCTCATCGGCACATGCGAGTTGATGCATTCGATCGAGACCTGGTCGATGCGGCTGTTGGCCAGCGCCGGGAAAAATTTCTCGTATTGCCGCCATTCGCTGCCGAGCGTCGCCTTCCACTCGAGATTGGCGGCAATGCCGTAGCCGTAGCAGATATGCACGGCGCTCGTTGCGGTGACGCCGTCGAGGGCGCGGTGCAGCGCTTCGATGCCCCAGCCGGCGGCTTCGTCCATGTAGACGTTGAAGGCCGGCTCGTCGAACTGGATCACGTCGACGCCGTCGGCGGCGAGACCGCGCGCTTCGGCGTTGAGCAGCGCCGCGAAGGCAAAAGCCATTTCCACGCGATCGCCGTAATGCGCGTCGGCGATGGTGTCGACGATGGTCATGGGGCCGGGCAGGGTGAATTTGAGCTTGCGCCTGGTATGCGCGCGAGCAAGCCGCGCCTCGCGGGCATGCACGCGCGCGCGCAGCCGCAGCGGTCCGATCACTGTCGGACACATCGCCTTGTAGCGGTTGTTGCGGATGCCCATCTCGACGCGCCGGGCGAAATCGATGCCTTCGACCGCTTCGAGAAAGCCGTGCACGAAATGCTGGCGCGATTGCTCGCCGTCGCCGACGATGTCGATGCCGGCATCCTCCTGCAGCTTGAGCGCTAGCAGCGTGGCGTCGTCCTTGGCTTCGGCAAGCTCGTCGCCGTCGAGACACCAGGGCGCCCAAAGCTTGTTCGGCGCGGCGAGCCAGGCCGGCTTCGGCAAACTGCCGGCGATGGTGGTTGGAAACAAAGTGGAAGCTGCTGCGCTGGCCGACATGCTTACCGTTCCAGCCATTCCTTTAAGGCTACCGCATTGTTGCGGGTCTCGTCGCGCGCCGCGTAAAGGAGCGTGACCGCTTGGCTGCGAAGGCGTTCGCGTAGACTGGCGACCGCCGTGCTGGCCGGCTCCCGCTTAAGCTCGCCGTCGTAGGCCGCGACGAACTCGTGCCATTTGCTCGGGTCGCCATGAAAGCGGCGGCGCAGCGCCTCGCTCGGTGCGATGTCCTTGAGCCACAGATCGATGCGCGCCTTTTCCTTGGCGATGCCGCGCGGCCATAGTCGGTCGACCAGCACGCGCAACCCGTCGTCATTGGTGGCCGGCTCGTAAACGCGCTTGATGCGAAAGCGATGCGCCGCTTTCCCGGGTGGAGGCGCGGTCACGTTCATCCGCCCGAGGCCCGGCCTTCCGGCCTGCCGTTGCCGAGCACCATCAAAGTCGACGTGCCGTGCGCGAGGATGCGGCCGGCGGCATCGAGCACGCGCGCCTCGGCGGACATGATCTGGCGGCCGCGGCCAACGACGCGGCCTTCGGCGCGGACGCGTCCCGTATCGCGTGTAATCGGGCGCGTGAAGTTCGCTTTGGTCTCGATCGAAGTGTAGCCGACGCCGGGAGGCAAAAGCGTATGCCCGGCGCAGCCGGCGGCGCTGTCGATCAGCGTCAGCGCCCAGCCGCCGTGCACCCCTCCCAGGGGGTTGAGCAAATGCGGCCCCGTATCGGCCTCGAACACGGCATAGCCGTCGCCGACTTCGACGAGCCAGAAACCGAGCGTTTGCGCGATCGGCGGCGCCGGAATTGTGCCGTCGATCAAGGCCTGCATGATCTGCCGGCCGGTCATGCCGGCAACCTGCTCGGGCTTTGCGATGCCGTAAGTGAAAGACGGAGCGGGGCGCGATGGTGTTTTCATGTCCATACAAATGATGTGCTCGGCGTCGCCTCGGGAGGGGCTGGTCGGCAAAGAGCTTCCGACGATGTTAGCTTTTCTCGGCCGGGATGACGATCTGGGTCTGGATCACCAGCGCGCAAAGCCTGCCGTCGGCACGCGTGATCTTGGTCTGCCACACCATCGTGGTGCGGCCGCGGTGCAGGGGGGAGCACTCGGCACGCGCCGTTTCGCCGACGGGAATGCCGGCGAAGAAGTTGGTCTTGCTCTCGATCGTCGCCGTACGCGCCCCCTTCGGCAAATTAGCCACGGTGGCGACGCCGCCGAGATTGTCGGCGAGCGCCATGAGGGCGCCGCCGTGCAGGATGGCGGGGACGGTGGCGAGCTCTCCGCGCACCGGAAGCTCAGCCTCGACGCGCTCGGGGGAAATGTGGGTGATTTTGATGCCGAGAAAATCGGCGAAGGGCGCTTGCAGTCGGGGAGTGCTGCTCATGACGGCTTCCTCATGCGCTCGTATTCTACCACGCGATGGTATTCAGGATCGCGGGAATATCGGCAAAGTCCTTCTGGTGCCGTAAAGCCATTCCCGATCGCTTGCTGCGTGTCCGCGGGAGACCCGAAAAGCAAAGAGCGCGGCCGAAGCCGCGCTCGCAATGGAAAACTGTCCGCTACGTCAGCGCGGCTGCGGGACGATGCGGATATAAGGCTTTGGCGTCTTCCAGCCCTGGGGATAGAGCTTCTTCGCTTCGTCGTCCGTCACGCCGCCGGTGAGGATGACGTCTTCGCCTTGCTTCCAGTTGGCCGGCGTCGCCACGCGATGCTTGGCGGTGAGCTGCAGCGAGTCGACCACGCGCAGCACCTCGTCGAAATTGCGGCCCGTTGTCATCGGGTAGACCAGGACGAGCTTGATCTTCTTGTCGGGGCCGATGACGAATACATTGCGCACCGTTTGATTGTCGGCGGGCGTGCGGCCTTCCGACGTGCCGTTCGTGCTCGCCGCCAGCATGCCGTACAGCTTGGAAACCTTCAGATCAGTGTCGCCGATCATGGGATAGTTCGGGGCGAAGCCGCTGACGTCTTTGATGTCGACGGACCACTTTTTGTGGTTATCGACCGGATCGACCGACAGCCCGATGATTTTCACGCCGCGCTTGTCGAACTCGGGTTTGAGACGCGCCATCGTGCCCAATTCGGTGGTGCAAACCGGAGTAAAATCCTTGGGGTGCGAGAACAGCACGACCCAATTGTTGCCGATCCAATCATGGAAGCGGATCTTGCCTTCCGTCGTTTCGGCTTCGAAATCCGGGGCGGTATCGCCAATCTGGAGTGCCATGCAAACCTCCGTCGTGTGGGATTGATCCGAGGTATTCGGAAAGAGTTTTCTCGGATTAAATGGTGCTCACGAAGCGCCAATACTAGGCTTTCTACTGAGGATCATTCGTTTGAATTGCGCGGTAAACTGAGAAGAATTGAGCCGCCGCTTCATTTGTCGGTAGAAAAAATTTCCAGACTTTCGCCCCCCCGCTGAAACCTCTTAAGGCGGGTAGAGCGGGGCTGCCGATCACCGAGGCTTGAAGCGAAACTTGGCCTTTGCCCCCACTTTGCCTTTTCGCGGCCTTTCGGCGGCCAGCCTCATCTCCCAATTTCTCAGCATGAGTCCCAGCACGGCCGGGACTCGAAAATAGGGGAACCGCGCGTCGGCCTCGGCTGTTGAGAATGGGTGCGGAAGGTCCCGATGAAGCTCTCGATCCGTCAAGACGATGTCACTCTCGAGATGCTTGTCGCAGCGATTGCGCATTCGCAAATCGTTGTCGAGGGGCCGGCGAAGCGTCTGCCCGACGGCTTCGATGACGTGGATGCTGCCATCCTCGACTGGATCGCCACCGAAGGTCAGCGCTTCGGCCGCAGCTTCGTGCGGATGTAATCGCCGCGCGACGTCGTAGGCCTAGCAGCGGCGTGCCGGACCTGACGGTCCGGCCGGGAAATCCTGCGGCCCGATAGCCAAGGGCCCATTCATCGCATAAACAAGCCGTAGAGGGGGCTTTCGGTCGCCACGCCGGCAGCGGCCGACCGGGCTCGCCGCCGTCATTGACACGGCGGCGAGGACACCGTTAAGCCAAACAACCGGCACGCGAGTTTCATAACCGGAATGTTCAAGCGAATCCTGATTGCCAACCGCGGCGAGATCGCCTGCCGGATCATTAAAACCGCCCGCCGCATGGGCATCGAGACCGTCGCGGTCTACTCCGAGGCCGACCGCGACGCGTTGCATGTCGAGATGGCCGACACGGCGATCCCGATCGGCCCGCCGCCGGCGGCGCAGAGCTACCTCGTCGTCGCCAACATCATCGCCGCCTGCAAGGAAAGCGGCGCCGAGGCGCTGCATCCGGGCTACGGCTTTCTCTCCGAGCGCGCGGCGTTTGCGGAAGCGCTGGCCAAGGCCGGCATTGTGTTTATCGGGCCGAATGCCAAAGCCATCGCCGCCATGGGCGATAAGATCGAGTCGAAGAAGGCGGCCGCTCGCGCCAAGGTCTCGACCGTCCCCGGTCATCTCGGCGTCATCGAGGATGACATTCAGGCGATCGTCATCGCCGAACAGATCGGTTACCCGGTGATGATCAAGGCGTCCGCCGGCGGCGGCGGCAAAGGCATGCGCATTGCCTTCACCAAGGGCGAGGTGGCGGAAAACTTCGCACGCGCGCGCTCCGAGGCGAAATCGAGCTTTGGCGATGATCGCGTCTTCATCGAAAAGTACATCACCGATCCGCGCCATGTCGAAATCCAGGTGTTGGGCGACAAGCACGGCAACGTCATCTATCTCGGCGAGCGCGAGTGCTCGATCCAGCGCCGCAACCAGAAGGTCATCGAGGAATCGCCGAGCCCGCTGCTCGACGCCAAGACCCGGGCAAAAATGGGCGAGCAGGCGGTCGCTCTGGCCAAGGCGGTCGGCTACGACAGCGCCGGCACGGTGGAGTTTGTCGCCAGCCAGGATCGCAGCTTCTATTTCCTGGAGATGAACACGCGGCTGCAGGTCGAGCATCCGGTGACCGAACTGGTCACCGGCATCGATCTAGTCGAGCAGATGATCCGTGTCGCCGCGGGCGAGCCGCTGAAGCTCAAGCAGGGCGACATCAAGCTTGATGGCTGGGCGGTCGAGAGCCGCATCTATGCCGAGGATCCGTACCGCAACTTCGCGCCGTCGATCGGCCGGCTGGTGCGCTACCGGCCTCCGGCCGAAGGCGAGCATGACGGCGTGACACTGCGCAACGATACCGGCGTGTTCGAGGGCGGCGAAATCTCGCTCTATTACGATCCGATGATCGCCAAGCTCGTCACTCATGCCAAGACCCGCGAGCAGGCGATCGACGCGCAGGCCGATGCGCTCGATGCGTTCACGATCGAGGGCATCCGCCACAACATTCCGTTTCTCGCCGCGATCATGCAGCGGCCGCGCTGGCGCTCGGGCAAGCTGAGCACAGCCTTCATCGCCGAGGAATTCCCCGGCGGCTTCGAGCGGCCGCGGCCGACCGGCGCGGTGGCGCGCACGCTTGCCGGGGTAGCCGCCGCCATCGACCACGTGATGGGCGAGCGCAAACGCCGGATCTCCGGGCAATCAAACAGCGCGGTGACCCGCGAACGCCGCCGCGCCATTTGGCTCGGCAACGACGAAATCCACGCCGATGTGGTGCGTGAGGGCGACGCCATCACGGTGCTGTTCGAGGACGGCAACAGTCACGTCCTGTCCTCGAAATGGATTCCCGGCATGCCGGTCTGGGCGGGCTCGCTCGATGGCACCGCCGTGGCGGCGCATGTGCGCATGATCCCCAACGGCTTCGAGCTTGCGCACCGCGGCGTTGAAGTGAAGGCCTTCGTCTACACCGAGCGGGAAGCCGCTTACGCGCGGCTGATGCCGGTCAAGACGCTGTCGGCCAGCGAAAAATCCGTGCGCTGCCCGATGCCCGGGCTTGTCGTTTCGGTGGCCGTCGCCGAAGGCCAGGAGGTCAAAGCCGGCGAGACATTGGCCGTGATCGAGGCGATGAAGATGGAGAATATCCTGCGCGCCGAGCGCGACGGCACCATCGAGAATATCCGCGTCAAGCCGGGTGATAGCATTGCCGTCGATGCGGTGATTATCGAGTTCGCTTAAGCGTCATTCCGGGGCGCAGGCCGGTGTCGCCGGGGCCGACCACATGCACACGCTGCGCTTTCTTTTCTCGCCGTCCGGGCGGTTGCCGCCGCAGGCGTTCGCGTTTGCCGTCGTCGTTGTTTATCTCGCTGGCGCCGCGTCGCACTTGCTCACGGTGCCGGAGGTGATTGCGCGCGGCGGGCTGTGGCCTTTCGTGGCGGCCCAGGCGCTGCTCATCTGGATTTGGTTTACGCTTCATGCCAAGCGCCTGCGCGATGCCGGCCGTGCGGTCGGCCTGGCGGCGGGCGTCAGCTTCCTCTACGCCCTCTCGCTCCTGCTGCTGATCATCGTCACTGCTTCGTTCTACAACGCGCTGGCCGGCGAAGTGCCGGACCCGAACGCGGCCGGTGCGCTCGGCTTGATCCTGCTGGTTTCGATCGTTGCCATCTTGCTCGGCTCGCCGCATTACGATCTCGCCTGGCTGATGGTGGCGATCTTGCTGCTGATCGCCTTCTTCCCCGTCATCGTGGCGGTCGTCGTATCGCTATGGGCCGCGACGCGGCCAAGCGCCGGGGCGACGCCGCCTGGGACGGTCACGCCATGATGCTGCATTTCGCCTATGGGTCGAATATGAGCGGCGCCGTCATGCGGGCGCACGCCCCAGGCGCGGTGCCGCTCGGCGCCGCGACGCTGGCGAACCACCGTTTCGTCATCACCGCCGACGGTTACGCCTCGGTCGAGCCGCGCCGCGTCGAGGCGGTCCACGGCGTGCTGTGGCGGCTGACCCCGCGCGACCGCGCGAGGCTGGACGCCTGGGAGAATATCGCGGCCGGATTATATCGGGCGGAGACGCTGCCGGTGATGCATGCCGGCCGCCGCCGGATGGCGCTGGTTTATATCGCCCGGCCGCGCCGTGCAGGCAGGCCGCGCGCGGGCTATATGGAGATCGTGATTGCGGCAGCGCGCGAGTGGGACTTGCCGCACGCATACGTTGCGTCCTTGAGCCATTGGTTGCGTCCGCTTGGTGCCGGACCGCGCAACCTCAGAGAATTCGCATGGATGTGATCCGCTGTGTCGTCATCCGCGGCCGGGTGCAGGGCATCGGCTTTCGCGCCTGGACCGAACTGATGGCGCTCGAACGCGGTGTCGAAGGCTGGGTGCGCAATTGCCGCGACGGCTCGGTCGAGGCGCTGTTCGCCGGCTTGGAAGAGGTGGTCCTGACCATGATCGAGCTCTGCCGCGAGGGGCCGCCCGGCGCCCGCGTCGTGCAAATCGATCAGCGCGACGGCACCGACGAAGAACTGGCGCTGCGCCGTCGCGGCGAACTGTTCTCGATACTGGAAACCAGCTGAGCGTCGGCCGTGGCGCCGAACAGCCGTTCGAACTCGGCGTGCAGGACGCTGTCGAGCTGCGCCATCGAAACCCGGCGGCCCAGATCGGCGAGGCTGGTGACGCCGTGGCGCGGATCGGAAATCCCGCACGGCACGATGCCGGAAAAATGCGACAAATCGGGCGCGACATTAAGCGCGAAGCCGTGCAGCGTCACCCAGCGCTGGAGGCGGATACCGATGGCGGCGATCTTATCTTCGGCCGCTTCGCCCTTCTCGGGGCGGCGCACCCAGACGCCGATGCGGTCGTCGCGGCGCTCGCCCTGCACATCGAAGGCGGCGAGCGTGCGGATGATCCATTCCTCGATCGTGGCGACGAAGCGACGGACATCCGGCGCCCGACGCTTAAGATCGAGCATGACATAGCCGACGCGCTGGCCCGGACCGTGATAGGTGAACTGGCCGCCGCGACCGGCGATATGGACGGGAAAGCGCGCCTCGATCAGCTCTTGCGGCCGCGACGAGGTCCCGGCGGTGTAAAGCGGCGGGTGCTCGAGGAGCCAGATGAGCTCGCTGGCCTCGCCCCGCGCAATCGCTGCCGCGCGGGCCGCCATGGTGGCGAGCGCGCTCGCGTAGTCGACGGGCGCGTCGCTTACAAGCCATTCGACCGGCGGCGAGCCGGCGGCGGGGTGAAGGCCAATCGTCAGATCGCTGCGCGTGTGAATACCTTGCCGTATGCCGTTCGGGAGAGAATATCGCACGAAAACCCCATCGCAAACCACGCCGGATACGGGTCTTGTCGGGGCAAGGGCGAACTGTTACATCGCGCCGTCGCGCGCTAGTTCGTGGCGCGTTTACCCCACATGCGGTCGTGGCGGAATTGGTAGACGCACTAGCTTGAGGTGCTAGCGGGGCAACCCGTGGAGGTTCGAGTCCTCTCGGCCGCACCATTGTCCGCTATCGGGCGTAACCCGGAAGCGAGTACCTCGCGTGAGTTCTTTGCGGTTAGACTCAAAGCCGAGCTTAGCAGTAGACGCGCCTAGTCAGATAGAAGGCCGGCTGCGACGATATAGGCCGACCCTTGCTTCCATACGTCCGAGTGGGACGCCACAAAGCTTGTGCAATCGAGCGCATACACACCGGGGTTCAGCGCTGGCAACGAGGTCCCGATAAAGATCGAGTGGCTCACACCGGATAGGTTCTGGGGACCATTCGCGCCCATAGCGCGGTACCGGTCCGTCGGACCGCCAAGCACCTGTCCGAGCGGACTCGCCGCCAGCCTAAGCGAATAGCTGTCGCGGAAGACCCGCGATGCTAGTGGATAGGCAATCCAGACGGGCACGTCATGATCACTGTGCGCAGCGACGATCCGGCCGGCGACCTTGGCATTGTCGATCACCGACCTATAGGCTCCATTGATCGGTCCGTCGGGGTCGACGCTAAGCGCGTTGTGGGAGAATGCTCCTTCGAGCAGGGTCAGATTGCTGATCTTGCCCTCTGCGGTGGCGGTGGCTGCGGTCATGAGGCGGCCACCGAAGCTGTGGCCGACTAGGTGGACACGCTTTCTGTCGGCCAGCATCGGGGTGAGCACGTGGGCGGCCAGACCCGTACCCACGACACCGGCGCGGATTTTCATCTCGTTATACGCAAAGAGGTTAAGAATCCAGGCGATTTTCGCGTTCGCGTCGCGGCGCAGTTGTTGGAGCCAGCCGATTAACGGATTGTCGTTGACCACGTCTGCGACGTTCGTGAACAGCTGCTGCAGCTCATGATCAATGGCGGAAAAGAGATTGCTGCCCCTGTCACTAAAAGCGGCGTCGTACTCCGCCTTGGTCTGCTCATCCGCAAAAGCCAGGCGACGAGCCGCCGTGGCGTTCTGAAGCGTCAAGACGAAAGCGTCGCGTGCGCCTTGGTTGCCCGCCGCCTGAAGAGCCTGAGTAGCGAGTCGATCCGGATCGATCCCGAGAAACTGTGCCACGTCCCGAGCACGCGCTTTTAGATCCGCATCGTTCAAAGCTGTGGCGTTCGGTCCGCCTGCAACGATCCCAGCAGGCGGTGGACCGCCAACATCGGCCCGCATGCCGATCACCGTTAGATCATCTGCATATTTAGCAGACGGCCAGATCACACCGAAGTAGGCTACTGTGTGCCCCTGCCGCCGCGCTGCGTTGTTAGAGAGAATTGCATCAAGCGGGCCGATGAGGTCCTGATAGTGGCTCAGCGCGCTTTCCGGACCTTCGTTCCAACCATGTACGATCAGGACGACGTCTGTGACGTTAGGGCCAAGGACCGGGAGCTCGCCTGCGAGTGCTCCATCCTTATCGAAGTTGAGGATCGTGATGTCCGCCATGGCTTCCTCGATGGTTCAGCGAAGGCAGTAGGGGGGCGTTCATCGGGGATAAGCATTTCGCAAAACGACCTGTCCTCGTTCATGAGTGATGTGAGCGGCTTCCTTTCAAGTCCGCGACGACAAAATGATTCCTTATCCGGCACAGCAATTCATGGCGAAACGGGCCGGCGCCACCGTCGCCGAGGTGCCTGGCTGTCACGCAATCTACGTCTCCAATCCCAGTGTGCCGTTGCCGCCCTCATCGAACAGGCAGCCAGCGGTGTGAAATAGCTCTGCGCGAAGCCGCGTCGGCGTGCGGCTCCGCAGCCCACCAATTAAGCATGTCGCTTCCTGTGCAGGTTTTCGGACGCCGGCAATCGCGGATCAATCCACACGCGCGGGCGGCCGGCGTCGGAAAAGCGCCGAGGCAGGAAATCGCGGTCGGTAGTTCAGCGGCGGTGCGGCGTGCGCTATG
>JBEKIC010000079.1:0-13569 GCA_050011955.1 Xanthobacteraceae bacterium
AATGAGCGAAGACGCGGCGCGCGTAGTGACCGAGGATTTCGCGGTTGGCCAGGGCGCAATTGATGGCCGCACGCATGGCGCCGAGATAGCGCTCGCCGACCTCCGAGTTGATCGGGGCGCAGGCGAGTTCTCGGTCGACCAGCGCGATGCCAGAGGCTTTCGCCGCCAGCAGCATTTCCTTGAGGAATTCCGTGCCGATCTGGTGACCCAGTCCGCGCGAACCGCAATGGATGGTAACAACGACGTCGTCTGGCGAAAGTCGGAAAATGTCCGCGACCTTGGCGTCGAAGATTTCGGCGACGACTTGAATCTCGAGGTAGTGGTTGCCCGAACCGAGCGTGCCCATTTCGCGGCGCTGTCGTTCCCTGGCGCGCTCGGAGACGTTTGCGGGCTGGGCGCCGGCCATCTTGCCGTCTTCCTCAATTCGTTCGAGGTCGCGCGCCTCGCCCCAGCCCCGCTCGACCGCCCAGGAAGCGCCGCCGGCCAGCATCGCGTCCATATCGGTCTCGTCGAGCGTGATGGGACCTCTGCTGCCGACGCCGGCCGGGATTTGGCGATAAAGCGTGTCGGCCAGCGCTCCCTGCACCGGAAGAATGTCGGCAACCTTGAGACCGGTCAGCATGGTGCGCACGCCGCATGAGATATCGAAGCCGACGCCGCCGGCCGAAACGACACCGCCCTTGTCGGGATCGAAAGCAGCCACACCGCCAATGGGAAAACCGTAACCCCAGTGCGCGTCCGGCATCGCATAGGAGGCCTGGACGATCCCGGGCAGCGTCGCGACGTTGGCTGCCTGTTCGTAGACCTTGTCGTCCATGTCGCGGATCAGGTCTTCGTCGGCGTAGATGATGGCCGGCACTCGCATCGCGCCCTGAGGTTCAATGCGCCAGGTCGTTGCATCGACGCGCGTGAGGCGGTTGGTATCCATTTGCCGGCTCGTTTATACGTCCACGACGCACGCGGCCGACCACAGGCCTTCGGCGTCCTTTCCGACCCGCAATGCCGTGTAGGTCGCGCCCTTCGGCTCACAGGCGGGCGCGTGCCGCGCGACATCGACGGGTTCGCCCCATAACGTCGCTTCCAGCCGAGTGCCCTCGATCTTCACGTCAAAGCGAGCGAACAGCATGCGGCGGACCGCCATCTCATAGATGATCGTGTTGAGCCAATCGACAAACAACAGCTCAAGGTCTGGCGCCTCGCATCCGATCTCGACGGAACTCAGCGGCTCGACTCGTGCTGCGGTGACCACCGCCGTCAACGCCAGCGCCGCCTGCGCAAACGCCTCCGCGGGCGTTGTGCCAAAGCCGCGCACCCCGACATCGGCGTCATGGGGAAAATGCTCCCATGCTGCGCGGCTCATGACCGACGGCGCGATCACACGCGGAGCCCATGTTTCCCCAGAAGCTTTACGGTCGTTGCCTGCGCACCCTTTTCGCCGAGCTCCTCGGCAAAGGTCACGCGCGAGCCCACGTGCAACCGGGAAAATGCACCGTCGAGAACGCTGTTGCGGTGGAAGTAAACTTCCTGGCCGTCACCGGTCTCGAGGAAGCCGAACTCACCGGACGGATCGATACGCACGACCGTTCCCGTGGGCAAGCCGTCATGGTGTTTCACCTGGCCCTGCGCGCGGCGGACTTGATCCTGGAGTTGCCTGCGGGCGTGTTTGAAGGCATCGTCAATGGCGAATGTGAGATCTGCATGCCGCTCATCCGCCGGCGGCGTTCTTTCCACATTCACCTCACGGCCGTCCGGCAGTGCGAGACGAACGTGGACCTCGTAAAGCCCGCTGGTGCGGTGATGCTCCCCGGGGCCTTTCAGCACCACCCGGCACGCGGTTATGCGGCCCCAGCGCTGCTCGAGCTGTGCCACGTGCTTCTCGATGGCATCTTCGATTGCCGGCGTTCTGGCCACGCCTTGAAACTCGATCTCAGGCGGCGTTTGCATGTCCTGCTCCTGTTTGCAAAGCTGAAGTCGCGCGCGGCGATCCGCGCGTGTCGCGGATCATTGTCAGGCCACGGCGGTGAGGATCGCACCGCGGACGAGGGTCTCGAACAACGGCAGTTTGTAGACGTTCCTGGATAGTGGCGTGGCGCCGTCGAGCGCGGCGCGTCCTGCTGCCGCGGCCATGTTTTCGTCGATCCGTTTGCCGGTCAGCGCCGCCTCGGCGGTCTTGGCTCGGTGCGGCACAGGCGCCGCCGCGCCGAGGACGATCGCCGCGCGTCTACAGATGCCACCCGCATCGAGATCGAGCGCCACGGCCACGTCGGCGAGCGGCCAGTCGAACGAGTCCCGTTCGCCTTGCCGGATATGCGCCATGCGCAGGTTTGCCGGCGGCTTCGGCACGCGGACGCAGGTCAGGATTTCCTGCGGCCGTAAATCGTTCTCGCGCTGGAGATCACGATCCGGCAGAACGAAAAAATCCTCGAGCGACACTACGCGCTGAGCGGCTGCTGCATCCGTCAACTCGACTTGCGCGTCCAAGGCCACCAATGCCGTGGCGATCGTAGAGGGATGGACAATTGCGCAAAGCGCATTGTCGAAGATCGCGTGATACTGGTTTTCGCCCGAAATGGCGAAGCAGTGGCCGCCGCCTTTGCGCAGACAGCGATAGGCATGCGAGCGAAAGTACCAGCAGCGCGGGCGCTGCAGGAGGTTGCCGCCCAACGTCGCAACGTTGCGGATTTGTGGACTCGCCGAGCCGCGCAAGACCTCGGCGAGCGCGGCGTACCGCTCCCGCAGCAAAGGATGCTCGGCGAGCGATGCCAGTGTGACCATGGGGCCAATCCGCAAGCCGCCGTCGTCTTCTTCGACGACCGTATCGAGCCCCGGCACCTCTTTCAGATTCACCAGCTTTGTCGGCGTTAAAAGACCCTCTTTCAGGAGATCTAGGAGGTCGATGCCGCCGGCCTTCACCACCGATGTTTCGCCCTGGCCTGCAGCTTCGGGAGGGACGATCATCGCATCGGCCGCAGTCGTCGATGCCGCGACCGCAGCCTCGGAAATCGTCCGTGCATTGGCGAAAGCAAAGCGGTTCACGGTTTCAGCTCCTCCTCTCGGGGATTTTGCCGAGCGCGGCGAGGATCGCCGCAGGCGTCATCGGCAGGCTGCGCAGGCGAACGCCGATCGCGTTGTAGACGGCGTTGGCGATCGCCGGCGCGGTAGCGATGTTGGCTGGCTCGGCAATGCCATAGGCGTCGGTTGAGCTGTTGCCCTGATAGTTTTCCAGGATCACGACGTCGATCGCCGGCGTCTCGCGCGGGCCGGCGAGCTTGTAGTGTTCGAGGTCTGGGTTGACCATGCGGCCGGTGTGCCGGTCGAGGATGCGTTCCTCGAACAGCGCATAGGAGAGCCCCATCAGGATGCCGCCATGGACCTGGCTCTCGATCTGCCGCGGATTTATTGGCCGGCCGCAATCCTGCACGGCGACGACGCGCTCCACTCGCACGATGCCGGTCTCGGTATCGACCGCCACTTCGGCAAATTGCACGCCACCCAAATCCTGGTGTGCCAGCGCCGCATCGCCCATGCGCCGGCGAAATCCGGGATAATCGTCGCTGCGCGAAGCAATCGCGCTGATGCGGTCGGTGCGCAACCGCGCGGTGGCTTCCCGGAAACTGATGCCGCGGCTCGGGTCGTCGCGAACCAAAATTCTTCCCTTGCGCGCGACGAGGTCCTCGGTGGCGGCATTGAGTGCAAGCCCAGCTTCGCGCAACAGCGACTGCAAGACGCGCCAGGCAGCGGTGCGCGCCGGCGGAGTGATCGATGCGGTCGCGCGGCTGCCGTAAGACGGCGGGCCAGGCGGAAACTCGGTATCGCCAATGCGCACTGTAATCTCCTCGGCGCGAAGCCCGAAAACTTCGGCGACGGTCTGCGCCATGACCGTCCCGGTGCCGGTCCCGATGTCTTGCACGCTCGAGAGCACTTCGACCGTGCCGTCGCGCATCACGCGCACCTCGCAGGCCGAATTGATCTGCACATTGGCCATCCAGAGCGATTGCGCTGCGCCGAGGCCGCGTTTCACGGGGCCAGGATCGGCGCCCGGAGCGTGCCGGCGCCGCCAGCCGATCCGCTCGGCCCCGATGCGCCGCTCTTCACGCCGCGCCGGACTCGGATCGATACGCTCGCGCAGGACGAGCGGGTCGATGGCAAGCCGTTCGGCCAATTCGTCGATCGCCTGCTCGAGTCCGAAAGCACCGGGTGTGTTGCCCGGCGCGCGCATCGCGCAGCCCGGCCCGGCATTGATGAACACGTCGTGCTGCGCGCCCTCGAAATTGGGACAGGCATAAAGCGCCTCGGCGTTGAAGCCGACGCCGGCGCCGAGCGCGACACCCGCCGTGCCGTAGCTCAGAAGCGAGATTGCGGTCAGCGCGCCGTCGCGTTTGGCGCCGATGCGCAATCGCTGCCAAGTCCCCGGGCGATTGCCCGCGTCCATCTGTTCCTCTTCCCGGTCGAGGACGAGGCGAACCGGCGCTTGCGCGCGGCGGGACAGCTCGACGGCAAAGCGCCCATAATTGCCAAGCGTCGACTTGGAGCCAAAGCCGCCGCCCATGGCGTCGACGATCACCCGGACGCGATTGAGCGGCAGGCCGAACTCCTCCGCCAGCTCGTGGCGCACGCCGGTGGTGTATTGCGTGGAGATGTAAACCGTCAGCCCGTCTGCGCGCCAGTCGGCAACGATGCCGTGCGGCTCCAGGCAGCAATGGGTCTGCACCTGGGTGCGATAGTCGGCTTCGACGACGATATCGGCTTCCCGAAAGCCTCGGCTCATGTCGCCGCGGCGGCTGATGGCCGGCCCACGCACGTTGCCGTTGAGCGGCAGATTTAAAGCCGCGGGCCAGCCCGAGGGATGGCCGCCAGGCGCGATGTCTGCGCTGGCGTAAACCGCGGGCGCCGTTTGCGCGCGCGCCCGGTCCATGTCGACGACAAAGGGCAGCGATTGATAATCGACGTGGATCAGGCGCAGCGCATCTTCCGCCGCCGTCATCGAGACGGCGGCAATTGCGGCAACCGGCGCGCCGATGTAGCGCAAGCTGGCGCTTTGCGGATCATCCAGGCCGGCAATGACCAGGATTCCGCGCACGCCGGGATGACGCGACGCCGCCGAAATGTCGATCGAGCGTACGCGCGCGTGCGGCAGCGGCGAGCGGAGAATGCGGGCATGCAGCATGCCGGGAAGCGAAATGTCGGCCGTGAAGCGGACGGCGCCGGTCACCTTGGCTCGCCCGTCGTGGCGCAGCGCCGGCTTGCCGATCACCGCCAGTTCCTCATTCGGCGGCAACGCCGGCGGCTCGTCGGCGGGGATCTCTCGCTGCACTTTGCCGAGACCGACGCTGGCGATGCCGGAGGGAAACGTCTCGGTGCGCAGGGTTTCTTGTGTCGCCATGGTCACCCCCTGCAAGCCTTGGCGGCGGCGAGCGTCGCTTTGACGACATGCGGATAAGTGCCGCAACGGCAAACGTGGCCGCTGATCGCAGCACGGACATCGTCGGCATCGGGCGCGGGCATGCGGTCAAGGAGTGCTGCGCAGCTCAGGACCATCCCCGGCGTGCAATAGCCGCACTGCAAGGCATCATGCTCGATAAACGCCTGTTGCACCGGATGCAGCGTGTCGCCTTGCGCCAGACCCTCGATCGTGGTGATGGCGCGCGCACCGACGTCGATGGCGAGCATCATGCACGAGCAGATCGGTTGCGCGTCGAGCAAGACTGTACACGCGGAACAGGCGCCGCGATTGCAGCCGATCTTGGTCCCAGTCAGGCCGAGCGGCCCGCGTAATACCTCGGCCAAGGTCGCTCGCGGCTCGACCCGCAGCACCCGCGCTGCGCCGTTGGCTTGCAACGTGATCGGAACTGCGTCGGACCCGGCGCCGGACGCGCTGTTCTCCGCCGTCTCGGCTCGGGCAAGAAGCGCTGATGTCGCGTTGACCATTGTCGCTCCCGCCGTCGTCAAAGCGGAGCCGCGAAGAAACGAGCGGCGCGATAGATCGCTATGCATGCCAAACCTCCTACCGGGAATTGACATGTCGGGCACGTGCGAACGTTCCTGATTAGGCGCTCAACCGTCCCGGGGCGTTGATTTACATCAAGGCTCGATGTGAGGTATCGATGAAGCGACAACGCCTTGAATCCATTGCCGCACTCGAAATTCTGACATGGATCAAAGAGGGGTACGCCGGCAGGAGGCATAAAGGGCGGCAATGATTTTGGAGGCGAGACGATGCATTCGCCGCTTGCCGTTCGATCGAAAGCCGAAACGCCCACCCAAACTCGGCACAAATGGGCGCTGTTGGTTGTCGCCATCGTGCTCGTCGCCGCGGCCGTTGCCGGTTATTTCGAGCGGGGCACCCTGCAAAAGTGGCTCACCGGACCGCGGCTCGCCGGTACCATTCTGGTTTCCGGCAACATCGAGGCGCACCAAAGCGTGCTCGGCTTCAAGACCGTGCAGTCGACCATCGTCGAGCTGCCGTTCGACGAGGGAAAGTGGGTGGATGCCGGCACGCTAGTCGCCCGGCTCGACGATTCCGATTACCGCCAGCAGGTCGCGGTCAATGCCGCGACGCTGGAAATGCAGAAGCGGCAGCTTGCCGCCGCTGAGAAGAACCTCGTCGCGGCACAGCGCACCGTCGAATTCGACGCCGCCGATCTCGAATTCCGCGAGGCCGAATATAAACGCGCCGATTTCCTGTTGCAGAAGGGTGCCGGCACCGTCGAGCAGCGCGACCAGACCTATGCGCTGTTTCGCCAGTCGCAGGCCGCGCATCAGCGTGATCAGGCGCTTGAGAACGCTTCCCAGCGTCAGGTCGAACTCGCCCAGGCCAATATCCATACTGCCGAGGAAAACCTGAAACTGTCGCAGATCGTGCTTGGCTACACCGTGTTGCGCGCGCCCTTCTCCGGCGTCATTCAGGTGCGGCAGGCCGAGCTCGGCGAAGTCATGGTTCCTGGTACGCCGGTGGTGACGCTCGCCGATCTCGATCACGTCTGGCTGCGCGCCTACATCAACGAGACCGATATCGGAAAAATCCGCTACGATCAGCTGGCGACGGTCACCACCGATACCTATCCGGGCAAGACCTACAAAGGCCGCGTCACCTTCATCTCTTCCAACGCCGAATTCACCCCGAAAAGCGTGGAGACGCATGCCGAACGGGTGACGCTGGTCTACCGCATCCGCATCGACATCTACAATCCGACCCATGAGCTGGTGCCCGGCATGCCGGCGGACGCGACGCTGGAAGCGCTTCCCGCAGGCAAGCCATGAGCGGAGCGCCCGCGCCCATTGTCGCCGTCGATGGGCTCTGCAAGCGGTTTGCCGCGGCCGCGGCCGTCGACGGCATGTCGTTTACCGTCAACCGCGGCGAGATTTTCGGCCTGGTCGGGCCTGATGGCGCCGGCAAGACCACCACGATGCGAATGCTCGCCGGCGTCATGCAGCCGGACGGCGGCGGCATCGTCATCGACGGCGTGGATGTGCTGTCGGATCCTGAGTCCGCGAAGCAACATCTCAGCTACATGCCGCAGCGGTTCGGCCTCTATGAGGACCTCACCGTCGACGAGAACATCCGTTTCTACGCCGATCTGTTCGAAGTCGCCAAGGACGTTCGCGAAGAGCGCGCCAACCGCTTGCTGGCCGCGTCGGGAATGAGCCAATTCCGCAGACGGCGCGCCGGGCAGCTTTCGGGAGGGATGAAGCAAAAGCTTGGTCTCACCTGTGCACTTGTCCACACGCCGCAAATTCTATTGCTCGACGAACCGACCACGGGGGTCGATCCGGTCTCGCGCCGTGACTTCTGGCGCATCCTCTACGGCTTGCGCGAGGAGGGCGTGACGATCCTCATCACCACCGCCTATCTAGACGAGGCGGAGCGCTGCAACCGTTTGGCGCTGCTGCATAACGGCCGCGTGCTTTATTGCGACACGCCGGCGGCGCTCAAACAGCGTATGCCCGGGGCGGTGGTCGCCATCGCGTCGGACCGCGGCCGGGAGGTCCGCACGGCGATCGCCGAGCTGGAAGGTGTCAGCAACGTCATTCTGGTCGGCGACGGCGTCCACGCCGTGGTCGACGATGCGGCGCTGCGGATTCCCGAACTGCGCAGTGCCTTGCAACGGGGCAACGTCGCCTTCGCCGATATCGCCGTCGCCGCTCCGAGCATTGAGGACGTGTTTGTGGCGCTGCTCGAAGACCAAGAGCAAAGCCGATGAACGCCAACAACGCAGCGGCCGACGCGCAAATCGTCGTCGAAGGTCTGGTCAAGCGATTCGGCAGCTTTGTCGCCGTCGATGACGTCAGCTTTCGCATCGGGCGCGGCGAGATCGTGGGGTTTTTGGGCCCGAACGGCGCCGGCAAGTCGACGATCATCCGCATTCTCTGCGGCTTACTGCGCCCCAGCGCCGGACGGGTATTAGTCGGCGGCATCGACGTGGTGAGCGACCCGGAGCGGGTGCGCGAACACATCGGCTACATGTCGCAGAAGTTTTCGCTCTATCGCGACCTCACCGTCGAGGAAAACCTGCGGTTCTTCGGCGGCATCTACAGTGTGCCGCGCCAGCAGCTTGCCGAGCGGATGCGGTTCGCAATCGACATGGCCGGGCTCGGCGGCCGCGAGAAAGCGCTGGTCGCGACGCTCGCCGGCGGCTGGCAGCAGCGGCTGGCGCTCGGCTGCGCCGTTCTGCATCGGCCGCCGATCCTGTTTCTCGACGAACCGACCTCGGGCGTCGAGCCGACGTCGCGGCGGCGGTTCTGGGATCTCATCCACATGCTCGCCGCCGACGGCGTCACGGTGCTGGTCTCGACCCATTATATGGACGAGGCCGAATATTGCCATCGCGCGGCGCTGATCAATCAAGGCCGGATCATCGCCATCGGCAGTCCGGACGAGCTCAAGCGCACGGCGCTCGGCGGCGAGCTTCTCCTCGTCGAATGCGAATTGCTCGGACCGACGCTGGCGGCGCTGCAGCAAGCGCCGGGAGTGGTCGATGCTTCCGTCTTCGGCAATGCCATCCATGTTCTGGTCCGCGACGCCGCGCGCAGCCTCACCGAGTTGCCGGCTTATCTGGCTGAGAAGTCGCTGCGGCCGAGTGCTCTCGAGCTCATCCATCCCTCGCTCGAGGACATCTTCGTGCACCTTGTCGCCGCCGATATGGCCAAACGGAGGCAGGCGGCATGAGGTTGCGCCGGCTCAAGGCCCTGGCCGTGAAGGAAGTGCTGCAGATCTGGCGCGATCCGCGCAGCCTGATGATTGCGCTGCTGCTGCCATTCACGCAAATGTTTTTGTTTGGCTACGGCGTCAATCTCGACCTCAAGCACCTGCCGATCTGCACGTTCGACCGCGAGGGCAGCCAGGCGAGCCAGGACCTGTTCAAGCATTTCCAGGCGTCGCTCTATTTCGCCATCGCCCACAACGTCAAAACCTACCCCGAAATGGTGGCGGCGATCGATCGCGGCGATTGCCGGGCCGGCATCGTGGTGCCGCCCGATTTCTCCGAGCGCTTGAACGACGCCGGAACTGCCTCGGTGCAGGCGATTCTCGACGGCACCGACGACAACACGGCGAATATCGCGTTTGCTTACGCGGCGGCGGTGGTAAGCGGCTACTCGAACGACATTCAGCTGTCGTGGCTCGACCGCCAGGGCCGCACCCTGCAGCAAGTCACGCCTTTGGTGGTGCAATCGCGGGTCTGGTTCAACGAAGATCTGGTGAGCCGCAACTTCATCATCCCCGGACTCGTCGCCGTCATCATGGCGATGGTCGGAGCGCAGCTCACCTCGCTTACCATCGCGCGCGAATGGGAGCGCGGAACGATGGAGCTTCTCGTTTCCACGCCGGTGACATCGAGCGAGGTCATGTTCGGTAAGCTCATTCCCTACCTGATGCTGGGCTGGCTCGACGCCGCCTTCTGCCTGACGATCGCCGTGCTATGGTTCGCCGTGCCGTTCCGCGGCACGCTGTTCGCGCTATTCCTCACCACGACGTTGTTTCTCGCCGTCGTGCTGAGCATGGGCTATCTGTTCTCCGTCCTGATCCGCAGCCAGGTCGGCGCCAGTCAGATTGCGCTGGTGGCGACGTTGCTGCCGGCGATGCTGCTCTCGGGCTATATCTTCCCGATCGATCAGATGCCGCTGTTCATCCAGGATCTGACCTATCTGATATACGCGCGATATTACGTCACCATCATCAAGGCGATCTTCCTGAAAGGCATCGGCATCGGTCAGCTGATGATGCCGATCCTGTTCCTCGTCATTTATGCCCTCGCGGTCGTTGGGCTCGCCGCCCGGGCGTTTCGCAAACGCCTGACCTGAACCGGTTTGGACGAACAGATGTTCGCGCGCCTCGTACCGATCATGATCAAGGAATTCCTTGAGATCAGCCGCGACAAGGCGGCGCGCTTCCTCCTGGTCGTGCCGCCGATACTGCAAATGTTGATCTTCGGCTATGCGGCAAGCTTCGAGGTCTATCACGTGTCCACGGCGGTGCTCGACCTCGACCATTCGCAGGAAAGCCGCGAATTGGTGGCGCGCTTCACCTCGAGCAATCGTTTCGATATCGTCAAGGTGGCTGCGTCGCAGCGCGAGATCAACAAAATCATCGATGCCAGCGGCGCCGCGGTCGCGCTGGTCATTCACGCAGGTTTCGCCGAACTGTTGCGCAAGGGTCAAGCCGCGCCGCTCCAAGTCATCGTCGACGGCACCAACTCGAACACTGCGCTGATCGCGCTGGGCTATGTGAACACGATCGCGTCGGGATTTGCCCAGGATTACGTGACCGACTTGGCGCAGCGCGTCCAGGGCGCCCAGGGAATGCGGCAGGTGCGGGTGACGCTCGAGCAGCGGCCCTGGTTCAACCCGGATCTTAACGGCCGCTGGTTCTTCGTGCCTGGCGTCATCGGCACGCTGACGCTGGTTCTGATCGTGAATCTCACGGCGTTTGCCATCGTGCGCGAGCGCGAAGTCGGCACCCTCGAACAGATCATGGTGAGCCCGGTACGGCCGGCCGAGTTCATCCTCGGCAAGACCGTGCCGTTCTTCCTGGTCGGCCTGGGCGAGGTCGCGCTGGTCGTTACCGTCGGGCTCGTATGGTTCCGCATTCCCTTCGTCGGCAACCCATTCGTGCTGTTGCTTGGTACCACGCTGTTTCTGCTCTGCACGCTGGCGATCGGCTTGCTCATCTCCACGGTCTGCTCCACCCAGCAGCAGGCGTTCTCGACCAATTTCCTCATCCTCAGCCCGTTTTTCATTTTGTCTGGCTTCGCCTACCCGATCGCGAGCATGCCGCAGGTGCTGCAGTGGTTCACCTACATCAATCCATTGCGCTATTACCTGGTCGTCATCCGCGGGACGCTGCTCAAGGGCGTCGGCGTCGACGTGTTGTGGCCGGATTTCGTGGCGATGGCGATCCTTGCACTCCTGCTCCTCACGCTGAGCATCCTGCGCTTCCGCAAGACCCTCGAATAGCGCCGGCGCAGCCGCCGTCGTTCGTTCGTTTCGGGATACGCAAATAGTTGTGAATCGTCTCGCCGATTGCATTCACGGCCGATGGCTCCAGCTCGTTCGTCGGTTCGCGGCTTTGATCCTTCGCGGTTTGAAGTTCCGTATGACCCCATCATTTTGACCAGGATCAACGACAATGGGAGCCGCGCAACTGAATCTGCTGTTGCAGAGGCGAGGGGAACTGCTGGGCCGTGATTTTGCGCGTTTTTTTTGCATGTCGCCTCCCGGCTGCGGTGGGGCGGTTTCAGAAAAAATGTGTTAAGGAGGTATCCATGAAAGTGAAGCTTGAGATTATAAAGAGCGGCCAGCGCCTGTCCGAAGGCACCTACGAGATCGATGACAATGCCAGCTTCGGCGCGGCGTGTGCAGATGTGTGGGTTAAGGTCCGAGAACAATGCGCGGCCAGGGCTACCAGCATCGGCGCCCTGATGGATTCAATGCACGAAAGCGTTCTTGACGAGCTTAACGGCGCTGAGATCAGGCTGAAAAGGATTTGAAGTCGGTTGTACTGGAGCCGACGATGTAGTTGCGTGGTCTACTTGGCGCTCGGCTTCGACAGGCCATATCCTTGATTCATGTTGGTCGAGAAGCACCCACCCGGCCCAGAACCGAAGCCGCTTGCGGCGGCCGATCTGTCGTTCGCTGACAAGAGCGAATTCTTGCTGCGGGGCGACGCCTATCGGCCGCCTGTGCCCGAAGTCACCCGTCGTGAGACTCACATGTCGCAGGTATTTCTTGCCGGCGATCGGGTTTACAAGCTGAAAAAGCCGGTTCGTTTCCCCTATCTCGATTTCTCGACGCTCGCCCGCCGCGAGGCGGCTTGCCGGGCCGAGCTCAGACTCAATCGCCGCCTCGCTGCCGACGTTTATCGCGACGTGGTTCCGCTGGTGCGTTCGGCGCATGGCCTTGCGATCGGCGGTGCTGGCGAAGTCGTCGACTGGCTCGTGGTCATGAACCGTCTCGACGAGACCCAGATGCTGGACCGCGTCATCATTGAGGGACGCCTGCATCGCTGGCAGCTCGACCGCCTGGCGTCCGTTCTTGTGCGGTTCTATCGCCGCGCCGGCGCCGTGTTCATCTCACCCGCCGTGCATGTGGCGGAGTGGTGGCGCAGTCTCGCCTACAATCGCCGTATTCTTCTCGACCCGCGCTTTCAACTTCCGTCGGGGTCGGTGCGATACAGCGATGCCGTGCAGCGCCGCTTCCTGGCCGCGCGGGCTCGGCTATTGGCCAAGCGCGTACGAACGCGGCGCATCGTCGATGGGCACGGCGACCTGCGGCCCGAACACATTTGCCTCGGCGATCCCGTGCGTATCATCGACTGCCTGGAATTCAATCCACGCCTGAGAATGGTCGATCCTTTCGACGAAATCGCGTTCCTGTGTGTCGAATGCGAACGGCTCGGCGCCGCCTGGGCCGGCGAATATTTACGGCGCCACATCGTGCACGCGCTGCACGACGGAGATTCCGAGGAGCTTTTTATCTTCTATCGCTGCCATCGCGCCACGCTGCGGGCTCGGCTTGCCATCGCGCACTTGTTGGAGCCTGATCCACGCACGCCGGAGAGATGGGCGCCGCTCGCGCGTACTTATCTGCGGCTCGCGGCTGCAGACGCGGTCAAGCTCGCAAGAAGCCTCGGAGCATGATCCGGAAAAGTGGATAGCGGTTTTCCGAAAAGATCAGGCTCTACTAAAAGACCAGGAGATCGGTCAGCGCCTCGCCGGCGTGCAGGCGGCGAACAACCTCGGCGAAGAGTGGCGCCACGCCAAGGATGTCCACTTTGGCCCGGGCAGAGTCGGTACCGAGCCGGAACGCGGGCACCGAGTCGGTAACGACGACCCGCTCGATCGCAGGATCCATGAGCGCGGCCTCGGCCCCCGGCATGAACAGGCCGTGCGTCACCAGCGCGAGCACCCGCTTCGCACCGGCCTTGCGGGCGGCGCGAGCCGCACGCCGGAGCGTGCCGCCCGTGCTGATGAGGTCGTCGATGACAAGCGCTGTCGCTCCCGCCACGTCGCCGACGAACAGATCACCCGAGACGACGCCCGCGCTGCGGCGTTTGTCGGCAAAGGCTTTGCCTAC
>JBEKIC010000080.1:0-12729 GCA_050011955.1 Xanthobacteraceae bacterium
GTCAAGCGGAAGGTCGCGAGGTCGGAGACGTTTTTTTCCGGGCCGTCATACGCGGGCTTGACCCGCGTATCCATGCTTAGCACTGGCACACCAGAGCTTCGCGGCAAGTCTGCTTTGGCCGAACGCAGCATGGATTGCCGGGTCGAAGCCCGGCAATGACGATGGGTGATCGTGGCTCGGATGAGCAACACCATGCGGGAGGCTGGAGGGCGATGAACAAGGTGGCAGGTCGCCGCTAGAGCGATTTTCGGCGACTGCCGGTTAGATTTTTCAGGCTGTTTATCGATTGACGGCCGCTCACCGCTCTTAAGTTTATACCCATGAAGCGGCGGCCCCCAGCGATACCAGATCGGCCTTGGTATGCTTATGCGACGCTCTCACTGACGGCAGCATCGTTAGTCACCGCCTGGGTCGCCATCGCGATTGCGTCGTGGCGCTAGAGGGATTCCGGCGTGACAGGCTGGCGACGGGGGGCTTCAACGGAATGGGTTGTGCTTTCCGCCAATAAAAATCCGAATCGTCTCTTCGTTGGGAATATCTTTACTCGTACTCCAGGCTACGGTTGCTGGTGCCGGCGGAATTGTGAGCGGCTCATCGCCTTTCATGGCGGTAGGACCAGATACCATTTCAAGCTTTGCCTTCGTTAAGCTGGTAACTAACGCCCCTGCCGCCTCTTTGGCATTTAAAGCGCCCTCTCGATATAAAATATGCACGCCGGGGACTGCAGATGCCGTATGCAAATCCCATAGCGTTACTTGCCACTTGGCACTAAACATCAATCCGGCAATCGTCATACCTAGCGCAAACGTATCTGGCGATGAGGCTGGATACATCCAAATGCGAACGATTTGGCCGGGATATTGTGAAAGTACGGCCTGTATAGCCGAACGATCATCGTACCAAATAAAACGGTCTGCCAGCGCGTGCTCGGCCGCGATAATTTCGTTTTGGAGGGCAAGATTGTGCGATCTCAACGCCTCTGTTGTTCTGTTTGCTTCGGCAACAGAATTGGCCAGTGCGAGATTTTCAGCCGTCTGGATGACCTGTAATTGGCCACTTCTGCGCCAATGCAGAAACCCGGCGACTGACTCTCCGACCACTCCAATTGCAACCAGAATGCCAAATATTATGAACCAAACATCAAGCGTGCGAAGTGACAACTCTAGAGCTGACTTGTCCATTTTGGCCGCCTCGGAAGAAAGGTTTTTTGACTATTTTGTACTCATTGTTATTTGCGCAAACTCCAATCGTTCCCCTTCCTTTCGTTGGCGGATGCCAGTGAACACCTCAGCAGCCTGCTATCGCGTTCTCATGTTATAGCGGAACTGAAGTTTCGTGCTCAATCTATCCGCCGAGTCTGCCCGGATCGAGGACCTTGCCCTGCTGCGCGCCCTCGACGGCGGAGACGTAGGCCTTGGCGACGTCGGCCGCGGCCATGCCGTGGGCCGGGTCCATGCGCAATTTCACCAGCGTTTCTTTCACCCACGGCGGACTGACGGCGTTGATGCGGAGCCGGCGCGGCATTTCCAGCGCCGCGGCGCGCACAAAACCTTCGAGGCCGGCATTGACCAGCGAGATCGCGGCACTGCCCGGCATCGGCTGCATCGCCAGCACGCCGGTGGTCACGGTGATCGAGCCGCCGTCGCGGAGCTGATCCTTGGCGGTGCGGGCGAGCGCCACCTGTCCCATCAGTTTGCTGCGCAGGCAAAGCGCGTAGTCGGCGTCGGTGAGGTCGGCGAACGGCTTGAACACCGCGTTGCCGGCGCACGACACCACCGCGTCGACGTCGCGCACAGTCTCGAACATGGCGCGGATCGAAGCCGGCTCGTCGAGATTGACCTTGACGGCGCCGTTGCGCGATGCGGCGACGACCTCGTGCTTGTTGGCCGCGAGCGCTTTGGCGACCGCGGCGCCGATGGTGCCGGTGGCTCCGACCACGATGATTTTCATGACCTCACCTTTCGCTTTGCCCCGCCTCGTTCAGATATCGGATGGCGGAAGCTCTGCCGCAACGCCCGCAAACCCGGCGCGCGGCAGTGGAGCACATAGAGGGTGCATGAGATTGGCGGTCGTTGCGACCGCTGACGAGCCGCCGCGGCGAAGGCGGCGGCGCTGGATCGACGCGCCGGAGCGCTGCCTTAGAGCAAGGGCGTCAGCCACCGCTCCTGCGCCAACTCGATCAGCGTGCCGGCGTTCGGACAATAGGTTTCCCATACCGGGTTGTTGGGATCGCGCTCCAAATCGACGGCGCAGGCTTCGCGATAGCCGCAACTCAGGCAGCGGCGCATCATCTCTTTAAGGGCGCCGCTATCGGCGATTTCGGTCGGGGTGAGCTGGAGACCCAGCATGGCCATCCGGCAGTCGAGCAGCTCCTCCTGCTGCTCAGGCGTCGTCGATTTCCCGGTTGAGCGAGGCTTACCGATTTGCATCGAATCCTCCTGACATTCTTGGCCTAAATCACGCTGAGGACGGTTCATTCCTGCATTGACCTAAATCAACCGCGCCGAAATAAATCGGCGAGCTAAATCTCCTCCGGCACCATGCCGATGGCGCCGCACGGGCATTCCTGCGCGCACACGCCGCAGCCCTTGCAATAGTCGTAGTTGAACTGGAAGCGCTTGCCGGGGCCGAGCTTGATCACCGCATTGTCCGGACATACGCCGTAGCAATTGTCGCATTCGAAGCAATTGCCGCAGGACAGGCAGCGCCGCGCCTCGTAGAGCGCGTTGGTCTCGTCGAGGCCGCCCTGTACCTCCTCGAAGGTGCTTTGCCGGCGGGCGACTTCCAGCATCGGCCGCACCGTCTTCGGCGCGTCGGCGTAATACCAGGTGTTGAGCTTGTCGAAGCTCGCCAGCTCGTGCGCCGGCGGCGGCGCATAGGCGGCGCCGCGCAGCCAGGCGTCGATATGGCGCGCGGCCTTCTTGCCGTGGCCGATCGCCACCGTCACCGTGCGTTCGGAGGGCACCATGTCGCCGCCGGCGAAAATGCCGGCATAGCCGGTCATCATGTTGGTGGCGACCTGCACCGTGCCGTCCTTGATTTCCAATCCGGGCACGCCGTCAAGCAGCGACAGATCGACGTCCTGGCCGAGCGCCAAAACCAGCGAGTCGGTCTCCAGCGCCTCGAATTCTCCGGTCGGCTGCGGGAAGCCGGTCGCGTCGAGCTGCATCTTCTCGACGGTGAGCACGCCCTCGTCCATGCGTTTGATGGTCGAGAGCCACTTCATCATGATGCCTTCCTGCAGCGCCTCCTCGACCTCGAAGTCGTGCGCCGGCATGCGGTCGCGGGTGCGGCGATAGACGATGATCGCCTCGGTGGCGCCGAGCCGTTTGGCGGTGCGCGCGGCATCGATGGCGGTGTTGCCGCCGCCGTAAACGACGACGCGCCGGCCAAGGAGCGGCTTCTCTTCGCCTTCCATGGAGCGCAACAGCGCGACGGCGTCGAGAATCTTCGCCGCCGAGCCGGCGGGAATATAGGAGCGCTTGCCGATATGGGCGCCGACGGCGAGGAACGCCGCATCGAAGCGACCGGCCTGCATGCTCTCGACGATGCGGTCGACCTTGCTGTTGAGCTTGATGACGACGCCGAGGTCGACGATGCGGTTGACCTCGGCGTCGAGCACGTCGCGCGGCAGCCGGTATTTGGGAATGCCGAAGCGCATCATGCCGCCGGCAAACGGGCCGGCCTCGTGGATCTCGACCGCATGCCCCATGCGCCGCAGGTGATAAGCCGCCGACAAGCCCGACGGACCGGCGCCGACCACCAGCACGCGCTTGCCGGTCGCGCCCGGCGGCGGCGCAAATCGCCAGCCGTTGCGGATCGCCACGTCGCCGAGGAAGCGCTCGACCGAATTGATGCCGACCGCTTCGTCGACCTGCGCGCGGTTGCAGGCGTTTTCGCAAGGGTGGTAGCAGACCCGGCCCATCACCGCCGGCATTGGATTGTCGGTCGTCAAGGTGCGCCAGGCGGTTTCGTAATCGCCGGATTCGGCGTGATAGAGCCAGCCCTGGATGTTCTCGCCGGCCGGACAGGCGTGGTTGCACGGCGGCAGGCGATCGACATAGACCGGCCGCGAGGTGCGCCACGACCCGGTCAGGTTGGCGAGGCTCGTGCCGACATCGAGACTGATGGCGAAGGGGTGCGTCATCAGGCCTCTCCCTCCGCGTCGAGCAGATGATATTCGGCAATGTTGCGGTCGGCGATCGCCTGCAAATGCGCGATGCGGCTTTTGCCTTCCTCCGAACCAAAGAGATGGGCGAAGCGCCGCTGCGGTTTCAAATATTCGGCGACCGGCACCTGCCGGCGGATTTTTCTGCTGCCGGTGACGACGCCGTGCTCGGCCTCGAACACCGGGAACAACCCGCACTCGACCGCGAGCCGCGCCAGCCGGATCGTATCCTGCGACGCCGAACCCCAGCCGAGCGGGCAGGGCACATGAATATGCAGATAGCGGGCGCCATGAATGCCCATCGCCTTCATCACCTTGCGCTCGAGGTCATGCAGGTCGGCGACCGTGGCGGTGGCGACATAAGGAATGCCGTGGGCGACGGCGATCTTTGGCACGCTCTTGCCGGTGCCGAAAACGTTGCCCGGCTCCGGACCCAAGGCCGGCGTCGTCGCGGTGCGCGCCGCCGGCGGCGTCGCCGACGAGCGCTGCACGCCGGTGTTCATGTAGGCTTCGTTGTCGTAGCAGATGTAGAGCACGTCATCGTTGCGCTCGAACATGCCCGACAGGCAGCCAAAGCCGATATCGGTGGTGCCGCCGTCGCCGCCTTGGGCGATGGCGCGGACTTCGGGGCGGCCTTTCACGCGCATCGCGGCGGCAACGCCGGTTGCCACCGCGGCGGCATTGCCGAACAACGAATGCAGCCACGGCGTCTGCCACGAGGTTTCCGGATAGGGCGTGGTGAACACTTCGAGGCAGCCGGTGGCGTTGGCGGCGATCACGTTGCCGCCGGTGGCCCGCATCGCGGCGTCCATGGCATAGCGCGCACCCAGTGCCTCGCCGCAGCCTTGGCACGCGCGGTGGCCGCAGGTGAGCGCGTTGGAGCGGTCGATCGAGGCCTGCACCGCGCGCTGCTGGTCGGAAACCAGCCGATTGCCGACGGTGAAGGTGCCCTTCTGATAGAAGTGCAGCTTCTGCGTCGCATCCAGTGTGCGGTCGTTCACCGGCTTCTCCCTTACACGGCGGCTTTTTCGGCTTGGCCGAGCCGGCGCAACAGGTTTTCGGCGGTCGGGCCCGAGCGCCGCACTTTGCGGACGTAATGCAGTTCCTTGGCGACGATCTTCTCGTTGAGATCGAGGAAGTGCGAGCCTTCCCAGGGCTGCACGAAGGCGCCGCGCAGCACGCGATGCAGCGACGCCTTGGTGATCGGCCGGCCGCCGAGCCCGGCGATGACCGAATGCACCTGCGGCGCGCCGCCGACGTTGCGCAACGCCAGGTCGACGTTATTGGCGAGCGGGCCGCCCATGCCGACGGCGAGACTCTTCTCGATCACCACGACGTTGCGCGCGCGCACCAGCTTTTCGCGCAGCGCCGCGGTCGGGAACGGCCGGAACGACACCAGCGTCACCAGGCCGACGCTGAGCCCGTCGGCGCGCATCTCGTCGATGGTGTCCTTGATGGTGCCGTTCACCGAGCCCATGGCGACGACGATCAGCTCGGCGTCTTCGCAGCGATAGGAGCGGAGCAGGCCGCCGCTGTCGCGGCCGAATTGCTTCTTGAACGCGGCGGCGTATTCGGGAATGAGCCGCAGCGCCAGCGTTTGCTTATAGTGCTGCAGATAGCGCACCTCGGTGAAGGCGTCCGGTCCGACCATGGCGCCGATCGAGATCGGGTCCTGCGGATCGAGCACCTGCACCGGTTCGTAGGGCGGCAGATAAGCATCGACCTCGGCTTGTTCGGGAATGTCGACGCGTTCGACCGCGTGCGTGAGGATGAAGCCGTCGACGCAGACCATCACCGGCATCGACAATTCCTCGGCCAGACGGAAGGCCTGGATGTGCAGGTCGGCGGCCTCCTGGTTGGTCTCGGCGAACAGCTGCATCCATCCGGAATCGGCCACGGCCATGGCGTCGGAATGGTCGTTCCAGATGTTGATCGGCGCGCCGATCGCCCGGTTGCCCAAGGTCATCACGATCGGCAGGCCGAGGCCGGAGGCGTTGTAGACCGCCTCGGCCATGTACAGCAGGCCCTGGCTGGCGGTGGCGGTATAAGCCCGCGCGCCGGCAGCAGACGCGCCGATCGCCACCGACAGCGCGGCAAATTCCGATTCGACGTTGATGAACTCGCATTTGGTGATTTCGCCGGTCCGCACCATCTCGCCGAGACCCTCGACGATGTGGGTCTGCGGCGTGATCGGATAGGCGCAGATCACTTCCGGCCGGCAGAGGCCGATGGCCTCGGCCATCGCCCGTGAGCCTTCGATTTGCTTAAGCATGGCGATGACCCATCAGGCGGCCGCGTTGGCGTCGGCGCCGGCGACAGCGTCGTAGGCGGCGGTGGCGGCGGCGATATTCGCCGCGGCGATCTTTTCCGGAAACGCGTCGCGGATCGCGGCGGCGACCGATTGCAATTGGATGAGGCCGGTGAGCCGGGCAAAGGCGCCGAGCAGAGCGGCATTGGGCAGCGGGCGGCCGACATGCTTGAGCGCCAGCTCCGACGCCGGCACGGTCAGCACGTGACCCGCCGGCAGTTGTTTGGCGACGGCGTCGAGATGCAGATCGGTCAGGCTGCGATTGCTGTTGACCAGCAGATAGCCGCCGGGCTTGAGGCCCTGGCAGACGTCGATGGCCTTGAACAGCGTCGGGTCTTGCACGATCAGCGCGTCGGGTTCGAGGATCGGCTCGCGCAAGCGGATTTCCTTGTCGTCGATGCGGCAGAAAGAAACCACCGGCGCGCCCATGCGCTCGGAGCCGAAGCTCGGAAAGGCCTGGGCATGCTTGCCCTCGAGATAAGCGGCAACCGACAGAAGCTCCGCCGCCGTGACGACACCCTGACCGCCGCGGCCGTGGATGCGCACTTGGAACATCGGATCGGTCCTCGCCTGAGATTGCCGCCGTGCAAGCTGCCGGGATCGGCGGTGGCCGGCACTGAGGCGCATCATGAGAATGACGAGCGAACGCCGCCTTGAGCTAGGTCAATTGCCGGCAGCCGCGCCGACAACGTTTAAGGCCGAAATGGCCTTGGCTAGCTGTGCAAGTTGCGAACCCAGGCGCCAGGTTCATCGACCAGCAATTCAAAATAGATATCGGCATTCGGGCAGAAGCGCGGGGCAAACGCCGCCGCCGCCGGCATGCTGTCGAGCCAGTCGCGGCAGGCCCGTTTGGACGGGCACGCTTCGCAGCGGTGAAACGCGGTGGCGTAGCTCAGGCCGAGACGCGAGATCGTGCCGCCCCCGGGGTCGATCCCGAGGTGCTCCATCATTTCCCGCATATAGATTGATTGAGCGTGTGGTGTAGGCGCCGTCATGATCGCCTACTCCTTCTTCAACCAGAGGAGGTAGCGTAGACGGCCCACCGCAACGCTTCTTGATCTAGATCAAAACCCTCAGGTGCGCCGCGCACCGCACAAGATCGGCATGTAAGAGAAGCCGAAGCCGAGAAACGCGGCTGCCCATGCGAACGCGGAGACATGCAGCAGCGGCTCACTCCAAGAAGGCAGCAGCGACGCGGCAATTCGCGCCAGCGCGGCGATGACGACCGCCAGGTAGATGGCTTGCGTCAACACCGAAGCGGTGAGCGGCCGTCCGGTATGACCGAGGCTGGCGCGCGTCATGATGGCCAGCGTCATGGTGCCGATGGCGCCGACGGCCCAGGCGTGGATGCCGGCACTGCCGGCGACAAGTCCGAACGCACCGGCAGCGCTCAGCAGAAAGCCGATCGGAACGAACGCGTAAGCGACGTGGAGGATGAGAACGAGGGGCTCGCGATAGGTACGGTCGCCGGCCCAACGCACGAGCCGCACCGTCTGGATCATGCCGGCCAAAAGCAGCGCCGCCGCCGTTGCCGGCGCCAGCGGCATCGCGATCCAAAGCGCCAACGCTGCGGCGCTCACGATCATGGTCGCGACGTCAAGCCGCCCGAAGGGAGCCGGCAACCGGCCGCTGCCGGCGCGGGCGAGCCAATTGTGCGTGAAGCTCGGCACCACGCGCCCGCCGACCAGCGTGATCAGCAAGACGATCGCGCCGAGGCCGGCCCGCGTCGCATAGTCGGCGACGCCGGCGAAGTGCGCTTCGAGGTGGAAGCCGATATTCGCAACGGCAAGAACGGTGATGATCGCGACGATCTTGAGGTTGCGCCAGTTGCGGCCGGCGGCGATTTCGCGCGCGGCCGCGGCTGCAACCAGCACCAGGAACGCACTGTCGATAATTGCGGCCGGCGCCCAGCCGATCCACGCCGACACGGTGACGGCGACCCGTCCAAGAAGCCAAACGCTCACTAGCACCAGGAGCGGCACGCCTTGGATCGGTAGTTGGCCGGTCCAGTTCGGGATAGCGGTCAAGAGGAAGCCGGTGACCACCGCGGCGACGTAACCGAACAGCATCTCGTGGATGTGCCAGTCGAGCGGCGCAAAGGCCGTGGCGGTGGCAAGCTCGCCATAAAACATCGGCAGCCAGGCCAGGATGGTTGCCCCGGCATAGAGCCCCGCCAGCAGGAAAAACGGCCGGAAGCCGTACGAGAGCAAAGCCGGGCCTTCATAGGCACGCAGGCGCGGAATGGGTGTCACGTGATCGCCTCATACAGAGCCCGGCAATTCTCGGTCATCGGGTTGGAGTCCTGCTACACCGATAGATCACGCGGCATTGGCCCATTTTGTCACAGCGCAAACCGAGTGGCACTTCATCCCAAGAAATTGAAACCGTGCGCTCCCGCGACCGCACCGAGCACCGTCAGTGCGGCGAGAGTGAGCAAGAAGACGTGCAGACGTGTGATGCGGCGCAGGGTTGACGCCGGGTCTAGCCGCGCCTGTTGCTGGACCCTGGCGTGCAGCAGGGGCTCCAACACGAAAACCATGAGCACGAAGACAAGCCAGAGCCCTGACATCGCTGACATCCACCAGAAATGCGGATCGGCGAAGCGTGCCCAGAGGTCCATGCGGTAGGTCATCCACAGGCCCGTCGCTCCGGCCAACGGAATGGAAAAGCGGACCTGCGCCGCAAAGCGCCGTTCCACGCCGTCGAAAAGTGCAAGACCCTCCTTGCCGGTCGAGCGCAATCGGGCGAGGGGCAGCACGATGAGCGTCACGAATGCGAGGCCGCCGATCCAATGAATGACCGCAAGCACGTGTAGCGACAGGGCGAGCGCGACGTCATCCACCATCAGCTCCCTAGCCGAACTCAGTCGGTTCAAAGGCCATCGCAGGTGCCTTTGGAGCGTGGCGCAGTCCGGTCATCCGGATTGGCGCCACACTCCACTCATAGACGATGCCGCGCCGGCCTTGTTTGTCCCAGCGCAAACCAGGCGGTATTTGTCGGCCGGAGCCGGCAAGCGTGGAGCCTCTTGACGGACAGGGTCGCGCCGCGTTGGCATCGGCACACGAGGAACAGCATGGCCGCAATCGATCGCTCGGTGGTCGAGCATCTTTCGCTTTTTTCGGAGCTGGGCGGGGCCGAAATTGACGCGCTGCTCAGCGAAGCGCGCGCTGTGCGCTTTGCCAAAGGCGCGCATGTGTTCGAGCAGGGCGGCGAAGCGCACGCGTTTTATGTTCTGCTGCACGGCCACCTGCAGGCCGTCAAGACAACGCCGGACGGCCAGCAGATCGTGATGCGCTACGTCTCGCCGGGCGAGGTCTTTGGCGTCGCCATGGCCATCGGCGTGAGCGCCTATCCGGCTACCGCAATCGCCGTGGTCGAGAGCGTCGCGCTTTGCTGGCCGTCGGCGGCGTGGCCGCGGATCGCCGCCCGCTATCCGAGCTTGGTGGCCAGTACGCTGCAAACCATCGGACAGAGGCTGCAGGACGCGCAGACCCGCATCATCGAGGCGTCGACCCAAGAGGTGGAGCGACGCGTCGCCCACGCGCTGCTGCGGCTGGCGCAGCAGGCCGGACGCAAGATCGAACGCGGCATCGAAATCGATTTTCCGATCAGCCGGCAGGATATCGCGGAAATGACCGGCACCACGCTGCACACCGTCAGCCGCATCCTCAGCGCCTGGGAGAAGCGCGGCCTGGTGGCGAGCGGCCGCCGCCGGATCGTCATTCGCGATGCGCATCAGCTCTTCGTCGTGGCCGAGCGGCCGCGCGAGGCGTAGCAAGGCCGCCGTCGCCGCCGCAGGCGGCAGCTTGCAGCGCCGTCAATAAGCGATCGCAGGAAACCGCGTGCTCGCGACAGGCGTCCTCGACGCTGTGGAATGTCGCGATCGGACAGCCGACGCAATTCATCTTGAAATCGAGGAACGTGCGAATCGTCGCCGGCCATCGGCGCATCACGTCGTCGACGCAGCATGTGAGCCCAATAGGCGTGTGTTTGGCTGCCATGGTCCGCACCATAGTTCCTGCGCGAACGGCGTCTTTGCCCCAGCGCAAGCAATTTCGCCGGAAATGCGCGTTGAATTTGATGCAGCGCAAACAACTTTGCCGGAGACCGCATCGAGATTGATGCAGCGCAAAAAAGCAAAGTCTGCAAACGACTAAATCCTCCGCAAATGAAGCGGAGGACTAGGATGATCACACGAAGAAACGCATTGATGGGCGCCGCCATCGCTACGCTGTTGACGGCGATGCCGGCGCTGGCGGCCGAGCTCGACCTGCCGCGGCAGAAAATCGACCTGGTCGCTCCGCCGTTTGTTCATCCCCACGAGCAGGCGACGACGCAAAAGCCGAAAATCATCGAATTCCGCCTGGTCGTCCAGGAAAAGGAGATCGTGATCGACGATCAGGGAACCAAGTTGCGCGCCATGACCTACAACGGCTCGATCCCGGGGCCGATGATGGTCGTCCATGAGGGCGACTATCTGGAACTCACATTGGTGAATCCCGAAACCAACAGCATGCCGCACAACATCGACTTCCATGCCGCGACCGGGGCATTGGGCGGCGCCGAGCTTACGCTGATCAATCCCGGCGAGCAGGTGGTGCTGCGCTTCAAGGCGACGCGGCCGGGGGTGTTCGTCTATCACTGCGCGCCGGGCAGCGACATGACGCCGTGGCATGTCACGTCCGGCATGAGCGGCGTGGTGATGGTGTTGCCGCGCGCGGGCTTGAGCGACGGCAAGGGCAAGCCGCTGCATTACGACCGCATCTATTACATCGGCGAAAACGATTTCTACATACCGCGCGACGACAAGGGCAAGTTCAAGACCTACGACTCGCCGGGCGAGGCCTATGCCGACACCATCGAGGTCATGCGCAAGCTCATTCCGACCCACGAAGTGTTCGAGGGCCGCGTCGGCGCGTTGACCGGTAAGAACGCGTTGACTGCCAAGGTCGGCGAGACGGTGCTGATCGTTCATTCGCAGGCCAACCGCGATTCACGTCCGCACCTGATCGGCGGGCATGGCGATTACGTCTGGGAAACCGGGAAGTTCTCCAACCCGCCAGAGACCAACCTCGAGACCTGGTTCATCCGCGGCGGCTCGGCGGGAGCGGCGCTCTATACGTTCCGGCAGCCGGGAATCTACGCCTACGTGAACCACAATCTGATCGAAGCGGTCGAACTCGGCGCCACGGCTCATTTCAAGGTCGAAGGCGCCTGGAACGACGACCTGATGACGCAAGTGAAGCCGCCGGCGCCGATCACGGATGCGTCGAGTGTGCACGGATCGCTGGCGCCCGCGGTTGGCACCGGCCGGCTCGATTGAGCGGAATCGCAGCGGTGCAGTCATGTTCTTGCTGAAACTCAAAATCATCGCCGCGGTCGTCGCGCTCGCCGCGCCGATTCCCTATGCCGTGGCGCGACTCGCGCCGCCGACGCAAAAGCTCGAGCCCGACATGATCGAGCTGACGACCGGCGAGGTGAGCTACAAACCGGCCGGCGATTTCACCCGCATGGCGAAGCCCGCGAACGCGCCGCTGAAGACCGTGTATTTCGGCCGCGGCTTTCGCATCATGAAACGCCAGGTCACCGAAGCCGATTACCGGCGTTGCGTCGATGACGGCGGCTGTGCGCCGGTCGATGCAGCGAGACCGTCGTCCGCCGACGAGCCCATCGTCGGCGTGAGCTGGCAGGACGCCCAGGCGTATATCCGCTGGCTGTCGGGTAAGACCGGCCAGCACTATCGGCTGCCCAAGGATGACGAATGGGCTTTTGCGGCGGGCAGCCGCTTCCACGACGAGGGCTGGCCCGATTTCGACGGCGCCGATCCCGCCAAGCGCTGGCTCAGCCGTTATGAGAGCGACGCCGCGCAAGAGCCGGTCGACCGGCAACCGCATCCGGTCGGCAGCTTCGGCAGCAATGAGAACGGATTGCTCGATGTCGCCGGCAATGTCTGGGAGTGGACCGATACCTGTTTTGTCCGCATCGCCTTGGACGCCGCCGGCCATGAAGTGTCGGAGACCAAGAATTGCGGCGTCCGCGTCGTCGAAGGCCGCCATCGCACCTACATGACCGACTTTATCAGGGATGCGCGCTCCGGCGGTTGCTCGGTCGGAACCCCGCCGGCCAATCTCGGCTTCCGGCTGGTGCGAGAGGACTGAGCTGGCGGCGCTAGAGCGCGTCCAGGAAAAGTGGAAACCGGTTTTCCGTCCGGACGCGCGATAAAACAAGAACTTGGAGCGGGATGACGATTCGA
>JBEKIC010000081.1:0-12451 GCA_050011955.1 Xanthobacteraceae bacterium
GTCGAGCGCGCCAAGCTCTCAAGCTCGGCACGTTCCTCCGCCGTCAGAATGATAATCGTCGCCTCGGGGATGCCGCTCATGCATCCTTGAATCACGACTCATTCATCAGCGATAGTCGGTACTAGGGAAAAACTAGGTTCGCCGTCTCGCTAGCCATCCTTTAGCCGCGCGAATCCATCGCTCGTACGAGACGGAAACGTTTGACCACCACCACAACGGCATGCGCTGATCGTTGCGCATATAAGGAATGAACATCTTATCAATTTCATTATAGAAGGCCGCAATCCTATCTAAGCGCGCAACTTGTTCATTTACATTCACCGCTTGTCTGTCAGCGAATCGATCGAAATAATGACCGCGCATCATATCTATGCGGAGCATTTCTAAATAATCTTCGACTTCGGCACCAAAGTAAAAACGAGCGCGATTTTGAGCGTAGAGATATGATCTTTGCAATTCATTGTTAAACTCCAAATTTCCCATAAATTCCGTCACTATCTTTCTCAGATCCTCATAAATTTCATAGCGACTATCAAAGAGATCGAGTGCGACCTTTTGTTGTGCGGTTCGCCATTGGAAATAGGAGATAATCGCGCCGACAATCAGAATTGCTGTGCCAATTGCATACATATGCGGTACCCTAAACTTACCAGATTAAACCACAAGATTTTTCAGCAGATCAATTGCTAAAATAGAAACGGCCCGGACTGCCATCCGAGCCGAACCGCGCTAGCGGGCCACGGTCTGCCTCCATTGCGTGATTCGAGATTAGGCCGCCCAACTAAGGGCGGCCCAACTAAACACTTCAACAAGTTGCCGGGTCGTCAAGCGCTAATTCGAATTTCAATCTGATTGACCGAGATACCCAAGCTTCGCGCCAACGCCGCCTTGGCCTGCGCTATAGTCATATGGTCGAAAGCGGCATCCAATTCTTCTTCATCGTCTTGAGGATTCTCAGCCTGTTCAAGCTGGATCGGTTCCCCCGCCGCCGCTTTTCCCAATCCAATGCAGCTATATGCCCACTTAAAGCGCGATGGGGCACCGCGGCGGCCAACTTTAAAAATCCCGCACCCCGCCGCTTCCAACTCTCGCGCCAGCGCAACTGCGTCTCCCCGGCTGATTTCCAACTTGCGCGAAATCACGTCGAGACTGCTGGTGGTGGCGTCGCGCTCACGTTCGGCATTCATGTCGAAAAGCTGCTGAGCGATAGGATTGCCATTATAAAGCGCCTGAATAGCCTTGATAACATCTTCTGCCGGGTTTTTGTTCATAATACACCTCTAATCGATGGAATATACCATCATAAATCAAACATAGGTTGTTATTAGCCTAAAGTCAATTCACCGTATCGTTTAACTTGTGCAAATCGAATAAGTCGCCAAAAATTCCGGTTGCAAGGACGAAAACGAATCACTAAACGTAAGAACACATGTTCTAAACATCACTTCTCATGTCATTCCATGCTTACCGCCGGCCAGCTTAGGGCCTCGCGCGCCTTGCTCGGCCTCGACCAGCGCAAGCTTGCCGAGGCGGCTGGGCTGTCGCTGCCGACCATCCAGCGCATGGAAGCGAGCGAAGGGGTGATCCGCGGCAACGTCGATTCGCTGATGAAGCTCGTCGCGGCGCTCGAGGCGCTCGGTCTCGAGTTGATTTCCGACAATGGGCCAAGCCCCGGCGGTGGCCGCGGCGTGCGGCTCAAGAGGTCGGCGCCATGACGCTGACGATCGCACTTGGCTGCGCCGCGGCGTTGCTCGCGCTGGCGGCGGTCGGGGTGATCATCGGGCGGTCTCCCGCCGCCACGCGGGTCGTCTACGGCGCGAGTCTCATCATTGCGGCGGTTTCGTTCATCGCCGGGCTGGTCCAACTCGTCGGCGCGGCGGCGCCTTTCGACCTCACGCTGCCGCTCGGCGTGCCGTGGCTTGGCGCGCATTTCCGGCTCGACGCGCTGTCCGCCTTCTTCCTCATCGTGGTCGATCTCGGCGCCATGAGCGCCAGCCTGTTCGCGCTCGGCTACGGCGAGCACGAAACGGCGCCGCAGCGCGTGCTGCCGTTCTACGCCGCCTTCCTCGCCGGCATGACGCTGGTCGTGCTCGCCGATGACGCTTACACGTTCCTGTTCTCCTGGGAGTTCATGTCGCTCACCTCGTGGGCGCTGGTGATGTCGCACCCTCGCGTCCCGGAAAACGTGCGCGCCGGCTACGTCTATCTGGTGATGGCGAGCTTCGGCACGCTCACGCTGCTGTTCGCCTTCGGCCTGCTGGCCGGGCCGGACGGCCTCTACACCTTCACGCAGATGCGCGCCGCGCATCCGTCGGCGGCGCTCGGCGCGCTGGCGCTGATCCTCGCGCTCGTCGGAGCCGGCTCGAAGGCCGGCATCGTGCCGCTGCATGTGTGGCTGCCGCTCGCCCACCCGGCGGCGCCGAGCCACGTCTCCGCCCTGATGAGCGGCGTGATGACCAAGGTCGCCGTCTATGGCTTCGTGCGCATCGCCTTCGAGCTGGCCGGCCCACCCGCCTGGTGGTGGAGCATCGTCGTGCTCGCCGTCGCCGGGGCGACGACGGTGATGGGCGTGCTCTATGCGCTGATGCAGCACGATCTGAAGCGGCTTCTCGCCTATCACACGGTGGAGAATATCGGCATCATCTTCATCGGGCTCGGCCTGTCACTCGCCTTCAACGCTTACGGCATGACGTTCGCCGCGGCGCTGGCGCTGACTGCGGCGCTCTTGCACGTCTTCAATCACTCCTTGTTCAAGAGCCTGCTCTTCTTTGGCGCCGGCGCGGTGCTCACCACCACCGGCGAACGCGACATGGAGCATCTCGGCGGCCTCATCCACCGCATGCCGCAGACCGCATTTGTTGTCCTGGTCGGCTGCGCGGCGATCTCGGCGCTGCCGCCGCTCAACGGCTTCGTTTCCGAATGGCTGACGTTCCAGGCGATCCTGTTGAGCCCGCAACTGCCGTCGTGGGGGCTCAAGCTTCTGGTGCCGGCCGTCGGCGCCTTGCTGGCGCTTTCCGCGGCGCTTGCCGCCGCCTGCTTCGTCAAAGCCTACGGCGTGACCTTTCTCGGCCGCCCGCGCACCCCCGCCGCCGAGCGCGCGACCGAGACCGACCGCTTCTCGCTCGCCGCGATGTTCTTTCTGGCAGCGCTCTGTCTCGTCGTCGGCATCCTGCCCGGCTTTTTCATCGACGCGCTCGCGCCGGTCAGCACGGCGCTGCTCGGCGCGCGCATGCCGCCGCAGATCGGCGCGCAATGGCTGTCGATCGTGCCGATCGCCGCGAGCCGCAGCTCCTATGACGGCCTGCTGGTGTTTTTGTTCATCACTCTGTCGGGCACGCTCGCGGCGTATGCGATCCACCGCCTCGCCTCCGACCGCTTGCGCCGCGCGCCGGCCTGGGACTGCGGCTATCCCGACTTGAGCCCGGCGACGCAATACACCGCCACGAGCTTCGCGCAGCCGATCCGCCGCGTGTTCGGCACCTTTGTGTTCCGCGCCCGCGAGCAGGTCGACATGCCGCCGCCCGGCGACATGCGTCCGGCGCGGCTGACCGTCCAAATCACCGATCCGATCTGGGACTATCTCTATGCGCCGCTCGTTGTCGGCATCGGCGTCGCCGCCGACCGGCTCAATCGTCTGCAGTTCCTGACCATCCGGCAGTTCCTCAGCCTGGTGTTCTCCGCGCTGGTCATTTTGCTCCTGGTGCTCGCCATATGGTCGTGATCCGCGATCTGATCATCCAGGGTGCGCAGATGCTGCTGGTGCTGTTGCTGGCGCCGCTGTTCACCGGTTTCGTGCGCAAGGTGAAGGCGCGGCTCCTGCGGCGGCAAGGCCCGCCGCTGATCCAACCCTACCTCGACCTCATCCGGCTCACCCGCAAGGAGGTGGTGCTGGCGGAGTCGGCCTCCTGGCTGTTCCGCGTCATTCCCTATCTCGTCTTCGCCGCTACCTGGGTCGCCGCCGCGCTGGTGCCGACCTTCCGCACCGGGCTTTTGTTCTCCTGGTCGGCCGATCTCATCGCCATCATCGCGCTCCTCGGCAGCGCACGCTTCTTCCTCGCGCTCGCCGGCCTCGATGTCGGCACCAGTTTCGGCGGCATCGGCTCGAGCCGCGAGGTGATGATCGCCTCGCTCGCCGAGCCGGCGATGATCATGATCGTGTTCACGCTGGCCTTGATCGCCGGCTCGACGCAGCTCTCGAACGTGGCGGAATTCATGGCATCGCCGCAGGTCGGGCTGCGCGTCTCGCTGGCGCTGGCCCTGATCGGCCTGGTCATGGTGGCGATCGCCGAGAATGGCCGCGTGCCGGTCGATAATCCGGCGACGCACCTCGAACTGACCATGGTGCACGAGGCCATGGTACTCGAATATTCCGGCCGCCATCTGGCGCTGATCGAGCTTTCCAACTCGCTCAAGCTCCTGCTCTACGTCTCGCTGCTCGCCTGCCTGTTCGCGCCCTGGGGCATCGAGGCGGCCGGCGCGTCCGTGCCGACGCTTGCGCTGGGCGCCGCCGCCTATGTGGGAAAGCTCGCGGTCGGCGGCTTTCTGCTGGCGCTGTTCGAGACCTCGATCGCCAAGATGCGCGTGTTCCGCGCGCCGGAATTCCTCGGCGTCGCCCTGATGCTCGGCCTGTTGGCGACGCTGCTGCGCTTCGTGTCCGGGAGCTTCTGATGAGCAGGATCGATTTCGACATCGCCCATCTCTTGGCCGGCTCGCTGGTGCTGATCAGTTTTCTCGAGCTTTATCAGGACCGGCTCTACGCGCTGCTCAACGTCTTTGCCGCGCACGCGCTGGTGCTGGCGGCCTCGGTCGCCTGGCAGGCCTTCATCCAGGACGCGCCGCATCTCTACGTCACCGCGGCGATCGCGCTCACTTTCAAGGCCATCGTCATTCCGGTGGCGCTGCACCGGATCATCGTGCGGCTCGGCATTCATCGCGAGATCGAGAAGGTGGTGGGTGTCGGTGCCGCCATGCTCGCGGGCATGGGCCTGGTCGCGCTTTCCATGGTGGTGATGCTGCGCGTCACCCACGGCGCCGATCCGCTGGCGCGCGAGGATCTGGCGTTCGCGCTCTCGGTGGTGCTACTCGGCCTGTTGATGATGGTGACGCGAAGGAACGCCGTCGGCCAGGTGATCGGCTTCATGTCGCTGGAGAACGGCCTGGTGCTGGCGGCGACCGGCGCCAGAGGCATGCCGCTCGTGGTCGAGATCAGCGTTGCGTTCTCCGTCCTCATCGCCTTCATCGTGATCGGAATCTTTCTCTTCCGCATCCGCGAGCGTTTCGACACGGTCGACGTGCAGGTGATCGACCGCTTTCGCGGAGAGCGCCGATGACGTTCGATGCCGTCACCGGCGTGCTGGTGATTCCCGCCGTCGCCGCCGCGCTACTGGCGGTGCTGCCCGGTTATCGCATCACCGCGCGGCTCAATGTCGCGGCGACGACGCTGACGCTCATTTGCGCGCTGTCGCTGTTCTTCGTGCGGCCGGCGCCGGGCGTTTATCTCCTGGTCGACGACCTCAACGGCACGTTCATCGTGCTCACCACCTTCGTCGGCTTCACCACCAGCGTGTTCAGCTTGAGCTATATCGGCCACGAGCTGGAGACCGGCCGGCTGACGCCGCCGTTCGTGCGCTTCTATCACGCCATGTACCAGGTGCTGATGTTCGCCATGAACCTGGCGCTGGTCGCCAACAATATCGGGCTGATGTGGGTGGCGATCGAGCTGGCGACGCTGACCACCGTGCTCATGGTCGGCATCTACCGCACCCACGAGGCGCTCGAGGCAGCGTGGAAATATTTCATTCTCGGCAGCGTCGGCATCGCGCTGGCGCTGTTCGGCACCATCCTCATCTACATGGCCGCCCGGCCGGTCATCGGCGAGGGCCTCGCCGCCATGGAGTGGACCGTGCTGGTCACCCGCGCCGGCGCCTTCGACCCGGCGTTGCTCAATGTCGCGTTCGTCTTTCTGCTGCTCGGATACGGCACCAAGGTGGGGCTGGCGCCGCTGCATGCCTGGCTTCCCGATGCCCACGCCGAGGGCCCCACCCCGATCTCGGCGGTGCTGTCGGGGCTATTGCTCAACGTCGCGCTCTACGCGCTGTTGCGTTTCAAGATGCTGCTGGCGGTGAACGCCGCGGCGCTGGCGCCCGGGCCGCTGATGGTGACGCTCGGCTTGCTGTCGCTGGTGTTCGCGGCCTTCATGCTCTACCGCCGCCGCGACATCAAACGGCTGTTCGCCTATTCGTCGATCGAGCACATGGGCATCATCGCGTTTGCTTTCGGCATGGGCGGCCCGATCGCCAATTTCGCCGGCTTGCTGCACATGACCATGCACTCGCTCACCAAGTCGGCGATCTTCTTCGCCGTCGGCCATGTCGCGCAGGTCAAGGGCACCCAGCGCATCGCCGATATGGGCGGGTTGACCGAGACGCATCCGGTGCTCGGCTGGGCGCTCATCCTCGGCGTCGTGGCGATCGCCGGATTGCCGCCGCTCGGCATCTTCATGAGCGAATTCCTGATAGTGACGTCGACCTTCGCCCGCGCCCCGCTGCTGGCGATCATTCTTGTTTTCGGCATTCTGGTTGGCGTTGCCGCGCTGTTCCTGCGGCTCAACAGCATCGCGTTCGGCGAGCCGCGCGGCTCCAGCGCCAAGGCGCAGGCGTCCTACGTGCCGCTGTTCGCGCATCTGGCGCTGGTGCTCGCCGCCGGAATCTACATGCCGCCGGCGCTGGTCGCCTGGTTCCAGAACGTCGCCGGGCTGTTGGGTTAGGCCGATGCCGCCGCTCACCGACATCATCCCGCACGGCGAGCGCGTCGATGGCCACCGGCCCTGCCCGCGTCTCATCGTCACGGCGGACGAATGGCGACAGGTCGCGCGCGAGCTCGCCGCCGGCCGCGCCACGCTGTTCGGGCTGTGGGGCGACACCGGCACGGTGCCCACGGTCCACATGGCGATCATCGCGGAAACGACTGGCGAGATCGTGGTGATCAGCCTCGCCTGCCCGGCGAGAAAATTTCCCTCGGTCGGCGCGCTGCATCCGCCCGCCATCCGGCTCGAGCGCGCCATTCACAGTCTCTATGGGCTGACGCCGGTCGGCGCGCCGGACGCGCGGCCTTGGCTCGATCTCGGCTTCTGGGACGTGCAGCATCCGCTTGGCGCCCGCCGGCCGGCGCCGGCCGAGCACACGCCCTACGCGTTCCTGCCGGTGGAAGGCGAAAGCCTGCATCAGATTCCCGTCGGCCCGGTGCACGCCGGCATCATCGAGCCGGGACATTTCCGCTTCACCGCCGGCGGCGAGACGGTGGCGCGGCTCGAACAGCGGCTCGGCTACGTGCACAAGGGCATCGAGTCGCTGATGACTGGCGCGAGCATCGAACAGGCGGCGCGGCTCGCCGCGCGCACCTCCGGCGACAGCACGGTCGCCTACGGGCTCGCCTTCGCGCAGGCGGTCGAGGCGGCGCTGAACATCACAGCACCGCCGCGCGCGAAATATCTGCGGGCGTTGATGGCGGAGCTGGAACGGCTCGCCAACCATTTCGGCGACATCGGCGCCATCTGCAACGATGCTTCATTCGCGCTGATGCACGCGCATTGCGGGATTCTGCGCGAGCAGGTGTTGCGCGCCGCCGATGCCTGCTTCGGCCACAGGCTGATGATGGATCGGGTCGTGCCGGGCGGCGTCGCCGACGATATTCACCGCAACGGCGCAACCCTTCTTCGCGATACGTTGCAGCACATCCGCGCGCGATTTCCGCGGCTGGTCGAGCTTTACGACAACACCGCCTCGCTGCAGGACCGGACCGTGGCGACCGGCATCGTTGCCGCTGAGCTGGCGCGGCAGTTTGGCGCAGCGGGCTATGTCGGCCGCGCCAGCGGCCGCGATTTCGACGCGCGGAGAACGCCCGGCTACGCGCCCTACGATCAGCTCGACTTTGCAGTCCCGGTGCTGACAGCGGGCGACGTCAATGCCCGCGTCTGGATCCGCATTCGCGAGGTGGAGCAGAGCCTGAAAATGATCGAGCGCATCCTCGCGCATCTTCCCGACGGACCGATTGCGGCCGCGCTCGACGGCGGCAGCAACGGCGGCCATGGCGAAGGACTGGGCCTGGCCGAGGGTTTTCGCGGCGATGTCCTGGCCTGGGTCCGGCTCAAGGGGCTGCGCGTCGCACGCTGCCACCTGCGCGATCCTTCGTGGTTTCAATGGCCGCTGCTTGAAATCGCGGTCGAAGGCAACATCGTCGCCGACTTCCCGCTCTGCAATAAGTCGTTCAATTGCTCGTATTCGGGACACGACCTCTAGTGTCCCGATTCCGAAGTTCGCATCATTATGCGGCACCCTCGTTTGCGAACTTCGGAATCGAAGGACACTAGCGACGCATTGATCTAGTGTGGCTTTGGTTCAGAAGTCCGCATGACGAGTTCGCGGCAAAAATGATGCGGACTTCTGAACCGCCACACTACAGCATGTTCAGGAAAAGTGGGAACCGGTTTTCCGTATAGAACATGCGCAACTAAAAAGGCGATATATGCGCAGAACGTTGTTTGACAGCCTCACCAGCCGGCCGCTGACCGAACCGCCGCCGGCCGCGGATGACGCCGCGCTTGCCGAATTGGCGGCGAGCGTCGAGCGTGCGGCGCGGCGCCGGCTCGGCCGCAGCCTGGCGATCCGCCAGGTGGATGCCGGCTCCTGCAACGGCTGCGAGCTTGAAATTCACGCGCTCAACAACGCCTTCTACGATCTTGAGCGCTTCGGCCTGCGCTTCGTCGCGTCGCCCCGCCACGCCGACGTGCTGCTCGTCACCGGGCCGGTCACGCGCAACATGAGGCAAGCGCTCGAACGCACCTACAACGCGACGCCGGATCCCAAATGGGTGGTCGCGGTCGGGCATTGCGCGGCCGACGGCGGTATCTTCGCCGGCAGCTACGCCGTCGCCGGCGGCGTCGGCGCTGTTGTTCCCGTTGATCTCCACATCGCCGGCTGCCCGCCGACGCCGCTGCAATTGTTGCAGGGGCTGCTCGCGCTGCTCGCGGGCTGATCGGGGGCATGAGCGGACCGCCGCGTCAGCCGTGGCGGATCTTGAGCACCAGAATGATCGCCGTCATCGCCAGCGTGACGATGCTCGAGCCGATCAGCGGCCCATCGACGATGGCGAGCCCATAGACGAGCCAAAGCAGCACCCCGAGTACACATAGCGTCGTGCCCGGCAGAGAAATCGCCCGCGTCTCCCGCTCGCGCACGATCTTGACCGCTTGCGGCACCCAGCACAGCGTGGTCAGAGCGGCACCGGTAGCGCCGATCGCGTCGACGACCGCTGAAGCCATGATCGATCCTCGTGCGGGAACGCGGTCAACGCGCCGCGCGGCTGCAAAAGCGGCACGGCGAATCGGCTGCATGTTATTCGCGCCTCGATGTGATTGCGATGACATCGCCCCGCGCGAGCGAGCTTCCCGCCGCCCGAACGCCTCACCAAATAATGTCATCGGATCGTCACGCACGAATCGTAGAATCATCAAGGCGTTGGGTTAGGTTTTGTTCCGGGATCGTCGCGTAACAGCAATGGCGCGCACCCGATGAGAGTTACCAACGCCTGCGGAAATATCATGAACGTTTCCGACCACACCACGCGCGTCTTCGACACCGACCTCATCCAGCTCACGCAGATGGTGGCGCAGATGGGCGGCTTCGCCCAGAAGCAGATTACCGACGCGATCGACGCGCTGACGCGGCGCGACGTCGGCCTGGCGCGGCGCGTCATTGCCGCCGACGCGACGGTCGACGATCTGCAGCGGCAGATCGAGGACAAGGCCATTGCGACGATCGCGCTGCGGCAGCCGATGGCGATCGATCTGCGCGCGCTGGTGGCGATGTTGCGCATCGCCAACGACCTCGAGCGGATCGGCGACCTGGCGAAGAACATCGGCAAGCGTGTCATCGCCGTGAGCGGCGATAATTCGCAGCGCACGCTGATGCGCGGGCTCAAGCACATGGCGGCGCTGGTGGTCTCGCAACTGGCGGCCGTGCTCGACAGCTTCGTCGACCGCAACCCGGGCAAGGCGCTGCAGGTCTGGCAGGGCGACAAGGAGGTCGACGCGCTTTACGTCTCGCTGTTCCGCGAATTGCTCACCTATACGATGGAGGATCCCGGCGCCGTCTCGATGTGCATCCACCATCTGTTTTGCGCCAAGAACATCGAGCGCATCGGCGACCACGCCACCAATATCGCCGAGGCCGTGCATTACATGGTCGAGGGCCACGCCATCGCCGGCGAGCGGCCCAAAGGCGACACGTCGAGCTATGTCGGCGAGACGCGCCCGCTGGCGAGCAGGGTCCCGGCCTAGCCGGGGCAGGCCGCCGGCCACCTTCCGCTAGAGGTTCCCGGTTCCCGCGTTAACCGCTCATTACCAAGAATTTCTTTCGAATCAAATGGATACAGTGTCTACCCGCCCGAAATCGCTCCATTGATTTCTTTAGCGTTCTGACTCCAGTGTCTAACCTTGAAACGGATTGCGGTGGGCGTTTCGGCAGAATGGCGATGTGAATGTCGGGGACCGGGCCTCGTTGCGTTACACGACCCCCAATATCCATCCCTCGACCTGTGCTGCCGCGCGCGCCGCTGCGTCTGCCGTGTCGGCACTCCGCGGCACGCGCAGGCCCCTCCTATTGACTACCGGGACGGCCTCGCGTCGTGCTTGACCAACCCACAGGAGACTGACATCACCACCATCATCCAACGGCGCCCTCAGCACCCGCGCCGCATTGGTCGCGATCGATCGGAACAGCTGGTCGCGATCCGTCGGAATGAGTGGTCGCGATCGTCGGAATGCGCAGATAAGCCCACTGTTTAGCCCCAGTGGATAAGAAGGCTATTCACTTGGTCCGCAGAAAATAACAGGGGCGCTTCTGGGCAAACCGTCTCAAGCGCCAAATCGCGGCGCCGAAACTCGTCCTGTTTCTTCCGATAGCGTATCCCTACGCCGACCCACCGCCAAGTTCCCAGCAATTTAAATAGTGCCAAGCTAGCGGCTCTCACAGACATCCACATCTCGAATATTTTTCGTCTTCCTATACCAAGCACTTTCACTGCCCATGTGCTATGGCGGCCAATTAAAGAAGCCGTGTAGGCAATGCAAGCAACTGTTGGCACTACAAGCCAAGAGGGTTGTTGTTTCCATCCAAAAACTATGCTCCCCAGCCATAGTCCGAAGATAAGTGCGATATCCAAACTGCTCATTCCCGACTTTTTCTTAAGAACCATTAGCCCTGCTGCCACGGTTCGGGCCCCTGGACGTGAATTAGGCATTTGCCTTCCTGCATTTTTCCGTGGTCTCGACTCTTCCACCACGGACTTCCTGCATTCGCCGCACTCATAAATCCGCAATTCAGGATGACGACGAAACTTGGAAATGGCTCTCACAAAGCGCATGGGACGGCCGCACGTCTGGCAAGCAGGTGAGGCGTTGGCAGGCTTAACGGCTGTGAATACGGCCACAGCGGTGCCGACGGAAAGGACGACATACTCAATCCCGACCGCTGCTGATTCATCTTTTAGGAAATCACCGACGACGTCCAGGATGGTGGGCATCAGTTGCCGGGCGCGTCCTATTTTTGCGGAGCACAGCATCTGAACCTCAGATTACTTTGGTTTGCGCTTAATCCTGAAGCCAAACCACATTTGCCATTGGCGGGCGCGCGAATTCGACACCGACCAAACGCCCCCTACGCCATCTCGGGCATGCTAAGTATTGGGCCTCCTTGCCCGCAAGGGAAACATTCAAGGTGAATTCGGCGGGCGCATCGGTGACCTTGTGAAACGCCAACTTTGCTCCGGTTTCCGATAGGTTTTGGACCATACACTTCAAACGGTATCGCCCTGCAAAGCTAATCGTTCCCTCTAGGAATATGGGCCGACGCTGCGTTTTACGACGCTCTGGAATTCTGGAGTGACGCATGCAGAAACCTTAATGGCGCACATTTCGACGGTAAACGTAATGTTTGATAAATGGTTAAGAACGTTGCCGCCCTCCATTCCTAGCGCCATAATCATGTCATGGGACGCGACCGTGGTCAGCAAACCTCGCCCGACCTCTTCTCGGGTGCTGCGGCAGGAGATGCTTCGCCGCCGCCGTCATCACCGCCTGCCCCAGAGTTGACAACCGAGCCTGCACCCCAACGGCACGTCTTGCCGAAAAACCTGCGTGCTGCCGTCAAACACTTGAATGACGAGGAATTGGACTTGCTCCACGCAGCAACACTTGAGGAAATGAAACGGAGAGGCAGACCCCTACCGGGTGTTCAGGCAGATTCGACGCAATCGTCTGACCGTCCATTTGAGGTGGTCCCGGTTGTCTGAACAGATTTTCCGCCTCGATAAGTGGAGTCTCTGCCGGGGTTAGGCTGCCAAGCGGAGGGGCAGCGGTGGGAAGTAGGCTTGATCGGGTGTCATGCCGTCAAGG
>JBEKIC010000082.1:0-12443 GCA_050011955.1 Xanthobacteraceae bacterium
CCGAGCATACGATCTCGCGCCTCTGGCGTCGGATCGGTCGCGCCGTTACCGATTTCAGCGCACAAGAATGCTCCAATTATTTCCGACATGTAGGATACGCTTCTACATGACCGGAATCGGCTCTAATGGAATTGTCGGGCAGCTTTGGCGAATAACCGCGTGGGCACGGCGCTTCGCGCCTTTGCCCACTCCGCGCTTGCTGAGCGCGAATGCCGACGCCGGCGGTTGACAACGAGAGATTTCATACCCTGCAGCGCGATTGCATCATGGCTCATACGATCTTCATCAGCTACGGGCATGCCGATATGATGGAAACGCCGTGGATCGAGCGCCTGCGGCTCTACCTTGAGCAAAACCGTCACAAAAACGGTGTCATGACGTGGGATGATAGCAAGATCGAGCCCGGCTCCGATTGGCGAACCTCGATCGCATCGGCGCTCAATTCCGCGAGCGCGGCAATTCTGCTGGTCGGTCCGGGCTTCCTCGCCTCGAGGTTCATCGCCAACGAAGAACTCCCGGCGCTATTGGCCAGCGCAGAAAGGCACAACAAGCCGATCTTCCCGCTGATCGTCAAATATTGCGCTTACGAGCAGAGCGTGCTCGCCGCGCTTCAGTCTTTCAATAAGCCCGAGCGGCCGCTCGAATCACTGTCGACCGTCGAACAAAACAAAACGATGAGCGAACTGGCCGTAGCGCTCAACAACAAGCTTGAATCGCATGTCGCGTCGCCGAGGTCCCGCGCCGGCGACAAGGCCGCGCAGATCAAGCTCATTCAGCGGAATCTGTCGGACACCCGCAAGGCTTTCGTCGCGCAGGTCAATCATCGCGACGATTTGGTGAAGGCTGTCGAACGGCGCTTGAAAATCAGGAATACGCTCGAATATGAAAAATTCTTCTTCAAATACTACAAACAGATGATCGCGGACGAGCGTTTTGAATTTGACCAAATCCGCGCCCTGACCGAGGGGCCACTCTACAATGGCAACCGAACGATCGCCAACATCCTCGAGACCCATCCGGAACTGCTCGATGAAGTTCCCTTTCTGGTGGACCTGCGCCAGCACCTGGTGTTCTGGCTGAACAAATATGATCGGGTTTTCGTCCGCACCCCGGAAATGTGCTTACTCTATACCGGCGTAGAGGATGCCGTGCCTTTCCCGAACGGCATCGACAGGGCGATCGACACTTGGCTGCGCAAGCAAGCGTAGCCCGGGAGTTACGGAGTTACGGTGACAGAGTTTGAATTACGAATTACGGTGACACGTTACTATTTCCCCAAATTGATTTCCGTGCTCTCATAAGTGTTGATGGCCCGCCTCGCCCGCATTGTCGTGCCCGGTCTGCCGCATCATGTCACCCAGCGTGGCAACCGGCGGCAGAAGATTTTCTTCGAGGATGGCGACTATGCGCTTTACCGCGATCTGTTGGCCGAGCGTTGCCGCAAGGCCGGCGTCGCGGTGTGGTCGTATTGCCTCATGCCCAACCACGTCCATCTCATCCTGGTGCCCGACACCGCGAACGGTCTGGCGCTGGCGCTCGGCGAAACGCACCGCAGGTACACCGGCTTCGTCAACGCGCGTTTGCGCGTCACCGGGCATCTGTTTCACGGCCGCTTCGGCTCCGTGGCGCTCGACGAACCGCATCTCATCGCGGCGGCGCGCTATGTCGCGCTCAATCCGCTGCGGGCGCGGCTGGTGCGGCGGGCGCGCGACTGGCCGTGGTCGAGCGTGCGCGCGCATTTGCGTGGGCGCGACGACGAACTTGTCAGCGTCGCGCCGCTGCTCGATCGCGCCGCCGGACGCTTCGCCGATCTGCTCGAAACCGGACCGACCCCGGAGGAACTCACCGCCATCCGCGCGGCTGAGACGATCGGCCGCCCGCTCGGCTCGCCGAAGTTTCTCGATCGTCTCGAAGCGAAGCTGGGCCGCCCGCTGCGGCCGGGTCGGCGAGGGCGGCGCAAACGGGCGGAAGTCGATAAATTGGGGAAATAGTAACGTGTCGCCGTAATTCGTAATTCCGTAATTCCGTAATTCCGTAGTTCCGTAATTCCGTGTCACCGGTAATCTAGGGGGTACTGTGGAAACGTCTTACAGATACAAGCCTGTCCTGTTCTTCGGAATGACGTACATGCTGAGCTCGGTGCCATGGCTCATTGCAGCGCATTTCAGCTTTCTGCGAGGCCAGGAACTCCATTATACTTCCTGGATATATCTTGGTTTGCTGGGCCCCTTTCTTTCGGCCCTCATTTTGACCTTCACATCGAAAAATGATGCTCTGAAAAGAGATTTAAAGGACAGGCTGATTAACCTGCGCAGGTTCAGTCTGTTCTATCTTCCCGTCACACTTCTTCTCATGCCGTGCGCCACCTTCTTTGCCATTTGGGTGTCGGTGACTTTTCTGGGACGGTCTCCGAGCCAATTGGCCCTCGTGCCGAATGTAGTCTCTTGGATACCTTTGATGTTTCTGGCCCCCACGATTGAGGAACTCGGGTGGCGCGGCTACGGAATGGACGCCCTCAGAAGCAAGACGGGGGCGCTCACCTCATCGTTACTGTTTGGTGTGCTTTGGTCGATATGGCACGGTCCGCTTGTCCTCATCAATCATACCTACCAGCATGAGGTGTGGATGGCAGGTCCAATTTATGTTGTGAATTTTTTCGCCGGGAACGTCCCACTGCGGTGGTGGCCAACTGGCTATACTACAAGAACAACCGGCTCATCTTGGCAATGATACTATTCCACTTTTTGTTAGACGCCGTGGCAATGACTTTTGATGCTGAGCAATTCACGAAGTGTATCACCTCCTTGGTATTTCTTATTGCCGCGGTCTTAATTGTGATCTTCGATCGCAAGGCATTCAGCGAAGGCCCCAAAAGCTTTATCGAGCAAACGTAGCCCGGATTGAGCACTCGGATCACGCAATGCGCCCGCGTGTAAATTCCACGAAATCCTGAGCAAGTGTCGCCGCCCAATCCCGCATTCCGCTTCGCTCCGTGCGGGCTACTTGCTAGGTGAATCGGGTGGAGTGGCGAACTTTATTAACTTGTTTGCCTCGTCAATAAATCCCTGTAGATCATCGCCTTCCTTTAACCTTATGGTCTTTTCCCCAACTGTAACTCTTATCGTTCGTGCGGCCCGAAGGTCGCACCAGTGTTTTGCCACACCCAACACGTTGTTGAGGAATACAGCAAATGCAGCCACCGAGCCGGCGACGTAGGTCACGACATGTATGATTTCTAGGGTCGTCCCTGGCATCCCACCGATGTACCTAGGGCCGCTACGCGCGGCCCCGGGTTTCCTGAGTCCGCCACGCGGAACCTTGCGTTTCCTCTCTGAGTTACGCTCAACGTCAATTGCAGTTTTCTTTGCTTCGTCTTCTAAAACTTTTAGAAGAAAATCATCTTTAGCCTGATCGGAAACTGGAGCTGGCGAAAACTTCGCCTCCCTCCCTGGCAGCGTCGGCGGAGGTGCCCACCACGTCTCAAACTGCACGAGCTCCAGACGAAAGATGCTCTTAGACATGGATCGCCCCCCTAGCCTGTAGGATGGGTTGAGCGCTTGCAAAACCCATCACTCATCCTCACCGCCCTGCATCAACGCCATCAGGCCAAAAGTGCGGCTGCTGTCACAGTCGGGCACAGCGACCAAAACCGAAGGCGTTCGAACATGACGGACCACCTCATGGCGAGCTCCCTTCTAAATCGAAGACTGGTTCTGTCGATCGTATGGTTGCGTCACTCCATGTTGCAATCTATAATAGCACAAGGTGAGAACCAATAGGGAGGGAACGGCGATGCGCCCTGACATTCGTCGCTTCGCAATCGGCTTCTTCCTCACGTTGCTGCTCGCGGTCTCTGGTCAGCCGGCCGCGGCCGCATGCTCGGATTGGCTTCGCGAGGTCGCACTGCCGAAATACGGCTGCAGTCCTCAAGCCATCGAGGACATTTGCGCCGGCCGGCGGCCGGTGCCGACCAACGGCACCTGCGAAACTCCTGCGCAGCCGATCATCGACACTGCCGGTCCGCCCTATCAGCAGTTCCAGAGTCTGGTTGCAGCTTCAGGCATTTCGCTGCAGCTCCACCCGACCTACACGCAGCAATATTTTGAGAAACGGGCGCAGCTTTATTGCGGACTGCTTGGCGCCAACGAAATAGTGAAGCTGACAACCGAGATCACGTTTCCGCCGGTCGTCAACTTCACGGAGACGACGGCCGACCGGTCACGACTGGAGGTCGCCATCATGCGGGTTGGCACGGCGTCATATTGTCCGCAATCGGCCAACCTGGAGCGCCAGTGGGAAGCGACCAACATTCGCTGACATTGCGCGCTTCATCGGCAGACCGACGTTCGCATTTTACACCGGTACGTTGCAAATGGAAGGACGCATGACATGACGCCAGTCCGGATTTTATCGCTGCTGGCCGGCATTGCCGGGGCGCTGATCGGCATTGCGCCGGCGGCGGCTGCATTCAATTATTGCCGCCCGCTGATCGGGCAAGAAGCCGAAGCCTACCGCGGCATGGCTGGATACCTGGTACCGCGATGGGAGACCTGGCCGAATTACAGTATCACCCGCCTGCAATCGGCTGCCGATGGCGCAAGCTACGCTTATGCCCAGGATGTTTGTGTTGATGTGGTCAGCACCCCGCCGGGCGGCGGCGATGGCTACGGCTGGCGAGGTGTCGTACGCCTGATGGCGCGCGATGTCCGTCTGTACTATCCGCAAAGCGGCTGGGGCCAATCACTGGGACAACAAGCCGTCGAAACTTTCAACGCCGTGCATGGCCCTGATGGCTGGCGCTATCAGGACGTCGGACTTCTTGGCCAGCATGTTGATCCCCACGGCGACGCGCCACCCCTGCCCATGTCACCCGGCGCTCGACCCGACCGAGCCCCGTGCCAGGCGTGGGAAGCGCCCGACGCCAACGGCAACTGCAAGGCTTGGCGCGCGCATTAAGGCAGGCGCAGCAAGCGTAGCCCGGATTGAGCACTCGGGTCGCGCGATGCGCGCCCGAGTGTAAATTCCACGAAATCCGGGCCGGGCCCGGGCACTCCATCGCGCGAGCGCGATGGGGTGCCCCGACTTCGGCCGGGCCCGTCGGCTCATGCGGGTGCATTGCGCCGGAAAATATGAAATGCTGCGGCGGTCCGGGGTTTGCCGCACCGGCCGCCCGGAGGTTTGGTAACGGCGCACGGCCTCGTCAGCAGGCCGGCGCCACAGGGAGGGGCTCCATGACACCTGAACTCACGCTGCTCGTTTGGGCCGCCGTTCTGGCCTTCGTGCAGATGCTCGTCGCCGTCGCCGGCGCGCAGCTGCAAGTCGGCTTGCCGGCGCTGATGGGCAATCGCGAGGACCTGCCGCCGATCGTCGGCTGGGCGGGGCGCGCGCGCCGCGCCCAGCTCAACATGCTCGAATACCTCGTGCTGTTCGCCATCCTGGTGCTGGTGGCGCAGATTGCCGGCAAGACCAACGCCATGACGCTATTGGGCTGTCAGATCTTCTTCTGGGCCCGCCTCGCCTATGCGATCGTTTATCTGGCCGGCGTGCCGTGGCTGCGGACCGCAATCTGGGCCGTCTCGCTGATCGGCCTCTTGCTGATCCTTCTGCAACTGTGACAGCGCATTAAGTCCGGCGAAACGAAGACGTTTCACCTCTCCCCCAACCGAACTCGATATATCGAGTTCGGCCAATTAAAGTTGCCGAAGTCGGAAACATCCGACTTCGGATGGGGAGAGGCGAATCTTTAGCGGTTTGTCGCCCCTGTGCTGCCGTGCTACGCGCATCCGCGCTTTGGAACCCCCGACCGTGCCCGACGCCCTCAAGCTCCTCACCACGCGGCGCTCCTTCAAGGCGGTCGAGCTCGGCGAGCCTGGTCCTTCCGCGGCCGAGATCGATACGCTTCTCACCGTCGCCTCGCGCGTGCCCGACCACGGCAAGCTCACGCCTTGGCGCTTCATCGTGTTCGAAGGCCAGGCGCGGCATGCGGCCGGTGCGGCGATCGCCGCCGCCTTTCGCAAAAAATACCCGGACGCCAAGCCCGAGCATGTCGAGGCCGAGCGCGCGCGTCTGTTGCGCGCGCCGCTGGTGATCGCCGTGGTGAGCCGCGCCGCGCCGCACGGGAAAATTCCGGAATGGGAACAGGTGCTCTCCGCCGGCGCCGCCGCCATGAGCCTCGTGCTTGCCGCGCACGCGCTCGGCTACGGCGCCAACTGGATCACCGAGTGGTACGCCTACGACCGCGGCGTGCTCGACGCGCTGGGCTTGGCGCCGCACGAGCGCATCGCCGGCTTCGTTCACATCGGCCGGCCGCCGGGTCCGCCCGAGGATCGGCCCCGCCCGCCGCTCGACGAGATCGTCACCCACTTTACCGCATCACACGGGGGCCACTGAAACCACCCGAAATGTGTGGACCTCGCCCGCTTCGCCCTCGATCGAAATGTATTCGCCAAAACGAAAGGTATGCGCTCCGAACCGATAGCCGTATTCGTCTTCATGGTGTGTTGTCTTGTGATAATCGAACACCCAGCGCGCGTGTTCCGGCCCGCCGGGCTTGTGCAATAAATACCCGATCTCCTCGCCGTCGCCCCAGAACCGGAGCACTCGGCAATTTTCGCGATATTCTTGCCAGAGCGCGACATCGATATGACCGTCGGCATCCAGCGGCGCTGTGAGCTCATAGCCGTGATTTGCCGACCCATTTGGAAACTCTTTCGAACGTGCCAATTCGAGGCGTATGCGCTTGAACGCGTGCGGCAACTGGGTCATGACGCTTTCGTCCTTCGATTGACGGTTTCGAGTTGCAATTCTAGCCGGCGGCAAGCGTAGTCCCGATGAGCGAAGCGACATCCGGGGCCTGCCTCTCCAACAATAGACCCGCATGTTGCGACTTCAAGTCGATGGCGCACATGCCCTGTTTGATCCGCGACGAACCCGCTGCGCCAGTGCCGTTGCTTCGGCAATGTCGTTTGCGGAAATTTGACGTTGGCGCAAGCCGATCCAAATCCGGCGACTGCCGCCGTTATCATCGCGATGAGGAGAGTGGACCGCATTGGCGCCCCGCCGATGAACGAAGCACGAGCGTAATCGGGATTTTGTCGTCGCTCAATCCGGGTCGCAGCGAGCGTAGCCGGGATTGACGGAAACGAAATCCGTGGCAAGTGTCGCCGCCCTATGGATTGCCTGATCATTTAACGCAAAGACGGCGCGGAGCCTGTCATCGGGCCGGCCGCCAATCTCGGGTGCACCCGAGATTGGCAATCAAACACGCCCAAATCGGCAACAGCCGACTTGTGTGGGCCGGACCTGTTGCCTCATGCGGGCAACGCACTCCGCTACTTCGCTTTGAGCTGCCCCGGATCGTTCAGGATGATCTCGGGCTTTCCGTTGTGGAGACGCACCGGGCCGGTGATGTCGACGGTCTTGCCGTTGAGCGCGTCCACATTGGAGAACTTCGTCACATCGCGCGAGAAGATGACCGCCGTGAAGGTATTGTTCGGGTAGCGGCCGCCGATGTCGATGAAGGTGGCGCGCCCGGAGGCGGCGGTGTGGACCTCGCTGACGACGCCTTCGACCGTCACGGTCTGGCCGACATGCGCCTTGGCGTCGGCTGCCGCAATCGCCGGCATTTGCGTTTGCGCCAACGACGGCGCCGCTGCAAGTGCGAACCCAAGCCCGAGTACAAAAACGAACGCTTTCATTTTTTCCTCCGTCGATGCGCCGGCCGCCGGCAATGTCCCGCGGCGCACGGGAACGCTTGACAGAACAAAGCAAGAACATAGAATGGAGGCAACGTCAATGGCGCCCAGCAATGGCGCCCAGCAACGGTCCACCAGGGGCCCGCGGCAATGAATGCGTCCGAGAACGGTGCCGGACCAAGCCTGACAGGCATCTGGGACGGCGTATTCCGGCAACGCGTTGTCGGCTCCGTCGCCTTCACCGCCACGCTCGTCGAATCGGGCAATCAAATTACCGGCTCGACGCACGAGCCCTGCGTGCTGTTTGCTTGCCCGCGCAAAACGCATTTGGCGACATTGTCAGGACGCCGCCTCGGTCGCTCGGTCTCGTTCGTCAAGACCTACGATCCTCCTGGCTTCGGCTACCACACGGTGACGTATGCGGGTGAATTGAACGCAGACGCCACCGAGATTGCCGGCACCTGGGCCATCGATTCCTTGTTCGGCGATTTCCTGATGACCCGCGCCGCACGGCGCGTCGAGGCGCGGTCGCGAAAAAAGCTGGCGACGGTTTAGCAAGCATGCGTCAGCCCGGCTGGAGCGCCAGTCGTCGAAGTCACATGCCATCGTTGAGCAAATCGTGAGACGCACTATTCCTGCAGCAGCCACTGCACCGTGACGGGCACGTCCGTGATCTCATGGAACACGGAACCGGTAACATAAGTATAAGTGGCCGTGCCCTTGCTGCCCCAGATGCCGTCGAGCACGATCACCAGCTGAGTGACATGCGGCGCACCCAAGAGCGGCGGCACGGCGCTCCCTTGCACGGAATAAACCTGCTTCGCCGGACCGAGGCCGAGCGAATGGACCACGCCATGAAACGCGTTGTTGACATGCAGCGGGGGGTTGGTTGCCTGGGTCAGTACCCCGTGGCCGGACACGGTGCTGCTGTTGGCCGGCACCGACAGGACCGCCTTGAGCGTCGGCGCCCCGGGTTTGTCGGTGCCGATTGAAAAGACGCCGGTATGATTGAACGGAAACGCATTGCTGGATTCAGCCATAACTTTGCTCCTTGCTTTTTGACGGGTCGCCATCTGCCGGTCGGCACTATTATAGATAGTAGAAAGAATTATAACACAACCGAAACGGGCGCATCCGTCAAGGTCTTTTTGCGCGGCGCAGCCCGGATTGAGATCTCGGGTCGCGCCACGGGCGCACCCGAGGGTAAATTCCACGAAATCCGGGGGCGAGCGTCACCGTCCATCCCGGATTTCGCGGTCCGCCTCGCACTTCGCTACGGCGCGACAAGGCGCTTCGTCCGGGTTACCATCACGCGCAAGACCGGCTAAAGCTCGCATCGATTAGGGGCAACACATGCAGCATCCGGGCGTTGCGTCGGCGCAGACATATGTCACGCCGGAGGCCCGATTGACCGCGGAGGGCATTGTGCTGCCGCCGGCGCCGGGCCCGCTGGGGCCTTATCGACCCTGGGTCACCTTCGGTTCGCTGGTCATGACATCCGGCCAATTTCCGTTCATCGACGGACGGCTGGCCTATAGCGGACGCATCGGCGGCAGCATCGGCCCCAAGGATGCCTACGCGGCCTGCCGTCTGGCCGCCATCAACGGCATCGCCCAGTTGAAGGACGCCGTCGGCAGTCTTACTAGCATCAAGCAGATCGTCCGCCTTGAAGGCACCATGCAGGTCGCCATGGGCTTTCGCGACCATCCGAAGGCGCTGGACGGCGCCTCCGATCTGATCAACCTGGTGTTTGGCGAGGCCGGCCGCCACAGCCGGATGATTTACAGCAACCCGGAAATGCCCTTGGATTCGCCGGTGCTGATCGTGCTGCTTGCTGAAATTCGCGATTGACCGGATGCCGGCAAAGCACGCGCCGCAGGCTCATGCGGGCGAGCTACCGGGATGGACTCTCAGATGAAGTGGCCCTCTTGGTTCAAGCCGAGCTCCCGCCGCAAGCCGACGGTGTCGCTGACGCAATGTCCCCGCTGCGGCGCCGAAATGTTCATGGTGGACAAGAGCACGATGTCGGGCCGCGACATGCGCACCTACCGCTGCGATCATTGCCAGGAAGAGCACATCGTGGACTACGGCGTCGCGCTCTGGAAAGCCATGTCGGACGCGCGTCAATCCGACGATTGAGCGCCGTCATTCAGCAGCGGTGCGCTGATTGATCGCGGCATGGCCCCGCGGCCAACTCCGCAAAATCCGGGCTATGGGCTAGCGCACCGAAATGCTCAACCCGCTCAAATCGATGTTGACCTGCAAGCCGACCTGCCGGCCGGTCAGCGTCAAGACCGCGCCCTTTTCGTTGCGCAGCACGATCGCCTGGCCGCCGGCACCGACCGCGGCGCCGGCGCCGACCGCGCCATAGACGCCGGAGACGTCGTAGGGGCTGTTGATATGGCTGACCGAGCCGTAGAAATACGTCTCCGACGCACCGAACACCAAGCCGGCGCTCAAGCCGCCGATCGAAATCGGGTAGCGCTGGCCGTGAAAGACCAACCAGCCGCTGCCGCCGGACGCGCCGATGAACCAGCCGCCCTTCAGCACCCGGAAGCTGATCGTGCCGCCATCGGCATGGGCGGCGGACGACGCCCCCGCGGCGGCGAAAACGACGGTCAGCGCCATCAAGGCGGCACGAAATCCGGACGAGAGTCGCATGGCAGTGTCTCCTTGGGATGTTGTGAAGGTTGTCGTGAATTTGACGTCTGGCGCGACGTAACGCTTCGCTGTTGCCCGCGCCTGACGCACGTCCGCTACTTGCCCGCCGCCTTGCGCAGCGCCGCGTTGATGCGCTCCTGCCAGCCCGGGCCGTCTTCCTGAAAAAAGTCGAGCACGTCGCGGTCGATGCGGAGCGACACCATCTCCTTGACGCCGGGCAGCGCCGGCGTTTTCGGCGGCAACGGCGGCAACTCCGCCGGCCTGGGGGTGGTCGCGGCCTTGAAGGCCTGTTCCGCCTGCCAGCGGGTATCGCGCGTGGTGCGTCGTGCCATATCGGACCTATAGCTGTCGGCCCTTATAGCAAATGGTGCCCGGATTGAGGAGACGGAATCCGGGGCAAGCGTCACCGTCCACCCCCGGATTTCGTCGGCGTTTCAATCCGCGCTACGCTCCCCGGCTCCAGTGAAAGCGGGACCTTGGAAAAACACCATGAGCAACTCCAGTTCACTGTCGCTCGAACAACTCGAAGCGCGTATCGCCATCGTGCGTGACAACATCCGGCAGCTGATCGAACAAGCGGCGGCTTTCTCCGGCGCCGAGGACGAAGCGAGGAACGCCGATCGGATCGCGCAACAGAATGAAGAGCTGGAACGGCTGCTCAAGCAGCGCGATGCGCTGCTGAAGAAATAACGTATAGACCAAGTCGCGACCGGCCGCCTTGGCGGCGGGCCACAGGTAGCAAGCCGGCGCCGGCTACTCGCCGACCGGCAGCGGCGGGCGCGGCGGATCCTTGCTGGTCGCGCCCGAGGCGGGACGCAGCATTTCGGGAATTTTGGCGAGCGTGGACAAGATGCCTTTGTCCTCCTCGTGCGCCGGAGCCGCCGGCTCGGGCGCGGGCGATGGCTCGACGGCGGCCACCGGCCGCGACTTGACCTCGACCGGAGTCAGCGGTTCGGGCTGGACCGGCGCCTGCTGCACCGGCGGCGGGACAGCCTCGGTGGCACGCGGCGCCACGTCGGCGGCCGGCGGCGCCACCGCGACCGCGCCGGTGGTTCCGGAAACGGGGCCCTCGGCCGGGCGCGGCTCCGCCGCGACGGCCGGTGGCGCCGGCGGCAAACTCACCGTTTGCGGCGCTACATCGGGCGGTGTCGGCCGATGGGCGTCGACCTTTTCCAGCGCGGCGCGAACCTGGGCTTCGACCGATTCCGCCTCGCGGCGCTTGCTCTCCGGCGATTCCGCCTCATGGGGCTTGCTCTCCGGCGCAGTGGTGCCGGTCGTCATCGGCTTGTGCGAAGGCGCGGCCGGGTTGGCATTCACGGTCGCCCGCGCCGGCCGCTTGAGGGAAGCACTGGCGTCCGGCGCCGTCGCCGGGCGCGGCTCGTCGGCGTCGGCGGAAACGGGCGGGGCTGCCGGCGCCGGCTGGACGCGCGAGGTCTTGGACACCACCCCGCTCGCGCTCGGAGCGGCCTGGATGGCGGCCGGTGTCGGCGCCGGCTCCCGCGCCGGCCAAGGCAAATAGCCGCCGAGATGCGCCACCAGATAGCCGCCGACCGCCGTGGCGATGCTGGCGGCGCAGATCTCGACGAACTTCATGGTGAAGCGCGAGAAATAGGAAACCTTGTCCGGCACAGACATCCCCAGGAAGCGTTCGTCGAACCGCCTCGTCCCGGTATAGATACAAACGGCCAGTATCGGGCGAAATTGAGATGATCGCGGCCCCATCTCGATAGCAACGGCCGGTAAGCGGAACCCGAACCGGGCCACGGCTCCGGCGCGGTGGGCATAGCGAAGTCAGCGGCAGGCTAGTGTGGCGGTTCAGAAGTCCGCATCATTTTTGCCGCGAACTCGTCATGCGGACTTCTGAACCAAAGCCACACTAGATCAATACGTTGCTAGTGTCCTTCGATTCCGAAGTTCGCAAACGAGGGTGCCGCATAATGATGCGAACTTCGGAATCGGGACACTAGTGTGGCGGTTCAGAAGTCCGCATCATTTTTGCCGCGAACTCGTCATGCGGACTTCTGAACCAAAGCCACACTAGTACCCGGAATCATTGATGCGCGAAACGTGGTTTGAGGCGTTTTTGAT
>JBEKIC010000083.1:0-12258 GCA_050011955.1 Xanthobacteraceae bacterium
CGCACGCAGATCCTCCGAATACGGTTTCGCCATCCATGCTGGCCTCCATTCCAGCACGAACCTTGAATCCGATTCGTTCCCGCAGGGGAATCCCGCGATTCAGTCTTTTCGGAAAATGCTCTAGCGTCGCTCGGTGAGCATCACCCGGAACTCGCATTCCCTACATCGAACGAGACGCCGCCGTTTCCTGCACAGCCTTGTCGGCAATGGCGTCCAGTGTCGCGCGGTCGGCCGGAAAATCCGCCGCGATCCAGGCGGCTTCAGCGGCCCGCAACGCGGCGCCGAGAGCCGGCCCCGGTGAAACGCCGCGCCGGGTGAAGTCCGCCGCTTTGAGCGGGAAAGCCGGCGCCGTCCAGCGTTGCGGCAAGCTCGCAAGCGCGTGCCAGGCGCGGTCCGCGACCCCCGCTTCTGACCGCGCCCAGGCAACAAACACGCGGTCGGCGAACGATTGCGGCCCGAGATGATAAAGGAGCGCGCGCGCGGCCGGCTCACCGGCCTGCGGCGCAATGCGCCACCACTGTTCCAGCGCCAGTAGGCGCTCGGATTCGGTGTTGGAGAGGCGAAGCCGCTGCGTCAGCCGTTCCGCATCCTCCGCCACCCACACGCCGAGCGCACCGAGACGGCGGACAGGATCGGGCTTGACGCTAAGCGCTGCCTCGACCTTCACCATGTTCTCGAAGCTGGCGATGAAGGCGACACCGCCGAGCACGGTCGCGAGCAGTCCGGCCTCGGCCATCACCGCGAGCGTCGGGGTCGCGCGCGCGGCGGCGAACAGCTTCAGCAATTCCATGCGCACGCGCTCGCGCGACAGCGTCTCAAGGCCGGCGCGCGCCTTGATGCAGGCGTGCAGGCCGACCGGGTCCGGCGGGCCGTCGCCGAAATGCGCGTGAAAGCGAAAGAACCGCAGGATACGCAGGAAGTCTTCTTCGATCCGCCATTGCGGCTCGCCGATGAAGCGCACGCGGCGCGCGGCAAGGTCGTGGACGCCGCCGACATAATCGTAAACCGTTCCGTCAGCCGAAGCCGAGAGCGCATTGATCGTGAAGTCGCGCCGCTCGGCGTCGGCCCGCCAGTCGCGCCCGAACGCGACGCGCGCCTTGCGCCCGAACGTCTCGACGTCCTGGCGCAGCGTCGTGACTTCGACCGGTTGGTGATCCATGACGACGGTGACGGTGCCATGCTCGATGCCGGTCGGAACGGCCTTGCAGCCGGCCGCCGCGACGCGCCGCATCACCTCCTCGGGTACCGCCGTCGTCGCCACGTCGATTTCGTCGACCGGCAGCCCCAACAAGGCATTGCGCACGGCGCCGCCGACCACGCGCGCTTCTTCGCCGTCGCGATCGAGCAGCGCCAAGAGCCGCGCCACCTCGCCATGTTTGAGCCAGGCGGCATCGCCGAGATGCGGTCTCGGCGTCACCGCGTCGTCCCCGGCACGAACTTACCGTCCTCGATATGCGCCGGCACATAGGTCGAGCCCGGCGGCGCGCCCGAGAATTGCGCCAGCAACAGAAAGCTTGCCGCCATCAGCGCCAGCGAGGCGATGACGAGGCCGGCGAGGCGCGGCAACGTCCACGCTTTCGGCTCCAGCACGCCGGCGCGTGTCGCCAAGAGAAACGCCGCATAGAGGACGAAGGGGGTGAGAAACAGCCCGAGCTCGGTGAAGAATGGCCGGATCATGCGCCGTAGACCCGTTCGTAGAGGTTCCGCACAATACCCGCGGTGATGCCCCAAATGTAGCGATCTCCGAAGGGTATGGCGTAATAATCGCGCATGATGCCTTTCCAGTCGCGGCTGCCGCGCTGGTGATTGGCCGGATTCATCAGAAAAGCGAGCGGCACTTCGAACGTCTCGGTGACCTCGCGCGGATTGACCACGAGCGTAAAGTCCGGCTTAACGCGCGCGACCGTCGGCAAAATGCGGAATCCGGAAAAGGTCAGATAGAGATCGAGATAGCCGAGCGGTTCGACCAGGCTCGGCGCCAGCCCGATCTCCTCCTCGGCCTCGCGCAGCGCCGCAGCGACCGGACTCTCGTCGTCCGGATCGATCTTGCCGCCGGGAAAGGCGACCTGACCGGCATGGCTGGCGAGTTCTTGGGTACGGAGCGTCAACAGCACCATGGGTTCGCGACGATCGATGATCGGAACGAGCACCGCCGCGGGTCTGGTCGCGCTCACCCCGGCGCGCTCCCAGAGCGCCGGATTGAGATCGAGGTCGCCGCGCGCGCCTTGCGCCAACGGATCGGTCAGCGCCGGCGGCACTTCGAGCCTGAGCCTTGCTCGCGCCCGATCAAAGAAACTCTCCGTCGCCGCCGGCGGCCGCAACGGTGCACGTTGATCACTCACACCAATCCCTCACCTGGTCGGCTGGCGCCATCGGAAAGAACACGCCCATCGACGTCACGCCGAACATGATCTTGCCCTCAACCTCGCGCTCCTCGCCGAGTTCGACAAGGTCGAAGAACAGCGCGCGCTTGACCTTCGCCCACAGATCGCGGCGGACGTGAAGATAAGGTTTCAGGCCGCCGCTGCCCGCTTCGGGCTCGAAGCGCAACGCATGCAGCGGTCCGCATGGCACCCAGTCGTCGACATTGGTGCGGAAATTGAGCACGCGGCCGGCGGCGGATTCTTCCGTCTTGAGTTCGACAGCCAGGAATGGCGCGTCGTCTACCTGGATACCGCACTTCTCTACCGGCGTGACCAGGAAGTATTTGTCGCCCTCGCGCTTGAGCACCGAGGCGAACAGCTTGACCAGCGCCGGCCGGCCGATCGGCGTCTTCACGTAGAACCAGGTACCGTCAGAGGCGATGCGCATGTCGAGATCGCCGCAGAACGGCGGATTCCAGCGTTCGACCGGCGGCGGCCCCTTCACCGCGGCGCGACTTAGCGCCCCTGTGATCGCCTCCAGCCCCGGTTGCCCTTCCTTCGCCATGGTTTGCCTTGAACCTACACCTCGGACAGTCGCTCCGGGGCAACATCGCTCGCGGGATCGTGATCGCCGGAATGCATCACGTCCGCGCCGAACCTAAGTTGTGTTCCCCGTGGATGAAAGAGTTGTCGCAAGTCAGCCTGAATCGAGCTGGCGCGTATATTGCATCGCAATAGCGGTGCGAACCCTGGTTCTGTGATTCGTACCGATGCCGCGAATCTGATTCGATCAAGGCGGCGCAAGATAAGGAGTTGGCCATGCCGGCTGTCGGCGGTGACGGGCTCGAAAAGCTCGAAGACATGATCGTGCGCGCGGCCGAATCAAGCGCCGATCACGTGCGCGCGGCCAAGGCGGCAATAGGAACCGTCATCTTCGGCCAGGACAAGGTGATCGAGCAGGCGCTGGTGACCATCCTGTCGGGCGGCCATGCGCTGCTCCTTGGCGTGCCCGGCCTTGCCAAGACCAAGCTCGTCGACACCATGGGCATCGTGCTCGGGCTGGACGCGCGGCGCATCCAGTTCACGCCCGACCTCATGCCGTCGGACATTCTCGGCACCGAGGTACTGGAGGAGAGTCCCACGGGCAAGCGGAGCTTCCGCTTCCTGCCCGGCCCGGTCTTCGCCCAGCTTTTGATGGCCGACGAAATCAACCGCGCCAGCCCGCGCACCCAGTCGGCGTTGCTGCAGGCCATGCAGGAGCAGCATGTCACCGTCGCCGGCTCGCGCCACGATTTGCCCAAGCCGTTCCATGTGCTCGCCACCCAGAACCCGCTCGAGCAGGAAGGCACCTATCCGCTGCCGGAAGCCCAGCTCGACCGCTTCCTGATGGAAATTAATGTCAGCTATCCCGACCGCGCCGCCGAGCGGAGAATCCTGTTCGAGACGACGGGCGCCGAGGAAACGCGGGCAAAACCGGCGATGACCGCCGAGGAACTGATGGCCGCGCAGCGCCTTGTACGGCGGCTGCCGGTCGGCGAATCCGTCGTCGAGGCCATCCTCGCGCTGGTGCGCTCGGCGCGACCCGGGCCCGAAGGCGGCGAACCCGCCAAGCTGATCGCCTGGGGACCTTCGCCGCGCGCGAGCCAGGCGCTGATGCTGGCGGTACGCGCGCGCGCGCTGCTGGAGCGGCGGCTGGCGCCTTCGATTGACGATGTGCTCGATCTCGCCGAGCCGGTGCTCAAACATCGTATGGCGCTCACGTTCACCGCTCGCGCGGAGGGCGAAAGCATCGAGGGGGTGATTGCGCGCCTGAAAGCGCGGATCGGATAAGCGGATGGCGGTCGAGCCGCGACGCACCTCCAATCATGACCGCCCGGTGGTGCAGCGCGCGGTCGGCGAAGGCGCGACGCTAGCCGCCGCGATGCCGCGCTTGATCCTGGAAGCGCGGCGTGTGGCGGCCACCGTCATCCACGGCCTCCACGGGCGCCGGCGCGCCGGACCCGGTGAAAATTTTTGGCAATACCGCCGCTTCGTATCCGGCGAGCCGGCTTCTCGCGTCGATTGGCGGCGCTCGGCGCGGGACGATCATCTCTATGTGCGCGAACAGGAATGGGAAGCCGCGCACACGGTCTGGATCTGGCCCGATCGCTCGCCGTCGATGGTGTTCGCCTCCCCGCTGGTGCGCGACACCAAGCTCTACCGCGCGCTGGTCGTCGCGCTGGCGCTCGCCGAGGTCCTGGTCGAAGGCGGCGAGCGCGTGGGAATTCCCGGCCTCATGCGCCCGACCGGCAGCCGCAATGTCATCGAGCGCATGGCGCAGGCGATCCTGCATGATCGCAGCGAACGCGCGAGCCTACCACCGGACTTCTCGCCCTCCCCGCTCGCCGAGATCGTGCTCCTGTCCGATCTGTGGAGCGACATCGGCGACGTGCGGCGCACCATCACCCAGCTCGCCGGCCGCGGCGCGCGCGGTCACGTCGTACAGATCGTCGACCCCGCCGAGGAGACGTTTCCCTATTGGGGGCGCATCGAGTTCGTGGAGCCGGAGGGCGGCGGCCGCGTAACCGCGGGCCGCGCCCAAACGTGGCGAACGGATTATGCGGCGCGTGTTGCGCGCCACCGCGCTGAAATCCGCGGCGAGACCGACCGCCTCGCCTGGAGCTTCACGATCCACCGCACCGATCGCCCGGCAAGCGAGTTGCTGCTCGCGCTGCACGCCCGCATCGGCGCCGGCCTGGCGAACGGCAAAACGCGCTCGCCGGCGCTGGCCGAGCCGAGGGTGTCGGCATGATCGGCGGACTGGCGCTCGGTTTTGCTGAACCGCTGGTCCTGGTCGGGCTCCTCACCCTGCCAGTGCTATGGTGGCTGTTGCGGTTGATCCCGCCGCGCCCACGCCGCATCGACTTCCCGCCGACCCGGCTGCTTTTTGAGATCTCGCCCAAGGAGGAGACTCCCGCCCGCACGCCGTGGTGGCTCACCCTGATGCGGCTCCTGCTCGCGGCGCTAGTCATCGTCGCCGCAGCGGGTCCGCAGTGGAATCCGCCGCTGGCGACGAAGCAGGCGCGCGCGCCGATCGCGATCATGATCGACGACGGCTGGGCGGCCGCGGCGACCTGGGACGCGCGGCTTCGCACCGCGGACGACATCATCGCGCGCGCGGAGAGCGATCATCGCGCGGTGGCGCTCATCCCCCTTTCGGAGGGCACACGCGACATTTCCTTCGCGACGGCCGGTTCCGCGCGCGTGCGGCTGCACCAGATCAAACCGGCACCGCACACGGTCGACCGCACCGAAGCGTTGCCGGCGATCGCGCATTTCCTCGCCGACACTCACGACGTCGATCTCATTTGGCTCTCCGACGGCATCGACATCGGCCGCGGCGGCCCGTTCGTGAAGGGCCTCGCGCAGACGCTCGACACCCGGGCGATGACCATCGTCACCGGCGGCATTCCGGCGCCGCGAGCACTCACCGCGGCGGACAATGCGGCGGGCGCGCTGAGCGTGAAGGTCCTACGTGCGTCGCCCGGCGCGGCCGAGACGGGCACGGTGCGCGCGCACGACCTCAAGGGCTTGACGCTCGGCGAGGCCTCCTTTGCGTTCAAGCCGGCGGAACGCGAGACTGACGCGCAATTCGATCTGCCGGTCGAAATTCGCAACGACATTGCGCGGATCGAGATCGTCGGCGAGCGCTCCGCGGGCGCCGTGCAGTTGCTCGACAAACGCTGGAGCCGCCGCACGGTCGGTATCGTTTCCGGCGCGACCGCCGACACGTCGCAACCGCTGTTGTCGTCAAACTATTACATCGCCCGCGCGCTTGGGCCGTTTGCCGACGTGCGGCTTGCCCAAGCCGAGTCGCCGGCGGAGGCGGTGACGCATTTCCTCGATCAGCACGTGCCGCTGCTGATCCTCGCCGATGTCGGTAACGTTGCCGGTGAGGCGCATGACCGCCTGGCGCGCTGGATCGAGGATGGCGGCGTGCTGGTGCGCTTCGCCGGCCCGCGGCTGGCCGCCTCCGACGACGATCTCGTCCCGGTGCAGCTGCGGCGCGGCGGTCGCACGCTGGGCGGCAGTTTGAGCTGGGACAAGCCGCAGCCGCTCGCCGCGCTCTCGCGCGAGAGCCCGTTCAACGGCATGGCGGTGCCCAACGACGTGACGGTCAGCCGCCAGGTGCTGGCGGAGCCCGATGCCGCTTTGACGGAGAACACCTGGGCGACGCTGGCCGACGGCACGCCGCTCGTCACCGCCGCGCGTCACGGCAAGGGCCTCATCGTGCTGTTCCACGTCACCGGCGACACACGCTGGTCGAATTTGCCGCTGTCGGGCGCTTTCGTGGAAATGCTCAAGCGCATCGTCGCGCTGGCCGGCACCGCGACTGTCGCCGAGACCGGCAGTGCGAAGGCGAAGAACCTGCATGAGCCGATCGCGCCCACGCGCGTGCTTGACGGCTTTGGCAGTTTCGTCGCGCCGCCATCGACCGCCCGGCCGATACCGACGGACTTTTCCGGAAGCGCCAACGCCGACCACCCGCCCGGCTTTTATGGCCCGCCGGAGAATAACCTGGCGGTGAACACGCTGTCCGCCGCCGACCGCCTGGCACCGCTCGATTTTTCCCCGCTCACCCATGCCAGCCATGAAATCTACCGCAAGAACGAGCCGCAGGATTTGCGCGGGCCGATTCTGCTGGCGGCGCTCGGCCTTTTGTTGCTGGACACGCTCATCGTCCTTTACCTCGGCGGTGGCGTAACGCGGCTGCTACCACGGTTGTCGCGCGCCGCGACCGCGGCAGTGATGGTCCTGGCGGCGCTCGCGCTCACAATGCCGCGCGCTGGCGCCGAAGATTCGCCGAATACGGATGCGCCGCGCTCGGCGCTCGAAACCAAGCTCGCCTACGTCGTCACCGGCAACCAGGACGTCGATGCGGTGAGCAAGGCCGGCCTTGGCGGCCTCACGCTCTTCCTCGCCCAACGCACGGCGCTCGAGGCGGGCGAGCCGATCGGTCTCGATGTCGCGCGCGACGAGCTTGTCTTTTATCCGCTGATCTATTGGCCGATCGTGCCCGGCGCCGCGCGTCCTTCCGAGGAGGCGCTCAAGCGCATCGATTCCTACATGAAGCAGGGCGGTACCGTCCTGTTCGATACCCGCGATGCCGTCGCGGCGCCGCCCGGCTCGGGCGGCGAGACGCGCGGCCCGGGCATGCTTGAGCTGCGCAAAATCCTGTCCTCGCTCGATATCCCCGAGCTCGAGCCGGTGCCGCGCGATCACGTGCTGACCAAGACGTTCTATCTCTTGCGCGACTTCCCCGGCCGTTTCAATTCCGGCCAGCTTTGGGTCGAGGCCCTGCCGGCGGTAAACGAGGATGAAGAGGGGTCGCGCCCGGCCCGCGGCGGCGACGGCGTGTCCTCGATCATCATCACTTCGAACGACCTCGCCGGCGCCTGGGCCATGCGGCCGGACGGCCAGCCCATGCTGCCGATGGTCGAGGGCGAGCCGCGCCAGCGCGAGCTCGCATTCCGCGCCGGCGCCAACATCGTCATGTACACGCTCACCGGCAACTACAAGGCGGACCAGGTGCACGTGCCGGCGCTGCTTGAACGGCTGGGGCAGTAGGAGGCGAACGTGAATCTCGGCGTCGCCTTCGCCCCGCTGGTCGCAGCCCAGGTTCTCTGGGCCGCCATTGCCGCGGCCTGCATGCTGTCGTTGCTGCTCTTTGTATCGCGCAGCCGCGGCGCCGTCGTCCGCGCGCTGGCGCTGGCGCTCATCGTGCTGGCGCTCGCCAATCCTTCGCTGACGCGCGAGGACCGCGACCCGCTCAGCTCGGTCGCCGTCGTCGTGGTCGACAAAAGCCCGAGCCAGAATTTCGGCGAGCGCGCGCGGCAGACCGAAGAAGCGCGCGCCGCCATCGTCGGGCGCTTGAGCCGGGTTCCCGGACTCGACGTGCGCGTGATCGAAGCCGGTCAGTCGGACGGCGAGACCGACGGCACGCGCTTGTTCACCGCGCTCGGCTCGGCGCTCGCCGACGTGCCTTCCGATCGCATCGCCGGCGCGATCATGATCACTGACGGCCGGGTCCACGACGTACCCGCCGACGCCAGCGCGCTCGGCTTCGCCGCGCCCGTTCACGCGCTCATCACCGGCAGCAAGGATGAGCGCGACCGCCGCGTCGCGCTCATCGCCGCGCCGCGTTTCGGCATCGTCGGCCAGTCGCAAACCGTCACCTATCGCGTCGAGGATCAGGGCGCCGGCCAAACCACGGCCCAGGTCACGGTGCGCCGCGACGGCGACGTGATCGAGACCCGCACCGTTGCCGTCGGCCGGCCGCAACAAGCCGACATTCCGATCCCGCACGCCGGCGCCAACATCGTCGAGATCGAGGCGGCGCCGCTGCCAGACGAACTCACGACCGTCAACAACCGCGCCGTGGTGACCATCGATGGGGTGCGCGACAAGCTGCGCGTGCTGCTGGTCTCCGGCGAGCCGAACGCCGGCGAGCGGACCTGGCGCAACTTGCTCAAGTCGGACGCCTCGGTCGATCTCGTGCATTTCACCATTCTGCGCCCGCCGGAGAAGCAGGACGGCACACCGATCAACGAACTGTCGCTGATCGCGTTCCCCACGCGCGAACTGTTCCAGCAGAAGATCGGCGAGTTCCAGCTCATCATCTTCGATCGGTACGCGCACCAGGGCGTGCTGCCGATCATGTATTTCGACAACATCACCCGCTACGTGCGCGACGGCGGCGCCTTGCTGGTGGCGGCCGGCCCCGATTATGCCAGCCCGACAAGCATTTGGCGCACGCCGCTCGACGCCATCCTGCCGGCGGAGCCGAGCGGCAGCGTCACCGAGCGCGGCTTTCACGCCCGCCTGACCGAGCTCGGCAAGCGCCATCCGGTGACGCGCGACCTCGAAGGCTCCGACAGCGATCCGCCGCATTGGAGCCGATGGTTCCGCCTCGTTGATACCAGGAACGGCACCGGCACGGCGGTGATGCAGGGACCCGACAAGAAGCCGCTGCTCATTCTCTCGCGCGAGGGCGAAGGACGCGTGGCGCTGCTGTTGTCCGACCAGCTCTGGCTGTGGGCGCGTGGCTTCGAGGGCGGCGGCCCGCATCTCGATCTGCTGCGCCGGCTGTCCCATTGGCTGATGAAAGAACCGGATCTCGAGGAGGAAGCACTGCGGCTCACCGCGAGCGGGCATGAACTCCTGGTGCGGCGGCAAACCATGGCTGAGGAGGTCGCCGACGTGACGCTAACCTCGCCTTCCGGCGCGACGCGCACTCTCAAGCTTGCGCCGGTGGAGCCCGGCGTGTGGCAAGGCAGCGTTCCAGCGAACGAGCTTGGCCTGTGGCGCGCGACCGACGGCAAGCTGAATGCTCTGGTCAGCATCGGTCCGGCCAATCCGCGCGAGTTCGCGGAGGTGACCTCCACCACCAACGTGCTCCAACCCATCGCCGCGGCAACCGGCGGCGATTCTCGGCGGCTTGATAACGGCAGCGGTGTGAGCGTGCCGCGCATCCTCGCGGTGCGCTCCGGCGACACTTACCATGGCGACGACTGGATCGGCCTGAAGATGCGCGACGCCAGCGTCGTCCGCGGCATCGGCGTGCTGCCGGTTTTTGCCGGCCTGTTAGGCCTCCTGCTGCTGCTCGGCAGTCTTGTCGGCACCTGGGCGCGCGAGGGGCGGTAAGCTCGAAAGCTGATCGTCTCGTCTGTTACGCGTGTTAGGCGACGGCACGCGCCTGCTTGCCGTGGGTCAGCTCGTCGACCTTCCGCAGATGGGCGACTTCGTGGCGCGCCGCCTCGTTGTGCGTAAACATTTCGTACGTCTCGGTTTCTTCTTCGGTGACCGGCGTCAAAGCCAGATCGGTATAGGGCTTGATCTTCTGCTCGCGAACGGCGCGGCGGCGCATGCGATCGAGCTCGATCCAATGCTTGGCGAGGCGGGCATGCTTCGATACGATCTCCCAGAAGTATTTCGGATAGAACACCCAGACCGGCTCGATCGGAAAGCTCGGCCGGCGGTCGAGACGATACTTGAGGCGGAAGGCGCCGGCCTGCAGCGGGTGCAGCTTCTCAACCGGGAAGGCCGCAGAAAATGCGAACAAGACCGCAACGAGCCGCGACATGCCCATGCCGGACGCAGCGGCCCGGCGCAGGATGGTCATCTTGTGCTCGGGCGTGTAGTAGGCGGCCCAGGCGGCGTGATAGGCCTTCTCCCATTCCTCGCGCGTCATCTTGCGATGCGCCGCGGTGACGTGCTCGAGGTCGTATTTGTTCATGTCGGGGTCCATCCACACCCCGTTTTGCCAGAGCACCTTGTGATCCTCGGAGCCGGGCAACGGCGTCAAATACATGAACTCAAGAATGTCGAGCGGCAGCTCCTTTTTGATGATCTCGACGTCTCGCAGCATCGTTTCCGGCGTGTCGCCGGGGAATCCCATGATGAAGCCGGCATAGATGAGCACGCCGGCATTCTTCCACGCCAGCAGCATCTGCCGATATTCGGTGATCTTGTTCTGCCGCTTCTTGGCCGCCAGCAAGTTCTCGGGGTTGATGTTTTCCAGCCCGATATAGACACGGGTGACGCCGGCGCGCGCCGCCTTCGTGATGAAGTTCGGGATCTTGTGGCACATCGTGTCGACCTGGATAACCAGCCGCAGATCGATCTTGTCGCGCTCGCGAATCTGTATGAGCCGGTCGAAGATCAACTCCCAATCCTTGTTGCGGGCAAAATTATCGTCGGTGATGAAAAAGCGCCGAATGCCGTCGGCCCAGTGGCGCTTGATGAGCTGTTCGATATCGTCCGGCGAGCGGCAGCGCGATTTCCGGCCCTGAACGTTGATGATCGTGCAGAACGAGCACTGGAATGGACAGCCGCGGCCGGCGTCGAAGCTCGCGTGATTGTCGAACACCCGACGAACCGTCTGGCGCGGCAAATAGGGCGTGGGCGCGGATTCGAGCGACGGAAGATCGTTCATATAGTTGTAGATCGGCTTGAGTCGCCTGATGGCGGCGTCCTGCAAGATTTGGTAGATTCGCCCGTCCTCGCATTCGCCGGCAAACAGCGTGCAGCCCATGTCGAGCGCGTCCTGCAGCGAGGGCGGGATCTCCGGCAGCATCGCCAGCACGCCGGACACGTGAAAACCGCCGATGACCACGGGAATGCCGGCTTGACGCAGCGGACGCGCGAGGTCGAGCGCGTGGGGAAACTGGTTCGATTGCACGCCGACCAGGCCGACCATGCCGAAACCGTCGTTGTCGCGGAACAGGTCAATAATCTCTTTGACCTTCACGCGCGTGTTGGTCTCGTCGACGGCCGTGATATCGATCTCGATGTCCGGACTAAGAACACCACGCTGCGCAGCATCGTCCGCGAGCGAATAAAGATTGGCGAGCGTGTTCGACGGGATCGACGATCGCCACCACTGGATGACATAGCCGTCGTCATCGTAATGCGACGGCTTGATCAGGACAAGTTGAAAACGCCGCTTGGTCCCCGTCGGTGCAAGCACGGGCAGGCTCCCCCAATGCCAACATTTCTTTTTATTGTCTCACACAACTCAGAGGATGGAAATAGGATTTGTGTGCTACTGCGGCCGGGGTTGTTGGGGCTGGCGCCACACACGTCCCAGTCGGGCAAAAAACAGGCGGGTTGCTGGCAATTTCTGATGTCGGTTCCGCGCCAAATGCAGATACTGCCTGCACTTTTATGAGTTCCCACCCCGGCCTTTGCACGCCTAACCATTCGGCCCGGACCAGTCCCGAAACGCCATTACTCACCCGTCAGCAATGTAGGCGACATCTGGAGCCTTGAAGAAGGAACGGACGAGGGCTCGATTGTTCTGGATATTGATAAGGTCGGCCTCGATGCGTTCCTGCAGCAATTCGTTTGAGGCGAG
>JBEKIC010000084.1:0-10339 GCA_050011955.1 Xanthobacteraceae bacterium
AGCACATCGATGCCTTCATCAAGGCCTACAACACCAATGCCACCCCGTTTGCCTGGACCAAGTCAGAGGTCCATCAAAAACGCCTCAAACCACGTTTCGCGCATCAATGATTCCGGGTACTAGTCCCGGAAATCGGTCTTTCTCATGTAGAATAACTTCGTCCTCTGTCAGATCGCCAGTGCGAAGCATTGATAGGAACGCTTGATGTTTCCGTACCGCACCACCGACTGTGAGCTGATCACGACTGTTAAACGCGATTCCTAACGCCAAACCAACAGCATCGCGTTCAAGCCCGATGATCTCGCGCTCTTGCGGCGTATAACCAGCGAGTATGCGGTCATCCGCCCGTCCTTTGTTCCGAAGTCCGTCGGCAAGGGTCGGAGAACGGTCATCAAGAATTTCAATTAGCTTCCTGTTTTCGGATGGTGTAAGTCGTTCCAATAATTCCAGTGACGTACCGGGCCGTCGGTCGCACGCCTCCAAAATCGACCGCTCGAGCAGGTCGCTATCGTCGGAAGTCAATTCCTCGAACTCTGAAATTCCAACGGAACGGAGATTGAGTCCGGCGGTTTGCCGCCGGACTAAGCGACAAAAGTGCGTAGGCTTGTTGTTACTATTCAATACTACGGCAGCGTAAAGACGACCTGTACCAACTGTGGTGAATTCCGGAATAACTTCGCTGACCCATCCATTCCGATCTACCTCTTTTTCTATCTCAGTGAATCGTTCTTGATTCTCAAATACGAGAATGTAAACCGATGGTGCCTTTCCAATTTTATGTTCCATTCAAAGAGCCGCCATGTGCTAATGCTAGATACAACATATGACTGAGACGAAATGGATCGGAACCGGTCACAGGAGCATCGCTAACCGCGGGGCAGAGCCTTGTCAGTAACGCTAAGAGCGCGTGACAAAGTGATCTCGCGCCATAGCCGCCGTTTTGAATGCGGAGTCATTTGATTCGAGTACGATGGCTAACGGCTACTCCGTTATTCTTACAAATTCCACTCTGGATGATACGTTATTGCCCGGTCAAGTTGCACGTCAAAAAAGTTCGCAAGGGCTCAACTCACCCGACGTTCGGCACTCACCCCAAGCGCCGGTCGTATTCGATCACCTCAAGATCATCTTTAGCTCGCAAGCGCTCAGTCGATGCTGACGCTCACCACCGCCCGTAAAATATGGTATTGATACAACCTGCGCCGATGTCCTGACATAGCACCGAGTCGCTGCGAAAAACCTTGACACTCGTATGTTTGTCCAGATCAGGATCCAAATCTTTCAGAGAAATTACATTCACCGCGCCTTGCTCACGCGACACGAATATTGCGCCAGCGCGGATCTCTCTCACCTTGAAACCAACAAAGTATGCGATGGGATAGTCATCGGCGGCGCAAGCCCATGCTTTCGGGCTCCGGTACTTCGCCTGCGGGTCTGAAAAACCCTGGAACAAATTGAGATCGAAGTCCCTTGAGCCCGACTGCTCTTCCTTGATAACGATCTGCGACGAAAAGAATTGCGGGCCGCCTTGCCGTTCTTTTTTGACCAGATCGTCGATGTCTTCGGCGGGGTAACGGCCGGACTTGCGCAGTTCGGCCACATGATCGCTGAAGCTGCCGAGCGTAATCGACCCGGACGAGCACATTTTGATATGTTGCTCGGCTAAGGCGGGCTGCGAGGCGAGTCCGAGGATGTGCCCGGCAATGACGATGAAGACGTAGATTCGCATCGATCGGAAACTTCACCATTCGGAGGCCGCAAGGATGCGGACAATCAGTAGCACGCGCTGCGAAATCAATCGCGCCCGCCGCGTGCTGATCGGACGGGAGATTTTCGACAAGACGCGGTAATTTTCTCTGCATGGATAGTATCTTGATAATATCCATTCGCAACCTAATTATTGTGGGTTATACTCTGCATATTGGATAGTGGAGGTAGATATGACCCCCAGCGATCTGGCGCGTGCGGTCCGCGAGCTACCAACGACCGCTGCAAAAATTCGCGCGCTGGCGGCTAAGGGCCAGTCGCGCGCCGACATCGCCCGACTCCTTGGCATTCGCTATCAGCACGTCCGTAACGTCCTGATGCGTGACGAAGAAAAAAAGAAGACGACAGAGGCGACGACGCGTGCCGATGCGGCGATGCCGGGGAAAATCCCGGTCGCCCCCGACGGTCGCGTCGTCCTGCCTCCCGCCGTAACCAATGCGCTCGGCCTCAAAGGCGGCGACGTTCTGTTTGTGCGCATTCACGACGGCGAAATTCACTTATTGACGCGAGGGGCGGTGACGCGTCGGGTCCAGGCCCTGGCGCGAGAATTTGTGCCGCCGGGCGTTAGCCTGGTCGATGAACTGCTTGAAGATCGGCGGCGCGAAGTCGAAGCCGAGTCTAAGCATGGCTAAAATCGTACTCGATGCCTCCGCTCTTCTCGCCTATATCCACGGCGAGCCTGGAGCGGAACGGGTGGCCGCCGTCCTGGAAGAAGCCGTGATCTCGGCGGTCAATCTCGCCGAGGCGGTCACGAAGCTGGTGCTGACCACGGGGTCTACCGATCGAACGCTTCGGCTGATCGCGGAGGCCGAGGTGGACGTCGTCGATTTCGACCAAAGGCTGGCTCAGGAGACGGGCGCGCTCGCGGCGCTCACGCGCACGCGAGGTCTGTCACTCGGCGACAGGGCTTGCTTGGCATTGGCTCGTCGTGAGCAGGCGACCGCGATGACGGCGGATCATGCCTGGAGCAATCTCGACATCGGCGTCGAGGTTCAACTCATTCGTTCATCCTCGCGCGGTACGCGATAGTCGGTCCGCCGCATCACCCCAACCTGCGATCAAACTCCAGCACCGCGTTGAGCAAGACCTGGGCGCCGGCGGCGCATTCGTCGAAGCTCGTCGACTCCGCCTCGTTGTGGGAAATGCCGCCGGCGCAGGGGACGAAGATCATGGTGGTCGGCGCGACGCGAGAGACGTAAGCGGCATCGTGGCCGGCGCCGGAAATCATGTCGCGTGAGCTGAAGCCGGCCTTTTCCACGCCGGCGCGCACGCATTCGATCAGTTCCCGCGCGAATTTGACCGCCGGCGAGTCCCAGATGCGCGCTTCCTTGTAGGTCAGCTTGAGCGGCTCGAGAATCTCGGCGAGCGACGCCCGCAGTTTTCCTTCCATGACGTCGAGCACCTTGTCGTCCGGGTGGCGAAAATCGATGGTGAAGAAGACTTCGCCGGGAACGACGTTGCGGCTGTTCGGCTTGTTTTCGATCAGGCCGACGGCGCCGACAGCGTTTGGCGCGTGCTCAAGCGCAATCCCGTCGATCCGCTCGATCATGCGCGCGGCGCCAAGGAGCGCATTCTTGCGCAGCCGCATCGGCGTGGCGCCGGTATGGGCCTCCTGGCCGGTGACCGTGACTTCGTACCAGCGCATGCCCTGGACGCCTTGCACGACGCCGATCATGCGGCCTTCGTCTTCGAGGATCGGGCCTTGCTCGATGTGCAGCTCGAACATGGCGGAGAATTTGCGCGCGCCGGCTTTCTCCTTGCCCTGGTAGCCGATGCGCTTTAACTCGTCGCCGAACGTCTTGCCGTCGCGATCGGCCCGCGAATAGGCGTAGTCGGGCGAAAAAACGCCGGCAAAAACGCCGGAGGCGAGCATGGCCGGCGCATAGCGCGAGCCTTCCTCGTTGGTCCAATTGACGATCTCGATCGGGGCGTTGGTTTCATAGCCGAGATCGTGCAGCGTGCGCATGGCTTCGAGCGCGCCGAGCACGCCGAGCGCGCCGTCGAACTTGCCGCCGGTCGGCTGGGTGTCGAGATGCGAGCCCATGGCGATCGGCGGAAGGGCAGGGTTCTTGCCCGGGCGGCGCGCGAACATATTGCCGACCTCGTCGACCGCGACCGTGCAGCCAAGCGCCTCGCACTGCGCCTTGAACCAGTCGCGCACCTGGCGGTCGAGGTCGGTCAGAGTGAGTCGGCAGATGCCGCCTTTCGGCGTGCCGCCGATCTTTGCCGTCTCCATCAATGTGTCCCAGAGCCGCTGGGCGTCGATCTGCAGGTTTTGCGTTTTTTGCATTTTTTGCATTTTTGAAACTCCCACTGGTCGGCTCCTGCTTCACCTCTCCCCTGGGGGCGAGGGTGAGGGGGTTCGGAACTCACCGTTTTGCTCTGAACCCCCTCACCCTAACCCTCTCCCCACCGGGGAGAGGGGATTTCATTGCCCAACGTTCGCCACTCAGGGCGTCACCTCGGCGCGCTCGACCGGGCGCGACGCGGTGAGCTCGCGCCAGGTGGCGTTGGCGACATGCACGGCCGGGAACGGGTCGCGCGCAACATATTGGCCGGCGCCGGCCGCCGCGCGCAGGTCGCCGTCGAGCCAGGTGATCTCGCCGCGCAACAGCGTCGCGCGCGGCAGGCCGGTGCAGCGGAAGCCTTCGAACACATTGTAGTCGATGCGGCTTATTTGTTTCTTGGCCGAGATGGTCTTTCTGGCCGTGGGGTCGAAGATGACCAGATCGGCATCCGAGCCGACCGCGACCGCGCCCTTCTGGGGAAAGACATTGAGGATGCGCGCGATGTTCGCCGAGGTGACGGCGACGAATTCCTCCTTGGTGATCCGCCCGGTGTTGACGCCTGCCGTCCACAGCACCGGCAGCCGGTCTTCGAGCCCGCCGGTGCCGTTCGGGATCTTGGTGAAGTCGCTGCGGCCGAGCCGCTTCTGCTCGGTGGTGAAGGCGCAATGATCGGTCGCCACGACTTGCAGCGAGCCCGATTGCAGGCCGGCCCACAGGCTCGCCTGATGTTCCTTGTTGCGGAACGGCGGCGACATCACCCGCTGTGCCGCATGTTCCCAATCCTTATGGCGATACTCGTCCTCATCGAGAACGAGGAACTGGACCAAGGGCTCGCCATAAACGCGCTGGCCGGCGGCGCGCGCCCGCGCAATGGCTTCGTGTGCCTCGCGGCAGGAGGTGTGCACGATGTAGACCGGACAGCCGGCCATGTCGGCGATCATGATGGCGCGGTTGGCAGCCTCCGCTTCGACCAGCGGCGGGCGCGAATAGGCGTGACCCTCGGGGCCGGTCACCCCGGCGGCGAGGTAGTGCTGCTGCAGGTGCCAGACCACATCGCCGTTCTCGGCGTGAACGATCGGCATGGCGCCGAGCCCGGCGCAGCGCTGAAACGAATTGTACATCTGGTCGTCATTGACCATCAGGGCGCCCTTGTACGCCATGAAGTGCTTGAACGTGTTGATGCCGTAGGTCTTTACGCAGGTTTCCATCTCGTCGAAGATCTGCTTGTCCCACCAGCTGATCGCCATGTGGAAGCCGTAGTCGCTGGCGGCGCCTTCGGCCTTGCGCCGCCAATCCTGATAGGCCGCGAGCAGCGACTGCCCCGGCGTGGGGATGCACATGTCGACCACCATGGTGGTGCCGCCCGACAAAGCGGCCTTGGTGCCCCATTCGAAATCGTCGGCCGTCACGGTACCCATGAATTCAAACTCGAGATGGGTGTGCGGATCGATGCCGCCCGGCATGACGTAACAGCCGCCGGCGTCGATCGTTTCGGCGCCGGCCGGCGCCTCGAGATTGGCGCCGATGGCGACGATCTCGCCGTCGCGGAGGAGAACGTCGGCGCGCTGCGAATGGTCGTGGTTGACGATGGTGCCGCCGCGGATGAGCTTGGTCATATCGATCTCCTGTCCTGGTCAATCATGGGGCCGGGGGCACCACCATCCTGTTTTCATCCGTCGTCGGCGGTTCGTCAAACTCATCGCCGCCAGGCGGGCGCATGCGGATGGATCGCGGAATTTTCGAAAGACTGCCAGCCCCTGAAGGACCGAGGTTAATATCGACCCGATGCCCGGTCTATGGAAAGGCGCATCCGCCATGATCGACTTGCACGGTGCGGCCGGCTAAGATGCAGGTCCTGGTTGCGCTCGACCCGGTTCACAGGGAGGACGGGTCAGCTATCCGCATCCAAGGCTCGCAACCCGATTCCGCGGATTCCAATCCGAGGTGAGCGCTGGAGGACTTCATCCCTGAGCTGAGCAACACGTCGAAGGAGTCGAACCATGACAATTTCGATCTCTCGTCGGGGCGTCATCCTCATGGCCTGCGCGACAGGCATCGCCGCATGGGCGGTGGCGGCGAAGGCCGCGCCCGAGACCTTCAAGGTCGCACTTACCGGCGCCTAACAAGTGCCGCCGGTGCAAACCACCGGCACCGGCACGGCCGACCTGAGCTACGATCCGGCGACGCGGGTGATGACCTGGAGCGTCACCTATAGCGGGCTGTCGGGGCCGGCGACCATGGCGCATTTCCACGGACCGGGGGCGGCGGGCCAGAACGGTCCGGTGGTGATCTGGCTGACGGAGAAGGGCAAGCCGGTGGAGAGCCCGATCAAGGGCGAAGCCACGCTGACGCCCGATCAGGCGAAGCAATTTACCGCCGGCGAGTGGTACATCAACGTCCATACCCAGGCGCATCCGGGAGGCGAGATCCGCGGTCAGGTCGTGCCGCCCAAGAGCTGATAGACCGGCTGACAGACCGGCTGATAGCCCAACGGCCGAAGCGACGCGGGCGGCAAGGGCCGACTAAGCCAACGAACCAGTCGTCCAATAGCTGGGCATCGCGGTGCCTCCGGCTCACTAACTCATTGAATCCAGAACGAATCAGCTATGCTACGGCGCCGGCGACGGAGCGAGCGCCATGCTGCGGGTGCGGTTGAAAGCGGACGGCCGTTTGGTCGAAGTGCTGCCCGACGGCAGCGAGCGTCCGGCATCGTTTGCCGACGGCCGGCCGATCCCGCTGCGCGCCCATCACGCCGATCAATTGACCAACGGCCGTTTTCTCGACGCCGCCTATGCTCGCAACGTGCGCGGCCAGACCGGTCTGACGCAGACCGCCTTTGCGGCGCGGATCGGCGTTCCCGTCGAGACGGTGCGCAACTGGGAGCAGGGCAAGCGTTCGCCCCGCGGACCCGCCCGCGCGCTGCTGCGCGTGATCGAGCGGGCGCCCGCCGCGGCTTTTGCGGTGCTCGGCGGCAAGCCGCGATGACATTTGCCGCTTGCGGTTTAGAATGCCGACGTGGCCGCAAATAGTGCAAGCATCCCAGTTGTCGAAGCCAAAGGCGCGCGCATTCCATTGCTCGGCCTCGGCACCTGGGAACTGCGCGGCGGCGTCTGCACCCGCGTGGTCGAGCAGGCGTTGCGGCTGGGCTACCGCCACATCGACACCGCCGAGATGTACGACAACGAGCAAGCGGTGGGCGAGGGCCTGCGCGCATCCGCCGTCAAGCGCCGCGAGGTCTTCGTCACCACGAAAATCTGGCCGACGCACTTCGCGCCCGGCGAGCTCGAACGCGCGGTGCGCGCGTGTTTGACCCGGCTGCGGCTGAGCGAGGTCGATCTGTTACTGCTGCATTGGCCGAACCCGCAAATTCCGCTTGCGGAAACGCTCGGCGCGCTCGCTCGCGTCAAGCGCGACGGCCTCACGCGCCATATCGGCATATCCAACTTCACCGTGGCGCAGATCCAGGAAGCTTTGAAGGCTACAACCGAACCAATTGTCTGCAATCAGATCGAGTGCCACCCGTTCCTCGACCAGTCGAAGGTGATCGCCGCCTGCCGGCGGCACGGCATGGCGGTCGTCGCCTATAGCCCGATCGCCCGCGGCGGCGCGGGCAGCGACAAGGTGCTCGCCCGCATCGGTGACGCCCACGGCAAGAGCGCCGCGCAGGTCGCGCTGCGCTTCCTGGTGCAGCAGAACATTGTCGTTATTCCGCGCACCAGCAAGGTCGAGCGGCTTAAGGAGAATGCCGCCATCTTCGACTTCGTGCTGAGCAAGAAGGAGATGGCCGAGATTTCAGCGCTGGCGCATCCGCGCGGCCGCGTCGTCGACTGGGCCTATTCCGGCACGCAGAAATGGGATTGAGCGCGTCCAGGAAAAGTGGAAACCGGTTTTCCGTCCGGACGCGCGATAAAACAAGAGTTCCAAGCGCCGGCGATCAGAACTCCACATCCAGCTCTTCGAGCTCGTCGGGCTCGACCTTGGCGGCGGCGATCCATTCCTGCATCAGCGGCAGCGCCATGATGGTGCGGCAGTATTGCGCCGATACCGGATCGAGCGCGACGTCGTAGGTGATAAAGCGCGAGCAAACCGGCGCGTACATTGCATCGGCGACGCACGGCTTTCCTCCGAACAAATAGGGCCCGCCGTACTTGCCGAGGCATTCGGTCCAGATCGCGGTGATGCGCTCGATGTCCGCGCGCGCCCCCGCCCAGGCCTTGAAGCCGGGGAAATGCGCTTTCAGGTTCATCGGCAGCGCCGAGCGCAGATTGCTGAAGCCCGAATGCATCTCGCCGGAAATCGCGCGGCAATGCGCGCGCTTCGCCTGATCGGCCGGCAGCAGTCCCGCCTCGGGTTTGATCTCATGCAGGTATTCGGCGATCGCCAGCGTGTCCCAGACCTTGAGCCCGTTATTGATCAGGCAGGGGACCAGGAACGACGGCGACAGCAACAGCAATTCCGCGCGGGTCGAAGGATCGTCGATGCCGACGTGTTGCTCCTCGAAATCGAGCTTAGCCATTTTGCACAGCAACCAGCCGCGCAGCGACCAGGAGCCGTAATTCTTGCTGGCAATGGTGAGGACGGCCTTGGACATCGCGCTCGACTCGTTGTGAAGAGTGACGCTCGATCAGAGACTTACGATCGAGCCGCGGCGTTTGGCGGGTCGTCCGGCGCGCGCTTTCAATGGCCCAAAATCCCACGCCCCGTTCCCGCTGTGCAGGATGTTCACAATTTTGTCGCAGCGCAACAAAAAATACACTAGCTTTTCCCCTGGAGGGGTCGAGGTGGGCCGTCGCAGACGGCCGCCGGCACCCGTGGGCATCGGATGCTGTACCTCGCCTATCAACTGCAATCCGATATTATGACCCCGGTCCGGGCGTGGGCGACAATCGCCGCCGCCACCGGTCAGCCGTTTCTTTCCGGCAATCAGACGGTCCGTAACCTGACCGCGGCCTACGAGCTGATTGCTCGCGCCGGCCTCACCCACAGCCGTCCGCCTTTCGGCATCAGCTCGGTCACCGTCGGCAACCGCGAGGTCGAGGTGCGCGAGGAGGCGGCATTCTCGACCCCGTTCGGCACGCTTCTGCATTTCAAGAAGGATATCGCGACGGCGCAGCCGCGCGTGCTCTTGGTGGCGCCGCTCTCCGGCCATTTCGCCACGCTGCTGCGGGCGACCGTGCGCACCATGCTGCCCGAGCAGGACGTGTTCATTACCGACTGGCACAATGCGCGCGACGCGCCGCTGACCGCCGGCCGCTTCGGCGTCGATGAATATGTCGAGCACCTGATCAAGTTCCTGGAAGTGATGGGGCCGCCCGCGCACGTGGTCGCGGTGTGCCAGCCCTGCGTCGCCGTGCTCGCGGCCGCGGCGGTGATGGCGCAGGCCGGCAATCCGGCGCAGCCGCGCTCGATGACGCTGATGGCCGGGCCGATCGATACCCGGGTCAATCCGACCAAGGTCAACGTGCTGGCGCAGAAGCGCTCGATCGAATGGTTCGAGCGCACGCTCATCGCCTCGGTGCCGATGCGCTATCCGGGCGCGTTTCGCCGGGTCTATCCCGGCTTCGTGCAGCTCATCGCCTTCATGAGCATGAACATCGAGCGGCACGTGAAGGCGCATCACGAGCTTTATGAGAATTTCGCCAATGGCGAGAGTGAGAAGGCGGCGATCACCAAGGCATTCTATGACGAATATTTCGCCGTGCTCGACCTCACCGCCGAATTCTATCTGGAAACGGTGCGGCTGATCTTCCAGGAGCACGCGCTGCCGCTCGGCAAGCTCGAATTTCGCGGCGCGCGCATCGACCCGAGCGCGATCCGCCGCACCATGCTGCTCACCGTCGAGGGCGAGCGCGACGACATCTGCGCCGTCGGCCAGACCGTCGCCGCGCACGATCTCTGCAGCAAGCTGCGCCCCTACCTCAAGCGCCACCACATGCAGGCCGGCGTCGGCCATTACGGCGTGTTCTCAGGCAAGCGCTGGGAAAACCAAGTCTATCCCATCGTCAAGAACGTGATCTTGTCGAGCGATTGAACGCTGGTGTCTCGACTTGGGTCGAGAACTCATGGATTGGCCCGCGCGACGAGTTATGAGAGTCCGCTTTGTCCCGAAAGCCGACAAGTCATCGCATCACAGCAAATGTCGCGAAGAGCCATGGCGCTAAATCGCTGCGCGATAGCCCGCTGCGCGGGTAGCCCGACCGCGTGCACGGCAACCGGGGGCGAGATCGTCGATAGCGTGCGGGTCGTCCTGTCTTGAAGATCGAGGTGTCATCAACCCTCATCCA
>JBEKIC010000085.1:0-10287 GCA_050011955.1 Xanthobacteraceae bacterium
CCTTGACGGCATGACACCCGATCAAGCCTACTTCCCACCGCTGCCCCTCCGCTTGGCAGCCTAACCCCGGCAGAGACTCCACTTATCGAGGCGGAAAATCTGTTCAGACAACCGGGACCACCTCACTAACCTCATTCGGCAGGGATGGATTGGCGCTAATGTTGCCCAGGCGGAAATAATTGAAAGATTGGTAGAAGCGGCACTCAGCCAAGATCGTTCGGTGACCGTAGGCATAGAGAAAAACACACCTGACGAAGACCGGCAGCGCCTTCTCTAGTGAGAGCAACAGCAGCCCGGTGAAACGGTGGAAATCTGTGACGTCGGGGCACTGCTCAGGGTCATCACAGGCCAAGCGGAATATTGGCACCGGGTGCTCGCGGCTACTCGACGAGCTCAGCGAACATCGCCTCGTGCTCCTCAACAAACAGTGGGGGTAGATTGCGAACCTCGTTCGGGTATCGGTCATTGCAATAAGGGCCATAACTCCAATGACGACGTTGCGGGTCGAGCACCTTGCCGGAGATGAACGGTTGAATGCGGATAGTATTGATTACGCCCATCGCGGTCTCAAACTCGTCTGAGCCAAGCGGCAACGCCCCCTCACCCTGCGCTCTCCCCGCCCGCGGGGGAGAAAGTGCGCGCGCCGCGAGAATGCTTTGCTTCACCCTCCCCTCCAGAGGCAGCTGAAAACAAGCGGGCGCTCACAGGCTGCTTGCTGGAAAACGACCGAAGGCTTGGCTGACGATCGTCCGGTGGCGGCGCCAGTCTTTGGCGGAGCCGTCGACCATGCCGTAGGCTTTGTCGGTCGTGGCGTTGAGCCCGGCCTCGACCAGGCGCCGTGCGCTCTCGAGCGCCGCGTCGTCGGCTTCCGGCGCCACGCGGATCGGCTCGCCGATAGCGATGGCGAAGCGGCCGAACGGCAGGTTGATGACCGAGCGGTCCCAATTATGCATTTGGATGCGGCGGCTCGTTGCCACGGCGACCGGATAGATCGGGCGTCCCGAGGCGCGCGCGAGCTGGACGATGCCGCGTCCGGCGACGCGCGACACTTTCGGCACGTCGGCGGTGAGCGCGACGCTGCATCCTTGCGCCAGCGCATCGACCATCGCCTTGAAGCCGGCGACGCCGCCCTTGCGGTGAAAGTCGCGGCCGCTCGTCCCCGAGCCCCGTATGGTCTCGAGGCCGAGACGCTCGGCGGCGATGGCGTTGACCTCGCCGTCGCGATGGCGCGAGATCAACACCGTGACGCGATGGCCGCGCCGAAAAAACGGCATCATGAAATGCTGGCCGTGCCACATCGCGATAATCAGCGGCAGATCCGGGACGATGCGCTCATAAATATCCACCGGATCGATCGCAAAGGAGTTCGTCTTCCACACCAGGCGCAGATACGCGGCGGCCAAGACGCCGACGGTTTTCTGCACCCAGGGAATGGTTCCGAGACGCCTGAATGATATCATTGACCGCCGCTAGTTTAACGTTGCCGCCTGTGCAAGCTCCGTTTCACGAAGCCATGCCGGCCGGACTTTTGGCGCTTTTCCGGACGTCCTGCAACCGGCGAGAGGGCGGGCATCTCGGCCGGCGATCGCCGGCGACGGCGCGCGATCAGGCTTACCGGGAACCCTGCTTGCCGATCACCTCGTCTTCTCGAAAATCTCGCGGCCGATCAGCATGCGGCGGATCTCGCTGGTGCCGGCACCGATCTCGTAGAGCTTGGCGTCGCGAAGGAGCCGCCCGGTCGGGTAATCGTTGATGTAGCCGTTGCCGCCCAGGCACTGGATGGCTTCGAGCGCCATCCAGGTCGCGCGTTCCGCCGCATAGAGGATGGCGCCCGCGGCGTCCTCGCGCGAGGTCTCGCCGCGATCGCAGGCTTTCGCCACCGCATAGACATAGGCCTTGGCGGCGTTCAGCGTGACGTACATGTCCGCGAGCTTGGCTTGCATGAGCTGGAAGCGGCCGATCGGCTGGCCGAACTGCGAGCGCTGGTGGACATAGGGGATCACCAGGTCGAGGCAGGCCTGCATCAGCCCGAGCGGTCCCGCCGCCAGCACCGCGCGCTCATAATCGAGACCCGACATCAGGACGTTGACGCCGTTGCCGACGACGCCGAGCACGTTCTCGGCCGGCACCTCGCAATCCTCGAACACGATCTCGCTGGTGTCGGAACCGCGCATGCCGAGCTTGTCGAGCTTCTTGCTGGCGGAAAAACCCTTGAACGTCTTCTCGACGATGAAGGCGGTGATGCCGCGCGATCCCGCGGTGCGGTCGGTCTTGGCATAGACCACCAGCGTGTCGGCCACCGGACCGTTGGTGATCCACATTTTCGCGCCGTTGAGCACATAGCCGGCGCCGCGGCGGTCGGCGCGCGTGCGCATCGACACCACATCCGAGCCGGCGCCCGCTTCCGACATCGCCAGCGCGCCGACATGCTCGCCGGAGATCAATTTCGGCAGATAGCGTTTCTTCTGCTCGGGATTGCCGTTGCGCCTGATCTGGTTGACGCAAAGGTTCGAATGGGCGCCGTAGGACAGGCCGATCGCGCCCGAAGCGCGCGAAATCTCCTCCATGGCGACGCAATGGGCGAGATAGCCGAGCCCGGCGCCACCCCATTCCTCTTCGACCGTGATGCCAAGGAGCCCGAGCGCGCCAAGCTCTGGCCAAAGCTCGCGCGGAAAGCTGTTCGAGCGGTCGATCTCGGCCGCATGCGGCGCGATCTTATCCTGCGCAAAGTCGGCGACCGTCTCGCGCAGCATGCCAATATCGCTGCCGAGGTCGAAATCCAGCCCGGGAAGGCGGTTCGATATCATTTTACGCGCTCCATCCCGCAGACTGAGCGGGCGCACGGGGCGCTTTATAGATAGCCGTTGGCTGCGAGCCTGTCAGCGACGAAACGCGCCCTTACCCCGCGGCCGCGGCCGCGGCACGCGCCGGCCGCGCCAGCGCTTTGTCGATCTCGGCTGCCGGACCCGGACGGGCGAACAGGTAGCCCTGCATCTCGTCGCAACCCGCGAGCCGCAGCAGGACCCGCTGCTCGTCGCTCTCGACGCCCTCCGCCAGCACCTTCATGCCGAGCGCGTGGCCGAGCGTGACGATCGACTGGATGATCGCGCCGGTATTGCCGGACGCGCCGAGGGAAGCGACGAAGGCGCGGTCGATCTTGAGCTGGTCGAAGGGGAATTTTTGCAGGTAGCTCAAGCTCGAATAGCCGGTGCCGAAATCGTCAAGCGCGATGCTGACGCCAAGCGCGCGCAAGGCTTGCAGCCGGGTTTGCGCGTCCTGCGGATTATCGATCAGGATCCCTTCGGTGACTTCGAGCACGACGCGCGAAGCGGCGATGCCAGTTTCGGCCATGATGGCGCTAACCAGATCGACCAGCCAGGGATCGCGGATTTGCAACGGCGAGAGATTGACCGCCACGGACAAGTTCCGCCAGCGCGCGCCGTCGGACAGCGCCCGCCGCAGCACGATCTCGCCGAGTTGCGACATCAGGCCGCTCTGCTCGGCGAGCGGAATGAACACGGACGGCGCGATCACGCCGCGCGTCGGATGGGTCCAGCGCAGCAGCGCCTCGACGCCGACGATGGCGCCGCCGCTGGCGGCGACCACGGGCTGGTAATGGACGTCGAAAGCCTGCAGCGAGACGGCGGTTTCCAGTTCGCGCAGGAGGCTCCGCCGCTCGGCGTAGTCGGCTTCGATCTGCGGCTCGAAGCATCGCGTTCGGCCGCGGCCTTCCCGCTTGGCGGCGCGCAGCGCTAGGCTGGCACGCCGCGTGATCTCCTCGCCGGTCGTGCCGTCCTCCGGCGCCTGCGCGATACCGATGCCGGCGGCGATCTGCCACATGCGGTCGATAAAGATCGGACGCAGCAGCGAAGCGCGCAGCGCTTCGGTCAGCACCGTCGCGGTGCGCCGATCGTCGCTGCTGACGATGACGGCAAACTCGTCGTCCTCGAAGCGCCCGAACAGCGCGCCCGCCGGCAAACCGGCGCGAAGACGTTCGGCGATATTGAGGAGCACGGTGTCGCCGGCGGCCCGTCCCAGCGTGTCGTTGACGTCGCGAAAGCCGTCGAGGTCGATCAGCGCGAAGACCACGATGCCGGAGCCGCGCCGGGCCAGCACTTCGGCGAGGCTCTCGATCATCACCCGGTGATTTGGCAGACCGGTCAATTCGTCCTGCCGGGTCAGCTTGCGCACCGTCTCGGTGCTGTTTTCGAGCGAACGCAACAGCGCCCGCAGGCCGCGCACGGCGAGAACGGAGCACAGTGCGAGCGCGGCGCCGACCGCCGCCAACAGCACCCACATCCGATCCATGGCGCGAAAGCGCGCGCTGTCGGCCATCCAACTGAACCAGCCGACGATGCGGCCCCGCGCATCGTGCAGCGATTGCAGCTCGCGTCCGGCATCTGGCGTGGGCTCGGCATCGAACCGCAGGTCGGTGACGCCGGCACGCCGCTCGATCAGGCGGAGCCGGGCATCGTCGAATTGCCCGACGTCGCCGGACGCCCCGCGAACCTCGTCAAGCGCCAGCCGCAGCGCCGCATGCTGCTCGGCCTGGAGACGGCTCTCGCCAAGCTGGGTGACGGCAAAACCGATCGCGGCGAAAACGATCATCGCGCCGGCGAGAAAGACCGGCAGGAATAACGTCAGGCGCACGATTTTCGAATTTTTGCCGTCGCGGACGAACGAGCGCACCGATTCGCGCGAACGCCGCCGGTGTGCCGCCCACCATTCCCGGGCTGCCGCCGCGGCCGTCATACTCACGCCCCGTCAGGAAATACCGGGAGGGAGATTAGGTGCTCATCATTAACGGCAAGGAAAGAGGCGAACCCGCTTGGCACTTTTCAACAGCGCCTAGTCGTTCACTGATCGTTAATATGACATTAATTACGGCTCTCCGTAATGTGAGTCGCAAGGGGCGGTACCGCGGCGAAGGCAAGCAGCCGAGTACCGAAAATAGGGCATGCGAAGCCTGCGGGCGTCGATTCTATTGATTTTGACTGCTGCTCTCGGCGTGAGCGCCGGCATGGCTGGCGCGCTCGCCGGAGCCGTGCCCGCGCGGGCGCAGGACTGTGCCGGAAATCCCAACGCGCTCGGAACCAGCCGCGTGCTCGTGCTGCAGCCCGGCGAGTTGGCGCGGATCGGCCGGATGCAGTATCCGGAAACGCTGCCGCTCGCCGATAAGGAAGTCGTCCTCACCTTCGACGACGGGCCGTTGCCGCCGTATTCGAACCAGATCCTCGATATCCTGGCGTCGCAATGCGTCAAGGCGACGTATTTCCTCGTCGGCCGCATGGCGCATTCGTATCCCGGCGTGGTGCGCCGCATCTACGAGGCCGGGCACAGCATCGGCACCCACAGCGAAGATCATCCGTCCCGATTCCGGAAGCTGCCGGCCGAGAAAGTGCGCCAGGAGATCGACGAAGGCATCGCCGATGTGGGTGCGGCACTCGGCGATCCGGCGGAGTTGGCGCCGTTCTTTCGCATCCCCGGCCTGGCGCGCTCCGACGCGATCGAGGAGGAGCTTGCCGCCCGCTCGCTTGTCGTTTTCGGCTCCGACACGGTGGCCGACGATTGGCACCGCCGCATCCGGCCGGGCGACATCATCCGCCGCGCCATGAGCCGCCTGCAAGCGCGCGGCAAGGGCATCTTGCTGCTGCACGACATTCACCCGCGAACCGTCGCCGCTTTGCCGGGCCTGCTCAAGGAATTGCGGGAGCAGGGCTTTCATGTGGTGCACGTGATACCCGGCGAGCGGCCGGGCCGCATCGAGACCGCGGGCGAGCCGACGGCTTGGCCGCCAATCACGGCGCTGCGGCCCACCGATCGCGTCGTGCTGCCGGCGCCGGACGCGATGTCCTTTGCTGCCGATTACCGCCCCTGGCGAAGAGTGATGCTGGCGGACGGCTCGGCAGATGCACGGCGCTTCGCGGCGGCCGCCGTAACGCCATGGCCCGATCCGTCGGACGTCGTACCGCCGTCCGGCACTGCGGAATTGCCGGTGCCAAGCGTGCAGGACATCGGCCCTGCCGGCCGCTATTTGGGTGGCGGCCCGACCGTGACCTCGATCGCCGAGTAATAGGCGGCCAGATCATCGATGTCCTGGTCTTTGAGGGCCGGCGCCACCAGCGACATCATATCGTTCTTGCGCGCGCCGCTACGGTAGTCCTTCAGCGCTTTGACCAGGTAGATATCGCTTTGGCCGGCGAGGTTCGGCGCTTCCGGAATCTTCGCCTTGCCGTCCATGCCGTGGCACGCCTGACAGCTCAGCGCCTTCTGCCGCCCGGCAGTCACGTTACCGGCGGCAAAGCCGTCGTTCACCGCGAGGGTTGCAACCGCGCCCCACCCGACGATGAAGGCCGCTATCCAAGTCCGCAGCGTCATGGTCGACTACCGTGTCCAGCGACGTCATCATAAAGGACGGCGCCGCGCCAATCGAGCGCGGCGCCGATAACGGGAGAAACGGACCTGCTCTATTTGCCGTCGTACCAGATCCGATAGAGCGCGCCGGCCAAATCATCCGACACCAGGATGGAGCCGTCCCTCAATTGAGCGACATCCACCGGCCGACCCAAATATTCGCCATTCTCGTCGAGCCAGCCCTCCGCGAACGGCTCGGTCTTTTCCGCCGTGCCGTCCTCTTTGAGGTAGGTCACCATCACGCGCGCGCCAACCGGAACGGTACGGTTCCAGGAGCCGTGCTGCGCCGAGAAGATGGCGCCCTGATATTTCCTCGGGAACATCTTTCCGGTGTAGAAGGTCATGCCGAGATCGGCCGCGTGCGCGACCATCTCGACCTGCGGAAACACCACGTCGGCCGGCGGCGTCTCGCTCTTGTACTCCTCGGTGCGGACATGACCGCCGCCGTACCAGGGAAAGCCGAAATTCTGACCGGCCTTGGTCGCGCGGTTGAGCTCGCCGGGCGGAATATCGTCGCCCATGCCGTCGACCTGATTATCGGTGAACCACAGGGTCTTATCCTTCGGGTTGAAGTCCATGCCCACCGAGTTGCGGATGCCCCAGGCATAGACCTCGCGGTTCTTGCCGTCGCGATCCATGCGGATGATGCCGCCGAGGCCCCATTTCTTGTAGAGGTCGGTCTTCTCCGGCGGCGGTACGTTGAAGGGCTGTCCGATCGTAATGTAAAGCTTGTTGTCCGGACCGACGCGGCAGACCCGGGCCGTGTGGTTGTAGCTCTCCTCTTCCTTCGGAATAAGTTCGCCCTGGGGCACGATCGGCACCGCCACCACGTCGGGACTTTCATAGAAAAATTCGGCCGCCGGATACATCAGCACCCGGTTCTGCTCGGCGATGAACAGAAAGCCGTCCTTGGAGAAGCACGGGCCGTTCGGGAGGATGAGATCAATCGTGGAAGCGAACGGCTTGACTTCGTCAGCGACGCCCGACTTGCCGCGGTCGGTCACCGCATAGACCTGGGCCTTGCGGGTGCCGACGAAGGTCACGATGCCTTGCGGCCCGACCGCCATGTGGCGAGCGTCGGGGACCAGCGCGTAGAGGCCGATGTGGAAGCCGTGCGGCAGTTTGACCTTTTCCAGATTTTTCTTGATGGCCACGGCCTTGGGGCCGGTTTGCGGAATGGTCGGAATGTTCGGGGACGCGCCCGTGGTCTTCATCGATCCAAGCTTTTCCAGATTGCTTGGACTATTCTGCGCGAACGCCGTCACAGAGGCCAACAGCACTGCTGCGGACACGGCGAGTAGCATACTCTTCTGCATTAGAAACCCTCCCCTACTGTGCGTTGTTAAATTTTGTATTTGGCGATTTCAGCCGTGGCGATCTTGGCACATTCTCGAAACGCTGAGCAAGCGGCTGCGCGATGGATCCAGACCCATTAGGCGCTCCCTCCGTCATCGGGCGGTCGTCCGGCTATGGTAAGCTCTCGGCGAGCTCTTTCCCCCGTCAGGGTCGCGTGGCCATGTAATGCGCCAGCGCCTGCATGTCGGCGTCATTGAGCTCGTAGACGACATCTGACATGGAGGCGACACCGGACCCCACGCGGGCGCCGGATTTGAAATCGTGCAGCGCCTTGATCAAAACGTCCTCGCGCTGGCCGGCAAGACGCGCGGCCGCCCGGAAACCCACATAATCGTCGGCGTGACACGATGCGCAGCGGCGCTGCCGGGCAAGCTTTTCGCCGGCCTGCGCGAGCGCGTCGGCGGCAAGCTCCGGCTTCGGCGGCGGCAGCGACGCGTAATAGGCGCCGAGGTTGCGGATTTCCTCGTTATTCAACGCCTCGGCAATCGGCCCCATCACCTCGCTCTTTCTGGTCCCCGAGCGAAAATAGACGAGCTGCCATTGGACGAACTCGTCGGACTGGCCCGCGAGCGATGGCGTCAGCGGCATTTGCGAAATGCCATCCGCCCCATGGCAGCCCGCGCAGCTCTCCGCCGTCGCTTTGCCGGCCGCCACATCAGCGGCCGACGCCGGTCGGATACCGATGAGCAGACTCATCAACGCCAAGGCGAGCCACAGGGACGACACCGATTTCATGTCAGCACACCGCGCACCGTTTGCCCTAGTGTCCCGATTCCGAAGTTCGCATCATTATGCGGCACCCTCGTTTGCGAACTTCGGAATCGAAGGACACTAGCAACGTATTGATCTAGTGTGGCTTTGGTTCAGAAGTCCGCATGACGAGTTCGCGGCAAAAATGATGCGGACTTCTGAACCGCCACACTAGATAACACATCGATGCGGGAAGCGTCGCTCTCAGCAAACGACCACCGCCCCTCGGTGAGACACACCGCATCGCCACCCGAAGAAATTTATTTGGATTGGAGGACGAGTCCAAGCCGGAGCTCTCCGGCTTGGACCCGCAGAAGATCAAACAACGATCGCTCCAGCCACGGGCTGGAGCGATCGCAACCGAGGATCACTTGCTGTAGCTGATCCGGTAGATGGCGCCGGTGAAATCGTCGGCCACCATCAGCGAGCCGTCCTTCGCTTGCAGCACGTCATTGGGCCGGCCGCGATACTTGCCGTCGGCGCCGATCCAACCGGAGGCGAACTCCTGCTCCTTGATGTTCTTGCCATCCGGATCGACGGTGACGCGCATCAGCCGCCCACCCTGGAACTTATGACGGTTCCAGGAGCCGTGTTCGGCAATGATCATGCTGTTCTTGTAGTCCGCCGGGAATTGATCCCCGGTGTAGAACTTCATGCCCAGCGGCGCCACATGGGCGCCGAGCTTGAGCGCCGGAGGAGCGAATTCCGAGCACATGTGGCCCATCGCCAATTTCGGATCCGGTATGTCGCCTTGGTGGCAATGTGGGTAGCCGAAATTCTCGCCGATCTTGGTGATGTGGTTGAGCTTGTCGCTCGGAATGTCGTCGCCGAGCCAATCGCGCGCGTTTTCGGTGAACCAGTAATCGCCGGTACGCGGATCGACGTCGCCGCCGACGCTGTTGCGGACGCCGAGTGCGACGATTTCCGCAAGGCCGGTTGACGGATCGATATGGCGGATCTGCGAAGTCGACGTCGGCGGCAGGCAGATGTTGCAGGGCGGTCCGAACGCCACGTACAGCCAGCCGTTCTTGTCGAAGGCCAGATATTTCCAGCCATGCGGAATGTAGGGCGGCATGTCGTCATAGACGACCTGCGGCGCCGGCATATTGTCGAGGACGCCATCGGGTTTGTTGTACTTGTAGATCTTGTCGATGTCGGCGACGTAGGTCGATTTTGGCCAGCAAATCTCGGTGATCAAAGCAATAAATTGAGACAGGCGGCGAAATAGGGGCTGCCAGCACAACGGCAATCTTAGGTTGCGCATGTCGGCTGAGGTCAACTGCGAAGATGTCCCGCAAGACAATTACTTCCGGGTTGCCTGCAACAGCAGAGTGGTGCGGTCGAGAGGAAACGGCCGATCCCGCCGTTAGGTATTGAAATCATTGACGAATTTACAACGAAGGGTCGGCGTTTTGTAGCGTGTTTTGTAGCATCCGGAAGCTCGCCCCGATGGCCCAACCCAACGCTCGTCGATGTGGTGTCGCTCAAAGCCTATTACGAGTTGTTGCTGCTGAAAACCGATCAGACGCCGCTTGTGTCGGCGCGCTCATGTGTTTCCGCGCTCGCATCGCAGGCGTCGTCATTCCATGTCTGCTTTGCCCCTGATAGCGACCGAAATGCCGACATGCGGAAGGTCCGAGTTGGGCCAATGCACTAAATCGCTGCGCGATAGCCCGCTGCGCGGGTAGCCCGACCGCGTGCACGGCAACCGGGGTCGAGATCGTCGATAGCGTGCGGGTCGTCCTGTCTTGAAGATCGAGGTGTCAT
>JBEKIC010000086.1:0-9874 GCA_050011955.1 Xanthobacteraceae bacterium
CCTCCACGGCACCACATGACCTATGGTCCGTGGGCGCTGCATCACACGCGCCGCGCGGCAGCGGAACTCCCGCCGCGCTGGCGGGTTTCCGGAGCACACTGGAAAGCGACTGCAAACGTAGCCAAACAGCGAGTTGGAACATGACGAAACACCTGGGAGTCATCGCACTTGGGTTAGCCCTCGCGCTAGGCGCCGCGACGGCGTCATGGGCGCAAGGTAATGGAGGTGCTGCAAAAAAGGGTGCCGGCGGAACCGCGGGCGGCGGAGCACCCGCTGGGAGCTATTCTCCCCCTGGCAGCGGCGAGCCCGATCATTGCTTCGCGGCGTCGCCGTGGGGTTACCAGTGGGTCTGTGGTTGAGAATGCTCCGCACCGGCAGCTTATAGGTCTTGCTGCCGCGGTGACCCTTTGTCCGCTGCAACCCCGGTGCGCGGCGCGCGGGTAGTGTTGCTCTCGAAATTCTGTGTCACAATCAGCGCAATTTCGAGATTGCATAGCAATGCACGGGCGCTTGAAACCGCAGTTTTGCGCCGCCGGCGTTATCGCCGCCGCCGCCGCGGCCTTTATCATGACCGCCCAGCCGGCCTTGGCCATCGATCAGGTCCACGACGAGATCCAGGTCTACAACGCGGAGATCGCGGACATTGGCCAGTGGACCTACGAGCAGCACCTCAACTATGCGGCGATAGGACAAACGCAGCCGGAATTCCCGGGCGGATTCACCTCCAACCGTAGCCTGCAGGGGACCCCGGAGTTTGCCTACGGTATGACCAAGTGGTGGGAGGCCGGCTTCTATCTGCCATTCGCGGTCAACGGCGCCGGCGAAACCTATTCCGATGGGGCCAAGATCCGCAGCCTGTTCGTGGTCCCTGACGCCGCCAAACGCAGCTTCTTCTACGGCGTCAATTTCGAGCTTGGTTACGAGATGCCGCAATTCTCGTTGACGCCGTGGAATCTGGAGATACGGCCGATTATCGGCGTGCGTAACTCTGAGTGGGAGCTGATCGCCAATCCGATCGTGGATGTCGGCTTTGGGCCGGGCGGCGAGGCGGATTTTGCTCCGGCGTTGCGGCTCGCTCGCAATCTCGGTCAGGACCGATTTATCGGCCTCGAATACTACGGCGACTTCGGCAGGATCGGCAATTTCCTGCCCCTGCAGCAGCAGAGTCAGCAATTGTACGCCGTCACCGATTTCAAGGTGAACACCGTCGACGTCGAACTCGGGGTCGGCTACGGCTTTACACCGGGATCGGACGGGCTGGTGATCAAAGCCATCATCGGCTACGCGTTCCCGGTTCCCGGTAAGAGCGACGACGGCGGCAGCTCGCCGAGCATGCCATTGGCCATGGGCACATCGGCGCGGGCGTCGCAAAACGCCTGGAGCATGAAATAAAACATAAATTGCAGCGCACCCGCCAAACGGCGATCATTGATTTGAATCAAGGCTCGCCGAAGGCGCTTTTGTATTTTCTTTGGTGTATACTTGCGGCAGCAACGGCGAAAGACTTGCAGTGGTCGGGGCGAAGAAGCCATTTCGTCGCAATTTCGGCTGTACCCGGTTTTGCTGGCGTATCTGATCGTGATCGGCATCGCTTTCTATTCATCGATCGGAGCGTGATGCGGCTGTGCTACGGCAGGCGGTAGAGCCGTCGGCCGATGGCATCCAGGCGGCACGCGGCGTTCACCACAAGCAGCTGATCGGACGCGAGCAAACAAACGCCGGCCGGGTGCTAAAAAGGGGAGCGAAATGAGAGTGGGATTGTTCGTTCCTTGCTATGTCGATGCCTTTTTCCCCGATGTCGGCATCGCGACCCTGCAATTATTGGAGCGGCTGGGACTCGATGTGGTCTATCCACTCGACCAGACATGCTGCGGTCAACCGATGGCGAATAGCGGTTGTCAAAAGGATGCGGCTGGCGCCGAGGCACTGTTCGTCGCCAATTTTCAGGAGTTTGAAACCATCGTTACGCCATCGGGCAGCTGCGCCCATCACGTACGCGAACATCTCGACGCCATCCCGCAAACACCAGCGGTCGAGAAGGTCTGCCGCAGCACCTACGAGCTGGTCGAATTTCTGCACGATATCGTGAAGGTCGAGGAGTTCCCATGGGCGGAATTTCCGCACAAGGTCGGACTGCACAATACCTGCACCACGCTGCGCAAGCTGCGCACCGCCAGCGCTTCGGAGATCGACGAGCCGTTCTTCTCCAAGCCGCTCGATCTGTTGCGCAAGGTGCGCGGCATCGAGTTCGTGACGCCGAGCCGGCCGGATGAATGCTGCGGCTTCGGCGGCACGTTTTCGGTATTCGAGGAGCCGGTCTCGGCCAAAATGGGCTACGACAAGGTCGAGGATCATCACCGCGCCGGCGCCGAATATATCGTTTCCGCCGACATGTCCTGCCTCATGCACCAGAAAGGTTGCGCCGAGCGCCTCGGCCTCGACATCGGCTTCATCCATATCGCCCAGGTCTTGAATGGGAGCCGCGGATGAAGCCGGTCGACCACGCCGAGGCGTCGTCGCACTTTATCGAAGCCAAGGCGCATCTGGAATTCCACGATCGGCGGCTCTGGGACCTCAGAGTGAAGCGCGATCGGCAGGCGCACAGCATCCCCGAATGGGAGGAATTGCGCAACCTCGCCTCGGCGATCAAAGAGCATACGCTGTCGCATCTCGCGGACTATCTCGAGGAGTTCGAAGCCAAGGCAAAGAGCAATGGCGCGCAAGTGCATTGGGCGCGTGATGCCAGCGAGCACAACCAGATCGTTTACGACATCCTCTCGGCGCATGGCGCGAAGACGCTGGTCAAGAGCAAGTCGATGCTGACGGAGGAATGCGACATGCGTCCGTTCCTCGAGATCCGCGGCGTCAAGGTGATCGAGACCGATCTCGGCGAGCGCATCCAGCAGCTCGACGACGAGCCGCCAAGTCACATCGTCGTCCCTGCGGTCCACAAGCTGCGCGGCGATGTTTCGGAAGTATTTGCCAGAACCATCGGCTCTGAGCCGGGCAACAACGACCCGCACTACCTGGCCGAGGCGATGCGCCGCGACACGCGACCGTATTTTCTGGAGGCCGAGGCCGGCATGACGGGCGCCAATTTCGCGATCGCAGAGACCGGCAGCTTCGTCGTCTGCACCAATGAAGGCAACGCCGACCTCAGCGCCAACGTGCCCAAGCTGCACATCGCCTGCATCGGCATCGAGAAGATCATTCCGAAATTCGAGCACCTCGCCGTCTTCATCCGCATGCTGTCGCGAAGTGCGTTGGGCTCGCCGATCACACAATACACCTCGCATTTCCGCGCGCCGCGGCCGGGCACCGAACTGCACATCGTGCTGGTCGACAACGGGCGGTCGCAACGCCTGGGCATGAAGGACTTCTGGTATTCGCTCAAGTGCATCCGCTGCGGCGCCTGCATGAACACCTGCCCGGTCTACCGCCGCAGCGGCGGCTTGAGCTACGGCGCGACCTATTCCGGCCCGATCGGGATCATCATCGATCCCGCTTTCGATATCTGTAAATACAGCAACCTGCCCTACGCCTCGACGCTCAACGGCAGCTGCACCAACGTCTGCCCGGTGAAGATCAACATTCACGATCAGATCTACAAATGGCGGCAGGTGATGGCCGAGCGCAATCAGCTGCCGCTGGTCAAGAAAGAAGCCATCCGCATCATCGGCAAAGTGCTGAGCGATCCCCGGCTTTACCGCGCGGCGATATCGGCGACGGGACTGGCCATCGAGCGCCTGCCGCGCTTCGCCATCTACAACTGGCTCAATCCATGGGGACGGCAGCGCGAGGTGCCGGAGCCGCCAAAACAGAGCTTTCGCAGCTGGTATCTCGAGAACAGGAGGCGCCAGTGAGCAGCCGGGACGCCATCCTCGCCGCCGTGCGCGCGAACCAGCCGGCGTCAACGCCACCCATACCGGCGATTCCCCTGTTCGAGCGGGCTTCGCGATCCTTGCTCGACGAGTTCCAGGAAAACCTGACAAGCATGGGCGGAAAACTCGCCCCGGCCCTCGAAGCGGGCGGGCTGGATGCCTTGGTTCGGGCGCTGTTCCCCGATGCCGCCGTGATCTGCTCCGCCACGCCTGAGCTGCGCGGCACGCGGCCGCTCGACCGCGGCGCGCAGCCGGCCGAGCTGGCCGACGTCGATGTCGGCGTCGTCCGCGGCGCATTTGGCGTCGCCGAAACCGGCTCGGTCTGGCTCAGCGAGGAAGAATTGCAGGTGAACGCGCTGGCCTATCTCGCCCAGCACCTCGTCATCATGCTCGATCCGACACGCATCGTCGGCAACCTGCATCAGGCTTACCGCGACCCCCGGTTCAAGACCGCACGCTACGCGGTGCTGGTCACCGGTCCCTCCGCCACCGCCGACATCGAAGGCGTTCTCATCCACGGCGCACAGGGCGTCCGCAGCCTTACCGTGGCTCTGGTTCCGCTTTGATGCGGGCGGCCACGCGAAGCGGATTGACCTTGCCCTTGACCTACGTCAATGCTCGGATGGCTGCGTATAACTTAAGGAATGCCACCCGCCTTGAGGGGTTGCAGACCGTTATCATCGATCGTTCCGAGGGACATTCATGCGACCGAAATGGATGCTTGCAAACGACGTGCTGCCCATCGCTGCCGAATTCCCGGCCGAAGCCGACGAGGCCATCGCGCTCCAGCCGAACGCATTGGTGCCCGAGTATCTCAGCACCCACTATTGGTGGGCCTATATTCATCCCAACGCGGTGAAGCTTTTCGAACGCGAATGGCTCGTCAATCTCATCCTCTTGGGCAATTATGCACGGCTGCGCGATGCTGCGCTGGCGGAAATGGGCGAATCGTTACCGGGAACGACCTTGCAAGTGGCCTGCGTCTATGGCGATCTCACGAATTGCTTGAGCCAACGGGCTACGAAAGGCGGCGGATCGATCGACATTGTCGACGTTTTGCCGATACAGCTGAAAAATCTGCGCCGCAAATTGCCCGCGGGGGCGCCGGCAAGACTGCTGGCAATGGATGCCAAGGATCTCAAGCTGCCCGATGCCAGCTACGACCGGGCAATCGTGTTCTTTCTGCTTCACGAGCAGCCGCGCGAGTGGCGCGAGCGAACGCTGAGCGAGGTGCTCCGTGTCGTCAAGCCGGGGGGCAAGATCATCATCGTCGACTATGCGCGGCCGTATTGGTGGCATCCGCTGCGCTATTTGTTTCCGGTCCTGCTCGCAGCGTTTGAGCCATTTGCGCTGGACCTGTGGCGAGAAGAGCTCACCGGGTGGCTCTCGAATTCGCTTGCAACTGTCGTGCGCCGACGCCAGTTTTTCGGCGGACTATATCAGCTGGTGGTAAGCCGGCGCTGACTTGGCGATGCGGCGCCTGCGGCGGGCCTGTTGCGCAACAGCCGGCCTGCTCGCCGCTCGAAGGCGTCGAGAATCTTGCCGAACATCGCAGCAAACACGCGCGAGGCGACCGCCGCCAACACCGGATTGCTGAACTCGTAGTTCACCGAAAAATGCACCCGCGTATGCGTCTCGTCTTGCGGCTCAAACCTCCAGAGGGCGGTGAGATACCGCAGGGGTCCATCGGCAGCGTCGATGCTAATCTTGCGGCCGATCGCGTCTCCCGTTGTCCGGTTGGAATAACCGACCTCAAATGCCGAAAACCCAACGGTCATTCGCGACACGATGACGGTCATGCCCGGCTCTGGCGTCTCGCGCGACAACAGCCTGACGTCGTGGCAATGCGGCACGAACTGTGGATAGCTCTTCACGTCGAGAACGAGATTAAAAAGGTCCGACCACGGATAGCCAATAAGCTTGGTTGTCTGGACACTGGTCATGGCCTGAAGGCACACCGCGCTCGGTCGCCAGCACCTAAACTTGCGCTGGTTTTGCTGATCATAGATCGGCATGATGCCCTGGCGTTGCGCTAGATCAAGGCCTCGCGGTGCCGGCGCAGCAATCGTATCGCCCGCACAGCCGTGCGCCCGACGCCGGAGGAACCGCGTTGACCGTTTCGCCATGACGCCATTCCTCTCACCCAATGTCCGGGCCATCATGCCTTCGACCGGCACGCCGCAGCGCGATCGGGCACCGGATGCGCTTGCCGCAGGAACACCCGCCGGCCTGCGCGATGATCTCGTCGCGCTCCTCGGCGCCGACTGCGTGCTCGCTCGGCCCATCGATCTTATTCGCTACGCCACCGACGCCAGTCCTTATCGCCTCTTCCCCAAAGCGGTCGTGATCGCCCGCAACGTTGATGACGTGCGCAAAGTGCTCGACTATGCGCGGCAGCAGCATGAGAGCGTGACGTTCCGCGCTGCCGGTACCAGCCTCTCGGGCCAGGCGCAGGGCGATGGCATTCTGGTCGACGTCAGGCGGCATTGGGCCGGCGTCAACGTCGAAGCAGGCGGGCGGCGGTTGCGCGCCCGGCCCGGCACGATCTTGTCGCGCGCCAATCTCGCGCTGCTCGCGCATGGCTATCGCCTCGGCCCCGATCCGGCAAGCGCATCCGCCTGCACGATCGGCGGCGTCATCGCCAACAATTCCAGCGGCATGTGTTGCGGCACTACGCAGAACTCGTACAAGACGCTGTCGTCGCTTAAGTTCATGCTGCCCTCGGGCACATTCATCGATAGTGCCGGAGAAGATGCCGAGCGGCATTTCGCCGCCGCCGAACCGGCGCTCGCCGCCGGCCTGATGGAGATCAAGCGCGACATCGAATCCGATCCGAAACTCGTCGCGCGGCTGCGCAAGAAGTTCAGCATCAAGAACACGACCGGCTACCACATGGAGGCCTTCCTCGACGGCGCGACGTCGCTCGAGATCTTCCGCCGCCTGATCGTCGGCTCGGAGGGCACGCTTGCCTTTATCGCGGAGGCGGTTTTCGAGACCATCGCCGACGATCAGTGCCGGCTCACGTCGTTTATGATCTTTCCCGACATGTATGCGGCCTGCGCGGCGGTGAAGCCGTTCGTCGATCACGGCGCGGCCGCGGTCGAGCTGGTTGATCGTGCGTCGCTGCGCGCGATCGAGGGCAAGCCCGGGGTGCCGGACCGCTGGAAAGCACTGCCCGAGCAAGCGACCGCGCTGCTGGTCGAGTTCCGTACGGCAAATGACGCGGCCCGCAGCGAGGCGGAGCGCATCGCCAACGCGACATTGGCCGGGCTTACACTGCTCGAACCCGCGGCATTCACACGGGACCCGGTTCTTGCGGCGCAATTTTGGAACGTGCGCAGCGGGCTCCTTGCCTCCGTCGGCGGCGCCCGGCCGTCAGGCTCGTCGTTTATTCTGGAGGACGTGTGCTTCCCGCAGGAGCGGCTCGCCGACGGCGCGCTCGATCTGCAAGCCCTGTTTGCTAGGCACGGCTACACCGGCATCGTCTTCGGACACGCTTCGGCCGGCAACTTGCACTTCCTCATCACCCCTTTCCTTAATGAGGCGAAGGAGATCGCTCACTACGGCGCGTTCCTGCATGACGTCGTTGAATTGGTGGTCGGCAAATACGACGGGTCGCTCAAGGCCGAGCATGGCACTGGCCGCAACATCGCGCCTTACGTCGAGCGGGAATGGGGCAACAAACTCACGGCGTTGATGTGGAAACTGAAGCGGCTCGCCGATCCGCAGAATATTCTGTCGCCCGGGGTCATGCTGACGGCGGACCCGGAAAGCCATCTTGAGAACTTGCAGACTGCTCCTACGATCGAGCCGACCGTCGACCGCTGCATCCAGTGCGGCTTTTGCGAACCGGTCTGCCCGAGTCGCAACCTGACCACGACTCCGCGTCAGCGGATCGCCTTGCGCCGCGAGATGGCGCGACAAACCGCGGGCTCAAAGGTGTCTGCGGGGATTCTCGCGGACTACGACTACGACGCCATCCAGACCTGCGCGGGCGACGGTTCTTGCGGGATAGCGTGCCCCGTGGACATCAATACCGGGGCGTTGATGAAGCATTTTCGCCAACTCGAACGCGGCCCGCGCGCCGAGCGCCTCGCTGCCGCGTTCGCGAGACGGTTCGGCACCGTCGAGCGCGTCGCCCGTCTCGCGGTCGGCGCCGCCGATGTAACGGCAAAAGTGTTCGGTAAGCGCACGGTCACCGCGGTGACCGATATGGCCCGGGTTTTCGTCAGCAAGGATCTGGTGCCCGGGTGGCTGCCAAACATGCCAGCCGCGGCCAAGCCCGAGCTCCCCGCGACATCGCGCGACGGTGCTGCCGGCGTCTACTTCACGGCATGCGTCAACCGCGTCTTCGGCCGCGTGGCCGGTCAGGACCATAAGCCCTCGCTGCAGGAGGCTATGATCGCCGTCTCGGCACGCGCGGGGATGCCGCTGTGGATTCCCACCGACGTCGGCGGCCACTGCTGCGCGACGATCTGGCACTCCAAGGGTTACGCCGAAGGCAACGCGGTCATGGCGAATCGCACGGCACAGAGTCTTTGGCGCTGGAGCGACGGCGGCAGGCTTCCGATCGTCTGCGACGCCAGTTCGTGCTCGCTCGGACTTAGCAGCGAAATCGTCGCGTATCTGACGCCGGAGAACCGCAAGCATCATGCGCAGCTGACGATTCTTGACTCCATCGCCTGGGCCCACGATCGGTTGCTGCCCAAGCTCGCAATTTGGCGCAAGGTCGCATCCGCAGTGCTGCATCCCAGCTGCTCGGTCAATCATCTCAAGCTTGCGACAAAGCTGCAGGCACTCACCGCCGCAATGGCTGACGATGCGGTGACGCCGGCGGCGCACGGGTGTTGCGGCTTTGCCGGTGACCGCGGGTTCCTGCACCCCGAACTTACCCGGTCGGCCACGGCCGAGGAGGCGGAGGAAGTTCGCGTCCGAATGTTCGACGCCTATCTGTGCAGCAACCGCACGTGCGAGATCGGTCTCAACCTCGCGACCGGCAAAGACTATGTGTCTTTTGTCTATCTGTTGGAGGAGTTGACGCGTCCCACGTGAGCTGGTCGGACATCGACCTTCATGCGATGGAGCTTGTCCGGAAACCGGGAGGGCTGACATGGCCCAACATCCTGCATTGCCGTATCTGCGCAGCTCCGAGAAGGGAAAGGTCGTTACCGCGGCCGAGGCCGTGCGCCTGATCCGCGACGGCGACACGGTCGCGACCGGCGGCTTCGTCGGCATCGGATTTGCCGAGGAAATCGCGCTGGCGCTCGAGGAGCTCTACCTGTCGGTGGAGGTCGAGCCGCCGCATGGCGCCGGCAAGCCGCGCAATCTTACGCTCGTCTACGCGGCCGGCCAGGGCGACGGCAAGGATCGCGGGCTCAACCATTTCGCCCACGAGGGCCTGATCAAACGCGTGATCGGCGGTCACTGGGGCTTGGTGCCGAAACTGCAGCAACTCGCGATTGCCAACCGGATCGAAGCCTACAACTTGCCGCAGGGCGTCATCACCCACCTGTTCCGCGACATTGCGGCCCACCGTCCCGGTCATATCACCAAAGTCGGAATCGGCACGTTCGTCGATCCGCGCAACGGCGGCGGCAAGCTCAACCCGCGCACCACCGAGGACCTTGTCGAACTGGTGACGCTCGGCGGCACCGAATGCCTGTTGTACAAGACGTTCCCGATCGACATCGGGATCATCCGTGCGACCAGCGGCGACGCCGACGGCAACCTCACCATGGAGCGCGAGGCGCTGACGCTCGAGGCGCTCGCCATCGCCATGGCCGTACGCAATTCAGGCGGCATCGTCATCGCGCAAGTCGAGCGCGTGGTCGAAAGCGGCAGCCTCAATCCGCGCCAGGTCAAGGTACCGGGCATCATGGTCGACTGCGTGGTCGTCGCCAAACCTGAGAACCATTGGCAGACCTTCGCGACCAACTACAATCCGGCGTTTTCCAGCGAGATCAGGGTGCGGATCGGTTCGCTGCCGCCGATGG
>JBEKIC010000087.1:0-9763 GCA_050011955.1 Xanthobacteraceae bacterium
ACCGCCTTGCCGAACGCCTGCTGCCCATGAACGACGATACGCATTTACATCCCTTCCGTGTTGGCACCTCTCCCCGCGTGCGGGGAGAGGTCGAGCGAGCCTGGCGAGCGAGAGTGAGGGGGCGCCGCCGCGATTTTGAGCCGAGTGGAGAGGCCCCCTCACCCCAACCCTCTCCCCGCGCAGCGGGGAGAGGGAGGAGTAGACTACGCCGCCTCCGCTTTAGCCGGCTTGTCCGGCGCAGTGATCGCGCCCGACGCCTTGATCTCGGCGATCTCCCTAGCCGAATACCCCAGCACTTGACGCAAGATTTCATCGGTGTGTTCGCCAAGCAGCGGCGAACGCCGCACATCGGCGGGCGAATCCGACAGCTTGATCGGGTTACCCACCGTCAGATACGGCCCCCGCGTGGGATGGTCGACCTCGACCACGGTGCCGGTCGCGCGCAGCGACGGCTCCTCGGCGATTTCCTTCATCGACAGGATCGGCCCGACTGGGATGTCGATCTTGTTACAAATTTCCATGACCTCGAACTTGGTTTTGGTCATGGTCCATTGCTCGATGGTGTCGAAGATGTGCCGCAGCCGCGGCAGCCGCGCCGGCGGCGTCGCGTAATCCGGATCGGTCTTCCATTCCGGCTTGCCGATGAGGTCGCAAATCGTGCCCCACACCGGCGCCTGCGTGATGAAATAGACATAGGCGTCGGGATCGTCTTCCCAGCCCTTGCATTTGAGAATCCAACCCGGCTGGCCGCCGCCGGAATCGTTGCCGGCGCGCGGCGCCGCCACGCCGAAAGGAATGCCCTCGCCGTACTGGCGGTATTCGGTGAGCGGGCCGTGCTGGAGCCGCTGCTGGTCGCGCAATTTCACACGCGCCAAGTTGAGCACGCCGTCCTGCATGGCGCACAGCACTCTCTGGCCGCGCCCGGTACGGAGCCGCTGGTAGAGCGCGCTGACGATGCCAAGCGCGAGGTGCAAGCCGGTGCCTGAATCGCCGATCTGCGCGCCGGTGACCAGCGGCGGCCCGTCGCGAAAGCCGGTGGTCGAGGCCGAGCCGCCGGCGCATTGCGCCACGTTCTCGTAGACCTTGCAGTCCTCGTAGGGACCGGGCCCAAAGCCTTTCACCGAGGCGACGATCATGCGCGGATTGAGCTTGTGGATATGCTCGAAGGTCAGACCCATGCGGTCGAGCGCGCCGGGCGCGAAATTTTCCACCAGCACATCGCAGGTCTTCACCAGCCGATCGAGGATTTCCTTGCCCTTGGGATGTTTGCTGTCGATGGTGATCGAGCGCTTGCTGCCGTTGAGCATGGTGAAATAGAGGCTGTCGGCCCCCTTCACGTCGCGCAGCTGGCCGCGCGTAATGTCGCCGACGCCGGGGCGTTCGACCTTGATCACGTCGGCGCCCATATAGGCGAGAAGCTGCGTGCAGGTCGGTCCCGACTGCACGTGGGTAAAGTCGAGAATACGCACGCCGTCGAGCGCCCTGCCCGCCTGTCCCCACGGCTTTGCGCTCGGCCGCGGATTTCCGTTGCCCACCGCCGCTTTTGCCGCGGGCTTTTTGACCGCCTTGAGCTTCACCGCTTTCTTGGCGGGCTTTTTTGCCACCCCTTTGGTTTTTGCTTTGGCGGCCTTTTTGCGCGGAGCCATTATTTCTCTCTCCTTAATCTCCTGCGGTCCTTTATTTCTTTCGGACCACGCTTTGCGGGTTGAGGTTGCCGATGCGGCCGCTTTCGGTGCCGGCCGCCGGGTCGATCACCGCGTTGACCAGCGTCGGCTGACCGGAGTCCATGGCCTTGTTCACGGCGCGCATAAGCTCGTCGGGCGTCGTCACATGGACGCCGACGCCGCCGAATGCCTCGATCATCTTGTCGTAGCGCGCGTCTTTGACAAAGACGGTGGTGGCAGGGTCCGCACCGCCGCTGGGATTGACGTTGGTTCCGCGATAGATGCCGTTGTTGTTGAAGACGACGGTGCAGACCGGCAGGTTGTATCGGCAGACCGTTTCGACTTCCATGCCGGAGAAACCAAAGGCGCTGTCGCCTTCGACCGCGAGCACGGGTTTGCCGGTCTCGATGGCGGCGGCAATCGCATAGCCCATGCCGACGCCCATGACGCCCCAGGTCCCGACGTCGAGGCGTTTGCGCGGCTGATACATATCGATGACGCCGCGCGCGAGATCGAGCGTGTTGGCGCCCTCGTTGACGAGGATGGCATCCGGCCGCTCCTTGATGACGGTGCGCAGCGCACCGAGCGCGCTGTGGAAGTCCATCGGCGCGGTGTTCTTCATCAGCCTCGGCGCCATCTTGGCGATGTTTTCTTCCTTCTTCGCATTGACGGCGGAAATCCAATCGGCCGGCGGGGCCGGCCAATTGCCGCCCATTGCCTCGAGAAGCGCCGAGACGCAGGAGCCGATGTCGCCGACCAGCGGCGCGGCAATCTCGACGTTTGAGTCCATCTCCTTGGGCTCGATGTCGATCTGGATGAACTTCTTCGAATAAGGCTCGCCCCAGGTCTTGCCCTTGCCGTGCGACAAAAGCCAGTTGAGGCGGGCGCCGACCAGCATGACGACGTCGGCGTCTTTCAGCACCGTCGAGCGCGCCGCACCCGCGCACTGCGGATGCGTATCAGGCAAGAGACCCTTGGCCATGCTCATCGGCAGAAAAGGAATGCCGCTCATTTCGACAAAGGCGTGGATCGCCTCATCGGCCTGGGCGTAGGCCGCGCCTTTGCCGAGAATGATCAGGGGGCGCTTGGCACCCTTGAGGACATCGAGCGCGCGCCTGACGGCGGCCGGAGCGGGAAGCTGGGCCGGTGCCGGGTCGATGACCTTGACGAGGGATTTGGCGCCCGCTTCTGCGTCCATCACCTGCGAGAAAAGCTTGGCCGGCAGATCAAGATAGACGCCGCCGGGCCGACCGGAAACGGCGGCGCGGATCGCGCGCGCCACGCCGATGCCGATGTCCGCGGCGTGGAGGACGCGGAAGGCCGCCTTACAGAGCGGCTTGGCGATGGCCAATTGGTCCATCTCTTCATAATCGCCCTGCTGCAGGTCGACGATTTCACGCTCGGACGAGCCCGAGATCAGGATCATCGGAAAGCAGTTGGTCGTGGCATTGGCGAGCGCCGTCAGACCGTTGAGGAAGCCGGGAGCCGACACCGTGAGGCAGATGCCCGGCTTCTTCGTCAGGAAGCCGGCGATGGCAGCGGCATTGCCGGCGTTCTGCTCATGGCGAAAGGAGATGACGCGCAGGCCAGCGGCCTGCGCCATGCGGCCCAAGTCGGTGATCGGGATGCCGGGCACGCCGTAGATCGAGGTGATGCCGTTGAGCTTGAGCGCATCGATGACGAGATGAAAGCCGTCCGTCAGCTCCTGCTCTGCTTCGGCCGGATTTGCGGTTTCGCGTTTCTCTTTCACTGCTGCATCGGCCATGGGAATCTCCTCCTCTCAGATCGTCATGCCCGGGCTTGACCCGGGCATCCATGCAGACTCACCGCTTGCTGCACGGCCGCATGGATTGCCGGGTCAAGCGCGGCAATGACGAAAGGATGTTTTATTCTCACACTCACGTCTCAATCCAAATAATCCGCATACTTAGCGACATGCTCGGCAAGACCGAGCGCATGATCGCGCACCAGCGCCTCGGCACGCGCCGTGTCGCGCGCTTCGAGCGCCTCGATGATTTGCATGTGGTCGCGGATCGAGCGGTCGGCGCGATCCATTTCGCCGATCGTCTTTCTTCTGATCATGCGCATGTGGGTGAACAGGTTCTCGGCAAGATCGATGAGCATGGTATTGCCGCTCATGCGGATGATCGCCTGGTGGAACTCGATGTTGATCTCGGAATATTCGTCGAGATGCGCGCGCACTTCGCCGTTGTCGAATGTTGCGAACATGCGCCGCAACTTGGCGATTTCCTCGCCGCTCGCGGTCTGCGTGATCAGCCGGGCCGCCATGCTTTCCAGCGCCGCCCAGGCGGTGATCAATTCGATCACCTCGCGCTTGGTCTTGCGCACCACATAGACGCCGCGGCGCGGCACCGAGCGCACGAAGCCCTCGCGCTCGAGTTGCGCCATTGCCTCGCGCACGGGCGTGCGGCTGACGCCGAAATCGTGCGCCAGGCGGCGCTCGTCGAGCCTGATTTCGGCACGGCTGCGATAGATATCCATTGCGGCGATGGCGTTCTTGAGCGCGACATAGGCCTGCCGCTTGAAGTTTTCGGGACTGGCCAGCGGGTCGACAGCGGGTTGCACGACCGCCATGTCCGCCGAGCGCAACGCCGCACGCCGCGCTATGGAAAAGCTCGAGCTCATCGCTGGCATACATTATTCCAGAATTTGAGGGAGGCAAAGGGCTCGGCGCTGCCGATATGCCAATTTATCGAACTATTCCGGGCGGTAAGGCGCCTCATGAGGTGCGCCAACCCCGTGCAGGACAACCAAAAATTGGCCACTCAGACGGTCGGCCAATGCAACCGGCTCAGCCTTGGGACAGGAACCGGTGCCGCAACGGCTTGAGGACGAACAGCGCCAAAGCCACCACCACGAAATTCATGATCGCGGTCGCCACAAACACCATGTGCCAGCTGCCGCTCGCCGATTTGATGATATTGGCGACCGGCACCAGAAACGCGGACGCGCCTTTGGCGGTGTAGAGCAAGCTCAGATTGACCGTTGCAAACTTGGCGCCAAAGGTGTCGGTGCAGGTTGAAGGAAACAGGCTGAAGATCTCGCCCCAGGTGAGAAAGATCAGCGCCGCGAACAACACGAACGCCCAAGGGGCGGAGCCGAGGCTTCCCAGCAGCCAATAGGCAATTCCGCCCAGGCCAAAGGCGATCGCCATGGTGTATTCGCGGCCGATATGGTCGGAAATCCAGCCGAAGAGCGGACGCGCCGCGCCGTTGCAGACGTTGTCGATGATGAGCGCGGCACTCAGCGTCGTGGCGCCGAAGAAGACCACCACATCGCCGATGTTGAAGTCCTTGGCGATGGGAGCGATCTGCGCCGTCGCCATCAGGCCCGACGCCGATACCATGACGAACATGATGTAGAGGAGCCAGAACACCGGAGTGGCCAACGCCTGCGCGGGCGTATAGGTGCGCGTTGTCTGCTCGACTTTCGGCGCGGCGGCGCCGGCCATCTCACCGGGATCAGGGGCCCGCAGCAGCCAGGCCAGGAGAAAGACGATTCCGCCTTGGATCAGCCCAAACCACAAGAAGGCAGCTTCGTAGCCGCTTGAGTTGATGACCTCGCGAATTGGGACGACGCTGAGCGCGGCGCCGGCGCCGTAACCCGCCGCGGTCAGACCGACGGCGAGGCCGCGCCGGTCGGGAAACCATTTCACGGCTTGACCGACGCAGGTCGCATAAATGGCGCCGCCGCCAGTGCCGGCCAACACGGCGCCGAAATAGAGCATCTCGAGCGATTGCGCGCGTGCATCGACGATCCAGCCGAGGGCCACCATGATTCCCCCGAAAGCGACCATCAGCTTGGGTCCGCGCCGCGCGCCGAGAATATCGACGATCCAACCCTCGATCGGCGTCAGCCACGTCTCCAGCGCGATGAAAATGCTGAACGCCAACTGGATCGATGCGATCGACCAGCCGTGCGCTTTGTTGATGGGATTGACGAAAAGCGTCCAGCCATATTGCAGGTTGGCGATCAGCACCATGCAGGCAATGCCGCAGACGAGCTGGCCCCAGCGCGTCGCCGGCGACCCTGCGGTCTTGGATGCGACCGCGGCGACGTTAACCGTCATCGCCTTCCGTCCCTAAGAGATTTTTTTATATTCATCCCAGAACTCTTATTCTAAGGAATGTTCGCTTCATTTAGGCCGAGACATAATAGCGCGCCTTATCCGCCCATTATGCGGAAAAAGCCTGATCCTTTATTTCTAGCAGAGCCTTCGGCTAGCGCGGCGTCCGGGGGGCGGCGCTGCATTTTCCGGCGCCGGGCAAGCCCGGCAGTCGGATCGCGCTCGAACTGACCCGCGACCAAGTCAAAGCGGCGCCCGAATACCAGGAGGGCAAACCACGTCCCGCAGCTGGTCGTCGCCGCTTTGTCGCCCTGGGTCGGCCGCCGCGCGCAGATCTGGGGACGCCGCCCGCTGCTGCTGATCGGCTTCGCCGCACTGCCGATTCGCGGCCTTCTCTTTGCGTCGGTGACGAATCCCGAGTTGCTGGTGGTCGTGCAGCTGCTCGATGGCGTGACCGCTGCGGTATTCAGCGTCATGGTGCCGCTCGTTGTCGCCGACTGACGCGCGGCACCGGCCACTTCAACCTCGGACAAGGCATCGTCGGCACCTTCGTCGGCATTGGCGCCTCGGTGAGCGCCACGCTCGCCGGTTACATCAGCGATCACTTCGGCAGCCCGGCGGCATTCGCCGGACTGGCGGCGATCGCATTCGCCGGCTTTGCGGCCGTGTGGTTGCTGATGCCGGAAACGCGCGATGCCGAGGGACCGGATTCGTAGAGCGACCAAGCGCAACACCGGGATCGCGGCGCGCGGCCCCCCGATTTTACATTCAAGTGGCAGCTGCCGGGCTCCGCACCGGCCCTTCGCTGAGCACGCTGTCGTCTCCCGCGAACAGCGCTTCGAGTATGCGCTGCTCCCTCTTGACCACCAGATTCATGAACTCGTCGACACGCCCCATCTGGCGGCACGCATTGTAACCGCGCTCCGCGAACTCTTGCAGTTCGCCAAAGCCAGCCAGCCGGGCCGGCTTGCGCGCGAGCGCAAGAGCAGTGCCGGCGAAGCGTTGACGTGCGAGGCGATCGAGTGATTGCCCGAGGTGCTGAATGAGAAAAATCTGGCGTTCTCGGTCCTTCCGACGATCAACTTTGCGGTAAGCGTTGCCATAGGCGGCGGCATCGATCGCGTTGATCCGTTGCCCCAGGGCTTCCACCATAGCGGCGTCGAAATCCTCCGAGAGGGCATCCAGTTCGATCGCATCGACGACCGTCTCCAGGCCCGAAACGGGCAGAACTTTGCTCATAAGCGGCACGACCCGATCAAGCGCCTGATCGCGCCCGCCGACGTCCTTGGCGCTGTAGATGTCGGTCAGGAAAAAGGCTGCCGCAGGCCCTAAACGCGCGCTGGCAAGCAAATCCGCGTGGGTGCGCGCGAGGCGATCAGCCTGCCAGGTGCGCAACGACTGGCGACGGTCGGCGGATTGCGCTTCAGCCTTTGCCAAGGAACGCAAATGGGCCGCAAGGCTCAGCTGGGTTGTAAGGCGCTGAACGATTTCAGCCTTGTCGTCCATGATCGCCAATTCGAGTTCGGATTTTGCCGAAGAAGCCCCAGCTGCACACGGCAACGTGCCCGCAGACCTTATCACCGCGAGGATTCAGAAGCGAGCGCATGATGCGTTGCGCATGAGCCGAGTTCGGCGGCGTCCGGCATTGATCTTTCGGGCTGGCTGGGTGATGTTGTTCCATTCGGTAAGGGAGGGCACCATGGCCAAGAAAAGACGTGCGCCGACCGGCGGTGTGCCGGCGTCGATCCTGGGTTCCGCGAACAAAATCGTTCTGGCCGGCCTCGGCGCCTTTGCCATGGCGCAGGAAGAGGGGACCCAGCTCTTCGACACGTTGGTGCAAGAGGGCACCAAGGTCTTCAACGGGCTCGTTGAAGGCGCCGGAGCGGTTGGCGGGCGCGCCGTGGGAATGGCGGATGAAACAATGGCCGAAATAAAGGCCGCGGCCGCCGGCACGTGGAACGCGCTGGAACGGATTGTCGAGGACCGCGTAGCCGGCGTGCTTCAAACATTGAACGTGGCGACCAAGAAGGACATCACTCCAGCGCGCCGGGTTGCCCGATCGGGAGGGCAAGCAAAAAAGAGGAAATTACGCGCCAAGTCGGGGCCCAGCCGCAGAGGCCGAAAGTCGCGAGCCAGCAAGCGCAAATAGCCGTGGTTTGACGTCACTTCGGTTGATGCGCGAGCCGCAAGATAGCAGCAAATTACAAAGCCGGCGCGTCTTCGGTTACCAGGCGCAGGTGTGGTGCGACGCTCGCCATAAGACTGCGATAAACGCCGAGATAGTCTTGCGCCATGCGGCGTGCGGTGAACCGCTCCTCGAAACGCCGCCGGATCTTTTCTCGGGATAAATGTCCCAGACGATCAACCGCACCGATGGCGCCGTTGATATCCTCGACGATGAAACCCGTGAGACCGGCTTGCGGCGATCGCGCTGGCGCGCACGGTCAGCCTGCCGATGGCCGCAGGGCTGGCTCTCGTCGCCGGCATCATGGTTTGCATCATGTTCCGCTTGGCGGCGAAATGACCGACGTCGTCAGCAATATGCCGCTGGTGCGGGCGTTTGGCGGCTCACGGGCCACCATCTCCGCCAGCGTTGCGTGAACGCCTGGCGTGTGTTGCATTATCCCTGACTCTCAGCGCCGGGACCGACCGTGAACGACAATCGCGCTTTCTTGTCCTCTGCCTTCCCTGCGGCCGACCCCGAGGAGGCCGGGCTATCCGCCGCGGGCCTTGCCAGACTCACCGCGGTGATGCAGCGCGAGGTCGATTCCCGGCGCGTGCCGGGCGTCGCCATGCTGATCGCACGCCGCGGTAAAGTCGGCTACCGGCGCGATATCGGTGAGCTGCGACCCGGCGGCCCGGCGCTGCCCGGCGACGCCATCTTCCGCATCTATTCGATGACCAAGCCGATCGTCTCGGTTGCGCTCATGATGCTGGTCGAGGACGGACGGCTGTTCATCGCCGATCCCGTTGCAAAATTCCTGCCCGAATTTGCCAACCCGAAAGTCGGCGTCGAACGGGAGGGCAAGCTTGAACTGGTCGCGGCCAAGCGACCCATCACCATCCAGGATCTGCTGCGCCACACCTCGGGACTGACCTACGCGTTCACGGGCAATTCGGCCGTGCAGCGGCTTTATGCCGAGTCGCATTTGTTTACGCATGATCCCGCCCAAGCCAGACAGTTTCTGACGCGCGATCTCAGCAACGCCGAATTCGTCGCCGCGCTTGCCAAGCTGCCATTGATCGATCAGCCAGGGGCCTCGTGGAATTACAGCCATTCCACCGACATTATCGGCCGCGTCATCGAGATTGTGTCCGGGCAGAGCTTGGCTGCGTTTCTGCAGGATCGAATCCTCGGGCCGCTCGGCATGCGCGATACCGCCTTCTTCGTGCCGGCGGACAAAGGCGAGCGCTTGGCTGAGCCATTCGCCGACGATCCGGACACTGGAGCACCGGTGGAGCTGATCGACGCCCGCACCCCGCCGCGTTTTGAGTCAGGCGGCGGCGGCTTATTGTCGACCATGGACGATTACATGCGGTTCGCGCAGATGCTCTATCTCGGCGGCGCGCTCGGCAGCACGCGCATCCTTGGGCGCAAGACGCTTGAGTTCATGACCGCCGACCACCTCGGGCCGAACGTCCGCATTGCAACCAGTTTCCTGCTGCCGCCGGGACACGGCTTCGGCCTCGGATTTGCGGTTCGCCACAACGTCGGCATGGCGCCGACCCCGGGCACGCCGGGCGAATTCTTCTGGGGCGGTGTCGCCGGCACGGTCTTTTGGATCGCGCCCAGGGAAGAGCTGCTCGCGATGATGATGGTCCAGGCGCCGAGACAGCGCGATTATTACCGCCAGCTGTTCCGCAATCTTGTCTACGCCGCGCTGACTTAGAGCGGTTTCCGTTTAAGTGGACCATATCCTGAATTCGCGAGGTATGCAGTGCATTCAGCTCGAGAGATTTGATCGAGACACGAGGCGACGGCCTTGCAGAGGCTCCTGACGGTGAACGCGGC
>JBEKIC010000088.1:0-9341 GCA_050011955.1 Xanthobacteraceae bacterium
CTACCCTTAAACTGGGCCAAATGTGGCCAGATTCATACCCCGACAACAAATATTGGATAGGGGCCAATCCGATGTCGTCGGGTCTTACTCATTCCGATGGGCTCGTAGTGCTCGGTCATGAGTGTACTACCATCGCCGAACTCGAAGCCGTCGCAGCCACAGTACGAACCGACCTGGAACGGGTTGTGAACGAGGCGCGCAAAAAGCTCGGCAAAAATCCAAATTAGTCAGATTGCTGTGCCTGAGCCTACCTTGCTATGCGCCTCCTTCGAATCTGACTGGGCTGCCGCGGCCTGCCCCTCCACTCTGTGATCCTTTTGCCTCACTTTGGTTTTAATCACCGTGGCCGCGACGCGTCGCCGCACCACCGCCGCGCAACCGCCTTGATTGACTGTCACGTGGCGGCATCTCAACACAGGAAAGAGGGTGTAGCGTGAAGTTTCATATTTTGTTCGCCGCCGCCGCCGCCGCAACGCTCGCGTCGCCGCTCGCGGCGCAAGCGCAGGGCATTCCCGACGGCATCGCCCACGGCGTCTATGTCGGCAACAATGCAGCCGGGCCTGTCGGCGCAGTCGTCGGCGGCGCGGTTGGCGGCGTGGTTGGCGGCGTCGAGGGTTTGTTCGGAGTGCGGCCGGTCTACGCCGCCTATCCGGAACCCCGCGTGTATCACCACCGGCGATGGGTCAGACATTCCTATCGCCACATGCACCGAAGGCACACGACCGGCTAAAGGCGCAACGAGCGCCCACGCAGAGATCCTGTCTGGAGCAGCCGCACGACATCGGCCGCGCTATGGCCTTGCCGCGAAGAGAGTGTGGTCCTGCTCATCCGTGCACAGCGCCAGGCTCGCCCTTGGAGGCATAGGCGCTCGGCCCGCGCACCAAGCGTCAACGTCGCTGCGCTTGAAGCGCCGAGCGTTGCGACTGAATAGGAGGCGACCAAGCCCAAGCAACCTGTACTCTACGTGGAGTTCCGCAAGGACGGCACTCCCATCGATCCCAGCCCGTGGTGGGCAACAAACGAAGGCGAAGAGGTTCGCGGATGATGCGCAAAACTTCCCTCATTTTCCTCGGTGCGGTCGCCGGTGTGGGGCTCACGTTGCTGGCGACGCAGCCACACACCGCATTCGTCGCATCGAGCGCGAAAGCGGCGGCGGCGGACACCTACCGGCAGCTCAATCTGTTCGGCGATGTGTTCGAGCGCGTGCGCGCCGATTACGTCGAGAAACCCGACGACAGCAAGCTTGTCGAATCGGCGATCAACGGCATGCTTGCCGGGCTCGATCCGCATTCGAGCTACATGGACCCGAAGAGCTTCCGCGACATGCAAGTGCAGACGCGCGGCGAATTCGGCGGCCTCGGCATCGAGGTCACCATGGAGGATGGGCTGGTAAAGGTGGTCGCGCCGATCGACGAGACCCCGGCAGCCAAGGCCGGCGTCATGGCCAACGACATCATCACCCATCTCGACGACGAAGCGGTGCAGGGTCTCACGCTCTACCAGGCTGTCGATAAAATGCGCGGCCCGGTCAACACCAAGATCAAGCTCAAGATCATGCGCAAGGGCGTCGACAAGCCGATCGAAGTGACGATCGTGCGCGACGTCATCCGCGTCAAATCGGTGCGCTCGCATTCCGAGGGCGATGATATCGGCTACATCCGCATCACGCAGTTCAACGAGCAGACCACCGACGGCCTGAAGAAGGCGATCAGCGACCTCACCACGCAGCTCGTCGCCGGAAAGATCAAAGGCTTCGTGGTCGATCTGCGCAACAACCCGGGCGGCCTGCTGGATCAGGCGATTTCGGTATCGGATGCGTTTTTGGAGAAGGGAGAAATCGTCTTCACCCGCGGCCGCAATGCCGAGGAAACGCAGCGTTTCAATGCGCATGCGCGACCGGGCGACCTGACCAAGGGTAAGCCGCTCATCGTGCTAATCAATGGTGGTTCGGCCTCGGCGGCGGAAATCGTCGCCGGCGCGCTGCAGGACCACAAGCGCGCGACCCTCATCGGCACGCGTTCGTTCGGCAAGGGCTCGGTGCAGACCATCATCCCGCTCGGCGCCGGCAAGGGCGCGCTGCGGCTGACCACGGCGCGCTACTACACGCCGTCGGGCCGCTCGATTCAGGCCAAGGGCATCACGCCCGATATCGAGGTACTCCAAGACCTGCCGGACGACCTGAAGTCGCAAACGGACACCAAGGGCGAGGCGTCGCTGCGCGGTCACCTCAAGGCGGAGGGCGCCGAAGGATCCGGCTCGCAGTCCTATGTGCCGCCGGACGAGAAGGACGATAAGGCGCTCAAGACCGCGCTCGATCTCCTGCGCGGCGCGACGACCGACGCCGCCTTCCCGCCAAATCCGAAGGCCGCCGTCCCCAATTAAGCGGCCGGTTCCTGATCCGAAAGCGGGGCGGCGACGAGCCGCCCGATTTTTTTGCGTTCCGAGTACCTCCCGAGGCCAACAGCCCAGTTCAGTGCGGTTGCGATCGGGGTGGTGTCGAAGCCGACCCCGTGGCTGATTCTGTCTAGCGCCGCGCGGGCCGCCGGCGGGTCGGACACCGGCATTTAACATGGTCGGAGTGGACGAGGCCCGCCGCAGGCAGCTGACCGCAATGCATTTTTGCACGCTGGCGGCGGTACGCGGTACCTACATCATCGGTGCACCGCTGATCACCAAGCAGAACGCCAAGGAATTCTACGATCCGAAATCCCCGTTCTGAGGGGCCATTTCCGGATGTCGCGGGATTCGTGGGTCGGCCTAAGCCGACTCACGATTCGCGGCGATGGGCTATCGTCGGCAGTTCTCACTTTGCCCAAGCCCCAAATGAGCAATGCATGACTATTTGGATCAGTCCGGATTCCGGGATACGCTGTCGGATGCGGTCGGGGAGAGCATACCATGAAGACGATCAAAGGGCCGGCAATATTCCTGGCGCAGTTCGCGGGCGATGCACCGCCGTTCAATTCGCTCAATGCGATTGCGGGCTGGGCTGCCGCGCTCGGGTTCAAGGGTGTGCAGATTCCGGCCTGGGATGCGCGCTTGTTCGACCTTGCCCGCGCCGCGAGCAGCAAGGCCTATTGCGACGACATCATCGAGACTCTGGCCGGGCACGGGCTCACGCTGACCGAGCTTGCCACCCACCTGCAGGGACAACTGGTCGCGGTGCATCCGGCCTACGACCTCGCATTCGACGGATTTGCTGATCCTTCGGTGCGCGGCAAGCGCGAGGCGCGGCAGGCCTGGGCAGTCGAGCAGATGAAGCATGCCGCCAAGGCGTCGGCCAATCTCGGCCTCAAGGCCCATGCGACTTTCTCGGGCGCGCTCGCCTGGCCTTACATGTATCCCTGGCCGCAGCGGCCGGCCGGGCTGGTCGAAGCCGCATTCGACGAGCTGGCGAAGCGCTGGCGGCCGATCCTCGATGCCTTCGACGCGGCCGGCTGCGATCTCTGCTACGAGATCCATCCCGGCGAGGATCTCCACGACGGCGCCACCTTCGAGATGTTCCTGGAGAGGGTCGACAATCACTCGCGCTGCAACCTGTTGCTCGATCCCAGCCACTTCGTCCTGCAGCAGCTCGACTACCTCGCCTACATCGACATCTATCACGACCGCATCAAGATGTTTCACGTCAAGGACGCCGAGTTCAATCCCACCGGGCGGGTGGGGGTGTACGGCGGCTTTCAGTCGTGGGTCGATCGCGCGGGACGGTTCCGGTCGCTCGGCGACGGGCAGGTCGATTTCCGCAGCATCTTCTCAAAGCTGACCCAATACGGGTTCGACGGCTGGGCGGTGCTGGAATGGGAATGCTGCATCAAAAGCGCCGAGCAGGGAGCGGCCGAAGGCGCTCCCTTCATCAAGCGCCACATCATCGAGGCGGCGAGCCGCGCCTTCGACGACTTCGCAGCCGCCGGCGTGGACATGGCCGCGAACCGCCGGATGCTCGGCCTGGGTTAGCTGATCTGCTGTAGCCCGCATAGAGCGAAGCGCAGTGCGGGATAGTAGCGGCCCCGGATTTCGGTGCCTTGCGTCCGGGCTACGGCGCTGGGGGAGGTCGAGATGGCCATCGAGGGCAAGAGCGAGGTCACGATGAGGCGCAGGCTGCGCCTCGGCATGGTGGGCGGTGGACCCGGCGCCTTCATCGGCGGCGTTCACCGGATTGCCGCGCGGCTCGACGATCGTTACGAGCTCGTCGCTGGGGCGATGGCGTCCGATCCGGCCCGCGCGAGGGCCGGCGCCGCGGCGGTAGGCATCGCCCCCGATCGCGCATACGGCGATTTCGAGGAGATGGTGACGGGCGAGAAGGCGAGACCCGATCGCATCGATGCGGTCGCGGTCGTCACCCCGAATTTCGCCCACCATGCGCCAGCTAAGGCCTTCCTCGAAGCCGGCTTTCACGTCATCTGCGAAAAGCCGGTCACGACCTCGCTTGCGACCGCGCTCGACCTCGCCGAGACGGTCAGGGGCACCGGGATGATCTTCGGCCTCACCCACACCTACACCGGCTATCCGATGGTCCGGCAGGCCCGCGAGATGGTCGCTGCCGGCCAGCTCGGCAAGGTGCGCGTGGTGCAGGTGGAATATGCCCAGGACTGGCTCACCACGCCGCTTGAGCGCACCGGCCAGAAGCAGGCGGAATGGCGCACCGACCCGGCGCGCAGCGGCCCCGCCGGATGCCTCGGCGACATCGGCACCCACGCCTACAATCTCGCCGCATTCGTCACCGGCCTGCAATGTCAGGAGCTGGCCGCCGATCTCTCGATCTTCGTGCCGGGCCGGCGGCTCGACGACAACGTTCACGTCGTGCTGCGGTACTCCGACGGCGCGCGCGGCATGCTGTGGGCGAGCCAGGTCGCGCCCGGCAACGAGAACAATTTGCGGCTGCGCGTCTACGGCGAGCAGGCGGCACTCGAGTGGCACCAAGAAGATCCCAATTATCTTACCTTCATCCCATTCGGCGAGCCGCCGCGCCTGATCCGCCGCAACGGTGCCGGCGCGAGGCCAGTCGCGGGCCGCGCAAGCCGCATCCCGGCCGGCCATCCGGAAGGTTATCTCGAGGCCTTTGCCCAGCTCTACAGCGACCTTGCCGAGCAGATCGCGGCACGCATCGAAAAGCGTGCCCCCGATCCGGCGTCGCTGCTGGTGCCCGGTATCGCCGATGGAGTCGCCGGCATGCGTTTCATCGAAGGCGTGCTCGAATCCTCGCGGCGCAACGCCGCCTGGGTTCGGCTCGCCTGATCACACCACCAACGGCGACCTGTTGCCTCCGTCATGATTTGAGGGCCGCTGTAGCGACACGAAAGGTCCGGCATGTTCCTCGGCATCGATATCGGCACGACCGGGGTGAAATCGGTCCTGATCGATGACGGCCAGACGATCATCGGAACGGCGCATGCCGGCCTGCCGCTGTCGCGTCCGCGTCCGGGCTGGTCGGAGCAGGACCCCACCGACTGGTGGAAGGCGACGACAGACACCCTTGACGAGATCAAGTCGGCGCACCCGGCGCAGCTTGCGCGCCTGCGCGCAATCGGCCTCTCCGGTCAGATGCACGGGGCGACGCTGCTCGATGCGTCCGATCGGGTTTTGCGCCCGGCCATACTCTGGAACGACGGGCGCGCCGCGCAGGAATGCGCCGAGATCGAGATCGCCTGCCCTCAGGCGCGCGGCATCACCGGCAACATCCCGATGCCGGGCTTCACCGCGCCGAAGCTCCTCTGGGTGCACAAGCACGAGCCGCGCGTCTTCGATGCAACGCGCAGGGTTCTGCTGCCGAAGGATTACATCCGCCTCCTGCTCACCGCTGAGCACGCCTCCGATATGTCGGATGCCTCGGGCACGTTCTGGCTTGACGTCGGCAGGCGCGACTGGTCCGACGCGCTCCTCGCCGCAACCGGGCTCGACCGCACACACATGCCGCGCCTCGTGGAGGGCACTGCGGTTTCGGGAAAGCTGCGCCCGGCGCTGGTCGCGCGCTGGGGACTGACAAGCGACGTCGTCGTGGCGGGCGGCGGCGGAGACAATGCGGCTTCCGCGTGCGGCATCGGTGCGGTTCGGCCTGGGGCGGCATTCGCCTCGATCGGCACATCGGGCGTGCTGTTCGTCTCCAATGCCGCGTTCTCGCCCAACACGGAGGGCGCCGTGCACGCCTTCTGCCACGCCCTGCCCGACACCTGGCATCAGATGGGCGTTATTCTCTCGGCGACCGACAGCCTCAACTGGCTCTCCCGCGTGCTTGAGGTGCCTGCTGCCGAGCTCACCGCCGCGCTCGGGCAGGCGGTCGTCGGCCCGTCGCGGACGCTGTTTCTTCCCTACCTCTCCGGCGAGCGCACGCCGCACAACGACGTTCTTGCGCGCGGTGTCTTTCTAGGGCTCGGTCACGAGACCGACCGCGGCGCGCTGACCCAAGGCGTGCTCGAGGGCGTGGCGTTCGCGTTCCGCGACTGCCTGCGCGTGCTACACGATGCCGGGACCGACATCACCCGCGCGGCGGCGCTCGGCGGCGGAGCGCGCTCGCGCCTATGGCTCAAGATACTGGCGAACGTGCTCGATCGTCCGCTTGATCTTGCGGCGGAGAACGAGTTCGGGGCCGCCTTCGGTGCCGCCCGGCTCGGGATGGCCGCCGCGCTCGGCGGCGATCCCGAATCTTTCATGCAGCCGCCGCCGTTCGAGGCCACGATCGAGCCCGACCCGGCGCTGGTTCGGCGCTATGCCGAAGCCTACGCCCGCTACCGGGCGATCTATCCTGCCGTAAGGGAGATCATGCACCGATGAGCCAGACGATCCGCGGCGAGACGTTCTTCGCTCTCGACCGGCCCGTTCGCTACGAGGGGCCGAGCAGCACTAACCCGCTGGCGTTCAGGTTCTACGACGCCGACCGCATCGTGCTCGGCAAAAGGATGGAAGATCAGTTGCGCCTGGCGGTGTGCTACTGGCACAGCTTCGTCTGGCCGGGGCTCGATCCGTTCGGGGGCGAGACTTTTCTGCGGCCATGGATGGCGCCGGGCGATCCGATAGAGCAGGCACGGGCCAAGGCTGCGGTCGCCTTCGAGATGCTCGAGCTTCTCGGCGTGCCGTTCTTCACCTTTCACGACCGGGACGTCGCCCCCGAAGGTGCGACGCTTGCCGAGTCGAACCGGAACGTGCGGGAGGTCGCCGAGCTGTTTGCCGCCAGGATGGCGCAGTCGAAGGTGCGCTTGCTATGGGGCACTGCGAACCTGTTCGGCCACCGCCGCTATATGGCGGGAGCGGCCAGCAACCCGAACCCTGAGATCTTCGCGTATGCGGCAGCGCAGGTGAAGAACGCAATCGACGTGACCCACTCGCTGCGCGGCGCGAACTACGTGCTGTGGGGCGGACGCGAGGGTTACGAGACCCTGCTCAACACCGACTTGCGGCGCGAGATCGACCAGCTCGGCCGGTTCATGTCGATGGTGGTGGACTACAAGCACAAGATCGGCTTCGCGGGCACCATCCTGATCGAGCCCAAGCCCAAGGAGCCGACCAAGCACCAATACGACTTCGACGTCGCGACGGTGCATTCCTTCCTCAAGACATTCGGGCTCGAGAACGAGATCAAGGTCAACATCGAGGCCGGCCACGCGTTCCTCGCTGGCCACAGCTTCGAGCACGAGATCGCGCTCGCCTACGCGCTCGGCATCTTCGGTTCGATCGACATGAACCGCAACGATCAGCAATCGGGATGGGATACCGACCAGTTCCCCAACAACGTGGCGGATGTCACGCTCGCCTACTACCACATCCTGCGCAACGGCGGGTTCTCGACCGGCGGAACCAATTTTGACGCCAAGATCAGGCGGCAGTCTCTCGACCCGCTCGACCTCATCCACGCCCATGTCGGCGCGATCGACACCTGCGCGCGGGCGCTGCTTGCAGCGGCCGCGATGATCGAGGACGGCACCCTCGCGGCGGAGCTCGCGAAGCGATACGCCGGATGGGACAGTGCGGAGGGAAAGGAGATCATGGCGGGGAAGCTCTCGCTCGCCGATCTGGCAGCGTTCATCGAGGAGAGGACGCTCGAGCCGCAGCCGGTTTCCGGCCGGCAGGAGTACCTGGAGAATTGGGTGAACCGGTTTGTGTGAGGATCCGATCCGTCGCCGGCGAGTGCCAACCGTCTTCGGCGTGGTGTGATATTGGCGCGCGGCGGCAGCCTTGGTCAACCCGCCATCCACTACGGCGCGCACCACGCGCCCGGTCGAACGCTTCGGCCATGTTGTTGCACATCCGATCCTTGGCGGGCTACATCATCGATATGCACGAATCTAGAGCACGTCCCAGCGAGCTGAATCGGATTCCCTTGCGTTTTCGAATGAGCGAATCTCGCGTTCTTGACTGATTCGGGAGGCTGGGATGGCGAAGCCCTACTCGGAGGACTTGCGGCTACGGGTGATTGAGGCAGTTGAGGAGGGTGCGTCTCGCCGCGAGGCGGCGGATCGCTTTGCGGTGAGCGCGAGTTCAGCCATCTGGGTTGAGCAGTTTGCGCAGAATGGCAGCGTCGCCGCAAGCGAGTTTCAGCTACGGGGCTCATCGACAACGCGCGGCATCGAAAGATCAGCCGTCCGCTTTGGGGGTGTCGCGTTCCTCCTCTTTATCCATTGACTCGCGCGCGCGGGGCGCGCCGACCCAGCAACGTTGGTCAGAAGAGCGACCCGCAATCAGACCGACCCGCTGGCGCCGCCTGCTGGCCGCCGTCGCCACTATCTTTTTAGCGGATTCCTACGAAGAAACGGCTACCGGAATAGGTGTGAGTTCAGCAGCAAAGCCAAGGTCGGCCAGGCGCTTGAGCAAACGTTTTGTCTGCTGCTGCTTAGAACGGCGGTCGAAGTGGTCAGGGCCGAGGTCCTGGTACTGAGCGCCATGCTTTAGCATGTGATAAGCAGCGGTGAGGATCGAAGCCGCCACGGCGCAGACGGCCTTCTTGGCTCCGCGTCGAGCACGCAGCCGGTGGAATTGCGCCTGCGTATAACTGGCCTTTTTCCGGCTGGCGGACCAGGCGCACTGCACGAGCGTCGTCTTCAACCAAGGCGCGCCGTTGCGGAGCCGGTTGGATCGGCGTTTGCCAGCGCTCTCGTCGTTGCGGGGACAAAGGCCAGCCCAGGAGATGAGATGCCCGGCAGTCGGGAACCGGCTCATGTCTGTGCCGATCTCGGATATGATGACCTGCGCACTGAGCGTGCTGATGCCAGGGATTGAGGTCAGCAGTTCGACGCCGGTGCGAAAGGGCGTCAGGTTGGCATCCACCTCCCGATCGATCTCGGCGATTGCCGCGTCCAGAGCGGCGATCTGTTGCAGGTGCAGACGCAGCATAAAACGGTGATGGCGCCTGA
>JBEKIC010000089.1:0-8977 GCA_050011955.1 Xanthobacteraceae bacterium
GCTTCATCGCGCAGTCGTGTGGGTGATTATCAGTCGATTTCGATCAGCTGTCTTCTACTGTTGCTGACGCTGTGGGCATGTGGGAAACGCGCTTGCGTTGTCCATCATGTCCACAGTGTTGCTGTGCGCTTGCACTAGGGATTTGTCGGCAAGGCCGTGCCCTGCCGAAATGCCGACAGCCAGCATCGCAAACGAAGTTCCCGATGCCCGAAACGACTACAGGGCGGGCAGCATGCAGGTCAGGATTTTGAGCCGCTGATAGTCTTCGTTGCGCAATCCGTAGGCGCGACGTTGGATCACGCGGATCTTGTTGTTGAGCCCTTCGACGAAGCCGAGCGAGACCTTGTTCTCCGGCCGGCAGTAGGCGGCAATGCCGTCCCAATGACGATCGATCATCTCGGCAAACTTCTCATAAGGCGCGAGCCGCTGCCACTTGAGGCTTGCGCGCCAGTTCTCGAAGAAGCGCCGGGCCCAGCCCCTCGCGTTCATAGCTCCACAGCTGGCCGAAGCTCTCCTTGAGAACATAGGCCGTGTTGAGCCGCTTGTTGGCCGCCAACAACATCTTCAACGCCTTCTTGCCCTCGAGCGTGAGGTTCGCCTTGCGCGACAGCAACGTGTATTTCTGGCCCTTGATGTAGCGCCGCTCGCGACCTTGGAGCCGGGCATACTCGCTCTTGCGAACCGCATCCAAGGCCTCGCCCAGATGGCGGATGACATGGAACTTGTCGAACAAAATCGCCGCTTGCGGCGCATGCGTATTGGTCGCCAGACGAAACGGCTTCCACATGTCCATGACGGCGAGGCGAATGCGCGAACTCTTTCGCTTGCCGAGCCAGGCGTAGAACCGGCTCATGCTCGCCTCCGAGCGGTCCTCGCCGCCGAACCAGATCGGCCGGCCGCGCACAAGGTCGCTGACCACGATCCGGTAGCTGTGACCCTTGCGGATCGAAATCTCGTCGACGCCGATCACCTGCGGACCAGGCGTGCCCACGCGCTTGAGTTGGGCTTGCATGTATTGCATGTCCAGCGCCTTGACTGTGTGCCAGTCCAGCGCCATTTCCTCCGCCACGTCCTTGATCGTCGCCCCCCGGCAGCGCCGGCCGACAAAGTAAGCAAAGCGCTTGGTGTAGAGTGGATTGTCCGCCAGGAAGTCGAGCCGTTCGCGCTTCACACTGCCACAACAGCGGCAATCGACCCGCCGTACCTCCAATTCCAGAAATATCCGCGCGTCGCCGCATGAAAGATCGCGCACACGGCGGACCTTGCGGTCATACCACCCCATCTGGATGCGACCGCAACAGCCGCACGCCGTTTTTTTGAGCGCCGCTTGAGGGTGATCACGCGCGCCTTCGGATCACCGAAAATCCCGCGCACGGTTTGTTCCGGTCGAAACCCGGGGAACGAATAGGTATCCCACAGCCGCCGACTTCGCTTCAATGCTCGTGCCATCCAACATTCATGGCAAATTCCAAACCCAGCCGTAATGCAAAAGCCCTACGCAATGCACCGGTTTATCGGGCCTTCAGCCCCAAAAATCATCCACTCGATTCCACGAAGACCCTTTTTTCGATGCCGTCTCTGCGCGCAAAGCAATTCCGGAATGCGCACGACTGAATTAGTCACGCGCACTCATTCGGAAGCGCGCAGCCGATACCCGATCCCGATTTCGGTGAGAATGTAGTGAGGCTGTTCGGGTTTGGATTCGATCTTCTGTCGGAGCTGTCGCACATAAACCCGAAGAAATTGGGCGTCGGTCTTGTCGTCCCAAAGTTCGCTAAGCAGAAATTTATGTGTGAGGACCTTTCCGGCATGTTCGACCAATAGGCGGAGAAGATCGTATTCTTTAGGCGAGAGTTTTATATCCTTTTCGCCAACCTTGACGATACGGCGGACGAGGTCCACGGAAAGATCGCCAACCCGAAAGATCGGCCGTTCACCGTCACTTTTTAGTTGGTGGCGCAGCGCCGCCCTCATCCTGGCAAGGAGTTCATTCGTACTGAATGGCTTGGTCACGTAATCGTCCGCGCCGAAATCGAGCGCTTGGACTTTGCCGACCTCATCGCCGCGGCTGGACAAGACGATTACAGGGACGCTCTCATTGCGCGCGCGGATAGTTCTGAGCAGTTCGTGTCCCTGCGCATCGGGCAGGCAAAGATCGAGAATGATCAAGTCTGGAGCTTGGCTCAGGAGATTAAGTGCCGTGTCGCCGTTGGGCGCCTCGAGGATCTGATAGCCATGGGCGGTCAGGCCTATGCGCAGCAGTCTGCGGATAGGCGCCTCATCGTCGACCACCAGCACACGGAGTGGAGCTGCACTCATGCGGTGTCCCAGCGTTGTCCTTCGTGTCAATCTGCAACTATCGTGGCGCGGCCCCTGTCCGATTGATGCGGCTTGCGGCGACGATGGTGCCGTGCATGACTTCCACAAGCCCGGAGCGCGCAAAACCGCCGTGGATCAGATCGCGTCGCGGGCAGCCTCGCGCGCGCCCGGTGCGCCGATGTTCGGAATCGCGCCGCTGATCCGCCACCACTGATTGTGGTCTCGATGTTTCGTAGTCTGCTGCCCTATCCGGCGGACAATCTGTTGAGCGCGAGATTGAGTAGCAGGACGTTCACGCGCGGCTCGCCCAAAAGACCGAGGAAACGACCCTCGATATGATCGCCGACGAGCTGACGCAGGCGATCTTCCGCCAAGTTGCGGGCCTTGGCAACACGGGGGATCTGGAAGTAGGCAGCCTCGGGCGAAATCTCCGGGTCGAGCCCGCTGCCCGACGTCGTCACCAGATCGGCCGGGACTGGGGCCGAGGGGTTCTCCTTCCTGAGCTTCTCGAGGTCCGCTTGCACGCGGTCGATCAGCGCCTTGTTGGAGGGTCCGAGATTGGAGCCACCCGAGTTCTGGGCGTTGTAGGGCGCAGCCACTGTCTTCGTCGGATCTTTAGGATCGGGTGCCGTCGTCGCCGAGGGTCGGCCATGGAAGTATTTCTCGCTGGTGAATTCCTGGCCGATGAGTTCGGAGCCGACGACCTTGCCGTCACGTTCAATCAGGCTTCCTTGTGCCCGATAAGGAAAGATAACCTGGGCAATCCCGGTCATCGCCAGCGGATAGACCAACCCGGTGATGAGCGTGAGCGCGACGAGAACGACGATCGCCGGACGGATTTCGCGCAGCATGACGTCTACTCCTTAAGCAAGATGCAGAGCCGTGACCACGAGGTCGATGGCCTTGATGCCGATGAACGGAATGATCACACCGCCGACGCCGTAAATCCAAAGATTGCGCCGGAGCAGCGGAGCGGCGCCGATCGGACGATAACGGACGCCTTTGAGCGACAGCGGGATAAGCGCGATAATGATAAGCGCGTTGAAGATGATCGCTGAGAGGATGGCGCTCTGCGGTGTCGTCAGATTCATGATGTTCAGCGTCTGCAGTTGCGGGTAGAAGGCGACGAACATTGCCGGGATGATGGCGAAATACTTCGCCACGTCGTTGGCAATCGAAAATGTGGTCAACGCACCACGGGTCATCAAGAGCTGCTTGCCGATCTCGACGATCTCGATCAGCTTGGTCGGATTGGAGTCGAGGTCGACCATGTTGCCGGCCTCGCGCGCAGCTTGCGTGCCGGTATTCATCGCGACGCCGACGTCAGCCTGCGCCAGCGCCGGCGCGTCGTTGGTGCCATCGCCGCACATGGCCACGAGCTTGCCTTTCGACTGCTCGTCGCGGATGAGCCGCAGCTTATCCTCGGGCGTTGCCTGCGCGAGGAAATCGTCGACGCCGGCTTCCGCCGCAATCGCCGCGGCAGTCATCGCATTGTCGCCGGTGATCATGATCGTGCGAATGCCCATCCGCCGCAACTCGGCGAACCGCTCACGGATGCCGCCCTTGACGATGTCCTTAAGCTGAACGACGCCGAGCAATCGGTTGTCCTTGGCGACTGCAAGCGGCGTGCCGCCCGACTTGCCGATGGCGTCGGAGATAGCTGTCACCTCGCCTGCGGTCTCGGCGTTGACGCGCGGACGCAGCGCTTGCACGGCGGCGCCCGAGCCGACGGAAGTCGGCGGCGTGTTGAGATAGTCTAGAATCGCATCCACTGCGCCTTTGCGGACCCAGGAATCGCCGACTTCGACGCCGCTCATGCGGGTCTGGGCGGTGAAAGGAATGAAATTAGCGCGCATTTCGGCGAGTTCACGGCCGCGGATACCGTATTTTTCCTTGGCCAGAACCACGATCGAGCGGCCCTCGGGCGTTTCGTCGGCGAGCGAAGCCAATTGCGCCGCATCGGCCAATTCCTGCTCGGTGACGCCGCGCAGCGGCTTGAATTCCGTAGCCTGGCGGTTGCCCAGCGTGATGGTGCCGGTCTTATCGAGCAGCAGCGTATCGACGTCGCCGGCGGCCTCGACGGCGCGGCCGGACATCGCCAGCACGTTGAAGCGCACCAGCCGGTCCATGCCGGCAATGCCGATGGCCGAGAGGAGCGCACCGATCGTGGTCGGGATCAGCGTCACGAACAGCGCCACCAGGATCACCACCGAGATCGCGCCGCCGGCATAGGCGACGTAGCTCGGGATCGTGGCCGTGGCGAACACGAAGATGATGGTCAGCCCGACGAGCAGGATGTTGAGTGCAATCTCGTTCGGCGTCTTCTGGCGCTCGGCGCCTTCGACCAGCCTGATCATGCGATCGAGGAAGGTGGAGCCCGGAGCCGCGGTGATGCGCACGCGGATCCAGTCGGAGAGGACCTGGGTGCCGCCGGTGACCGCAGAGCGGTCGCCCCCCGACTCGCGGATCACCGGCGCCGATTCGCCGGTAATCGCCGCTTCGTTGACCGAGGCCATGCCTTCGATCACCTCGCCATCCGACGGAATAATGTCGCCGGCTTCGACCAGCACGATGTTGCCGACCTTGAGCGCGGTCGACGGCATCAGCCGATAACTTTGCGAATCGCCCGAACCGGTCACGAGCTTGGCCTGAGTCTCGGTGCGCTGCCGCCGCAGCGACTCGGCCTGCGCCTTGCCGCGGCCTTCGGCAACGGCTTCGGCGAAGTTGGCGAATAGCACGGTGAACCACAGCCATAGAATGATCTGAAACTCGAAGCCGACATGCTCGCCGCCGGTGATCAGATCGCGGATCAGGATCACCGTGGTCAGCGCGGTGACGATCTCGAGCACGAACATCACCGGATTGGACATCAGCGTCCACGGATTGAGCTTGACGAAGGCGGAGCCGATCGCCGGCAGGACGATCTTGGCATCGGACAGTGCCGATACCGGCATGCGCTTGCGCAGATGTGAGGTTTCCATCGCGATTTGCTCCGAGCGCTTATCGTTTGAGCGCGCGTTAGTTGGCTGAAAACATGGTGGCGGCGTTGATCGACAGCTGCTCGACGATCGGGCCGAGCGCCAGCGCCGGGAAGAAGGTGAGGCCGCCGATAATCACGATCACGCCCACGAGCAGGCCGACGAACAAGCCGCCTGTGGTCGGGAATGTTCCTACCGACGCCGGCACGGTTTTCTTGGCGGCGAGCGAGCCGGCGATAGCCATGGTCGGGATGATCATCCAGAAGCGGCCGACCAGCATCGCGATGGCGCCGCTGAGATTGTAGAACATCGTGTTGGCGCTGAGCCCCGCGAAAGCGGAGCCGTTGTTGCCGTCCTGCGAGACGTAGGCGTACAGCACCTCGGTGAAGCCGTGCGGCCCGGGATTGCCCATGGCGGCGACCGCCGACGGCACCAGCATCGCCACCGCAGTCCAGCCCAGATACATCAGCGGCAGGACGAGGATGGCGAGCATGGCCATCTTCACTTCCTTCGCCTCGATCTTCTTGCCGACATATTCGGGGGTGCGGCCCACCATCAGGCCGGCGACGAAGATCGAGATGATGACGAACAGCAGCATGCCGTAGAGGCCGGCGCCGACGCCGCCAACGATGATCTCGCCGAGCTGCATGTTGATGAGCGGGACCATGCCGCCGATCGCGGTCAAGGAATCGTGCATGGCGTTCACCGCGCCGCATGACGCTGCGGTGGTGACGACGACGAACAGGGCGGAGCCCACGATGCCGAAGCGGGTTTCTTTGCCCTCCATGTTGCCGCCGGTGAGGCCGAGCGCGTTGAGGAAGTCGTTGCCGTGCGCCTCGGCCGCATAGCAGGTGATGACGCCGGCGACAAACAGGATGCCCATCGCGGCCAGAATGGCCCAGCCCTGGCGCTGATTGCCGACCATGCGACCGAAGGTGTTGGTTAATGATGCGCCGATGGCGAAGATCAAGATGATCTGCACGAAGTTCGACAGCGCCGTCGGGTTCTCGAACGGATGCGCGGCATTGGCGTTGAAGAAGCCGCCGCCGTTGGTGCCGAGCATCTTGATCACGATCTGGGAGGCCACCGGGCCGACCGCGATGCTCTGCTTGGCACCTTCGAGGGTAGTCGCCTCAACATAGGGGCCGAGCGTCTGCGGCATGCCCTGCCAGACCAGAAAAAGCGCAACGGGGACGCAGATCGGGATCAGCACGTAAAGCGTCACGCGCGTAATATCGACCCAGAAATTGCCGACGGTGCGCGCCGAATGGCGCGCAAAGCCGCGGATGAGCGCCATCGCCAGCGCGATGCCGGTGGCCGCAGACAAATAGTTCTGGTGCGTGAGGCCGAGCATCTGCACGAGGTAGGACATCGTGCTTTCGCCACCGTAGTTCTGCCAGTTGGTGTTGGTGATGAAGCTCACCGACGTATTGAACGACAGATCCGGAGCGACCGTGGTCTGGTCGGCCGGATTGAAGGGCAGCCATTGCTGCAGCCGCATCAGCGCGTAAAGAAAGACAAAGCCGCCGACGTGGAACAGCAGCATGCCGACCGTATAGGTCACGGCGTGCTGCTCGTTCCGTTCGTCGACGCCCGCGATCTTGTAGATCGCGAGCTCGACCGGCCGCAGGATTGGCGTCAGGAACGTGCGCTCGCCTGCGAACACACGGGTCATATAGGCGCCAAGGACCGGCGTGATCGCGACGATGATCGCGCAGTAAAGCAGAATCTGGACCCAGCCGATGACGGTCATGGACGTGATTCCTTCAGAACCGCTCAGGCTTGAGCAGAGCGTAGGTCAGGTAGATGAGCAGCCCGAGAGTGACGAGGGCGGCGAGCGAATAGTCGAAGGTCATGGCGGTTCCCTCTCAAAGCCGGTCGCAGGCGTAGACGTAGCCGATCGACAGCGCGAAGAAGACGAACCCGATCGCCAGCATGACGACGTCCATCATGGGAATGCTCCAACTGTGTTTTCTGGGATTAGCCGGCAGAGCCCTAATGCAGCGCCGTCAACATGCCCAAAAATTCTCCGCCCATTGACGCGAAATTAGACTGCCACTGGTTTGCATAGGAATTCGAGACGGTGGCGAAGGGATTAGTATAGGAATGCTATAAAAGCAGCGTGGAACGGCGTTAAAGGAACGTGTCTTCTAAGGCACACCTCACCTCAAACGGTGATTGGCTGCCTAAAACGACAGCATTTTCTTTTGACTTGTGCTACTAAAAACGCCGCCCGCGCAATCCATTTTCGCGGGCTGCGAGAGCCGTCTCAGTACCCAGATCGTCTTGCCTAGGAGGAGACTATGAAGCGAATCATTGTTTCATTTGCTTTGGCAGTCAGTCTGGCTTCCATTTCCGCCATCGCCGCCGATATGGCAGTAAAGGCGCCGCCGCCACCGGCGCCCGCGCCATCGCCCTGGGATATCGCCATCACCGGCGCTTTGATGTCGGACTATAATTTCCGCGGCATTACCCAGTCGAACCACCAGCCGTCGGCCCAGGTCGGGTTCGAGCCGCGCTACAACTTCACGCCGGCCTGGCAGGCTTATATCGGAGTTTCCGGCGAGAGCATCGATTTCCCGAATCGCGCGGCGGCCGAGGTCGACTTCTACGGCGGCATTCGGCCGACCTTCGGCAAGCTCGCTCTGGATTTCGGTGTTTGGTACTACTATTACCCGGACGGCCAGTGCTTTAACACGGCGGCACTTTGCAGCTCGCTTGGCGGCGCCTCGAGCACAGCGCTCAGCTTGCCGAACGGCAATACTGTCAAAGAAAACCTCAGCTTCTATGAAGGCTACGGCAAAGCCTCCGTCACGGTGAACGACAACTTTGCCTTTGGCGCGCAAATCTGGGGTTCGCCCTCGGTGCTCAATTCAGGCGCGCCCGGTATCTACTATACCGGCAACGCGACGCTGACCGCGCCTTCAACCTGGCTTCCCAACGGCATTGGCGCCTACGCTTCGGCGGACGTCGGTTGGTGGCAGCTGGGAACGTCCGACGCCTTCTATGCGGTTCCGGCGTTCCCCACTGGCGTCCCCTACACGAGCTATTTGAATTGGGATGCCGGCCTCGGTTTTACCTGGAAGGTGTTCACGCTGGATCTGCGCTATTACGACACCAACCTGACCAAGGCTCAGTGCAACGTTTTCACCAGCGACCAAACAGCAACATTCGCGGCGGGCAATGTGACCGCGCAAAATCCCGGTGGTCTCGGCTCCAATTGGTGCGGCGCGGCCTTTATTGCCAAGCTTTCGATCGCCACCTCACTGAGCGCGATCAAATAGCTCAGGACAAACATCGCAAACGTGTCGGCCGGTGGCGGGAACGCCGCCGGCCGCTTCGTTTAGCGGTCGCTTACTCCGCCGGCGAAACCAGCGGCACCTCCCGGACCCGATAGAGATCCTCATCCGGCACCAGCACGACGCGGCGGCGAGATCGGCGATGGTAGGCTGAGTGTTCCCTTTGTGAGTCAATTGGCACTTCCTGTTTTTTGGGGAAGTGCAGTGGGCCGGATAAGGCCGGTCGACTGCAGAGCGCAAAGCGCACATCGAACCCAAAAATCAACATTGTCTCGACTGCTGCGGTGCACCCTCCACTTCCGATAATGGAAGTCGGGTAGGATCGAGGCGCGGATCGGGCTTCGAATGATGCCGACGTTTCCTCGATCCTCCCTATCATTC
>JBEKIC010000090.1:0-8923 GCA_050011955.1 Xanthobacteraceae bacterium
CGCGTTCACCGTCAGGAGCCTCTGCAAGGCCGTCGCCTCGTGTCTCGATCAAATCTCTCGAGCTGAATGCGCTGCATACCTCGCGAATTCAGGATATGGTCGACTTAAACGGAAACCGCTCTAGGGCGCCCGCCCGAGAATGCGCACAAAACATTGGCGCACTTGGCGCTGGGTTTCCACGACATGGGCCTGGAGCGCGGGGAAATCCGGCAGGTCGGCGGCGCGGGCCAAGAGCGCGAGCACGCCGGCGTTCGCCGATTTCGGATCGAACGCGCCGGGCAGGCAGAGCCGCAAAATCTGCGTCAGATCGTGAAACAGCAGCACCGCGGGACGCAGCACCGCGGCGTCCTCGGCGGCGAGCACACCGAGCCGCGCCGCCTTCTCCAGCATCCGCGCCGTCGACGTATCGAGGATGTCCGGCGTCGCGGCGGCATGCACGAGTTGCAGATATTGGGCGATGAATTCGATATCGACCAGCCCGCCCACCGCGTATTTGAGGTCCCAGGGATCGGCATCGCCCTTTTCCGTGGCGATGGCGGCGCGCATCTCGATGACGTCGGCGGCGACCGCGCGCGCGTCGCGCCGGCGGCACAGCACGTGGCGGATCGCGGCCTCGACCCGCGCGGCGAAGGCCGGCGAGCCAGAGACGACGCGGGCGCGGGTGAGCGCCATATGCTCCCAGGTCCAGGCCTCGCGCTCCTGGTAGCCGACGAAGCCGTCGATTTGCGTCGCCAGCGGACCGGAGCGCCCGGACGGACGCAGCCGCATGTCGACCTGATAGAGCACGCCGTAATTGGTCTGCACTGTCAGCGCGCTGATCAGGCGCTGGGTGAGACGGGCAAAATATTGCGCGCCGTAAAGCGGACGCTTGCCGTCGGAATTGGGATGCTCGGCGTCGAAATCATAGACGACGATGAGATCGAGGTCGGAGTTCGCGGTCATCTCGCGCGCGCCGAGGCGGCCGAGCGCCAGAATCGCGGTCTCCTGCCCGCGCACGCGGCCGTGTAGCGCCGCGAAATCGGCTTCGACGCGGTGATACAGCGCGCGAATCAGGACATCGGCCAGGCCGGCGAACACGTCGCCCGCCTGCTCGGCGGAAACCGATCCCGAGAGAATGCGCGCGCCGATGAGGAACATGTGTTCCTGACCGAACAAGCGGATCGCATCGAGCACATCCTCGTAGCTGCCGGCCTCGCCGAGCGCACGCATAAGCTCGGCTTCGAGCCGCATCGTCTCCGGCAGCGCGCCAAAAAAGCTCGGGTCGATCAACGGATCGATGACATGCGGATGCTGCGCCAGAATGTCGGCGAGGCGCGGCGCGACGCCGAGAATAAGCGCGATGAAGCGAATGAGCTCCGGATTCTGCCGCAGCAGCGACAGCAAACGTCCGCCGGCGCGCAGGCCGGCGAGAAACCGATCGAAGGCGGCGAGAGCCGCGTCCGGGTTTTCCGCTTGTGAGAATTGGTCGATGATGACCGGGACAAGCGCGATGAGGTTTCCGCGCGCCTGCTCGCCGCGCAAGGCGCGGTAATCGGGCGTGTGCCAGCGCTGCACGGCGGCGGCCACCTCGCGCGGTTGCCGAAAACCCAGTTCCGACAGCCGATCCAGCGTCTCGCTCTCGCGTTCCGGCGTCGTGAACGACAGATTCTGCTGCTGCGCGAGCAAGCCCGGTGCGCGCTCGAACAGCCTGACATAGTGCGTCTCGACTTTGCGCAAATGCGCCAACAGCACGGCGGCGAAATCGTCGCGATCCGCGAAACCGAGAAACCGGGCGAACGCGCTGAGCGCCTCGCGATCGGCAGGCAAAGTGTGCGTCTGCTCGTCGGCCATCATCTGCAAGCGGTGCTCGACGCGGCGCAAGAAATCATAGGCCGCCGTCAATTCGTCGCGCACCGCGGCATCGATCCAGCCGTCCGCCGCCAGCGCGGCCAGCGTCGCGACGGTCGAACGGCCGCGCAGCCCGCGGTGGCGGCCGCCGGCGATGAGCTGCTGGGTCTGCACGAAAAATTCGATCTCGCGAATGCCGCCGCGGCCAAGCTTGACGTTATGACCCTCGACCGCGATCTCGCCGTGGCCGCGGTAGGCGTGGATCTGCTGTTTCATCGCATGTACGTCCGCGACGGCGGCGTAATCGAGATATTTGCGCCAGACGAAGGGCGACAGATCGCGGATGAGCCGTTCGCCGGCAGCGACATCGCCGGCGCAGGGTCGCGCCTTGATGAGCGCCGCGCGCTCCCAGTTCTGGCCGCGACTCTCGTAATAATCGAGCGCGGCTTCGGTCGAGATGGCGACCTGGGTGGAAGCCGGATCGGGGCGCAGCCGCAGATCGACGCGGAACACGTAGCCGTCCGCCGTGCGCTCCTGCAGGAGCTTCACCAGCTCGCGCGTCATGCGCACGTGGAACGGCGCCGCCTCGACCTCCGCCCCGAGCGGCGCCGCGGCCGCATCGAAGAACACCATAAGGTCGACGTCGCTGGAGAAGTTCAGCTCATGGCCGCCCAGCTTGCCCATCCCGAGCACGATGTAGCCGGAGCCCACGTCGGGATTTTGCGGATCCGGCGGATGGAGCTTGCCGCGCCGGGCGGCCTCGCCGAGCAGATGGCGCACCGCGGCGCCGAGCGCCGTCTCGGCGAAATCGGTCAACGCCGTGGTCACGCGCGCGACCGGCCACACGCCGCCGATATCGGCGAGCGCAACGAGCAGCGCGGCATCCGCCTTCAGCCGGCGCAGAACCCGCATCAGCTCGGCGGAACCCCGCGCTGCCATGGCGGCGCTGCGCGCGTTGCCGAGCAGCGCGGTTAATTCCTCTTCCGGATTCCGGCTGAGCAGACGAAGCAAGCGCGCCGGGTCGTCGCGAACGAGGTCCCAGAGGTAAGGCGCCGCTTCGGCAATACCGTCGAGCAGATTTGTCAGCGCCGGATGGCGGTCGATGAGTGCCTTGAGCGCCTTGCCGGAAGCGGTACGCGCAATGTCCGCAAGCCATTCGGTCGCGCGCGCGCGACCCGCTGCCGATGCATGCGGCAAGGCGCCGGCCAATTGCCGGACCAATGCCGCTTCGTCGAGATTGTGCGTCGGCCGCTTGCCGGGCGCGGGCCGCCGCATCACGTTCCCGCCGGTCCGGCGCGCGGCAGAGCGATGGTGCTCTTCAGACCGGGGTGATTGTCCTCGAGCTTGAGTTCGCCGCCGTGCAGCCGCGCCACGGCAGCGGCGAGGCTCAAGCCCAACCCCGAACCCGGCTCCGACCTGCTTTGTTCGAGCCGCACGAAGCGCTCGACGACGCGATCGCGATCGGCGTCGGGAATGCCCGGCCCGTGATCCGCTACACTAAGCGTAATGCGGTCGCCGTCCGCGCCGGCTTTGACCACGATCTCGGCGGGCGCCTTGTTGGTCTCGGTGTGCTTCGGTCCGGCATATTTGATCGCGTTATCGACGAGGTTCGCCAGCGCCTGGCTCACCAGCTCGCGATTGCCGCGCACCGGCGCTGCGGCCGGCGCATCGACCGTGAGCGCGAGCCCCTTCTCGTCGGCCAGCGGCTCGTACAATTCGCCGACGTCGCGGGCGATTTCGGCGGCGTCGAATTCGGTCATGTTGTCGCGCGCGTGCCCGGATTCGGCGCGCGCGATCATCAACAGCGCGTCGAAGGTGCGGATGAGCTCGTCGGATTCGGCGATGGTTGATTCCAGCGCCGCGCGATAGTCGGCCTCGCCCTTGGCGCCGCGCAACGCCTGCTCACAGCGGTTGCGCAGCCGTGTCAGCGGTGTTTTGAGGTCGTGGGCGATGTTGTCGGAGACCTCCTTGAGGCCGCGCATCAGCGCCTCGATGCGCTCGAGCATGGCGTTGACGTTGTCGGCGAGACGATCGAGCTCGTCGCCGGTGCCGGCGACCGGCAACCGGCCGGTGAGGTCGCCGGCCATGATGGTGTGCGCCGTTTCGGTCATTGCATCGATGCGGTTGAGGACGCGGCGGCTGACGAAGAATCCGCCGGCGAGTCCGAGAATGACGACGAGCGCGAATGACCAGCGTCCGGCGTTGGAAATGATGCCGTAGAGACGCTCGCGCTCCTCGAGGTCGCGCCCGACCAGGAGGTGAAAGCCGTCGGGCAGTTGCACGACCTGCACCAGCGCGCGATGTTCGGCTTCTTCCGGCGCATCGATCCGGCGATAGGAGGTTTCCAGCCAGCCCGGATGGTCGAGCACGCCGGGCTCGAGCGAGCCGACATTGCCGGCCAAGCCCTCTCCGGTCGGCGTGGTCACCAGATAGAGGCTCGACCCCGGACGCCGCGAGCGCACATCGACGACGATCACCAAGCGCCGGATGCCGCCTTGCTCGTATTGCTCGCGCAGACCGCGGATTTCCGAATTCACGGTATGGGTAATCTGATCGGTGATGAGCCGGCGGGTGTTGAGCGCGAAATAACCGAGCAGCGACACCGCGAACAGCACGAAGATCAGCAGATAGACGAGCGTGAGCTGAAATGCCGTCGTGCGAAGCAGTTTACCGAGCGCCGCCACGGTTCAGATACTCTGAAACATGATCCGCTCATTCCTCCCGCGACCGGCCGCCGCTCCAAGCGAGCGTCGGCGGGTTGGCGGGACGAGCGGCGATTGAATCGGTCATCGGGCTTGCCTATCACACACGCATCTCATCCTGGGAGAAGTCGTCTTCCCAGAACTCGAGCGCGGCCCGCTGATCGGCGCCCCGATTGGCCGCTTCGGCGCGGCGCAGCTCGACCCGGCGGATTTTGCCGGAGATGGTCTTCGGCAATTCCGCAAATTCCAGCCGCCGCACCCGCTTGAACGGAGCAAGCGAAACGCGGCAATGCCGGAAGATCGACAGCGCGGTATCGCGATCCGGCGTTTGACCCGGCGCCAGCGCGACAAAAGCCTTCGGCACCGCCAGCCGCATCGGATCGGGCGACGGCACCACCGCCGCCTCGGCCACGGCCGGATGCTCGATCAAGACGCTCTCGAGCTCGAACGGGCTGATCCGATAGTCGGACGATTTGAACACGTCGTCGGCGCGGCCGACATAGGTGAGATAATTGTCGTCGTCGACGGCAGCGACATCGCCGCTGCGGTAGACGGCGCCGCCGAGCGGAAGGACGGCGTCGCCGTCGCCCTGGTAGCCTCGCATCAGCCCGGTCGGCCGCGGGCTGAGCGTGAGGCTGATCTCACCCTCCTGCTGCGGCGTGCCGTCGGGATCGAGCAGCGCGACGCGGTAGCCCGGCAGCGGCCGGCCCATCGAGCCGGCCTTGACCTTTTGGCCGGGCGTATTGCCGACCAGCGCCGTCGTTTCGGTCTGGCCGTAACCGTCGCGGATGACGATGCCCCAGGCCGTTTTGACGCGCTCGATGACTTCGGGATTGAGCGGCTCGCCGGCGCTGATGAGCTCCTGCAGGCGGACCGGCCAGGCGGCGAGGTCCTCCTGGATCAGCATGCGCCACACGGTCGGCGGCGCGCAGAACGTGGTGACGCAGCAGCGCGTGATGGTGTCGAGGAGACCGCGCGCATCGAAGCGGCGTTGATTGACGATGAACACCGTGGCGCCGGCGTTCCATGGCGCGAAGAAGCAGCTCCACGCGTGTTTGGCCCAGCCCGGCGACGAGATATTGAGATGCACGTCTCCCGGCCGCAGCCCGAGCCAGTACATCGTCGAAAGGTGGCCGACGGGATAGCTCTGATGGCTGTGCAGCACGAGCTTGGGCGTCGCCGTGGTGCCCGAGGTGAAGTACAGCAGCAGCGGATCGTCGGCGTGCGTTTCGCCGTCGGCCGTGAAGCGATCCGACGCCTCGTAGCCTTTTTCGTACGAGAACCAGCCCGGCACGTCGCCGCCGACCGCGATCCTCGTATAGTCTCCGGGCAGATCGGCGAATTTCGCCGCGATGTCGGCGCTGGCGACAACGTGGCGCACGCGACCGCGGGCGAAGCGGTCGGCGAGATCGTTGCGGGCCAGCAGCATGGTCGCCGGTACGATGACCGCGCCGAGCTTCATCGCCGCCAGCATGCATTCCCACAGCGCGACGACGTTGCCGAGCATGAGCAGCACGCGATCGCCGCGGCGCACGCCGAGCCGGCGGAGCTCATTGGCGACACGGTTCGAGCACTCGCTCAATTGCGCGAAGGAAAGTTTCGTCTCGCCGGCATTCTCGTCGACGAGCCACAGCGCCGGCCGCGCATTGTCGCGCGCCATGACGTCAAAGTAATCCAGCGCCCAGTTGAAGCGATCGAGCTTGGGCCATTGGAAGTCGCGGTAGGCGGTGGCGTAGTCCTCGCGATGGCGAAAGAGGAAATCGCGCGCCGCGATGAAGGGTGCCGCGTTACTCGAAGTCATGGTGATATCCAGGCTCAAGATCAGTGATGGTTTCCTGTTGACAAGAAGATATGCGCGCTCTCCTCTCCGCCTGTCCTTTGCCAGAGTAGCTGCCCGGACGCCAATGAAAAACAAGAAAGATTTGGCATCGGGGCAAGCATGAGCGAGAGTGCCGACGATGGGCCCGCTGGCCGGTTTTCGCATAGTCGAGTTCGCAGGGATCGGCCCGGCGCCGATGGCAGCGATGCTGTTCGCCGACCTCGGCGCCAGCGTCATCCGGCTGGACCGCATCGAGCCGAGCGGGCTTGGCGTCGACATGCCGACGCGCTTTGGTTTGCTGGCGCGTTCGCGTCCGTCGGTAGCGCTCGACATCAAGCACCCTGAGGGGCTGGCGCTCGCGGCCGATCTCATCGCCAAGGCCGACGGCCTGATCGAAGGATTTCGGCCGGGCACGATGGAACGCCTCGGCCTCGGGCCGGAGATGACGCTCAAGCGCAATCCGCGGCTCGTCTACGGCCGCATGACGGGATGGGGCCAATCGGGTCCGCTGGCGCCGGCGGCGGGCCATGATTTGAATTACCTGGCGCTGACCGGAGCGCTGGCCGCCATCGGCCGCGCCGGCGCCAAGCCGACGCCGCCTTTGAACCTCGCGGCGGATTTCGGCGGCGGCGCGCTCTACCTCGCCTTCGGCATGGCCTGCGCCATGCTCGAAGCGCAGCGCTCCGGCAAGGGGCAAGTCGTCGACGCGGCGATGACCGAAGGCGCCGCGTCGCTGATGACGATTTTCTATGGCCTGCATGCCGCGGGCCTGCACAGTCTCGAGCGCGGCAAGAATCTGCTCGATTCCGGATCGGCGATCTACGACACCTACGAATGCGCGGACGGCCGTTTCGTCGCCATCGCGCCGATCGAGCTGAAATTCCGCAAAGTGCTGTTCGAGCGGCTCGGCCTGCCTTACACCAAAGATGACGGGGCCGAACTGCGCGGCCAACTCGAAGCTCTGTTCAAGACCCGCAGCAGGGATGAATGGTGTTCGCTGCTCGAGGGCACCGACGCCTGCTTCGCGCCGGTCCTCACCATGGAAGAGGCGCCGCATCATCCGCATAACGTCGCGCGCGGCACCTTCGTCGAGCTCGACGGCGTGGTGCAGCCCGGCCCAGCGCCGCGCTTTGGCCGCACGCCCGCCGGGCGCCCGACGCCGCCGCAAGCGCGCGGAGAAGGCTCGCGGTCGGCGCTCACCGCCTGGGGCATTGCCGACGAAAAGATCGAGGCACTGTTCGCCGCGGGCGTGCTCGGCAAAGCTGAAGCGGAAAATTTCGATCAGAAGATCGAGCGTGACGCGAAGGCCGGCAAGCTCGACCGGCTGGCTGGTGACGCCATCGACGATTTCCGCAAAGGCCGCGCCCGCGAGCTATGAGGCACGAGAGGGTGATTCAAAGTTTGCCATCACGACCGCGCGTCGTCGCGGATCATGTAGCCGGCGCCGCGCACCGTGTGCAGCAGCGTCGGCGCGAAGCCCTTGTCGATCTTGGAACGCAGCCGCGAGATGTGCACGTCGATGACGTTGGTCTGCGGATCGAAGTGATAATCCCAGACGTTCTCCAGGAGCATGGTGCGGGTGACGACCTGGCCGGCGTGCCGCATCAGAAATTCCAGCAGGCGGAATTCGCGCGGCTGCAGCTGCAGCTCCTGCCCGGCGCGGCTCACTTGATGCGACAGCCGATTGAGCTCGAGATCGCCGACGCGATAGACGGTCTCCTCGCCGCGACTGCCGCGCCGGCGGGCGAGCGCCTCGATGCGCGCCAGCAATTCGGAGAACGCGTAGGGTTTGGCGAGATAATCGTCGCCGCCGGTGCGCAGCCCCTTGACCCGGTCGTCGACCTGGCCGAGCGCGGAGAGGATGAGCACCGGCGTGTCCACCGACTTGCTGCGCAAGGTGCCGATCACCGATAGCCCGTCGAGCTTCGGCAGCATGCGATCGACGATCAGCACGTCGTACTGGCCGTCGAGCGCCATCGCCAAGCCCTCCTCGCCGTCGGTCGCGCGGTCGGCGATATGGCCGACCTCGCGGAAGGCCTTCACCAGATAATCGGCGGCGTCGCGGTCGTCTTCGATGATGAGAAGGCGCATGATGGCGTGTCGCCGAACTGGCAAATCAATTTGGACCGGGACGGCGGTCTTATCACCGATAAGGTCGTTTCGCACGGTTCACCCGGCAAGAGGCTCGCGGAAAAAGTAAGGGGGCGGCAAGCGCCAAGCTCGCCGCCCCCTCGACCGACTCCACCCCGGCGGGGGCGACGGATGCCGGGAGGCAGAGTTGGTGTTCGGCGGGGACGGGCCTTACGGCCCGTCCCCCAGGGTACGCCCGCCAGCGGGGGCGACGGATGCCGGCGGATCGCCCCATTACTCCAGAGCCATGGGTTCGATGCAGTGAGAACCCGGCTCCAACTTCCTGTCAGCGTGAGCTCCTTCTGACGATGCGAATCCTGCTCTAGTACCCGGAATCATTGATGCGCGAAACGTGGTTTGAGGCGTTTTTGATGGACCTCTGACTTGGTCCAGGCAAACGGGGTGGCATTGGTGTTGTAGGCCTTGATGAAGGCATCGATGTGCT
>JBEKIC010000091.1:0-8566 GCA_050011955.1 Xanthobacteraceae bacterium
TATGTCGGCGAAGACGTCGAGAACATCATTTTGAAGCTGTTGCAATCGGCCGACTACAATGTCGAGCGGGCGCAGCGCGGCATCGTCTATATCGACGAAATCGACAAGATTTCGCGCAAGTCCGACAACCCTTCGATCACCCGCGACGTGTCGGGGGAGGGCGTCCAGCAGGCGCTCCTCAAGATCATGGAAGGCACGATCGCGAGCGTGCCGCCGCAGGGCGGCCGTAAGCATCCGCAACAGGAATTTCTGCAGGTCGACACGACGAACATCCTGTTCGTCTGCGGCGGCGCCTTTGCCGGCCTGGAAAAAATCATTTCCGCGCGCGGCCGTTCAACCTCGATCGGGTTCGGCGCCAGAGTGATGGCGCCGGAGGACCGTAAGCAGGGCGAGATCTTCCGCGACGTCGAGCCGGAGGATTTGTTGAAGTACGGGCTCATTCCGGAATTCGTCGGACGGCTTCCCGTGGTCGCGACGTTGGAGGATCTCGACGAGCCGTCGCTCAAGCGTATTCTCACCGAGCCGAAGAACGCGCTGGTGAAGCAATACCAGCGCATGTTCGAGATGGAGACGGTGGACCTCACGCTGGCCGACGAGGCCCTTTCGGCGATCGCGCGCAAGGCCATCGACCGCAAGACCGGCGCGCGGGGCTTGCGCTCGATCATGGAGAGCATCCTGCTCGATACCATGTTCGATCTGCCGAGCCTCGAAGGCGTCGAGGAGGTCGTGATCTCACGCGAGGTCGTCGAAGGCGCGGCCCGGCCGCTCTACATCTATGCCGATCGGTCGGATCGCGCGGGCGACGCCGGCGGCGCGAGCGCCTGAGTGATGCCGGGCTCCGGCATCGCCCGATTCGGCGCCCGGCAGACGGCCGCGGCTTCGCAAGCCGCGCTTTACCTCCGAAAACCGGCCTTTCTTGACACGCTCGTGCCGCAACGCCACCTATAGTGGGCGAGTGAAAAGAGCGTACGAAGATCGTGTAAACTACTCCGGGCAGGGTCTCATACCCGCCCTTTGGGTGCGGACAGGTCACCGTCCGCGATCCCCTTCCCGGCCACACGGCAGTCCGTCGCGACAGCGCACTCCTGCGGGTCGGGATGGACGTGCACAACAATAAGGAAGTGGGGCCATGACCAGTGCCGCCAAACCAAAGCCATTGCTGCTGACCGGTGAAAGCCGGGCGTATCCGGTGTTACCACTGCGGGACATCGTTGTTTTCCCGCACATGATCGTTCCGCTGTTCGTCGGACGTGAGAAGTCGATCAAGGCTCTCGAAGAGGTGATGCGCTCGGATACGTTCATCCTGCTGGCGACGCAGAAGAATGCTTCCGACGACGATCCGGCGACCGACGCCATCTTTGGCATTGGGACGCTGGCCAGCGTGCTGCAGCTCCTCAAGCTCCCCGACGGCACCGTCAAAGTGCTGGTGGAGGGCGCCGCCCGCGCGCAGGTCAAGCAATATACCGATCGCGAGGAGTACTACGAGGCCGATGCGGTCGTCATCGGCGATTCCGCGGGCGATCAGGTCGAGGCCGAAGCGCTGGCCCGCTCGGTGGTCAATGAGTTTGAAGGCTACGTGAAGCTCAACAAGAAGGTGTCGCCCGAAGTCGTCGGCGTGGTGCAGCAGATCGACGATTACGCCAAGCTGGCCGATACCGTCGCCTCGCACCTTGCGGTCAAGATTGCCGACAAGCAGCTGATTCTGGAGACGCCCGTCGTCACCGAGCGGCTGGAGAAGGTGCTCGGGCTGATGGAGAGCGAAATCTCGGTGCTGCAGGTCGAGAAGCGCATCCGCACGCGCGTCAAGCGCCAAATGGAGAAGACCCAGCGCGAGTACTATCTCAACGAGCAGATGAAGGCGATCCAGAAGGAGCTCGGCGACGAGGACGGCAAGGACGAGCTCGCCGAGATCGAGGAAAAGATCAAGCGCACCAAGCTCTCGAAGGAGGCGCGCGAGAAGGCGCAACACGAGCTCAAGAAGCTGCGGCAGATGTCGCCGATGTCGGCGGAAGCCACCGTCGTGCGCAATTATCTCGATTGGCTGCTGTCGATCCCATGGAACAAGAAATCCAAGATCAAGAAGGATCTGACGCTGGCCGAGCAGATTCTCGACGCCGACCATTTCGGCCTGGAAAAGGTCAAGGAACGCATCGTCGAGTATCTGGCGGTGCAACAGCGCGCCAATAAGCTGACCGGACCGATCCTCTGCCTGGTCGGCCCGCCCGGCGTCGGCAAGACCTCGCTCGGCAAGTCGATCGCGCGGGCGACCGGACGCGAGTTCGTGCGCGTCTCGCTCGGCGGCGTGCGCGACGAGGCGGAGATTCGCGGCCACCGCCGGACCTATATCGGCTCGATGCCGGGCAAGGTCATCCAGTCGATGCGCAAGGCCAAGACCTCCAATCCGTTGTTCCTGCTCGACGAGGTTGACAAGATGGGCGCCGATTTCCGCGGCGACCCGTCATCGGCGCTGCTCGAGGTCCTCGACCCCGAGCAGAACCACGCCTTCAACGACCATTATCTGGAGGTCGACTACGATCTGTCCCACGTGATGTTCATCACCACGGCGAATACGCTCAACATTCCGCCGCCCTTGATGGACCGCATGGAGATCATCCGCATCGCCGGCTACACCGAGGACGAGAAGGTGGAGATCGCGCGCAAGCACTTGATCCCGCATGCCACGGTCAAGCACGGCCTCGAGCCGAAGGAGTGGTCGATCGACGACGGTGCGTTGCTCACGATCATTCGCCGCTATACCCGCGAAGCGGGCGTGCGCAATCTTGAGCGCGAGCTTTCGACGCTGATCCGCAAGGCGATCAAGGAGCTCACGATCTCGAAGAAGGAATCGGTGCAAGTCACCGACGCGGTGCTTGCCGACTATCTCGGCGTGCCGAAATACCGTTACGGCGAAGTCGAGGACGTCGATCAGGTCGGCGTCGTCACCGGTCTGGCTTGGACCGACGTCGGCGGCGAGTTGCTCACCATCGAGGCGGCCATGATGCCCGGCAAGGGCAAGATGACCGTCACCGGCAACCTGCGCGACGTGATGAAGGAATCGATCTCGGCCGCGGCGTCCTACGTGCGCATGCGGGCGATCGCCTTCGGCATCGAGCCGCCGTCATTCGACAAGCGCGACATCCACGTCCACGTGCCGGAAGGCGCCACGCCGAAGGACGGTCCGTCCGCGGGTGTCGCCATGGTCACCGCGATCGTTTCGGTGATGACCGGCATCCCGGTGCATCGCGACGTCGCCATGACCGGCGAGATCACGCTGCGCGGCCGCGTGCTGCCGATCGGCGGCCTCAAGGAGAAGCTGCTCGCGGCGCATCGCGGCGGCATCAAGACCGTGCTCATTCCGGAAGAGAACGCCAAGGATCTGGTCGAGATCAACGACAGCATCAAGAGCGGGCTCGATATCATTCCGGTGTCGCGCATGGACGAGGTGCTGACGCGCGCCTTGGTACGCCAGCCGGAGCCGATCACCTGGGAGGAAACTCCGACGAAGCCTGTCGATGTCCCCGAGGCCGTTGTGGAGGAGGATTCCTCCGGGCTTACCGCGCACTGAGCTCGGCTCGATATGAAACGATAGAGCGGCGCCCCATTGGGCGCCGCTTTTTTCATGCGCGCTGCGGTCGCCGTGAGCTGCGGCCCCGATTGGATCGGGAAACTTCTGCGCGACCAGCCCGGCCAACCGCCGCGCCCGTGATCGGCAGGACACAGTGCCGGGAAATTCCGCCGGCCGGATTGGCTCGCTGCGTGAGTTTGGCTACACTCAACGCGGGAGTTACGCTGCAAAGGTCAGGGGATCGGCGTGAAGGTCATTCATCCACTCATCTGCTGCATCGGTCTTGCCCTGACCGCGAGCGCCGCTGCAGCTCCGGCAGGAGACGATTTCCCGCTTACCGGAAATTACACGCAGAACGTCCCGTGCAAAGGCGACGGCAGCGACCCCGCAGAGCTTCAGGTGAAAATCTCCGCCCAGGAGATCGACTCCAAGGTCGGGGTGTGCACATTCCTCGACACCAAGCGCAACGGCAAAAGCATTAATGCGCATGTCGAATGCAAGTTTCCGGCCGGGCCGCTGATGGGCGACGTGACCTTCACGATCCAGCCCGACAACACCATCAAGTTCCTCGACCGCGACCAGAACTACCGCTCGGTGCTCTATCGTTGCCCGCAGTGACGGGACCGAATGGCCTCCACGCCGGAACCGATCGATGCTAGGATGGCTGCCTTGCATGAGGGGGGTCTTTGCCATGCTTCGATACGCCGTGATTGCCGCACTGCTGGCCGTGGTGCTGCCGAGCGCGCCGTCTTTTGCAGTCACCGCGAAGGACAAAATGGCGACCTGCAAGTTTGGCGCTGACGACCAGAAGCTTCAGGGCCCGGCGCGCAATGCCTTTATGAAAAAATGCATGTCGAACAAAGACGATCCCCGCGGACCCGGAGCCGCAGCCTCACCGCCGCCGAAGCAATGACAATCGATACCTCCGTCCACTTAGGACGGTCGCGACCGCGCCCGGTCTCGGGTGCTAACTTCTCACCGGCCCGGCTTTGCCGAATCTCCTCCAAGGGAAAACGTTCAATGAGAATGCTTGCCTATCTTCTCGCCATCTTTGCGTCATCGCCGCGGTGATGTATTTCGCCATGCCGGCCGGTTCGTTGCCGACATTCATGCCCGGTTACATGCCCGGCTCGGATCATATTCACATCAAGCGCGCCGCCATCGCTGCCGTCGCCGCTATCGTCCTGTTCATGATCGGCTGGTTTCTCGGCCGCTCGCGGCGATAAGCATTTTGCCGCAAGCCGTCAGCCGTCGCCGCGCACCTTGCGCTGCACGCGTTCGTCGAAGCGCGCGACGCTGACCACGACGCGCTGGTGGGTGCCGCCGCCGATCGGCTCGAACGGGTCGCGGGCTTCCACGCGGAACGTGATGGTGCGGTCTTGCACGCGCACGACCTCGGCGGTCGCGGTCACCTGCAAGCCGACGGGCGTTGCCGCGACGTGACCCACATCGAGGTGGATGCCGAGGCTCTGATAGCCGGCCGGCAGCAGGTGCTCGACCGCCTCGAGCGCGGCCGCCTCGATGACATTGATCATCACCGGCGTCGCCAGCACGGCAATGCGCCCCGAGCCGACAAAAGGCGCCGTGTGTTCGGGCCCGACCACAAGCTGGGCCGAGCCGGTGAGACCGGCGGTGATGCGAGTGAGGTCGACCATGGCTGCTCCGAGGTGTGCTCCGGCCTGGGTCCAAGACGCGCTCCTTGGCCAATTCTGGACCTAATGTCCAGCTTGCCAGGGGCCGCCCCGCAGGGTCCAATACGCCCATGAATCTGCCGCCGCTACGCACGCTGTTCTTCGAAGACCTCTCGGTCGGCATGACCGAGCGGCTGAAGAAAACCGTGGCCTCGTCCGACGTCGTCGGCTTCGCCCAGCTGACCGGCGACCGCAATCCGATCCACCTGTCGGAGCATTTTGCGGCGAAGACCTCGTTCCGCACCCGCATCGCGCATGGGCTCTACACCGCCAGCCTGATCTCGGCGGTGCTCGGCACGCGGCTGCCCGGCCCCGGCGCGGTCTATATCTCGCAGACGCTGAATTTCCGCGCCCCGGTCAAGATCGGCGATACGGTCGTCGTCACCGTCACCGTCGCCGAGCTGATGCCGGAAAAATCCCGCGCCCGGCTGTCCTGCCTCTGCGAGGTCGACGGCGAAGTGGTCTTGGACGGCGAGGCGCTGGTGAAGGTGCCGAGCGAGAAAGGGGCGAAGGACAAGCGGCCGATCATGCGGCTATAGCCGGCAAAGGGGAACCTGGAGAGGTCATGTTCGAAAAGGACGAAGTGCTCAAGGAGCTGCACGCCCGCTTGGGGTCGGCCGGCATAAACCCGCTCGATCCGAAGGTGCAGGCAATCAGCGAGGTGGTGAACGCGTTCTATGCGGAAAAGACCCGCGAGGTGCTGCAAAAGATGCAAGAGGTGCTCAGCAAGATCGAGACGTAGGCCTGGACGGTCACGTAATCGACAGCACCACGCCGCCATCGGCACGTACCGGTGAGCCGGTCATCGCGCTGGCCTCGCGCGAGCACAAAAATGCGACCACTTCGGCGACCTCCTCCGGCTTCGCCAGCCGCTTGATGATCGAGCTCGGTCGGGCGCGGTCGATAAAGGACCGCTCGACCTTGGGATCGTCGAGCGATTGGCCCATGGACTCGAACATCGCCTCGACGCCTTCGGTGCGGGTCGGCCCCGGCAGCACGGCGTTGACGGTGACCCCGGTTCCCGCCAGCGCCTGGGCGAAACCGCGCATCAGCGCCAGATCCGCGGATTTGGTGAAGCCGTAATGGATCATCTCGGTCGGAATCTGCACGCCGGACTCCGAGGAGATGAAGACGATGCGGCCAAAGCCTTTGGCGCGCATCCGCGGCCCGTAATGCCGGGTCAAGCGGACGCCGGACAGCACATTGGTGGCGAACAGCCGCTGCCAATCCTCATCGGGAATGGCGAAGGCGTCCTTGATCTCGAAAATCCCGACATTGTTGACCAGGATGTCCACATCGCCGGCGGCGGCGATGATCGCCGCGACGCCATCGGCAGTCGCCGCATCGCCCGGGGCCGGTACGAGCTGCGCCTTCGGCAGTATCTTGCGGATCGCCGCGATCGCCTGTTCGACATCGGCCGGTTTGCGCCCATTGATGGCGACCTCGGCGCCGTTGCCCGCCAGCGCCTGCGCAGTGGCGCGGCCAATCCCCTTGGTGGAACCGGTGACCAGCGCGCGAAGCCCGGAAAGATCGACTTTCATGCAATCACTCGCGATTGAGGACAGTGGAGGTCGGCACCGCGAAAAATGGGGTTCGCGCCAACGTCGGGCAAGACAGGTGTCGGCGGAACGCGCATGACGGGGCGAAACTTGGTAATGTCGCTCATGCAAACGAAGGCCATTTCCATCGGCCCGATTCCGCTGCCGAATCCGGTGCTGTTGGCGCCGATGTCCGGGGTCACCGATGCGCCGTTCCGGCGCCTGGCCGCGGGGCAGGGGGCGGGGCTCGTCATCTCGGAAATGACGGCCTGCGCCGCACTCGCAGAAGGCAAACGCATCGCCCGGCGGCGCCTCGAAGACCACGGCGCCGGCCTGCATGTCGTGCAGTTGGCCGGCTGCGAAGCGCGCTGGATGGCCGAAGGCGCGCGCATCGCCGAGGGCGCCGGCGCCGCGATCATCGACATCAACATGGGCTGCCCGGCCAAGCATGTGACCAGCGGCGAGTCCGGTTCGGCGCTGATGCGCGACCTCGACCATGCGCTCACTTTGATCGAGGCGGTGGTGCACGCCGTCAACGTGCCGGTGACGCTGAAAATGCGGCTCGGCTGGGATGACCGCACCCGCAACGCGCCGGCGCTGGCGCAGCGGGCCGAAGGCGCCGGCGTGCGGCTCGTCACCGTGCATGGCCGCACGCGCTGCCAGTTCTATAAAGGACGCGCCGACTGGGCGGCGGTGCGCGTCGTCAAGGAGGCGGTGTCGATCCCAGTCGTCGTCAACGGCGACATCGAAAGTTTCGACGACGCCGACGCGGCGCTGGCGGCGTCGGCGGCCGACGCCGTGATGGTCGGCCGCGGCGCCCAGGGCCGGCCGTGGTTTCCCGGCCAGCTCGCGCGCTATCTGGCGACCGGCGAACGCGAGACGCCGCCGGCGCTCGGCGAGCAGCTCGCGCTCATCAGCGCGCTCTACGGCGAAATGCTCGCGCATTACGGCCTCGCGATCGGGCTCCGCCACGCGCGCAAGCATCTCGGCTGGGCGCTCGATGCCGCCGCCGCGACCGCGGGCGCGCCGGAAAACCTACGCAAGGCGCATCGCAGCCGCGTGCTCACCGCCACCGATCCGGCGATCGTGTTGCGCCGGCTTGCCGAGGCGTTCGACGCCTTCGGTCGGCTTATTGGCGCGCGATAAAGTTCGCGCGATTGTCGTCAGCTGTGCTGTTCGGCGTGCTTTTTCGACGCGTGTTCGTGATGTTCGGTGGCATGCAAGGAATGGCCGTGGGCCACCTTGGAGTGGTGCGCGGCTTTCTCGTGATCGCCGGCTTCGTGATGCTTTGCGGCCTCGCGATGGTGCTTGGCTGCTTCTTCGTGGTGATGCGCAGCCTGCTCGTGATGCTCATGGATTTCGTGGCTATTCATGGGACTCTCCCTGGTAGCAGTGTCGCTGCAGTGTCGCTGCAAATAGCAATCTCCTTGCAAATCCAACATCGCCGGGTTCGATGTAACAATTGCGACGGTACGATTACGCCAAGTAATCCTCGCAATGACGAAATAGAAATCGTTCTCGCGACGCAGCCGCGCCCGAGTTTTGCGAACCACCACAACAACAAAGCTCTTTTGATTCGCCTCCGGCTCACGCATGATCCCGAAAAGTGGTGTCCGGTTTTCGGACAAGATCATGCGCAGATAAGAGGGAGGCGGAGCGCCGAAAGGCGCAAGTTCATTGAAGTCCGCGCCACACCGCCAGACGTTGCCGTCTGACGGTGCATCGCAGACAAGTCTACGCAGTCTGCGCAAACTTATCTGCTGCGCGGAAGC
>JBEKIC010000092.1:0-8387 GCA_050011955.1 Xanthobacteraceae bacterium
CCCTCCGAAGGCAGAGGTCAGGGGTTCGAATCCCTTCGGGCGCGCCAATCCGAAACGCAAAAAGGGGCGGCTTTGAGCCGCCCCGATTCGCATCAGAAAAGTCGTTGGCCGCTTACTTCGCCGCTTACTTGGGACGGCCGTAGGTCCAGTTAATCGTGGCGGTGGCCTTGGAATGAAAATGCGTCTCGAAGCCGACGACCTCCGGCGAAGTCATGTCATCCTTCGAGAACTGCAGCTTGTCTTCGTCGACCGCATAAACCGTCAGCACATAGTGATGCGGCTTGTCACCCTTCGGCGGGCACATGCCGCCAAAACCGTCGAAGCCGTAACTGTTGCGGCTCTGGATGACGCCGTCGGGCATCAGCTTGGCCTTAACGTCGCCGGCATTCTTCGGAATTGAGGTAGTCGATGCGGGAATGTTGAACGCGATCCAGTGCCAGAAGCCGCGGCGCCCGTTGGGAGGAGGCCCGGTCGGCGCATCCGGATCGAAGAGAATGATGGCGAAGCTCTTGGTGCCTTCGGGCACTCCGGTCAATTTCAGGGACGGAGACACGTTGCCGCCGTCGCAGCCAAAGACATTCGCCTCCATGGTCTTCGGGCTGACAGCGCCGTTCTTGATCTCGTCGCTGGTTACTTTCATCTGCGCCTGCGCGACCGGCGCGGCCAACATGCTGAAAGCCACCGCCACTGCCCCTAATGTCAGTTTATTCATCGTTTCGCTCCCCTTGGTTTTTGAGAGGCGGACGGTAGCATAGGAATGTAAGGTTGTCTCCCGGGGCGTGGACCTTCCAGGCAGCTTGGGCAAATGGCACCGGCGCCGCGGCAGACGATGCGGGATGCACCATGCACGCGATCAAAGCCTTCTTGCCGCCGCTCGGCCGTTTGCTGATGTCCAGCATTTTCATCTACGAGGGCGTCGTGCTGCTGCGCCATCCGGCCGGCTTCACCAAGTACTTCGCCAGCGTCCACGTGCCGGCTCCCGAAGCGGCGGTCTGGATCGCCATCGTCATCCAGTTGGCCGGCGGTCTGGCCATCATTTTGGGGTTCAAGGCCCGGTGGGCCGCTGCTGTGCTCGCGCTGTTCTGCCTGGGCACCGCGTTTGGCGTGCATCTGCCGGCCGGCGATACGGCCAACATGATCCACTTTTATAAGAACCTGGTGATGGCCGGCGGCTTCCTCTACGTGGTGGCTCACGGCGCCGGTCGCCTCAGCATTGATGGTCCGGCCGCGTAGCCGCGGGCACTCGCGCCAGAATTCTTAGTGGAGCATGATCTTTTCGGAAAACCGGCCTCCACTTTTCCGGATCATGCTCTAGAATTCGGCGACGGCGCGGATCAGCCGCTCGATATCCTCGGGCCGCGACAGCCGGTGATCGCCATCCTTGACCAGCGTCAGAACGACATCATCGCTGGCAAGCCGCGAAACGAGCTCTACCGCATGCCGCCACGGCACGTCGGGATCCTCGACGCCTTGCAGGATGCGCACCGGGCATCCGGTTTCGATCATGCCGCCGAGGAGGAGATGGTTGCGCCCCTCCTCGATCAGTTGCCGGGTGACGAGATACGGCTCGGGCGAATAGTCGGACGTCCGCGCCCAGACGCCCGTCTCCTCAAGCTCGCGCTTGATCGCCGGCGGGAAGCGTTTCCACATCAGCTCCTCGGTGAAATCGACCGCCGGCGCGATCAGCACCAGGCCGGCGATCGAAGCCGGCCCGTTGGACTGCCGCTGCCGCAGGGCGCGGACCGTGAGCAGCGCCAGCCAGCCGCCCATCGACGACCCGACCAGAATCTGCGGACCGCGGCAGCAGGCCTCGAACACGGCGAGCGCGTCGGCGAGCCAGCGGCCGATCGTGCCCTCGGTGAACACGCCGCCCGATTCGCCATGGCCGGAATAGTCGAAGCGGACGATCGCGCGCCCCGCTTCCTCCGCCCAGCGCGCCAAGGCCGCGGCTTTGGTGCCCTTCATGTCGGATTTGTAACCGGACAGCCAGAATAGGCCGGGGCCGGCGCCGGAGTGTTCGCGGACCGCGATGGCGCGGCGTTCGCTGCCCGCTCCAATTTCCAAGAATCTCAGGCTGTTATCATCCATGCGCGGTCTCGGCGGGAGGAATGGGGAAGAAGCGAGCGATGGCCACGCCATGTTTCGCCGCAAACAGCGCCCCGGCGCAAGGGATCGCGCCGCCGCATTATCGTTGACTTACACCCGAAAACTCCCGATCTTCTATGTTTGCCGAATAGCATCCGGATCGATCCATCGAAATCCGCATCTGGATGTGAAAGGTTTGTCGCAACGACTTAAGGAGAAAAGAACCATTCGCCGCCCGATGAGAACAGCGCAGCCCGCCGCCAAGGAGGGTCCGCGCATCAACGAGGAGATCCGCGTCCGCGAGGTCCAGCTCATTGACAAGGATGGCGCCAACAAGGGCGTCACGGAGATCACCGCCGCTATTGCCATGGCGCAGGAGGCCGGGCTCGATCTCGTCGAGATCGCGCCGAACTCGGTCCCGCCCGTCTGCAAGATCCTCGATTACGGCAAATACAAATACCAGGCGCAGAAGAAAGCCGCCGAGGCGCGCAAGAAGCAGAAGGTCGTCGAGATCAAGGAAATCAAGCTGCGGCCGATGATCGACGATCACGATTACGACGTGAAGATGCGCTCGATGGAGCGCTTTTTTCAGGAAGGCGACAAGGTCAAGGTGACTTTGCGGTTCCGCGGCCGCGAAATGGCGCACCAGGAGCTCGGCTACAAGCTCTTAGACCGCGTCAAGGGCGACACCTCGAAGATCGCCAAGATCGAACAGGAGCCGCGCTTCGAGGGCCGCCAAGTCGTTATGGTTTTGGCGCCGCGTTAAGCGGCGCCAATGGCGCTGGCGCTGCGCTGATATCGTCGGCGGCCGCTTCGGAAATAACCCGGCGCCGAAGCCCGGGAAATTGTTCAGGGAGAGGAGACGACCATGATATTCATCGTTACCGCAAGCTGGACCGACCAGGGCATCCGCTCGGTCAAGGAGGCGCCCAAGCGCGTGCAGGCCGCCCGCGAAGCGGCCAAGAAGATGGGCATCGAGTTCAAGCACGTCTTTCTTACCTCCGGCGAATCCGACCTTTTGCTCATCGTCGAGGCGGCGAACGGCGACAGCGTCGCCAAATTCGCCATGGCGAGCGGGGCGCTGGGCAATGTGCGCACCCGCACGGCGCGCGGCTGGACCGAAGCCGAAATGACCAAGCTGATTTCCGAACTGCCATAACGCCCGGAAATACGCTGGAATCGGGTCTGCTCAGCCGCGCGGGGGCGACCCCGCGACGGCTGGCGCAGCATTTGCCAATTTCGGCCGGCTCTGCCATAACCGCGCCCTCCCGCCGCCCGGCTGATTAGGGCTGCCGTGGCAGCGGCGACGTGCTCCAAGCACACAACGCTCGTTGATGAGCATTTTCGGCCGCTGAGCGTCCGCGCCTGCGGCCAAGGAGAGCCAAATGCCCAAGATCAAGACCAAGTCGGGCGCGAAAAAGCGCTTCAAGGTGACGGCTACCGGGAAGGTCCTCTATGCGCAGTCCCGCAAGCGCCACGGCATGATCAAGCGGACCAAGAAGCAGATCCGCCAGTTGCGCGGCACCGCCGTGCTGTTCAAGACCGACGGCGACAACGTCAAGAAATATTTCTTGCCGAACGGCTGACGGCCGGCCGTTTTTGGCCGCCGTCCATCCAGCGTTATGCGATCGAGAGGAGATCAATCATGGCACGCGTCAAACGCGGCGTCACCGGCCATGCCAAGCACAAGAAGGTGCTCAAGGCCGCCAAGGGCTATTACGGCAGGCGCAAGAACACGATCCGCGTCGCCAAGCAGGCAGTCGAGAAGGCGAACCAATACGCTTACCGCGACCGCAAGCGGCGGAAGCGCACGTTCCGCGCGCTGTGGATTCAGCGCCTCAACGCGGCGGTGCGGCCGTTCGGCCTGAACTACAGTCGCTTCATCGCCGGCTTGAGCAAGGCCGGCATCGTGGTCGACCGCAAGGTGCTGTCCGACCTCGCGATCTCCGAGCCGGCGGCGTTTGAAGCGATCGTCGGCCAAGCCAAGTCGGCGCTGGCGGTGTGAACGTGTCATGATCGATCGCGCCTACGTCCAGCGCATGGCGCGCTACAATCGCTGGCAGAATGAAAACCTCTACGGTGTTGCCGACAGGCTGCCCGACGAGGAGCGGCGGCGCGGCCGTGGCGCCTTCTTCGGCTCGATCCATAAGACGTTGAGCCATCTGCTCTGGGGCGACCGCATCTGGATGAGCCGCTTTACCGATCTGCCGAGGCCGCCGGGCGGCATCTCCGACTCCGTCTCGCTCTATGCCGACTGGGAGGACTTGAAATCCGAGCGCTCCGGCTTCGATCGCGCCATCATCGATTGGGCGAATGGCATCGACCCGGCATGGCTCGCCGCCGATCATGTCTACTATTCCGGGGCGACGAAGCGCGAATGGAAAAAACCGCGCTGGGTGCTCGTGACCCATATGTTCAACCACCAGACCCATCATCGCGGCCAGGTCCATTGCCTGCTGACGCAGGCGGGCGGCAGGCCGCACGACACCGACCTGCCGTTCATGCCTGAATGATCGCTGCCAAAGTTGACTGACATGCCCGATACCGCCCAACTAGAACGCCAAATCCACGCCGACATCGACGCGGCGAACGATGAGGCGGCGCTTGAAAAGGTGCGCGTCGCGGCGCTCGGCAAGAACGGTTCCATCACCGCGTTATTGAAGACGCTGGGCGCGCTGCCGCCGGAGGAGCGCAAAAGCCAGGGGCCGCTGATCAACGGCCTCAAAGACCGCGTCAATGCAGCGCTGATCGCGCGCCGCGAGGCATTCAAGACCTTGGCGCTCGAGGCACGGCTGAACACCGAGACCATCGACGTCACGCTGCCGGTGCGCGAAACTTCGGCGGAAATCGGCCGCGTCCATCCGATCACCCAGGTGATCGACGAGCTGACGGCGATTTTCGCCGATATGGGCTTTGCCGTCGCCGAAGGCCCGGACATCGAGAGCGACGACTACAACTTCACCAAGCTCAATTTTCCGGAAGACCATCCGGCGCGCGACATGCAGGATACGTTCTTCTTCAATCCGAAGCCGGACGGCTCGCGGCTCCTGCTGCGCACGCACACTTCGCCGGTACAGGTGCGTACGATGCTCGCGCAAAAGCCGCCGATCCACGTCATCTGTCCCGGCCGCACCTATCGCAGCGATAGCGACCAGACCCACACGCCGATGTTCCACCAGGTCGAAGGCCTGGTGATCGACCGCGGTTCGCATCTCGGCCACCTGAAGTGGATCCTGGAAGAATTCTGCAAGGCGTTCTTCGAAGTCGATCGCGTCAAGATGCGCTTCCGGCCCTCGTTCTTTCCGTTCACCGAGCCGTCACTCGAAGTCGACATCCAATGCCGCCGCGACAAAGGCGAAATCCGCTTCGGCGAAGGCGACGACTGGATGGAGATTCTGGGCTGCGGCATGGTGCATCCGAACGTGCTGCGCAATTGCGGCCTCGATCCCGACGAGTTTCAGGGCTTTGCCTGGGGCCTGGGTATCGATCGCATCGCCATGCTCAAATACGGCATGCCGGACCTGCGCGCCTTCTTCGAGGCCGATGTGCGCTGGCTTTCGCATTACGGCTTCCGCCCGCTCGACCTGCCGACGCTGGCGGGGGGATTAAGTTCGTGAAGCCATGATGAAACTCACCCTCGCCTGGCTCAAGCAGCATCTCGACACCGACCGGCCGCTTCCCGAGATCGCGGAAAAACTCACCATGATCGGGCTTGAGGTCGAGCGCATCGAGGATAAGGGAAAACTCCTCGCGCCGTTCGTCATTGCGCGCGTCACCGAGGCGAAACAGCATCCCAATGCCGACCGGCTGCGCGTCTGCATGGTCGATACCGGCAGCGGCGATCCGATCCAGGTGGTCTGCGGCGCGCCGAACGCGCGCACTGGCATGAAGGGCGTGTTCGTGCCGCCGGGCGCGTTCATCCCCGGCAAGGACATGACGCTGCAGGTCGGCACCATCCGCGGCGTCGAGAGCCGCGGCATGTTGGTCTCCGAGTTCGAGCTGCAGCTCTCCGACAATCACGAAGGCATCATCGAATTGCCCGACGATGCGCCGGTCGGCGCGAGTTACGCGCAATGGGCGGGGCTCGACGATCCGATGATCGAGATCAACCTGACGCCGAATCGCGCCGACTGCACCGGCGTCAACGGTATCGCCCGCGATCTCGCCGCCGCCGACATGGGGACGTTCAAGGACCGGCCGGTCAAGCCGGTCAGCGGCGAATTCCCCTGCCCCGTGAACGTGACGATCGAGGCGCCTGAGCTTTGTCCCGCCTTCGGCCTGCGCCTGGTGCGCGGCGTGAGGAACGGCCCATCGCCGGCCTGGCTGCAAAAGCGGCTCACCGCGATCGGGCTGCGGCCGATCAATGCGCTGGTCGATATCACCAACTTCATCACCTACGACCGCGGCCGGCCGCTGCACGTCTTCGACGCCGTGAAGGTGCGCAGCGATCTCACGGTGCGCCGGGCGCACGCCGGCGAGACGCTGTTGGCGCTCGACGGCAAGACCTACACCCTCGACGAGACAATTTGCGTCATCGCCGACGCGGACGGCGTGGAATCGCTGTCCGGCATCATGGGCGGCGAAAAAACCGGCTGCTCGGCCGCGACCACCGACGTGCTCATCGAGTCGGCGCTGTGGAATCCGATCAACATTTCGCAGACCGGCCGCAAGCTCGGCATCAATTCCGATGCCCGCTACCGCTTCGAGCGCGGCGTCGATCCGGCCTTCATGCGGCCTGGACTCGAATTGGCGACGCAGATGGTGCTCGATCTCTGCGGCGGCACGCCGTCGGAGGTCACCGTCGCCGGCAGCGCGGAAGTTCCCGAGCGGATCATCGATTTTCCGCTGTCCGAGATCGAACGTCTGGCCGGCGTCGCGGTGCCGCTTGCCGACGTCCGCCGCGTGCTCGACCGTCTCGGGTTTGCCGCGGCCGGCCAAGGCGAGCGCCTGAAGGTGACGGTGCCGTCGTGGCGGCCGGACGTGCAAAACAAGGCGGACCTCGTCGAGGAAGTGGTCCGTATCGTCGGCGTCGAACGCGTACCTTCGATCCCATTCGACCGCGGCGAGGCGCCGCGCAAGCCGGTGCTGACGCCGATCCAGCTGCGCACGCGCAAGGCCAAACGCGCGCTCGCCGCGCGCAACCTCGTCGAGGCGGTGACCTGGTCGTTCATCGCCAAGGCGCAGGCCGAATTGTTCGGCGGCGGCAAGCCGGAGCTTGCGCTCGCCAATCCGATCGCGGCGGATCTCTCCGACATGCGGCCGAGCCTTATTCCCGGCCTTGTCGCCGCCGCGCAACGGAATGCCGACCGCGGCTTTCCCGACACGGCGTTGTTCGAGGTCGGACAGGTTTTCAAGGGCGACCGGCCGGAGGATCAGTTCACCGCTGCCGCTGGCGTGCGGCGCGCGCTGGCCAGACCGTCCGGCATCGGCCGCCATTGGACCAAGCGGGACGGTGTCGTCGACGCCTTCGACGCCAAGGCCGACGCGCTTGCGGTGTTGGCGGCGGCCGGCGCGCCGGCGCAAGCGCTGCAAGTCGTGCCGGGCGGCCCGGCCTGGTTGCATCCCGGCCGCTCGGGCACCATTCAGATCGGCCCGCAGAACGTGCTCGGCCATTTCGGCGAGCTGCATCCGCGCGCGCTTGAGGCGCTCGACGCCGAGGGCCCGCTCGTCGCCTTCGAGGTGATTTTGGAGCGTATTCCCGAGCCGAAGGCGAAAGCAACGCGCACCAAGCCCGCGCTCGAACTCTCCCCGTTCCAGCCGGTCGAGCGCGACTTCGCCTTCGTGGTCGAGGGCAATGTGAAGGCGACGGACATTGTGCGCGCCGCGACGTCGGTCGACCGCAAGCTCGTCAGCGGCGTCACCGTATTCGACGTCTACGAAGGCGCCGGCATTGAGCCGGGCAAGAAATCGATCGCCATCGCCGTCACCATCCAGCCGCGCGATAAGACCATGACCGATGCCGAGATCGAGGCGCTGGCGGCCAAGATCGTCGCCGAGGTTGGCAAACGCACCGGCGGCGTGCTGCGGGCTTAGCCGATCGTTAAGCGCGCCGGGCAGGATCAAGCCGGGACAAGAAGGTCGAGTGGCACCTTGAGCGTGTCAGCGATGAGGCGAAGCGCGGCAGCCGTTCCCTTGCGACGACCAGTCTCGACATCCGAAATGTAGCCCTGGCTGAGGTTAGAGCATTTTCCGAAAAGACTGAATCGCGGGATTCCCCTGCGGGAACGAATCGGATTCAAGGTTCGTGCTGGAATGGAGGCCAGCATGGATGGCGAAACCGTATTCGGAGGATCTGCGTGCGC
>JBEKIC010000093.1:0-8371 GCA_050011955.1 Xanthobacteraceae bacterium
TCGAGCGCGCCAAGCTCTCAAGCTCGGCACGTTCCTCCGCCGTCAGAATGATAATCGTCGCCTCGGGGATGCCGCTCATGCATCCTTGAATCACGACTCATTCATCAGCGATAGTCGGTACTAGCCTATAACGGGCGATGCGCGAAAATTTGATTGGGATGCGGTCCGCGCCGACCGTCGCCCAGCGAGGAGCCGAGAATGCCGCCCGTTTTGTCGATTTCGCAAACCGCCGCGTTGGTTGCGCTCATCGGCGCCGCGGCGCTGCCGCTTGCGAACTATCTGGTGAACCATGTGGTCGACAGCCGACGTCGCGCAATTCTGCAGCCGCTGGCGGTCGTGGTCTTGGCGGGGACGGTGGTGCCGGCCTTGGCCATCCGCTGGCTGATGCAAAATGGTTGGCATAGCGGCGACCTTCCCGTCGACGGCGCCGACGCGCCGCTCTTGGGCATATCATTGGTCGTGGGGCTTGCGCTCATTGCGCTTGCCTTGCGCGGGTCGCTGAAGACGGAATTTCCGCGCGTTATTCGGCTGTTGCTCGCCCTCTTTCCCGTCAGTCTTGCCGAGGTCCTGGTGTTCCTCTCGATCTTGTTCAATTGGATCGAGAGAATCGCCGCTTCAATGGTCAGCTCTCCATGGGCATCGGTCGCCGCGGCGATCGCCTCAGCTGCGCTGTTCGGATTGTACCATTTCACTCATTCGCCGCCGTGGAACAATTGGGCGCAAGCCGCGCTGCTGTTCATCGTTTGGCTTTTCGTGTGCCTCGCCTATGTGTTGACGCGCGATGCCTGGGCGGCGTCGATCATCGACGCCAGTTTCGCCACCATCGGCTTTGTGCGTAATCGGGTGACAACGCTCGACAGCGTGCCGATCAGCAGGGCGGTCGCCCTTGATGCTCTGAGTGTCGGTATCGTCGCTGCGATTCTGGGGTTGACGTAAGTCCGGCTCGGCCGATGGGCCCGGCAACCGTCTCGTCCTCACCCTTCGGTTGGCGCTGAAATCGGCAGCGATACTACTCCCCGATTCGAGGATATGAGGCGGATTGCATCGAAGCCCTTGCCAACCCGTATGGCGCCCCCCGGAGCGCCGATGGTTAATCGGGTCTTAACCTCGCCGTTCCTATGCTATCCCGTCGTTGACGCGGCGGGCGGCCCCGCTGTTCATGATGTATAGGATGACCCGCCAGGCTCCCCCTTTGCCCGTTCGCGCGGTTGATTCGCGCTCGCCGTTCGTGCGGCTGCGCGACCTTCTCGGCGACGCTCCGCCGGGCAAGCCGGCGATCAGCATGGCGGTCGGCGAGCCGCAACATCCGATTCCGCCCTTTGTCGGGCCGGTGATCGCGGCGCATGTCGAGGAATTCGGCCGCTATCCGATGAACAAGGGCCTCGACGCTTTCGGCGAGGCGGTCGCCAAGTGGCTGAACCGCCGCTACGCGCTCGAGCGGCCGGTCGATCCGGCAACCGAAGTGCTGGTGCTCAACGGCACCCGCGAAGGGCTGTTTCTCGCCGCGCTCGCCGCCAAGAGCTGGGTGAAGCCGCGCGCCGGCCGGCCGGCCATGCTCATTCCCAATCCGTTCTATGCCGCTTATGCCGCCGGCGCGATCGCGGCCGACTGCGAGCCGGTCTATCTGCCGGCGACCGCTGCCTCGGGCTTCCTGCCCGACCTCGATGCGCTGAGCGAGGAGGTGCTGGCGCGCACCGTCGCCTGCTATCTCGCCTCGCCATCGAACCCGCAGGGCGCGGTCGCCGACCGCAGCTACCTCGCCAAGCTCGCCGTGCTGGCGCGGCGCTTCGGATTCCTGGTGCTCTGCGACGAATGCTATTGCGAAATCTATCATGACCGGCCGCCGCCGGGGATGCTGGAAGCCGCAGCGCCGGATTTCGCCAACGCCGTGGTGTTTCATTCGCTGTCCAAGCGCTCTAACCTGCCGGGGTTGCGCGTCGGCTTCGCCGCCGGCGACCGGCGGTTTCTCGCGGCCTATCTCGAGCTGCGCAACGTCGCCGCGCCGCAAGTGGCGATGCCGGCGCAGCACGTCGCCATCGCCGCCTATGGCGACGAGACCCATGTCGAGGAGAACCGGCGCCTCTATCGCGAGAAATTGGATCTCGCCGATCAGATCGTCGGCGACCGCTACGGCTACCGCCGCCCGGCGGGCGGGTTTTTCCTCTGGCTCAACGTCGCGGCGCTTGGCGGCAGCGAAGCGGCCACGCTCGCGCTGTGGCGCGAGGCCGGCGTGCGCGTCGTGCCCGGCCGCTACCTCGCGCGCGAGCAGGCCGACGGCAGCAATCCGGGTGCGGACTATATCCGCGTCGCCATGGTGCAGAACAAGGACATCACCGCCGAGGCGTTGCACCGTCTCGTCGCGGTGTTGGGCTAGCGCATGATCCCGAAAAGTGGACACCGGTTTTCGGAAAAGATCATGCGCCAACTAAAAAGCATGATCCCGAAAAGTGGAAACCGGTTTTCGGAAAAGATCATGCGCCAACCGAACAAGTAGAGAAGACGCGATGTCGATGATCGACCGCAGCCTTGACGGGATGGCCTTTCTCTCCGGCCACCTCGGCGCCATTCTGCGGCGGCGGCTGCGCGAGCTCGGCGGCATCGCGCTGATCAGTCTCGCCATGATGGCGGCGCTGGCGCTCGCCACCTGGTCGGTACGCGATCCCTCGCTCAGCCACGCCACCGATGCGCCGGTGCACAATCTGCTCGGCCGCCCCGGCGCCATCGCCGCCGATCTGCTGATGCAATTGTTGGGGCTCGGCTCGCTGGCGCTGCTGTTGCCGATCGCGGTGTGGGGCTATCGGCTGCTCGGCCATCGGCCGCTTAGCCGCGAGCGGTTGCGCGTGCTGCTCTGGCTGTTGGGCGCCGTCCTTGCGGCCGCGTTCGCGGCATGCCTGCCGCGCGGCAGCCATTGGCCGCTGCCGGCCGGGCTCGGCGGCGTGATCGGCGATGCCGTGCTGCGCCCGCCGGCGATAGTCCTCGGCGCGCCGCTTGCGGGAATTTATCGCGTGGCGGCCGCATTCGGGCTCGGCCTCGCGGCGCTCGCCGCCTTTGCCGGTGCGGCCGGCTTGATCTGGCGGAGCTCGCCGGACGAAGAGGAGGATAGCGCCGACCGCGAAGACGACGGCGCATGGATTTCGCTGGGCCGCCTGATGCATGCGCTGTTGAGCCTGCGCTCGCGGCTGTCGCGGGCGTTCCGCCGCCGCATGCGCGCGCAGCCGCCGATGCGGAGCGACGCCGCGATGCCGCGACATAGCGAGCCCCGCTTGGAGCCCCGCTTCGACAGAGCGCGGGCACCACACGCGGACGCCGATTTCGAAGATGAGTCGAATGCCGATGCGCCGGCCGCGCGCAGACCGCGTTCGCCCGCGCGCCCGGCGCGCCGCTTGTCCGGCGGCTATACGTTGCCGTCGCTCAATCTCCTGACCGCGCCCCGCGCCAGCGAGCGAACAACCCTGAGCGAGGAACTGATCGAGGAGAATGGCGCCGCGCTCGAAGGCGTGCTCGCCGATTTCGGCGTGCGCGGCGAGATCATCAACGCGCGGCCGGGACCAGTGGTTACGTTGTACGAGCTGGAGCCTGCCCCGGGCATCAAATCCTCGCGCGTGATCAGCCTGGCCGACGATATCGCCCGTTCCATGAGCGCGCTCTCCGCGCGCGTCGCCGTGGTATCCGGCCGCAACGTCATCGGCATCGAACTGCCCAATCCGACGCGCGAGAAGGTCTATCTGCGCGAGCTGCTCGCCTCGCGCGATTATGCCGAGACCACCGCCCGGCTGCCGCTTTGCCTCGGCAAGGCGATCGGCGGCGAAGCGGTGCTGGTCGATCTGTCGCGCATGCCGCACCTCCTCATCGCCGGCACCACCGGTTCGGGAAAATCGGTCGCCATCAACACCATGATCCTCAGCCTGGTCTATCGGCTGCACCCGCACCAGTGCCGGCTGATCATGGTCGATCCCAAAATGCTGGAGCTCTCGGTCTACGACGGCATCCCCCACCTGCTCACGCCCGTGGTCACCGATCCGAAGAAAGCGGTGGTGGCGCTGAAATGGGCGGTGCGCGAGATGGAGGAGCGCTACAAAAAAATGTCGAAGCTCGGCGTGCGCAATATCGACGGCTACAACGCGCGCGTCGCCGAGGCGAACGGCAAAGGCGAGAAGCTCACGCGCACGGTCCACACCGGCTACGACCGCGAGACCGGCGAAGCGATCTACGAGAAAGAGGAGCTCGATCTCGAGCCGCTGCCCTACATCGTCGTCATCGTCGATGAGATGGCCGACCTGATGATGGTCGCCGGCAAGGACATCGAGGGGGCGGTGCAACGTCTCGCGCAGATGGCGCGCGCGGCCGGGCTGCACGTCATCCTGGCGACGCAGCGGCCCTCGGTCGACGTCATCACCGGCACAATCAAGGCCAACTTCCCGACCCGCATCTCCTTCCAGGTCACCTCGAAGATCGACAGCCGCACCATCCTCGGCGAGCAGGGCGCCGAGCAACTGCTCGGCCAGGGCGACATGCTCTACATGGTCGGCGGCGGCCGCATCAGCCGCGTGCACGGTCCGTTCGTCTCCGACGAAGAGGTCGAAAAAGTCGTCCGGCACCTCAAGGCGCAAGGTGTCCCGCAATACCTCGAAGCGGTCACCGCCGAAGAACCCGAGGACGACAACGGCGCCGCGGTGTTCGACGGCACCGCCATGGGCGCCGCCGAAGGCGGCGACCTCTATCAGCAGGCGGTGCAGGTGGTGGTGCGCGACCGCAAGGCGTCGACCAGCTACATCCAGCGCCGGCTGCAGATCGGCTACAACCGTGCCGCTTCCCTGATGGAGCGCATGGAAGAAGAAGGGATCGTCGGGCAACCCAACCACGCCGGCAAGCGGGAAATCCTCGTCGAAGGCGCCGAGGATGATCCCTATTGAGAATCAACCGGTTGCCGTTTAAGCCGGATAGTCAGCCGCGAAATCGCCATAACGCGTCCGTCGCGAAATCGCCATAACGCGTCCGTAACGATGATCGGGTTGCGAGTGCGCGCACCGACGTGCGGGGGAGTTACATGATGCGACGGGGTGCGAGGATCGTTCTCGTGGCGATGGCGTGCAGCATGCTGGCAGGCGGCTTTGCTGCCGCCGACGATAGCGTGCCGCTGCCGACGCCGGCGCCGCGGCCCAAATCGGGCTCGACACCGCCGGTTGCCACGGCGACCCCAGCATCGCCCAATACCGCCGCTGCGGCCGCTGCCCCCGCTGCCCCCGCCGCGCCCAATGATCCGGGAGCAAAGGGCCTCTTTCCATTCTCGTTTTCGTTGGGCAAGAGCGCGGTGCCGAGCCAGGCGACCGCCTTCGACGCCCATCAGCGCGCGCTCCTCGACAAGATCAGCAACTATCTGTCCAGCGTGCAGACATTGGTGGGAAATTTCGTCCAGATCGGCCCGGACGGTCGGCGAGTCGAAGGGACGTTCTCCATACAAAAGCCGGGGAAAGTCCGCTTCGCCTACAACCCGCCGAGCCCGATCGACATCATCGCCGACGGCTCCGCGGTCGTGGTGCGCGACCGCTCACTGGAAACCTCGGATTACTACCCGCTGTCGCAGACGCCGCTGCGCTACCTGCTCGCCGACCACATCAATCTGCTGCGCGATACCGATGTGGTGAGCGTTTCGGCCGACGATACCTTCATCACCGCGGTCATCGAGGAAACGCGGCTCTTGACCGGTACCAGCCGGCTGATGATCATGTTCGACGCCAAGAATCTTCAGCTCAAGCAGTGGACGGTCACCGATCCGCAGGGCCTCGATACCACCGTCGCCGTGTATAACCTCGACACCACCAAGAAGCCCGATCCGAATCTGTTCGTCATCAATTACCAGAACAATCAGGGCGACACGCCGGGACGGGTATGGTCGGGACAGGGCCGGCCATAAGCGGAAGCGGATCGGCTCAACGCGGCGCAATTCCGATCAGCCGCGCGCCGCGCTGGAACGTCATGTAGATCCACAGCCAGTTCAGCGCGACCGCGAAGCGGTTGCGCAACCCGATTAAAAAATAGATGTGGATGGCGCTCCAGAACAGCCAACCCAAAAACCCGGTGAGCTGAAGCGGGCCAAGCTTCACCACCGCCGTCTTGCGGCCGATCGTGGCGAGCTCGCCCATATGACGATAGACGAACGGCGGCGGCGCCGGCCGGTCTTGCACGCGGGCGGCGATGACCTCGGCGACATAGCGGCCCATCTGCTTGGCCGCCGGCGCGATGCCGGGGACCGGACGGCCGTCGCGGTTGGTAACGCTCGCGGTGTCGCCGACGGCGAAGATCTCCGGTCGTCCGGGAATACTCAGGTCGGCGTTCACCTTGATACGGCCGGCGCGATCGTGCTCGGCGCCGATCCACTGGGCCGCCGGCGAAGCGACGATGCCCGCCGCCCAGACCACCGTTGCCGCCTCGATGCGGTCGCCGTCCACGGCGACCCCGTGGGCGTCGCAACCGGTGACCTTGCGATTAAGCTCGACTTCCACGCGCATCCTTCGCAGCGAGCGGGCGGTGTAGTCCGACAACGCCTCGGGAAAGGTCGGCAACAGCCGCGGTCCGGCCTCGATCAGGACGATGCGCGAGGTGCGCGGGTCGATGCGGCGGAAATCGTGTTGCAAGGTGCGCCGCGCCACCTCGGCGAACGCGCCGGCCATTTCCACGCCGGTGGCGCCGCCGCCGACAATGACGAAAGTGAGCAGCCGCGCCCGCTCGGTTTCGTCCTCCACCAGTTCCGCCCGCTCGAAGGCGAGCAGGAACCGCCGCCTGATCTCGGTGGCATCGGCGATTTGCTTTAAGCCCGGCGCGAATGGCGCCCATTCGTCATGACCGAAATAGGAGTGCGTCGCTCCCGTGGCGAGGATCAGATAGTCGTAGGCAAGATCGAGCTCGCTGGTGTGCACGCGCCGCGCTTGCACGTCGATCCCGGTAACCCGCGCCATGATCACCCGGACATTCTTCTGCTCGCGCAAAATGGCGCGGATCGGCCAGGCGACGTCGGCGGGCGACAGCGCCGCGGTGGCGACCTCATAAAGCAGCGGCTGGAAGCAATGGTGGTTGTGGGCATCGATCAGCGCCACGTCGACATCGACTTTGGCAAGGGCCTTGCTCGCTTCGAGCCCGGCGAAGCCGGCGCCGGCAATCACCACGCGCGGCCGCTGCGGTTTGCTGTCCATGCCCATCTCCCAGGCGGCCATCATAGGCTAACATAGGGCAGGGGACGAGTTCCGCTGCGTGCTCTTGCCGCGCCGTCAGATTGAACTTGTGCCTTCGGCCGTTGCGCCGCATATAATCTGCCGGTCCCTCCAGCAGCTCCCCGCATGCGATTAACGGTCACCACCTGGAACATCAATTCGGTGCGGCTGCGCATCGATCTGGTCGCCAAATTCATCAAGGCGGTCCGTCCCGACATCCTGTGCCTGCAGGAGACCAAGTGCCCGGACGACAGATTTCCGCGCAAGCGCTTTAAGCGGCTCGGCTACGAGCACGTCGCGCTCAACGGTCAGAAGGGTTATCACGGCGTCGTCGTGCTCTCGCGGCTGCCGTTCGAGCGCTTCGACATTCAGAGCTTCTGCGGCAAGACCGATTGCCGTCACGTCTCCGCGGCGTTCGGCGAACGCGCCGGGCTGCGCGACCCGATCACCATTCATAATTTCTATGTGCCCGCCGGCGGCGACACTCCCGATCCGAAGATCAATGCGAAATTCGCCCACAAGCTCGCCTTCCTCGACGAGATGCGCGACTGCGCGACGCTCCGGCCGGCACCTTCCGAGCGCGCGATCCTGCTCGGCGACCTCAACGTCGCGCCGCTCGAGCACGACGTCTGGAGCCACAAGCAGATGCTGCGCGTGGTGTCGCACACGCCGGTCGAGTGCGAGAAGTTCACTCATGCGCTGAGTGCCGGCGGCTGGGTCGACAGCATGCGCGTGCTCACGCCGGAGCCGGAAAAACTCTACACCTGGTGGAGTTACCGCTCGCCCGATTGGGCGACCGTGGACAAAGGCCGCCGCCTCGACCACATCTGGACCTCGGATGCGCTCGCCGATCGCGTCGCCGGCATCGCCATTGCCAAATCCTATCGCGGCGCCGCGCGCCCCTCCGACCACGTGCCGGTGACCGCGACGCTGGAGGTTTAATCTAGCATCGGGGGTAACGGCGGGGGAACCCATCTCCCGAGACTGTCCGGCGCGCACGCCACAAGCAATTGAGTGCACTGTCACCGTAATTCGCGATTAGAGCATTTTCCGAAAAGACTGAATCGCGGGATTCCCCTGCGGGAACGAATCGGATTCAAGGTTCGTGCTGGAATGGAGGCCAGCATGGATGGCGAAACCGTATTCGGAGGATCTGCGTGCGC
>JBEKIC010000094.1:0-8208 GCA_050011955.1 Xanthobacteraceae bacterium
TCGAGCGCGCCAAGCTCTCAAGCTCGGCACGTTCCTCCGCCGTCAGAATGATAATCGTCGCCTCGGGGATGCCGCTCATGCATCCTTGAATCACGACTCATTCATCAGCGATAGTCGGTACTAGGTCTGAACCACTCCGGTACCGTACGAGTGCGTTGAGGGCCTTGACCGCGGCTTCGACCGCACCAGCGTAATGCCCGTCCTGATAGAGCTTCGATGCAGCGCGGGCAATTTCGGGGTGCAATTCCATACCGTCGTACGCGCGGAGCACTCGATTGCCCGCCGCGGGATCGTCTGGCGCGATTCGCTCTTTCAGGATATCGCGTGCGGTCTCGAGCGTGCTAATCGCGCCATTGACAAGTTTTTTCACTTCTGGAAGTCGCCCTCGTAACGTGTCTGTCTCATATTCTCCATGCCCCCATGTCGCACCGAGTATTCCATAGCCATTCAATGATCCTATTTTATATTCTCGATACTCAATGGCATCGGGGCCGAAAATTTCTCGCAGCGTTGCATTCACCTTTTGAGCCAGACTATTAAGTATGTTATCCCCGTTCTCTTCAGTGAGAGCGTCAAACTCTAATGCCTTGAGTTCAGCGATACGACGTTCAAGAGCCGGAACTGCTCTTGTGATTTGATCTGTCGAAAGGATCGCCGGTCCTGGGGTCAGTGGTCGTTGCTTGCTTGCCATTAGATGACCCCTCCCTGCGGGCGGAATAGTGGAAGTGCGGTGCTTCAACCTTTAGCATATTTTCCGAGTATGCCTTAATGTGGTTAGCTCTGGGGGGTTGTCGCCAATAGTGCGACACGCTGCTCGTCCGGCAAAGTCGATATCCCGCAGGAGGCGTTCATCGTGGCGGTGAAGGCGGATGTGTAAGGTTGTCCCGATGACGAGGAAGTCAAAGGAGCCCCGGGCAAAGGAGCGCGTTTCCGACGGGCGTAAACGCCCGCGTGCCCAAGGCGGACCGTCCGTGCAACTTCCCGACCTGCGCGACCCGCGGGTGCGCGCCGATATTCGTCGTCAGGGCAAGTTGCTTGCTCAACATCCAGAAAATGATGCAATCGATGACTGGATCGACGCCGTCTACGATTGGAGCGACTGGGAGTGAAGCGCGGCAACGTGCGTTGCTGACTCGTCCGAATGATAGCTACTGCACCACGATGGTGGTGTTGCGCATCCCTTCCCGCTGCACCAGGCCGAACAGCACTGCCGCGTCGTTTGGATGCAGCCGGATGCAGCCATGCGAGGCCGGGCCGCCGAGCCGGGAAATCTCGTAGCTGCCGTGAATGGCGAAGCCGCCATGGAAGAAGATCGCGTGCGGCATCGGCGCGTTGTAATAGATGCGTGAGAACCAGCGCGCGGCCATCCACTGCGGATGGAAGACGCCCGTCGGCGTTCTGTAACCCGGCCGGGCGGTCGAAACCCGCCAAGTGTAGAGGTAGGCGTCGTCGACGCTGACTTCCATGGTCTGGCTGGCGCGGTCGACCCGCACCACGACGCCGGCCTCGGCGCGATCCGCGGCAGCCAGGAAAGTTATCGTCAGCGCGGCCAGAAAAGCCGCGACAATGAAACAACGCATGGTAACCCCGCACCAGCCTTCCTCGATCATCACCAGCATTAATGGGGTGGGGGCTTCGACTGTAAAGCGCGCAGCGCTTTGACAGTTAATCGTCCGGACATGTGGCGACCAAACATCCGCCGCCATGAAATCGCCGGGCCGGTCGGATCAATGACTGACATGCCGTCGTTCGATCTTTTCAGCATCGGCCATTCCAACATCCCGGCCGCGCGCTTTGCCGCGATGCTGCAGGACGCAGCGGTGACCGCGGTGGCCGATATACGCTCGGTGCCGAACTCGCGCCGGTTCCCGTGGTTTTCGCAAAAAGCACTGGCGGCGCAGCTTAACGGTATCGGCATCACCTATACGGCGATGGGCGACACGCTCGGCGGCCGCCCGCGCGATGACAGCCTCTACCGCGACGGCGTCGCCGACTACGAGGCGATGGCGAATGAGCCGGAATTTCAAACCGGGCTCGACCGATTACAGGAGGCCGTGGCGCACTCGCGCGTCTGCCTGATGTGCGCGGAACGCGAGCCGCTGGATTGCCACCGCTGTTTGCTGGTGGCGCGCCGTCTTGCCGAACGCGGCCTCACCGTCGGCCATATCCTGCATGATGGCACCATCGAGCCGCATGCGGCGACCGAGCAGCGGCTGCTGGCGCTCGACAGCGAGGCCGGCGACCTGTTCCCTGCTGGACAGGACGAACGACTCGCGGCAGCCTATCGTCGCCGGGCGCGCGCCGTCGCATTTCGGCAGAAAGTTCCCACCCGGCCCGCCGGCGCGGAGAATGGATGATGCGCGTTTCGCTCGGCCTGTTGTTTGCTCTGCTGTTAACGGCTACCAGCCCAGCGCTGGCGCAGGATGCAGGTACGCTCGACAAAGCGCCGCTGCCGCCGCTGCCGCATCCCGATTCACCGTCGACGCCGGCGAAGGAACTGTTCGCGCGCAAGACCGAGCCGGTTCCGCTCGCCGCCCGCTCGATCGGCTTCTACTCCTCCGGTTGTCTCGCCGGCGCCGTGGCGCTGCCGATCAACGGCCCGACCTGGCAGGTCATGCGGCTGTCGCGCAACCGCAATTGGGGTCATCCCAAGCTGACCGCCTTCCTCGAGCGCCTGGCCGAGAACGCCAAAAAGGTCGGCTGGAACGGTTTGCTGGTCGGCGACATGTCGCAACCGCGCGGCGGCCCGATGCTCACCGGGCACGCCAGCCATCAGGTCGGGCTCGATGCCGATATCTGGCTGACGCCGATGCCGAACCGCAAGCTTTCGACCGAAGAGCGCGAGTTCATGTCCGCAACCATGGTGGTCCGGGACGATCGGCTCGATGTCGATCCCAAGGTGTGGACGCATCAGCACACCGAGCTCATCCGCACCGCGGCGGAAGACCCCGATGTCGAGCGCATCTTCGTCAATGCGGCAATCAAGAAGGCGCTATGCCGTGAGGCGGGCTCTGATCGGAGCTGGCTCGCCAAGGTGCGGCCGTGGTGGGGCCACGACTATCATTTCCACGTTCGCATGTTCTGTCCGCCCGACAGCCCGCAGTGCAAGCCGCAACCCGAGCCGCCACCGGGCGAAGGCTGCGGGCATGACCTCGATTTCTGGTTCTCGCCCGGCGTGCTGCACCCGGCGCCTCCGACGGAGCCGCCGAAGCCGAAGCCGGGCCTCACCATGGCGAATTTGCCGGCCGCTTGCCGCCGAGTGCTGATGGCGCCTTAAAGTCCGGCTGAACCAAACAGCGCATGTCGCGCGGCGGCGGTGAGGAGAATAAGCGCGCAGGCGCCCGCGACAATCACCGCCGCATAAGGCGGGACCCGCGCCGCGGGAGTTTTCATCAGCCGTGGCAGGCCCCGCCACAGGATATAGACGCCGTAGAAGCCGGTGAGGCCGAGAAACCGCAGCCCCGGCGCCAGCAAAAAAATCCCGGCAAGCCAGACCGGGGTATACGAATAGACCGCGAGCTTGAACGCGCTGACAAAATCCCGCCGCCCGCCGAACCGCGGCGCTACCGCGTCAATCAGGAGTCCGAGCAGCAGGACCGTGGCGCATGTCATCACATAGCCAAAGGCCGCGCTGAACAATCCGTCGACGATCGGCACCCGCACCGCGCCAACCCCCGGCACGATTGTTCCGACGACACAGGGGCCGACGAAGCTGAAGACGGCCGGAATAAGCGCGAGCAGCGCCACGTAGCTGGTCAACAGATAAGCCGCATCACCGGGTTCGGTCTCGATCCGCGCCCACTCGCCGGCCGGATCGGCGAGGATCGCTTGAGCGCGCCAGGCCGCGTTCATGAGAGCCTCTTGGCATCGGCGCGGATCAAGGCGGCGCCCTTTTCCGCGATCATCATGGTTGGGGCATTGGTGTTGCCGGAGGTGATCGTGGGCATGATGGATGCATCGATGACGCGCAGCCGATCGATGCCAGCGACGCGCAACCGCTCGTCGACCACCGTCAGCGGGTCGCTGTCGAGGCCCATCTTCACGGTGCCGACGGGATGAAAGATCGTGGTGCCGATGTCGCCTGCGGCTTTCACCAATGCCTCCTCATCGTCATCGCCCACAGCGGGGCCCGGCAGATATTCGGCGGGGTGGAACGGCGCCAGCGCCGGCTGTGCCGCGATGCGGCGCGTCAAGCGGATGCTGCTAACCGCGATGCGGCGGTCTTGCTCGGTCGACAGGTAATTCAGCTTGATGACCGGCTTGTCGGCCGGGTCGCGGGAGCGCAGCTGCAGGTAACCGCGGCTGGTCGGCCGCAGATTGGCGACGCTCGCCGTGAACGCCGGGAACTTGTGCAACGGCTCGCCGAAGCGGTCGAGCGACAGCGGCTGAATATGAAACTCGAGGTTGGCGCGCTCCTGGTCGGGATCGGAGCGGGTGAACAGGCCGAGCTGCGACGGCGCCATGGTCAGCGGACCGCGGCGGAACAGCGCATATTCGGCAAGCATGCGGGCGAGCCCGAGCGGAGAGTGATACCGCTCGTTGAGCGTGGTGATGCCGTCGACCTTGTAGATCAGGCGCAGCTGCAGGTGATCCTGCAGGTTGGCGCCGACCCCCGGCCGGTCGAGTACCACAGGGATGCCGTGCTCCCGCAACTGCTGCGCCGGTCCGACGCCGGACAACAGCATGATCTGCGGCGATCCGATCGAGCCGGCCGCCAGGATGACTTCGCCGCGGCAGCGGGCCAGGCGTTTTTGCTCGCCTTGCCGCCAGCGCACGCCGACGGCGCGCCGGCCGTCGAACACCACGCCCTCGACCAGGCAGCCGGTCTCCAGCCGCAGATTGGCGCGATGCAGCACCGGCTTGAGGAAAGCGTGCGCCGCCGACCAGCGCCGGCCGCGCTTCTGGTTGACGTGAAAGGCGCAGCAACCTTCGTTGTCGCCGGTATTGAAGTCCACGACGGACTTTATGTTGGCCTGCTCGGCCGCCCTGCGGAATGCGTCGAGCAAATCCCACCGCACGCGCGGCGCCTCGATGCGCAATTCGCCGCCGACCCCATGCGCGGCGCTCGCGCCGAGGAAATGATCTTCGTGCCGCTTGAAATAGGGCAGCACGTCGTCCCAGCCCCAGCCGGCAAGCCCGAGCTGGCGCCAATGATCGTAATCGGCGGCCTGGCCGCGCATGTAGATCATGGCATTGATCGCCGACGAGCCGCCGATCACCTTGCCGCGCGGATAATTGAGGCTGCGGCCGTTGAGGCCTTCCTCCGGCTCGGTCTTGAAGCACCAATCCGAGCGCGGGTTGCCGATCGCGAACAGATAGCCGACGGGAATATGAAACCAGATCCAATTGTCGCGGCCGCCGGCTTCGAGCACGAGCACGCGCCGGTCGGTATCGGCTGACAGCCGATTGGCCAGGAGGCAGCCGGCCGAGCCCGCACCGACGATGATGTAGTCGTACTCGCCCTCGATCGGCTCTGTGTCCGCCATCGTCGTCCCCTCCGCAAAGTCATTGAAATGATAGCCGGTCCGAGCGGCTTTGCCACGGCATTGGAGACTGCTATTCTGCCGGCGCGACATGCGGCACGCTGAGCGCGTACCGGACGAGCCTGGAACGACGGTTCCCCGAGGCGGTCGTATTGCATGATCCTGTCGTCGTTCGCGCGATTTGCGGACGGACCTGTCGGAGAACCGTCGTGCTTAAAAGAAGGCGTTTGCTAGCGGCTTTTGCCGCGGCCATTGCCAGTGCGGCTGTGCCGCACCACGCAGCGGCGCAAGACAACACCATCATTATTTTCGCCGCCGCCTCGATGAACAATGCGCTCGACGAGGTCGATGCCGCGTTCACCAAACGGACCGGCATCAAGGTCGTCGCCAGCTATGCGGCAAGCTCGGCGCTGATGAAGCAGATCGAGCAGGGCGCGCCCGCCGACGCATTCGTCTCCGCCGACGTCAACTGGATGGACTACGGCGCCGAGCGCAATCTCATCAAGAACGACACGCGGATCAATCTACTCGGCAACCGCCTGGTGCTGATTGCGCCCAAGGATTCCAAGATCGGCAACGTGACGATCGCGCCGGGCTTCGACCTCGCCGCGCTTGCCGGCAATGGGCGTATCGCCACCGGAGACGTGCGCGCGGTGCCGGCCGGCCTCTATGCCAAGGCCGCGCTGGAGAAACTCGGCGTCTGGGCGGCCGTCGAGCCGAAGCTGGCGATGGCCGAGAACGTCCGTGCCGCTCTCACTCTTGTCGCCCGCGGCGAGGCGCCGCTTGGCATTGTCTACGCCACCGACGCCAAGGTCGAGCCAAGGGTCAAGATCGTCGGCGTCTTTCCCGAGGATTCTCATCCGCCGATCGTCTATCCGGCGGCGTTGACGGCGAACGCCAAACCCGATGCCGCGCCGTACCTCGCGTTCCTGCGCTCGCAAACGGCGAGGTCGATTTTCGAGTCCTACGGCTTCTCGTTCCTGATAAAGCCTGCGTCGTGACGGCAATTTTGCTGGTCATTGCTTGACGAGTGGGTAACCGTGCTCGACCTCTCCCCTGCTGAATGGACCGCAGTGCTGCTGTCGCTGCGCATCGCGCTCGTCGCCACGGCGTTCGCGCTGCCGTTCGGCATCGCCATCGGCTGGCTGCTGGCGCGGACAGAGTTCTGGGGCAAGACCTTGCTGGACGGCCTCGTCTATTTGCCACTGGTGCTGCCGCCGGTGGTCACCGGTTATCTGCTGCTTATTTCGTTCGGAAAGAAGGGGCCGATCGGCGCCTTTTTGGCCGATCATTTCGGCATCGTCTTCTCGTTCCGCTGGACCGGCGCGGCGCTCTCCTGCGGCATCATGGGCTTTCCGCTCATGGTCCGCCCGATCCGGCTTGCGCTCGAAGCGATCGACCGCCGGCTCGAGGAGGCCGCCGGCACGTTGGGTGCCGGCCGCTTCCTGGTGTTCCTCACCATCACCTTGCCGCTGGCTTTGCCGGGAATCATCGCCGGCGCGGTGCTGTGTTTCGCGCGCGCGCTCGGCGAATTCGGCGCTACTATCACCTTCGTCTCCAATATTCCCGGCGAGACGCAGACCATTTCCGCCGCGATCTACACCTTGATGCAGATTCCCGGCGGCGACGCGGCGGCTGGACGGCTGGTGCTGTTCGCGATCGTCCTGGCGCTCGCCGCGCTCGTGGTCTCGGAATGGTTCGCCCGCCGCGCCGGCATGCGCGTCCAGGGGAACTGACCGTGCTCGCCGTCGACGTGGAGAAAGAGCTCGGCGCATTGAACCTTGCCGTGCGCTTCGAGGCGGCCGGCGGCGTGACCGCCCTGTTCGGGCCGTCGGGCGCGGGAAAGACCACGGTCGTCAACATGATTGCCGGTCTTCTCCAGCCCGATCGCGGGTCCATTGTGCTCGGCGACAAGGTGCTGTTCGATGCCGCCGCCGGGATCAACGTGCCGCCGCATCGGCGGCATATCGGCTATGTATTCCAGGAGGACCGGCTGTTTCCACATCTCAGCGTGCGCCAAAATCTCGACTACGGGCGCCGGATGAGCGGTCATCCGCGCGATCCGGACGATTTCGGGCGCATCGTCGCGCTGCTCGATATCGGCCATCTGCTCGACCGCCGGCCGCGCCTGTTGTCGGGCGGCGAGCGCCAACGTGTTGCCGTCGGCCGCGCGCTGTTGATGCGGCCGGGTCTGCTGCTGCTCGACGAGCCCCTGGCTTCGCTTGACGCCGGCCGCAAACGTGAAATTCTTCCCTATCTGGTCCGCTTGCGCGACGACGCCCGCGTGCCGATGGTCTATGTCAGCCATACCGCCGCGGAATTGCGCCGCATCGCCACCAAAGTCGTGCGGCTCGACGCCGGCCGCGTCGTGGCCGCGGGCGGCCTTGAGCTGCTTGACCAGGCTAACGCCGACGCGCTGGGCTAGGCGGCGCAGTCTGCGGCCACAGGCTGCGGCCCTCTTCCCTTTGTCCAACTTGTTCTGTGCAACACCGGCGCGAGCGACTATCATCTAGTGTCCCGATTCCGAAGTTCGCATCATTATGCGGCACCCTCGTTTGCGAACTTCGGAATCGAAGGACACTAGCAACGTATTGATCTAGCTAGAGCATATCTCGGCTGAGTTGAATCTGGGATTCTCAATCTTGCTCGAATAAGCGAATCTCGCGGCATTGATTCGATTTTTGGAGGCAGATCGATGCCAAAGCCCTGTTCTCTGGACTTACGG
>JBEKIC010000095.1:0-8169 GCA_050011955.1 Xanthobacteraceae bacterium
TAGTAGAGCATGGTCTTTTCGGAAAACCGGCATCCACCCTCGGATCCAGTCCGAGGGCAGACTTTTTCCGGATCATGTCCTAGCGCGGCAGCAGCGACGAGCCCATCAGGAACTTGTCGACGGCGTGCGCCGCCTGGCGGCCCTCGCGGATCGCCCACACCACCAGCGACTGGCCGCGGCGCATGTCGCCGGCGGCAAAGACCTTGTCGATCGAGGTGCGGTAATCGCGGGTGTTGGCGGCCACATTGCCGCGCTGATCGAGCGCCAGGCCGAGGTTCTTGATCATGCCTTCGTGCACCGGATGCACGAAGCCCATCGCCAGCAGCACGAGCTCGGCGGCGACCTCGAAATCGCTGCCGGGAACGGCCTTCATCTTGTCGTCGACGTGCACGCAGTGCAGCTTCTGCACGAAGCCGTTGGCGCCGGAGAACCGCGTGGTCATCACCGCGAAATCGCGTTCGGCGCCTTCTTCGTGGCTCGACGAGGTGCGCAGCTTGAGCGGCCAGTTCGGCCAGGTCAGCAGCTTGTTCTCGTGCACCGGCGGAGCGGGGAGGATTTCGAAATTGGTGACCGACAGCGCGCCCTGGCGGATCGACGTGCCGATGCAGTCCGATCCGGTATCGCCGCCGCCGATGACGACGACGTGCTTGCCGGCGGCGAGGATCGGCTCGGCACCGTCATCCGGCTCGCCGCTGACGCGACGGTTTTGCTGCGGCAGGTAATCCATGGCGAAGTGAATGCCCTTGAGCTCGCGGCCGGGCACCGGCAGGTCGCGCGGCTTCTCGGCGCCTCCGGTCAGCACCACGGCATCGTACTCGGCGAGCAATTTCTCGGTCGCGACATTGACGCCGACATGGGCGCCGTAATGGAACACGACGCCTTCGGCTTGCATCTGCGCCACCCGCCGTTCAACGTGGACCTTCTCCATCTTGAAGTCGGGAATGCCGTAGCGCAAAAGCCCGCCGGCCTTGGCGAACTTCTCGTACACATGAACGGCGTGCCCGGAGCGCGCCAGTTGCTGCGCGCAAGCCAATCCCGCCGGTCCCGAGCCGATGACCGCGACTTTCTTGCCGGTCAGCACGGCCGGCGGCTCGGGGTTGAGCCCCGCCGCGATGGCGCGATCGGCGATCGCGCATTCGATCGATTTGATGGTGACCGGGTTCTCGTCGATGTTGAGCGTGCAGGAGGCTTCGCACGGCGCCGGACAGACCCGGCCGGTGACTTCCGGAAAGTTGTTGGTCGAATGCAGGTTGCGCGCCGCCTCCTCCCAATTGCCGGCATAGACCAGGTCGTTCCAATCGGGGATTTGGTTGTTGACCGGGCAGCCCGGGGTGCCGGGCATCAGCGAGCCGGTGCCCTGGCAATAGGGCACGCCGCAATTCATGCAGCGCGCGGCCTGGGTGCGGTAATCCGCCTCTGGCAGCGGCAGGATGAATTCGCGCCAATGACGAATCCGCTCCTCGACCGGCTCGTAGTCGCGGTCTTCGCGTTCGTATTCGAGAAAGCCGGTGACCTTGCCCACTTCGCTCTCTATTCCACGCGCTATTCCGCCGCCTGCATGGCAGCGGCCTGCGCCTTGAGTTCGTTGAGAGCGCGGCGGTACTCGACCGGCATGACCTTGCGGAACTTCGGGTACCAGAGCGGCCACTCGGCCAGGATTTTGGCGGCAACGGCCGAGTCGGTAAAGCGGGCGTGGCGCGCGATCAAGTGATGCAGCCGATGCGCATCGTGGCGGCTCATATCGGCCATGATGTCGATGAGGCCGTGGGTTTCAAGGTCGTGCACATGGTGGAAGACGCGGGCGTTGAGGTCTTCCTCCTGCGGCATCGGCTCGAGCTCGACCATGGCGAGATTGCAGCGCGAGGCGAAAGTGCCGTCGTCGTCGAGTACATAGGCGATGCCGCCCGACATGCCGGCGGCGAAATTGCGGCCGGTGCGGCCGAGCACCACGACGACGCCGCCGGTCATGTATTCGCAGCAATGGTCGCCGGCGCCCTCGATGACGGCGATGGCGCCGGAATTGCGCACGGCAAAGCGCTCGCCGGCGACGCCGCGGAAATAGCACTCGCCCTCGATGGCGCCGTACAGCACGGTATTGCCGATGATGATGGATTGTTCGGGAACGATTGCGGCTTCCGCCGGCGGCCGCACCACCAGCCGTCCGCCGGAAAGGCCCTTGCCGACGTAGTCGTTGGCGTCGCCGTCGAGCTCGAAAGTGACGCCGCGCGCGAGGAACGCGCCGAAGCTTTGTCCCGCGGTGCCCTTGAACCGCGCCACGATGGTGTCGGGCGGCAAGCCGGCATGGCCGTAGCGCTTGGCGATCTCGCCGGACAGCATGGCGCCGGTGGTGCGGTCGGTGTTCTTGATCGGCATGCTCAAGCGCACCGGCGCGCCGCGGTCGAGCGCGGCCTGCGCCTGCGCGATCAGCGTGCGGTCGATAATGTCGTAGATCTTGTGATCCTGTTTCTCGCAATTATAGAGCGCAACGCTCGCCGGCACGTCCGGCTTGGTGAACAGCCGGGAGAAGTCGAGCCCGCGCGCCTTCCAATGATCGACCAGTTGCCGCTCGTCGAGCATCTGCATCTGGCCGATCATCTCGGCGAAGGTGCGGTAGCCCATCGCCGCCATCAGCTCGCGCACCTCTTCGGCGACGAAGAAGAAATAGTTGATGACGTGCTCGGGCTGGCCGCGGAAGCGCTTGCGCAGCACCGGGTCCTGGGTGGCGATGCCGACCGGGCAGGTGTTGAGATGGCACTTGCGCATCATGATGCAGCCGGCGGCGATCAGGGGCGCGGTGGCGAAGCCGAACTCGTCGGCGCCCAAGAGCCCGCCGACGACGACGTCGCGGCCGGTGCGGATGCCGCCGTCCACCTGAACCGCAATCCGTCCGCGTAAACGGTTGGCGACCAGCGTCTGATGCGTCTCGGCGAGCCCGATTTCCCACGGCGAGCCGGCGTGCTTGATCGAGGTCAGCGGCGAGGCGCCGGTGCCGCCTTCGAAGCCGGCGATGGTGACGTGGTCGGAGCGCGCCTTCGACACGCCGGCGGCGACGGTGCCGACGCCGACCTCGGAGACGAGTTTGACGCTGACATCGCCGTCGGGGTTGACGTTCTTCAAGTCAAAAATGAGCTGCGCCAGGTCTTCGATCGAATAGATGTCGTGATGCGGCGGCGGCGAGATCAGGGCGACACCCGGCGTCGAGTGGCGCACCTTGGCGATGGTCTTATCGACCTTGTGGCCGGGCAACTGGCCGCCTTCGCCGGGCTTGGCGCCCTGCGCGATCTTGATCTGCATCATGTCGGCATTGACCAGATATTCGGCGGTGACGCCGAAGCGGCCGGACGCCACCTGCTTGATTGCCGAACGCATGGAATCGCCGTTCGGCAACGGCTTGAAGCGGTCGGCTTCCTCGCCGCCCTCGCCGGTATTCGACTTGCCGCCGATACGGTTCATGGCGATGGCGAGCGTGGTGTGGGCCTCGCGCGAGATCGAGCCGAACGACATGGCGCCGGTCGAGAAGCGCTTGACGATGGTCTTGGCCGGCTCGACCTCCTCGATCGGTATCGGCGCGCGGCCGTCTTCCGCGGCCGCCTTGAGGCGGAACAGGCCGCGGATGGTGGTGAGATGCTCCGATTGCTCGTTGATGATCGCCGCGTATTGCCGGTACTTCTCGTAGGAATTGCCGCGCACCGCGTGCTGCAGGGCGGCGACCGTCGCCGCGTTCCAGACGTGATCCTCGCCGCGCACGCGCACCGCATAGTCGCCGCCGACGTCGAGCATGCTGCGGTAGATCGGTGCGTCGGAGAAGGCGTCGCGATGCCGCCGCACCGCCTCTTCGGCGATCTCGGTCAGGCCGACGCCCTCGATGCGGGTGGCGGTGCCGGTGAAATATTTGGCGACGAAATCCGACTTCAAGCCGACCGCGTCGAAGATCTGCGCGCCGCAATAGGACTGATAGGTGGAGATGCCCATCTTCGACATCACCTTGAGCAGTCCCTTGTCGATCGACTTGATGTAACGCTTGATGACTTCCTTGTCGTCGAGCTTCTGCGGCAACTCGCCCTTCATCGCGACGAGCGTTTCAAACGCCAGATACGGATTGATCGCTTCGGCGCCGTAGCCGGCGAGGCAGGCGAAATGATGGATCTCGCGCGGCTCGCCGGATTCCACCACCAAGCCGACCGAGGTGCGCAAGCCCTCGCGGATCAGGTGATGGTGCACCGCCGCGCAGGCGAGCAGCGACGGGATCTGGATACGGTCGGCGCCGGCGCGGCGGTCGGACAGGATGATGATGTTGATGCCTTGGCGCACGGCGGCGTCGGCTTGGCAGCAGAGCGTCTCGACGGCAGCCGCCATGCCGGCGGCGCCGGCCTCGGCAGGCCAGGTGGCGTCGAGCGTCAGCGACTTGAAATGCGACTCGGCGATCTCGGAGATCGAGCGGATCTTTTCCAGATTGGCGTTGGTCAGGATCGGCTGATGCACCTCCAGGCGCTTGGTGTTCGACATACCTTCGAGGTCGAACAGGTTCGGCCGCGGCCCGATGATCGAAACCAAGCTCATGACCAACTCCTCGCGGATCGGGTCGATCGGCGGGTTGGTCACCTGGGCGAAGTTCTGCTTGAAATAGGTGAACAGCAGCTTCGGCTTATCCGACAGCGCCGAGATCGGCGTATCGTTGCCCATCGAGCCGACCGGCTCTTCGCCGGTCGTCGCCATCGGCGTCATCAGGATTTTCAGGTCTTCCTGGGTGTAGCCAAAAGCCTGCTGGCGATCGAGCAGCGACAGGTTCGAGATCGGCGCCGCTTCGGACGCCGACGGCAGGTCCTCGAGCACGATCTGCGTGCGCTCGAGCCACTCGCCGTAGGGATGGCTCTTGGCCAGCGTCGCCTTGAGCTCCTCGTCGGGAATGAGCCGGCCTTCCTCGAGGTCGACCAGCAGCATCTTGCCCGGCTGCAGCCGCCACTTGGTGACGATGTCCTCTTCCGGGATCGGCAGCACGCCGACTTCCGAGGCCATGATGATGCGGTCGTCGCGGGTGACGATGTAGCGCGCCGGGCGGAGCCCGTTGCGGTCGAGCGTGGCGCCGATCTGCCGGCCGTTGGTGAAGGCGATTGCCGCGGGGCCGTCCCACGGCTCCATCAGCGCCGCGTTGTATTCGTAGAACTTGCGGCGCTCCTCGCTCATCAGCTGATTGCCGGCCCACGCCTCCGGAATCATCATCATCACCGCGTGGGCGAGCGGATAGCCGCCCATGGTCAGAAATTCGAGCGCGTTGTCGAAACAGGCGGTATCGGACTGGCCTTCATAGGAAATCGGCCACAGCTTCTTGATGTCGGCGCCGAACTTCGGCGACGAGACCGAGGCTTGGCGCGCCGCCATCCAGTTGTTGTTGCCGCGCAGCGTGTTGATTTCGCCGTTATGCGCGATCATGCGGTAGGGATGCGCCAGCGACCAGGTCGGAAACGTATTCGTCGAAAAGCGCTGATGAATAAGCGCCAGCGCGCTCTCGAAGTCCGGATCGTGCAGATCGGGATAATAGGTGGCGAGCTGGTCGGCGAGGAACATGCCCTTGTAGATCAGCGTGCGGCAGGAGATCGAAACCGGGTAATAGCCCGAGCTGCGCCGCTCGCGCTTGCCGTACATGATGGCGGAAATGGTCTTGCGCAGGATGTAGAGCCGGCGCTCGAACTCGTCCTCCGACTGCGTCTTTGGATTGCGCGCGAGGAAAAGCTGCTTGTGCACCGGCTCGGTCGGCTTGACCGATTCGCCGAGCGTCGAATTGTCGGTCGGCACGTCGCGCCAGCCCAAGAGCGTCATGCCTTCTTGCGCAGCCACCGCGGCGTAAGTGTCCATGATCTCCTGCCGCCAAGCTGCTTCGTGCGGCAGGAACAGCGCTGCGATGGCGTAGTGGCCGGCCGGCGGCAATTTGAAGCCAAGCTCGGCCGCCTTCTTGGCGAAGAATCTGTGTGGCGTCTGCACCAAGATGCCGGCGCCGTCGCCGGCGCGCGGATCGGCGCCGACCGCGCCGCGATGCTCGAGATTGAGCAGGATGGTGATCGCGTCCTCGACGATCTTGTGCGATTTGCGCCCCTTGATGTCGGCAATGAAGCCGACCCCGCAGGAATCCTTTTCCAGCGCCGGATCGAACAGGCCGAAGCTTGACGCTCCCATCGTCATCCTCGCGCTCCCCGGCGGCGCCCCGAATGGCCCGTATCGAGGTTTTGCCACATCGTTCCTCGCGCCGGTCGCGTCCGGCGCCCGAGGGCGAGTCATCCGTTCTGGAGGCAACCTTCGTGCCGCTGCCGGCCTTGGCTGCTTTTATGCCGCCGTCCGACGCGCCCTCGCCTTCGGCGGCTGGCCCCCGCGCATCTTTCCCCCGCCTTTTTCCTCCCCGGGTGGGCGGGGAAGGGGGAGGGAGGGGAGCGCGCGCTACTGGCCACTAATTGGGACAGCAATGCTGTCCTATGCGGAACATGGCAAACTCCGGACGTAAGCACAAGTCCGCCGCTCCCGGCGGGCGATGAAAAGCTGCGGCCTTGCGCCTTTCGGCTCGGATTCCGGCAATGTCCTGCCGGCCAAGTGGACCACGACCCGGGCGCAAGCGCAATGGGCGGGGGAACTACGATCACCGCCGGATGAAACGTTTCGGGTCAGTTGTGCAGAAGTTTCGCACGGCGCGATCCACGACGGTGGAATATCCCGCTACCGGGCTCTATGAGACGGTGTCGGCGGTGACAGCGAAAACATGCGCGACCGTCAGCAGCGTGGATGTGGCCAGATGGTTTGAAAACACGGTCAAACCGTCTTCCAGGTTGGAACCCAAGGAACGCAGGAAACACCGGGACGACCACACCAGGGTACACAGCTTGCGCGTGCTTGATTCGGCAAGCATTGCGTTCTGCGGGCGGACGTTATCGGCTCAAGCGGACTGGCCGCAGGCATTGGGGGGTGCCGACTAGCGCGCTCGACGATGCCGGTTCCAGACCGCGACGGGCACCATTCAACACGGGTTTCACCACGACCCGTTTGCCGGCACGAGGGTCGTCATTGAGTAGCACTTCTGCGCATGCCCTTGCCGCCGAACAGAACTGCCTTGAGCTTTGGCAAAAGTCCCGTGTGTGCCCAAGCGCCGCCCTAATTGCGGGTAACGTTGTCGGCGTGCGAGTATTCGCCGCGCGATCGGGGTAGGGGTGCGTCCGTGAGGGCAGGGGTCTTAGCGGCCACGGCGTTTTCTCTGTGTGTCTCGCTATTGGCCGCTGCGCCAGGCCAGGCGCAGACGCCGCCGCCGGCATCGACGCCGCAAGCGCCGCCGCCCCTGCCGGGCTTCATGCCGGCTTTCGAGATCACCAGGATCGTGCGCGCGGCGGGCTTCGACCCGCTGGCGCTGCCGCTGCGTGAAGGCACCACCTATGTGCTGCGCGCGACGGACTTCCGCGGCATCCTCATGCGCGTGGTGGTCGATGCGCGAAGCGGCGCCATCCGCGCCGTCAATCGGATCGTCCCCGGTCCGGATCCCTATGGTCAGATCGGAATGGTCACGTCGCCCTATGGCGTGGCGCCGCCCTATCCGCCGCCGGACATCATGGGTCCGGACATGATGCCGGACGATGAGATCACGGCGGCGCCAGCGTCGCCACCGCCGCCACCGCCGCCGGCACCATTGCCGCCGCCGCTGCCGGCGGCCGCCGTTCGTCCCGGCGCGCATCCGCTTGCATCCGGTCCGCCATTGCCGCGGCCGCGCCCGGCCGAGCTTGCGTCGCGCAAACCGACCGACGATGCCAAATCCGATACCAAGCCCGATGCTAAGCCTGATGCAAAGCCCGAGGCCAGGCCGGGCTTGACGCCTGCCGGCAAACCGGACGCAAAATCCGGCACCGCCGTCAGCGGGCCTGCGGCGGCAGCACCGGTAGCGCCGAACAAATCACTGCCGGCGCCGGCGCCGATCAACGATTGATGCGCTGGAGCATGATCCGGAAAAAGCCTGCCCTCGGACTTGATCCGAGGGTGGAAGCCGGTTTTCCGAAAAGATCATGCTCCACTAAGATATTAGAGCATCGGGCGGTGAAACGCTAAGTTAACCCCGATTTCATTGAGCTTTTGCTATCACTGAAACCCTCACTATGTTGCTGTCACTTGAACCTTTCACTTCTGGCGGCAGACAACGAGGGT
>JBEKIC010000096.1:0-7847 GCA_050011955.1 Xanthobacteraceae bacterium
ATCCGTAAGTCCAGAGAACAGGGCTTTGGCATCGATCTGCCTCCAAAAATCGAATCAATGCCGCGAGATTCGCTTATTCGAGCAAGATTGAGAATCCCAGATTCAACTCAGCCGAGATATGCTCTAGTCCGATCAAGGAAGGGTTACCCACCGCTGGATATTCTGGCGCAGCTTGACCATTGAGTTCCATGATTACGGAGCTACGAAAATTAGCCCAGACGTGCGTGAGAAATGATCCAAGAAGCAGAGATTGCGGGAGAGAACCGAACGCGGTTTGCGCATCGTAATCAAAAATACTCCGTGCTGCATTTCGCAGCAATGAGGTTACGTCTGTTTCCATTGCTGCAATCAAATCCGGCGATCCGGTCCACCCCGTGAAGTTATATAAGATGTTGTTTCTCGGTCGATTGAACCATCTTTGTTCGCAGCCAATCAACTGAGCCACGAGAATTTCCTTCCACCCAACAGCAGTAGCCATGCGCAGGCACCGCTGAAATAGGATAACGATCTCGCGCTGGTCAATTGTTTCCTTGTTATCTGCAATGATGCGCGCGTAAAGCATTGGGTCCGACCGATACAGTGCTGCCGAATCATAGCAGAGGTTGTGCGAAGGATCTACTTATCTTCGCGGCGTTCCCGCCGAGCATTCCGGCCCGGCTTCACCCCGCCAGCGCCCGCATCACCGACTCCCAGTGGGGTTCGGATTTTCCGGACGTCGATGGTCTCGGGCACATGAACCCGGTATTTCCGCTTGTCCGCCGTACCGTCCAGATAGGCCTTGGCGCTGTCCAGACCTGCTTTGATCTTGTCGAAAGCGCGCTTGCTCATGGTTCGCTCCGATAGTTTCGCCCCAAGTTAGCCGCTCCGACGACGAACCGTTCACACGATCCTTGTCTTATGCCCCTGCCAATAGCGGTCGCGCAGCTTTTGCTTGTAGAGCTTGCCGGTCGGCAGCCGCGGCAGTTCGGCCTCGAAGTCGAATGAGTGCGGCCATTTTTGCGGCGCCAGGTGCGCGGCGCAGAACGCCATCAGCTCCTCGGTAATTGCCGGTCCCGGCGCGACACCGGGCATGAGCTGGACGGCGGCCTTGACCTCCTCGCCGAGGTCTTCGTTGGGCACGCCGAACACCGCGGCGTCGGCGACCTTGGGGTGGGTGATCAGCAGGTTCTCGCATTCCTGCGGATAGATGTTGACGCCGCCGGAGATGATCATGAAGGTCGCGCGGTCGGTGAGATAGAGATAGCCGCCGTTGTCGAGATAGCCGATGTCGCCGACCGTGCTCATGGCGCCGTCGGCCGAGCGGGCGCGCGCGGTCTTCTCCGGATCGTTGAAATATTCGAAGGGCGTCGCGGTCTTGAACCAGAGCGTGCCCGGCGTTCCGGTCGGGCAGGGCTGCATGGTCTCGTCGAGGACGTGCAGTTCGCCGAGCAGAACCTTGCCGACCGTGCCCTTGTGCGCCAGCCACTCGGCGCTGTCGCAGGCGGTAAATCCCAATCCTTCGGTGGCGCCGTAGTACTCCTGGATGATCGGCCCCCACCACTCGATCATCCGCTCCTTGACCGGCACCGGGCAGGGCGCCGCGGCATGGATCGCGATCTCGAGCGAGGAAACATCGTAGCGCCGCCGCACGTCCTCCGGCAGCTTGAGCATGCGCGAGAACATGGTCGGGACCAGCTGGCTGTGCGTTACCTTGTAGGTCTGGACGAGTTGCAGATACCGCTCCGCATCGAAGCGTTCCATGATGATGGCGGTGCCGCCCTGGCGGATGGTCAGGTGAACGGCCGCCTGCGGCGCCGAGTGATAGAGCGGGGCCGGCGACAGATAGATCATGCCGTCGCGATAGCGCCAAAGCTTCTGCAGGAAGGTGAACAGCGGCAGTTGCTGCGACGGCGGCTGCTCCGGCAAGGGCCGCAGGATGCCTTTGGGACGGCCGGTGGTACCGGACGAATACAGCATGGCGGTGCCGAGCGATTCGTCGGCGATCGGTGTCGCCGGGTAGGCCGCGGTCGCCTGGTCGAGATTTTGCACGCGCTCGCCGTCGCCCTTGCCGTCGCCCTTGCCGTCGACGATCAGGCACAGCTCGATCTTGGGGCAGTCCTTGAGCGCCGCTGCGGCGACGTCACGCTTGGCCTGCGACGTGATCAGGACCCTGGATTGGCTGTTGTTGAGGATGTAGGCAAGCTCTTCCGGCGTCAGAAACGAATTGACGCACGTGAAGTAGAGGCCGGTACACTCGCCGGCGCAGCAGCTCTCGATGTAGCGCGCGTTGTTTTCCATGAAGATGGCATAGTGATCGAGCCGGCGCAGGCCGCGGTCGCGCAACAGGTGGGCGAGGCGGTTGCTGCGCGCCTCAAGCTCGGCATAGGTCACAGCCTCGCCGCTCTGCGCCATGATGAAGGCCGGCTGCTGCGGCCGCTTGGCGGCATGCTCGCGCGCATACATGGCAATCCCCCCTGATGTTGCCGGCGCTTTTGCGCCTTCGCCCCGCTCTGGACTTGGACGGACCGGGCACCGCGAGCGCCCATCTCGCCGCCCCCTCGCCCTTGCCGAGCAGGTTTACCGCCGTTTCAGCCTTCCCATCAGCGTAGAACACGGCGCCGCGGGCCTCAACTCCGCCGCGGGCTCCCGAACGCCACCGTGGATGCGGCCGGACATGCTTAACGATCCGTTGCCGATCGGCGGCCGCGGCGGCATGCGGTTTTACGAAATCTAGAACGTTTGCCGGCTAGGCTTGTTTGCGTTGTTGCGCGAGCTTCGCGCCGCGCCCCAGATCATACATCGCAGGAAACAGAATGCCGGAGCTCAACGCGCGCGATCCCAGTAAGACTGAGGCAACAGCCGGCGAGGTGCTTGGCCACGTCCATTCGGTGACCGGCTCGCAAGCCAGCATCGGGCTGCTGAGCGCGCGCGGGCTGCATCACGCCGGCGCCACGGTCGGAAAGTTCATCAAGATCCACACCGGCAAAGCGTTGCTGATCGGCGTCATCACCGATGTTTCGCTGCTGGTCTCGCCCAGCATCGGCGAACAGCGGTATTGCGGCGTGGCGCACGTCGATCTCACCGGCGAGATCAGCGACCGTGGCGGCAAAGTCGGCTTTCGCCGCGGCGTCACCGACTATCCGTCGATCGGCGATGCGGCGAGCGCGCTGACCAGCAATGAATTGCGCCTGGTGTTCGATACCTCGGGCGCCAAGACGATCAAGATCGGGCAACTGCAGCAGGACAGCGCCATTACGGTTGCCATCGATGTCGATGAGATGCTGAGCAAGCATTTCGCGGTGCTCGGCACCACCGGCGTCGGCAAGTCGAGCGCGGTCGCCGTTATCCTGCAGCAGATTCTTCAGGTGCGGCCCGACGTGCGCATCCTGCTGCTCGACGTGCACAACGAGTATGGCCGCTGCTTCGGCGAGCGCGCTTATGTCGTCAATCCGGGTAATCTGCGGCTGCCGTTCTGGCTGTTCAACTTCGAGGAGATCGTCGACGTTTTCTTCGGCGGTCGCCCCGGTCTCGACGAGGAAGTCGAGATTCTCGCCGAGGTCATTCCGCAGGCCAAGGTTACTTACACCCAATATCGCCACACGATCGAACGGCCGGCGATCAAGAAGCACGATCCCAAGAGTGCCGGCTATACGGTCGACACGCCGGTGCCGTATCGGCTGGCCGACCTGTTGTCGCAGATCGACGAGCGGATGGGAAAGCTGGAAAACCGTTCATCCCGGCTGGTCCATCACAAGCTGATGACGCGCATCGAAACCGTCAGCAACGATCCGCGCTACGCGTTTATGTTCGAGAACGCCAATGTCGGCGGCGACACCATGGCCGAATCCATCAGCCAGCTGTTTCGGCTGCCAGCCGACGGCAGGCCGATGACGATCATGCAGCTCGCCGGGCTGCCGGCCGAGGTGGTCGACGCGGTCGTTTCCGTGCTGTGCCGCATGGCGTTCGATTTCGGCATGTGGAGCGATACCGCAAGCCCGATGCTGATCGTCTGCGAGGAGGCCCACCGATATGCCTCGGTCGACCGCACCGTCGGCTTCGGCCCGACCCGCCGGGCGATCTCCCGCCTCGCCAAAGAAGGCCGCAAGTACGGCGTATTCCTCGGCCTCATCAGCCAGCGTCCGGCGGAACTCGATCCGACGATCCTGTCCCAGTGCAGCACGCTGTTCGCCATGCGCATGTCGAACGACCGCGATCAGGCCTTGCTGCGCTCGGCGGTCGCCGACTCGGCGGCCAACCTGTTCGCCTTCGTCCCCGCGCTCGGGACCCGCGAGGCTCTTGCGTTCGGCGTCGGCACGCCATTGCCGACCCGGCTGACATTCGCCGAATTGCCGCGCCAACTGCTGCCGCGGAGCGAAGCCTTCGCCGGCGATCCGGCCAATCAAATGGGCGGCCAGGACCTCAACTTCATCGCCGCGGTGGTCGAGCGCTGGCGCGGCGCGACCATGCGCCGAAGGGTGGCCGCGGATGAGGCGGCGCGCGAAGTAAAACCGATCGCCGGACCGGACGCGGTGCCGCCGGCGCCGCCGGTGCCCCCGCCGGCGCCCGAGCCCGGCCGCTTCAGCCTCTTGAAGAAGCCGCTCACCGATAAGCCGGATCCCTATGCCGCGCTGCGCAGCGCGGCTCCCGCGCCGGCGAACCGCTGAGCGCTATTCGCGCCCGAACCGGGGCCCGTCCGCTCTGCGCGAGGCAATAGGGTTTCGCCACTGAGCGGTCGTGCGGGCCGCCTCGGCCGAGCGGCCGTCGGCCAGCAGCTCTCTGACGTCCTTGATCTCATCGAGGAAGAACGGCTTCGAGAAGTAAAATCCCTGCGCGTAGCGGATGCGGCTGGTGGCCTGCAGATAAGCCAGCTCCTCGAACGTCTCGATGCCTTCGGCCACGATCGACATGCCGAGCGCCAGCCCCAGCGATTCGATCATTCGCAGCACGCTCTGGCTGCGCGGGCGCTGGTGAATGGCGGTGATGAACGAGCGATCGACTTTGATTTCATCGGCGGTGATGTCGGCAAGCACGGAGAGCGAGGAGTAGCCGGTGCCGAAGTCGTCGATCGAGACCCGGACGCCGAGTTCGCGCAGCATCGGCAGCACCTGGGTCTGGAACTGGCTCTTGGCGACGAAGGCGTCTTCGGTCAATTCCAGCATGAAGCGTTCGGCGTAACGGCTGTCCTTGAGCACCTCCGCCAGCGACGACATGAATTTCATGTCGCCGGCCTGCTTGGCGGCGACGTTGATGCTGATCGTCGTGCGTCCGCCGAAGGCCTGGTCGAGACGCTCGATCGAGCTGATGGCCTCGGCCAACACGAAATGGGTGATCGGATCGATGAGCCCGAGCTCGGTCGCCAGTCCGATGAACGAACCCGGCGCGTGGATTTCTCCCGCCTCGTCCCGCCAGCGCACCAGCGTCTCGAAGCCCACCACCTCGTGGGTATGGAGGTCGACCTTGGGCTGGAAGGCGCAGCAGAACTTGCGGTCGCGTATGGCCAGCCGCAGCCGCTGCTCGAGCTCCATATGCGCGGTAATTCGCTCGCCGATGCCGGAGTCGAAGAAGACGGCCTCGCCTTTGTGCCCGCTCTTGGCGCGGTACATGGCGTTATCCGCATTGCGGCGCAGGACTTCGTAGGTCGCGCCGTGCTCCGGATAGATGCTGACGCCGATCGAAGCCGAGGTGAACACCTCGAACACCTCGATATGGAAAGGCTGCTTCAGCGCGTCGAGCAGCGCGTTGACGATGATCCGGGCCTGCTCTTCGTTCGCCAAGGGCTCGATCAGCAGCAAAAATTCGTCGCCGCTGATGCGCGCCAGCATGTCGGTGTCGCGCAGCGTCTTGCGGATGCGCTCCGCCACCTTCACCAGCAAGGCGTCGCCGACGACGTGGCTGTAGTAGTCGTTGATGTGCTTGAAATTATCGAGATCGATAAAGGCCAGCGCGAAGCGATGGCTGCCGTCACGGCGCAGCGCCTCGTCCACGCGTTCGTTGATGAGAAAGCGATTGGGCACGCCGGTCAGGTCGTCGAAAAAGGCGTGCTGCGCCAATTTTTGCTCGACCTGCTTGCGCGAGGTGATGTCGAGAGCGGCCGAAATGAGCAGCGTCCGGCCGGCCATCGCCGCCGGCGTGTGCGAAGTGAGCCAGGTGCGTTCGCCCATTGCATCCGCAGCATTTTCCTCGACCGTGACCGTTTTGCCGGATCGGATGAGATCGACTTCCCATTGGCGCCGTTGCGCGGCCTCCTCCTCCGGCAAAAAATCGGCCGGCGAAGCACCGATCAAGGCTGCCGCCGGGGTTTCCAGGTTGGCGGCGGCTGCCTTGTTGACCAGGACGAAGCGGCCGGCCTCGTCCTGCACGGTCAAGCCGATCGAAAGGGCATCGACGATGTCCTTGAGGAACGTCCGATCCTGCTCCGCCTCGCGGGCGTTCCGTTGCGCATCCTCGACTTGCCGGCGCCATCGCTGGGCCTCGGCCGCGAGCTCGTTGCCTTGGCGCGCTGCGAGCGCGGCCAAGGCCACCACCGCGCATTGGCGGGCGAACGCCACCTCAGCCTCATCGAATTCGGCTTTGCCGGCGTCGCGCCGCAGCAGCAGCACCGCGCGGCGCCCGCGCACGCCGATCGGCAGGCAGAGCGCCGATGCCCCGGTGGGGATCAGGTCCGCAGCGAAGGATTGTCGCGCGCCGCCGTCGCGGCTGCCAGAGACGGAACGGACCCGGCCGAGCAGAACGTCAGTGAAAAAAGCTTCGCGCGGCCAACGGGCGCCGATCGGTCCGCTCGGCGCCGCCGCCATGCAAACGAGCGCGTCCGCGTCCTCCGCAAGGACCATCGCGTGATCGTGGCGAAAAACCTGCTGCAGCCGCTGGCACAGGCTTGCAAAGGACGCCTGGTCGCCTTCGAGGTTCAGTAGCGCTTCCAGCGCGCGCAAGCCGGCGCGCACGGCATCGGCGCGCATCCGGTCATGACCTGTTGCCGGCGAGCGCGGCGCGTTGTCGTCTTTTTCCGAAATTGCCATACGCCATCCACGCGACCGCGCGCCGCCGGGAAATGCCGGTCATCGACCGTGCCGGATCACGATCATTGCTTGTGCCGGTTCCCCGCGAACGAACGGAACACCGAAATTAGGCGCAAGGCGTTGGCAATTTGTTTCGATATGCGAAGATAACGGCGAATTGCGCGTTAACGGGTTGTTTACCTTTGCGGCGGGGCGCCCGCGCAATGCGCAACGTCGAATTCCCGCGGGAACATACAGCCGACAAATCGGGCGGGGAGCACCGACTTTTCCATAGTGATTTATTAGGTGGCGGTCCCGGCAAGACTCGAACTTGCGACCTTCGGTTTAGGAAACCGCTGCTCTATCCGGCTGAGCTACGGGACCAACAAGGAGAGTTTCTTCTATAGCACAGAGGAAGGAGCGCCGGCAGGGCGGCAATGCTTTGGGACCTAGAGCGGATTCCGGTCACGTGGAAGCGTAGCCTGCATGTCGGAAGTAATTGGTACATTCTTGCGGGCTGAATGCGGTCACGATGGCGCCAATCCTGCGCGAGAGACGCGGAATGGTTCGTTCGGCTGCTTTTCGCAGATGCGCCTTGAGTTTGCTGAAGGCCTGTTCGATCGGGTTGAGGTCCGGAGAGTATTTGGGAAGATAACGCAGTTTGGCTCCAGCCGCTTCAATCACCTCGCGCACGCCGGCAACCTTGTGGACCGGAAGACTGTCCATCATCACAATATCGCCGCGCTTAAGTGTCGGTACAAGACATTCTTTGAGATAGGCTACGAAGGTCGTTGCATTCATTGGTCCATCAAGCACCCAGGGTGCGACCATCGCCCGCCTGCGCAGGCCGGCAACGAAGGTGATCATCTTCCA
>JBEKIC010000097.1:0-7722 GCA_050011955.1 Xanthobacteraceae bacterium
TGCAAGCTGCACCGCCAACCTGCCCCCCATCGCGGTTTCTTTCATTGAAGGCTTTCGGACGCCGGCCCCGGTGCAAGCCGCATCGTCGCGATGGGCCGGCATCCGAAACCCTCAACACTTGCGACCGATCCATCCGGTTTTGCCTGCCGGTCCATGTCTGTTTCGCCCCGAAAATGGACCTAAGGCCAGACCGTATTGAGATCGGTTATAGCCCCGTGATTCAAGCCTCTAAACTGGGAGCTTTGAATCATGCGCTATGAACCCACCGACCATGAATGGACTGCCATCAGGCCGATGCTGCCGAACAAGCCGTGCGGCGTACTACGGGTGAACGACCGTCGTATCCTCAAAGGCATCTTTTGGGTATTGCGGTCTGGAGCGCCTTGGCGGGATCTGCCGGACATTTTTGGTCCGTGCGTGCCGATGACGCTCGTCTCCATCGCCATCTGCCAGGTCTATGTCTGGCTGCGGTATTTTTGAGGACGTCGAATGCCTGTACTCATAAATCCCGCTCAAAGTCCGCTTTGCACCGACAGCGACCGAGCTGCTGCGCGGCAGCGGAATGACGCAATGGGCCTAGGCTGTGTGAAAAAGTGCGCGCGAGAGAAAGACGCAGAATTGTTTTCTCTATCGTCTTCTCCCGACTGTTGTCGTCAGCATTGTTTGTTTTTCAAATTGACGATGTCGAGATGAAATTTCTATCGGCAAATTCAATTTCGGAGTTTTCACACGGCCTGGGCCAATCGCTACCGAAATAGGCCACCGGCGCTATGTCCGTTATGCCCCCGATGGCGACCGAAGAACGGACATGGCACATGAGGCCAAAATTGGCATTTTCCCGCTCAGCAACCCAAGTGGGGTCCAGATAACGGCCAAAGGCCGGTAGCTTCGCCGAGGGCTTGTCAAAACCCGTCGGTGGGAGCAGATTTTGACTGGAACCGGCGGCTATTTGGGGAATGCTGATTGAAATCGATCATGATGAGTTTGGATCGGTTCGATCCAAACTCATCATGATCCAGTGTCTGGAGGAACGTTCGCACCATGATCCGCGCCATGCTCTCGGGCCACTATCGCGAAGACCGCCGCTATCCGGCGGCGATGGTGAACATCACCAATCACTGCAATCTAAGCTGCAAGCATTGCTTCATCTATCGCGACGGCAACCCGAACGAAGCCCCCGAGTCGATTCGCGCCGAGATGAGTGACGTCGACATGCTGGAGACGCTCGAAGGGCTGCGCGACCGGCACGGCATCAAGACGATGCTGTGGATGGGCGGCGAGCCGCTCCTGAAGAAGAAACTTCTCGCCAAGGGCGTTCGCCTCTTCGCACGCAACACGATCACGACGAACGGCACGGCGCCGCTGCCGGACTTCGGTGCGTCCGTGCATTACGTCGTGAGCATGGACGGCCCCGAGGACCTCAACGACGATTTGCGGGGCGAAGGGACCTTTCAGCGCGTGCTGCGCAATCTTTCGAACGTCGCGCCGGATTTTGGCTCGACCGTCCAGGTGCAATGCGTGGTGACTCGCCGAAATCAGGAGCGGCTGGACGAACTCGTCGACACGCTGCGCGCCTCGCCCGTTGGCTGGATGACCTTTTCTTTCTACGTGCCGATGAAGGACGACGAGACAGGCAACACCTGGGAGACGAATGTCGAGCGCGCCAGCGCCGTGCGCGAAGTGCTGCGGTTGAAACAAGCTCACGGCGGCTTCGTGCGCAACGGCAGGCGCAGCCTCGAACTGATGCTGCCGCCCGATTGCGAAAGGGTGACCGCGCGCTGCCCGACGCAGGAATGGCTCCTACCTCTGTGGCTCGAGGACGATCATTTCACGACGCCCTTCTGCTGCTACGGCAACGACGTGGATTGCAACCGCTGCGGCGCCTGGGTCGTCTTCGAGTTCGCGGCGCGCCTGGAAGGGGGCGCGCCGGTGGTGCCGGACCGGGCGAATCAGGCCTGAAACGGCGCCGGACAAAATCCTTTATTATCAATGCAGACGGCGCCATCGACCGGATTTCGATCCTCTCTCGACCCAAGACGCGAATTACGTTCCGTGGCGACGGGCACTATGCTCGGCCGAGGTCCGTTCCGGGTCATTTTCGACCGATCCATCCGGTTTTGCCTGCCGGCGACTGCAAGAGCGACAAACGCTGGCCGCGAAACACCGGTCGGCGGCGGGGCGAATGTGCGCCACGCCCGTTCGGAAGCGTATTTGGACGGCAAGCCGGATAGACTCAGGCAAGGCAGAGGCATGATGAGCGGCGGCGACATCGATATGCGCCTATTCGCAAGGAAAGCTGGCGCCAGCGTCAATTTTCCGGCAGGCAGCGTCGCCTTCGCCAAGGGAGACCCGGGGCCGTGCATGTACGTGATCCAGTCCGGCGTGATCGAGATGGTGATCGGCGAGAAGGTGGTCGAGGTCTGCGGCGCCAACGAAGCAATTGGATTCATGTCGATGATCGACGGTTCGCCGCGCTCTTCGACCGCACGCGTCAAGGAGGCGTGTGAGCTTTCGGTCATCGATCAGCGTAAATTCCGTTTCATGGTCGACGAGGTGCCAAATTTCGCGCTTTTACATCATGGGCGCGATGGCCCGCCGCATTCGCGGCATGGGGCAGGCGATGTAACGCAGGCTCCACGGCGCGTCTCCGGTGCGGGGACAAGACTTGACATGCGTCCTCACTTCCGTTACATAATTGCGAATCTTGCCCACTGAAGGACGTCGGCCGGGTGACGCCGGCCGATGGGGCAGGAGCGGTTCCCGCGGGCAGGGGCTCGTCACCTCCGCTCCCGGGCGGCTAACGGGAAAACGCCCGGCCGGCACGATGACCGGTCTGCGACTTTGTCGCTGGACTGGGACAGGGGACGGCGGATAACGCCCGCCGACAACCGCGTCCCAGGAAGCGCGTTCTGGAGCTGAGCGGCGGCGTTGGCTCGCGGCCGCAAGTGCCGCGGTGGAACGCCGTCAGGCGAGCGCGCTGCGATCAGCGCGAGCCGCGCCCGAAGCAGATGGTTTGCGCAGACTGCGTAAACTTGTCTGCGGTGCGGACCATCGGAAGACATGCGCCTGGCGGCGTTCTGCTTCCTTTTTATTTGTTGTACGTGCGCAGAGCATGATCGAGCCAAAAACCGGTCCCACCGCCGGTTTTTTTAGGCGTGACGCGATGGTGCTCGGCGGAGTGTTTGACTGTCTCTTGCGCATGATCTTGTCCAAAAACCGGTAGCCACTTTTCGGGATCATGCGGTTGTACGGCATGCCTCGGGCGCGCATCGCGCCGCGAGAACATTCTTCTATACGTCATTGCCGGGCTTGACCCGGCAATCCATGCGGCGAGGCCGCTCGTTCATCCTCGCCGTGTTGGCTTTATTCGCTGCACTTCAGCATGGACCACCCGGGTCATAGGCGAGCGAAGCGACGCCGTTCTTCGAACGGCTATGCCCGGTGGTGACGAAGAGGGGGCCTATCCGCGAGTCTAAGCCAAGCGGTAACGCCCCCTCACCCCAACCCTCTCCCCGCACGCGGGGAGAGGGAGCCCGCGCGTCGCCGCGCCAGGGATAACAATGCGTGACCGGGCGCAGCAAATCCTGGCGGTCGCTGCGTATTCGCCCTTTACCGGCGCCTGGTAGCTTGTCGTCACGCAATCTTGAACCCTGCCGTTGTCGCCGAATCGGGCGGCAGGAACCATATGAGGTACTGGCACGTTACGGTTGCGTGCCCTCCAGGGCTGGCTGAGGTGTCGCCGTGGTGCTCTTTTCTCGCAGCAAGCGAATAAAATGGCCTGCGGCCGCGCTGTTCGGCGCCGTCGCTGCCGTTTTGCTGGCCGCGGCGCCGGGCCCGGCGAGCGCCGGCATTTTCGACTTTCTGTTCGGCCCGCAACAGCAGGCCGCGCCGCCACCCGAGGTCAATTCCTATGCCGAGCCGTCGGCCCCGCTGGCGCGACTGCCGACTGATCTCGGATCTGTGCAGCCGGGAAGCGGCAGCGGCCGCTTTGTCGCTTATTGCGTGCGGCTCTGCGACGGCCAGCACTTTCCGCTCGACCACATGACCAACGCGACGCCGGTCGAGACCTGCCGCGCGATGTGTCCCGCGAGCAAGACCAAGATTTTCTTCGGCGGCGACATCGACCGCGCCGTCGCGCGTGACGGTGCGCGCTATGCCGACCTCGACAATGCCTTCGTCTACCGGCAGCGCCTGGTGCCGCATTGCACCTGCAACGGCAAGGACGCGTTCGGGCTTGCCAAGTTCGATCTGACCAGCGATCCGACGCTGCGGCCCGGCGATATCGTCGCCACCAAGAGCGGGTTCGTGGCCTACGCCGGCAAACGCGGACAGACCGACGCCTTCACGCCGGTCGATCGTGCGGCGATCAATGCGGAATTAAACGGCGGATCCGCGCGCGTGCAGGTGGCGCGGCGGAGCAGCGAGCCGCGGTTTGCCGATGAGGCGCGAAGCATCATTCTGGAGCCGCAGGTCGACGTGCCGGCGGGCGGGCGCGCTCAGGCGGCGAGGTAGTCGACGACCTCCTCCGCCAGCGACAGCGAAGCGGTCAGCCCCGGCGATTCAATACCGAACAGACTGACGAGCCGCGGCAGTCCGTGCGTGGCTTCCCCGGCGATCATGAAATCCACCGGCTTTTCGCCCGGTCCGCTGAGCTTGGGCCTGATCCCGCAATAGTCAGGCACCAGCGAGCCGTCCGGAAGCCCCGGCCAGTAGGCGCGAATGCGCTCGTAGAACATGGCCGCGCGGCGCGGATCGACGGTGTAGCTTTCATGATCGATCCACTCGACGTCGGGACCGAAGCGCATGCGGCCGGCAAGGTCGAGGGTGACATGCACGCCAAGGCCGCCGTCGACCGGCGTCGGATAGATCAGCCGCGCGAACACCGGCTTGCCGGCAAAGCCGAAATAGTTGCCCTTGGCGAGAATGAGCGGCGGCACCTTGTCGACCGGATAGCCCTCGATGCGCCGCGCCAGCTTTTGCGCGCCGAGGCCGGCGCAATTGACCACCGCGTCGAACGCGACGATGCCGGCGTCGCGGCCGCCGAATTGCACCTGCCACTGCGACCGGGCAAAGCCCAGTCGCTCGACTGGCGTCTCGAAAGCGATGCTGCCGCCGCGATCCTCGAGTTCGCCCCACAGCGCCAGCATGTAGCCGTGGCTGTCGATGATGCCGGATTCCGGCGAAACGAGCGCGCCGGTGCAGAACAGCTCCGATTCGAGCGCTCGCGCCGCATTGCCGCCGATCAGTTCGAGCCCTTCGACGCCGTTCTTAAGCCCCTGCGCCAGGATGGTTTCCACCTTGGCCAACTCCGCGGCGTTGGTGGCCACAATCAGCTTGCCGCACTTTTTATGGGCGACGCCGTGCGAGGCGCAGAATTCGTAGAGCATGCGCCGTCCGCGCGTCGAGTGGCGGGCGCTGAGCGAGCCGGTCGGATAATAGATGCCGCCGTGGATGACCTCGCTGTTGCGCGAGGATACGCCGTTGCCGATACCGCCGGTCGCCTCGGCGACGATCACCTCATGGCCGCGCCGCGCCGCCGCCCGCGCGACGGCAAGCCCGACCACACCTGCGCCAATGACGAGAACCTGCATCGCTCTTAATCCCGGCCGCGTTTATTCTACTGCGTCAATCGCGAAGGAGGGTCTCTCATGGCGGAGAGTAGGGATAGTGTGGTCCGCGTCTGCGCTCAAGCCGATGTTGCGCCGGGCTCCGTCAAGGCGTTCGAGGTCGGCGCCAACCGGCTTGCGGTCTACAACATCGACGGCACCTTTTACGTCACCGACGATGAATGCACCCATGCAGCCGCGAGCCTGGCCGCTGGCATGATCGAGGGCGACGTGATCGAGTGCTGCATGCACTTTGGCGCGTTCCATATCCCGACCGGCAAGGTGGTGCAGCCGCCGTGCGAGGTCCCGCTGCGCACCTATCAGGTCGTGCTCAGGGATGACGGCGTGTTCGCCGATCTGAGCCGCAACGCCGCCGGCGAACCGGCGTGACCAGGGGTAAGCAGGCATTGCCGCGTTCCGCATCAGCGCTTGCGGATCCGGAAGGTCATGATCTTGGCTTCCTGGCGCGTTTCCTCCAGCGTATCGCCGGTTTCCCGCAGCAGGCTGGGAATATCGATGCCGGCCAGCGGATCGGTGCATGCCACGACCAGCACGTCGGCCGGCCGCATGCCGGCGAGCGCCTTGCGCGTACACAACACCGGGAGCGGGCATTTGAGGCCGCGCAGATCGATGGTTTTTTCCGCCATGGCTGAGGGTCGCAAAAACCGCAGCCCGTCCTTATCATATTGGCGATAGCCCCGCGCAAACCTGTGTCCAAGCCGATGTCAGAACCGATGTCCATGCCGCTATCCAACCCCCTGCCGATGCGCATCATTGGTCTCGCCGGCTGGAGCGGAGCCGGCAAGACAACGCTCATGACCAGGGTCATTCCGGTTCTGGTCCAGCGCGGGCTCAAGGTCGCGACCGTCAAGCATGCGCATCATGAGTTCGATATCGATCGGCCGGGCAAGGATTCGTGGCTGCACCGCGAGGCCGGCGCCAGCGAAGTCGCGATCGTCTCCAGCCGGCGCTGGGCCCTCATGCACGAGTTGCGCGGCGAGCCGGAACCGCCGCTCGTGGAAATCCTGGCGAAGCTCAGCCCGGTCGATCTGGTGATCGTCGAAGGCTTCAAGCGCCACGCCCATCCGAAGCTCGAAGTCTATCGCGCCGCCGCCGGCAAGCCGCTCCTATATCCCGACGACGATTGCGTCGTGGCGATCGCCACCGACGCGCCGTTGCCGCAAGCGCCACTCCCGGTGCTGATGCTGGACGATGTCGAAAGCATCGCCAATGTCTTGCAGGCCGAGGCGCTGCCGTGCGATCGAATCGGGCCGCCGGCGGATAACGCGTGAGCGCGCCGCGGCGCCGCGACGGCTTCAAATTTCCGGATGCAGCGCCGCCATGCGATCAGCTTCGGCGGCCTCGGCGGGCGTGTTGACATTGAAGAACGGGTCGACCGGCGCGGCCGGCCATTCGGCGATGCCGAGGCGGTAGCGCGCCGTCAATTGGTCGACCTTGCGCAGACCTTCGGCTGTGAGCGCACGCCGCAAGTCTTCGCGCAACGCCACCGGCCAGAGCGCGACCACCGGATGCCGCCATTCTCCGGAGCGCGCACAGGACAGCGTCGCGCCGGCCGCGATACGCGCCTGGTGCAGACGCGCCACCAGATCCCGCGGCAGGAACGGGCAGTCGCTGGGCGCGCTGACGACCCATGCGATCTGCGGCGCATGGTCCGCGGCCCAATCGAGGCCGGCCAAAATGCCGGCGAGCGGACCGGCATGGTCCGGCACGCTGTCGGCGACCACGGTAAGGCCGGTATCGGCGAAGCGTGCAAAGTCGGTGTTGACGCTGAGGATAAGCCGGCTGCACTGCGGGCGAAGCCGGGCGATGACGCGGTCGAGAATGGTGGCGCCGCCGACGCGGATGCGGGCCTTGTCTTCGCCGCCCATGCGCCGCGCCAGCCCGCCGGCGAGCACGAGGCCGAGGGTATCAGGCGGTGGCACGATCATGTCTCCGCGCGCGGGTTGTCACTTAAGGCCGCCGCGTTATATAGATGGGGTAATCGGCCGGCGAGCTTGTGGATAGCTGAAGATTTTGGGTGCTGCGCTTCAGGCTGATGGTGAATACGAGGTCCGTGTGGACGGCCTCAAGCATCAGAAGGAGAAGCGCAGCATGG
>JBEKIC010000098.1:0-7306 GCA_050011955.1 Xanthobacteraceae bacterium
GAAGGCCGGTGTATGGTTCCGGCGCGGTCGTCTTTGCATGGTCTCTCCTGATTCGCAGGCAACAGCGTGCCCGCCGTCAGGCAGAAACTCCACCTATCGTCCTGTGCAAATTTCCGAGGCCAGCTCTAACCTCGGCCACAAGATCGGGGTAATCGAAGACTTGCGGTGGAAGCATATCCAAGGGCATGCAGTTCGTTCCCGCATAAAGCTCCTGCTATCCGTTCCGCGATCTCTTCATGTTGTTTCTTCTTCTTCTCTGGTTCCCTTTCTTGCGGATCTCCTCTCAGTGTGATTTCAAGGGCACGGATGGACGGGCGCACAGATCGCATATCACCTTTGTTTGGATATTCAACAATTTCTAAAAATCGCTCTTCCATGGGTTGGCTGATCATGATTCTACCATTAGCCAAGTAATTCATCACGATCAGCCAACGTATATCAGTCGACTGCTGGGACTGGTGGTCGAAGCATTGCGCATATCCAGAGGCGAGCATACTAAAATCTGCGGTATCGCCATCATCACCATTGTCATAACGGGCCCAGTGATCCCGATCCGGCAGGTTTCATATTCTCGCTAACGACGCAAAAGTCGACCTAAACTCTTTGCGATCAAGCAAAGGTTCGAAAACGAAGTCAAACTGGGAATTGGAGACGCCTTTGAGGGAATCGTGATTCAAGAATATTTCTTCCTGACAATTATCGTGGCGATGTTTTACGCGACCGGCGATCTCACGGAATGCAGATAGATAATCATTCCTAAGCAGACCCTATCGTTAGCGCTGCCCAGCTATAGAGAGGAAGTGCGTGGTCCTTCCATGACGCAAACGCGACATTGCGTCCAAGCTTATGAAATGGTCCTCGAAGAACCTTTCTATCCAAAGTATGCTTGGCGATCTCTGTGATAAAAAGATTCTTCAACGAGCCAAGATTGCGATCGAATTCTTCAATGTCTTTGGCCATTGGTACTGCTCATGCTTCGGTCAACACACTTACTTCAAAATGAGGCAATACGGGCCACCCATCTACTGCGGCCCGCGCATTTGTGTTCCTGAGGTACCTTCAGGCCGGATGACGCTTCGCGGATTTCGCTTCACCGACCGGGCTACGCCTGTGGTTTTGTGCCTCGTCACATTCCCATTGACATCTGTCCCCGTTTGCGCTACTATCATGCGAATCTCGCCCACTTCAGGGACGTCTACCGGTGACAGCCGTTGGATGGGGCGAGTGCGGTTCCTGCGGGCGGGGCTTGTAACCCCGCTCTCGGGCGGTCCGGGCATCGTTCCCGCTGGTACCACGACCGGCGCGCGGGGTGCCCCGCTTAAGCGCGATCCAAAGGCGAAGGTAACGCCTTCGCACTTCATCGCGTGAAGCACGGCCTGGGCTGAGTCGCAGCGTTCGGTCGCTGCGACAAGAGCCGCCGCGGAGCGCCGGAAGGCGAGCGGGCTCCGATAAGCCCGCTGCCGCGCAAGCAGATAGGTGACGCAGACTGCGTACACTTGTCTGCGGTGCACCGGCAAACGGCAACGTTTGTCGGTGTGGCGCGGCTCCAATGAACTTGCGCCTTTCGGCGCTCCGCCTCCCTTTTTCGTGCGCATGATCTTGTCCGAAAACCGGACACCACTTTTCGGGATCATGCGCGCCGGAGGCAAATGTTTTTCGTTGTGGTGGTTGGCAAACCTCGGGCGCACATGCGTCGCGAGAACCGAATTTTATTCGTCCCCGGCATCCTTGCTGCGACGCCAGCAAGTAGGAAACGACCATGAGCAAACGGCGCAAAAAACCCGGGATGCGCGGCCTCTTCCGCAAACCGCGTCTAACGGACGAGGAAGAGGTCGTGCAACGCGAAGCCGCGTTCGTGGCGATCCGGCGCTTGTATGCCGAGGTGCTGCCGTTGTGGCGATTCTGCCGGCGCGGTTATTGCCGGCGGCACAAACAGTGCTGCGGCGATATCAGGCCGTGCATCGAGCGCTGCTGGCCGCAGATGGCGCCCGAACTGCAGAACGCCGCCTACCGTCAGGTCGTCGCGGGCGGGCCGCGCCGTCTGCCGTCGGCGACGCATATGGAATGGGCGCTGCGCCGCTATCCGCCCTCGAATTTCGTCCATTGAATGCCTGCGATAGCGTCACGAGAACGGATTTATTTTTTCACCTCTCCCCAGCCGAACTCGGGTGTTCCCGAGTTCGGCAATATTAAGTGACCGAAGTCGGAAACATCCGACTTCGGGGCGGGGAGAGGTCGAGCGAAGCGAGGGTGAGGGGCGCCGCCGCGATTCTGAGCCCAGCGGCAAAGCCCCCTCACCCCAACCCTCTCCCCGCACGCGGGGAGAGGGAGTCGCAGACAGCGCCGACAGGACGGGAGTCCTCGCAAACGGCCACGGCCCGCAACGGGAAAGCCCGGGTATGACAGAACTGCCGGCTGCGCTATAAACCGACCGCCCCGACAAGGTATCCCCAAATGAACGCACCGCTCTCCACCCACCCCACGCCGCCCTATAAGCACACCCCGCTGTTCCCGCTCGGCAAGGACACAACGCCGTACCGCAAGATTTCCGCCGACAGATTGCGCATCGAGCGGGTGCTGGGCGAGGAACTGCTGGTGGTGCCGCGCGAGGCGATGCGGGCGCTGGCGGAAGCAGCCTTCACCGACATCAATCATCTGCTGCGCCCCGCGCATCTGGCGAGCCTCAAAGCCATCGTCGAGGACCCGGAGGCGTCGGACAACGACAAATTCGTCGCCTACGATTTTCTCAAGAACGCCAACATCGCCGCTGGCGGCGTGCTGCCGATGTGCCAGGACACCGGCACCGCGATCATCATGGGCAAGAAGGGCCGGCTTATCTGGACCGACGGCGGCGACGAGGCGGCGCTCGCCGAGGGCGCGCGCGACGCCTATCTGAAACGCAATCTGCGCTATTCGCAGCTCGCGCCCATTTCCATGTTCGAGGAGAAGAACACCCGCACGAACCTGCCGGCGCAGGTCGAGATCTACGCCGAAGGCGCGGGCGAAGCCGACGCCGCCTACAAGTTTTTGTTCATCGCCAAGGGCGGCGGCTCCGCCAACAAGGCCTTTCTGTTCCAGGCAACGCCGTCGATCCTTTCCCGTGAAAGAATGCTCGCCTTCCTCAAGGAGAAAGTGCTGACGCTCGGCACCGCGGCCTGCCCGCCCTACCATCTCGCCATCGTCATCGGCGGCACCTCGGCGGAAATGACGATGAAGACGGTCAAGCTCGCCTCCTGCAAATATTACGACACGCTGCCGGAGCACGGCTCCGCGGACGGCCACGCCTTCCGCGACAGGGACATGGAGCGCGAGATCCAGAAGATGACCCAGGCGCTCGGCGTCGGCGCGCAGTTCGGCGGCAAATATTTCTGCCACGACGTGCGCGTGATCCGGCTGCCGCGCCACGGCGCCTCGCTGCCGATCGGGCTCGGCGTGTCGTGCTCGGCCGACCGCCAGGCGCTGGGCAAGATCACCCGCGACGGCGTGTTCCTGGAGGAGCTCGAGCACAATCCGGCGAAATATCTGCCGGAGGTCGATACGCAAAAGCTCGGCGGCGCGGTGGTGCAGATCGACCTCAACAAGCCGATGCAGGAGATCTTGGCGCAGCTATCAAAACATCCGATCAAGACGCGGCTGTCGCTCAACGGCCCGCTGATCGTGGCGCGCGACATGGCGCACGGCAAGCTGCGCGAGCGGCTGGAGCGCGGCGAGCCCCTGCCCGACTATTTCAAGAACCATCCGATCTATTACGCCGGCCCGGCGAAGACGCCGGAAGGCTACGCCTCGGGCGCGTTCGGGCCGACGACGGCCGGCCGCATGGATTCCTTCGTCGCGGATTTCCAGGCCGCCGGCGGCTCGATGGTGATGCTGGCGAAAGGCAACCGCGCGGCCACCGTGCGCGAGGCCTGCAAGAAATACGGCGGCTTTTATCTCGCCTCGATCGGCGGCGCGGCGGCGAATCTCGCCGAGCATTGCATCAAAAAGGTCGAGTGCGTCGAATATCCCGAGCTCGGCATGGAAGCGATCTGGCGCATCGAGGTGGTCGACTTCCCCGCCTTCATTGTCATCGACGACAAGGGCAACGACTTCTTCAAGGAATTAAATTTGGGATAATTACCTCTCCCCAGTGGGGAGAGGTAAAGGCACCCGGAGGCGGGCCATCAAATGATTGTGGTGATGGATTAGGCCGGGGCGCTCGGCCGGAACGATGCGGTTCAGGCCGCTTCGGCGTTCTTAAGCGGGGCCGGCGGGGCCGGCCGAGCCACCTGGCGGACCGAGGTGCGAATGAGTTCGGCGCCGCAGTTCCGGCAGGCATAGACGGTGTCATCGAGATCGGCGGTAACCGGATGCCGGGCGTGAAACGCCATACGTCCCGAGCAGATCGGGCAGGGCATCATCAGCGAGGGCAGGCTGGACGGCGATTCGACCGCTTGATGACGCATCGGCGACCCAAATGTTAAGGTTTTGTCAATGTCTCGCCTCTTTTGCGCCGAGTCAACGATTTTTGTGCATTGCACACAGTAACGCTGCACTGCCGCGCGCAAGCCTGACGGGTAAATCGCTACCGGAAGGTGCGGTTCCGCGGGCGGCGGGCTTTCAAGTCGATTCCAGCGCCGCGATGCAGGCGACGCCGAGCGCCGCCAGGGTTCCGCGCGTCGCCGCCATCGAGCCGTCCATATCGATGCCGCGGCAGGCGTCCTCGATGACGAAAACCGCGAAACCCTCGCGCTGGGCGTCCTCGGCCGAATAGCGCACGCAGAAATCGAAAGCGAGGCCGGCGAGGAAGACGCGCGACAGGCCGCGCGTGCGCAAATAGCCGGTGAGGCCGGTCGGCGTGGTGCGGTCGTTCTCGTAAAACGCGGAATAGGAATCGATGGTGCGCGCCATGCCCTTTCGCAGCACCAGCGCCGCATGCGGAATGTCCAGCGCGTGATGAAATTCGGCGCCCCAGCTTCGTTGCACGCAGTGATCGGGCCACAGCACCTGCGGACCGTAGGGCGCGGCAATGGTCTCGAACGGCTTTTTGCCGGGATGGCTCGAGGCGAAGGAAAAGTGCCCGGCCGGGTGCCAGTCCTGCGTCAGCACCACATTGCGAAACCGCGCGGCCAGACGATTGATGATCGGCACGACCTCGTCGCCGCGCGGAACCGGCAGCGCGCCGCCGGGACAAAAGTCGTTCTGCACGTCCACCACGATGAGGACGTCGCTGCCATTGATCGTCGTGTGTTCGCTCATCAGTCGTGATCGCATTCGCTGATGCTACTGATCGCATTCGCTCATGGCGGTGAGGATGCCGGCGCCTTCTCCTGGACGCGGCGATCGACCTCCGCCGCAAGCTGCACCAGTTCGTCGGCGACCTCGACCGGATAGGTCGTGCCCGGTTCGAGCCGCCGCAAGGGCTCCGGCAGACGTTCAAGCTCGCGCTTGGCGTGGCGGCGGATGTCGTCGAGCGAGGGCGCCGGCCGCAAGCGCCGGCCGCCCTGCATCACCGGCTGGATCAGCGGCTCGCCGTCCCCGTCGTGACCTTCCAGGCCGAGCAGGTCGCCGGCCATGCGGCCGTCCGGCCCGTAGCGCCGCCACACCTGCTTGCGCCCCGGCCAGGTGGCTTTGTTCGCCGAGCGCTTGCGCCGCGCCAGGCCGGCATATTCCTGCATCTTGTAAACGCAATCGAGCGCCGGCACGTCGGACGATGTGGTGAGGCTGGTGCCGACGCCAAGGCCGTCGATGGGCGCTTTGACCCGCGCAAAGCCGGCGATCGCGTCCTCATCGAGCCCGCCGCTGGCGAAGATCGTCACGTCGTTAAGCCCGCCGGCATCGAGGATGCCGCGCACGCTGCGCGACAGCGCGACGAGATCGCCGGAGTCGAGACGAACGCCGCGGATCGCGATCCCCTTGGCCTTGAGCCTGGGCGCCAGCGCGACGACCTTCCGCGCCGCCGCTTCGGTGTCGTAGGTATCGAGCAGCAACACGAGATTGTCGGGGCGCGACTGCGCGAAGGCCGCGAACGCCGCCGTCTCGTCGGCGAACGCCTCGATGAAGGAATGCGCCATCGTGCCGTAGATCGGGATGCCGAAATCGCGGCCGGCAAGCACGGTCGCGGTGCCGGCGAAGCCGGCGATATAGCTCGCCCGCGCCGCCATCAGCCCGGCCTCGGCGCCATGCGCGCGGCGCAGCCCGAAATCGACCAGCAACTTGCCGGGAGCGGCCAGCAGCACGCGCGCCGCCTTGGCGGCGATCAGCGTTTGCAGATGCAGGATATTGATCAGGCGCGATTCGGCGAATTGCGCCTGCGGCAGCGGCGCGGTGATGCGCAGGATCGGCTCGTTGGCAAAGAAAACCGTGCCTTCCGGCATGGCGTGGACGTCGCCGCTGAAGCGGAACTCGCGCAGATAATCGAGCAGGTTGTCGCCGAACCGGCCGGTGCTTCTGAGCCAGTCGATCTCCGCGGCCGGGAAGCGGGTGTTTTCGAGAAAATCGAGCGCCTGCTCCAGTCCGGCGGCGATGAGGAAGCCGCGGCGGGCCGGCAGCGCGCGGACGAAGAACTCGAACACCGCGGTTTTCGTCTCGCCATGATCCAGGTAGGCCTGCATCATGTTGAGCTGGTAAAGGTCCGTCAGCAGCGCGCTTGGGCGCTCACTCATATCCGCTCCCCCGATTGCACACGACCCTGCGAAACTGCCCGCGGCGGGACGAGCGGACTTAAAGCACGCCCGGCTCCTGACCTTCGAACAAGCGCCAGCTTCGCGAAACCCTACAGCAACAAGGCGAGCCGGGCGAAGCGAAGCTTTTTCACCCTTTAATTTACGATGATCTTGCCGCCGCAGCCTAGATAGCGCATTGTAGCGTTTGCTCGCCGGCCACTGGGGACCTCAAAAGAGGGTGACGGCGCGCAAGCCGGCAAGGGGGTGGGCTGATCGTTCGCGCTCGATGGAGCGCGACGGGGAGCGGTGAACGGCTTACGCGTCCGCGGCTGAGGGCGGCTACGGCAGTAGTTTGTCGGTCATCCCTACCGATGCCTCTCACGCCGAATCCATCAGCGTTCCCGACGCCGAACTGCTGTTTCGCGGCCAGTTCCACCGCGCCGGGCCCGACCTCGTGCTCACCGGCCATGACGGCCGCCACCATCTCATTCCCGGCTATTTTGCCGGCGAAAAGCACCCGGCCCTGGTCGCGCCGAACGGCGCGCGGCTTTCCCCCGATCTGGTCGATCTTCTGGCCGGCTCGCCGACGCCCGGCGAATACGCGCAGGCGCAACCGACGACACCGCCCGACGCCATCGGCAAGGTGGAGAAGGTGGTCGGCGACG
>JBEKIC010000099.1:0-7041 GCA_050011955.1 Xanthobacteraceae bacterium
AAGCTCTCAAGCTCGGCACGTTCCTCCGCCGTCAGAATGATAATCGTCGCCTCGGGGATGCCGCTCATGCATCCTTGAATCACGACTCATTCATCAGCGATAGTCGGTACTAGATCAATACGTTGCTAGTGTCCTTCGATTCCGAAGTTCGCAAACGAGGGTGCCGCATAATGATGCGAACTTCGGAATCGGGACACTAGGATGGGCTACGCTATGCTGCGTCACCCCTCCTGCGCTTGCCAAAGGCCTGCCATGCCCGACACCTTCGAATTCGATCCCGCCGTCACCGACGAGCGCGCGGTCTACCGCCTGCTCATCGGCTCCGTCGTGCCGCGTCCAATCGGCTGGGCCTCGACCGTGAGCGCGCGCGGCGTCGCCAATCTGGCGCCGTTTTCCTTTTTCACGGTGGTGTGCGTCAGCCCGCCGATGATCTCGCTGACGATTCTGCCGAAGGCCGACGGCAGCGAGAAGCACACGCTGAAGAACGTGCGCGAGACCGGCGAGTTCTGCTTCAACGTGGTGACAAAGCCGGTGTGGCAGCAGATGGCGGACTCCGCCAACGGTTTTCCCGAGGACGATTCGGAATTCGCCGAGACCGGGCTGACGCCGATCCCGAGCGTGAAGGTCAAGCCGCCGCGCGTCAAAGAGGTGCCGATCCATTTCGAGTGCAAGCTGCATCAGATTCTGCAATTCGGCCGCAAGCACAACGCGCTGGTCATCGGCGAGGTGGTCTATATCCATGTCGATCCGGCCTGCATGACCAACGGCTATATCGACATGCGCAAGCTCGATCCGGTCGGGCGCCTCAACGGTTTCTTCTACGCGACGCTCGGCGAAATCCTCGAGCGCGAGTTCAGCGACGGCCGGCCGCGGTGACAGCCGGCCTACTCACCTTTTTCCCGACTTTTCTCCTTCCAACACGTCACAACGCCGCTTACGTTACAACAAACCCGAGAGTGTCATGAGCGATTTGCCGCCAACGCCCGCGCGCCGCATTACGGTGCGGGCGCTGTTGCTTGGCGACCGGATCGAGACCGCCGGCCTCGAACGCAAGGACGTGTTGTCGACGGTACCGCTGGCGTTTCGCGCCGGCGAGAACGGTGTCGTCGCGCTGTTCCGCTACGGCGTCGCCGTCCTGGTCGGCATGTCGCCGCTGGAAGAGGAGGAGGTGATCGAGCGTTTGGACGGCCGCGTCGTCGCTCCGATAGCAATCCGCGAAGAAGAGTCGGTGCAGATCGAAATCGCGCCGGACAAGGACGACCAGCTCACGCCGTCGGGAATTATTGTCGTGAAGTCGCTGACCACCGAACACACGCTGCTGATCGCCGATGCGCTCGCCACCAGCGTCGTGTTGGCGCACGACGAGAAAAACGTGACGAAGGTTTTCGACGTGATCCAGCCGATCGCCCGCGAACTGGCGGAGCGTGGGCGCACGCCCGGCGGCCGCCGCGCCATTCTCAAGCACATCGGCAACGCCTTGCTGGTTCAACATCGCGTTTCCGGCCTGGTCGCCGTGGCGGAAAAGCCGGACGTGCTCTGGGAGCGGCCGGCGCTGGAGCGCTTCTACGCGCGGCTCGAGGACGAATATGAATTGAAGGAGCGCGCCGACGTGCTGACCCGCAAGCTCACCGTGATCTCCGATTCCGCCAAGGCGTTTGCCGACATCATCGATACCGAGCGGGCGGCGCGGCTGGAGCTGATCATCATCATCCTCATCGCGGTGGAAATCGTGATCGGCGGATTGCAGCTGTTGATGCATTAGCCGTCGGCGATGGCGCCTGCGAACGGATGCTGCATCGCTCAGCTCGATTGGTACTTCCAGCGGGTCAGCGCCGGGGCGCCAAAGTTGAGGAACATGATCCATAAAGCCCACGACGTGACAAAGCTCAGGGCGATGGCCAGCAGCGACGACGCAATCAGCAGGATCAACTGCACCTGGCGGGCGCGCAGATGATGGTCGCGCTCGATATCCGGCGTCAGCGCCATCAGGCGGAACGCGACCAGCGCAATGAGTGCGGTATTGCCGGCGTAGAGCCAGATCGCCGGAGCGAGGGTGCCGAAGTGGCCGATGATGATGGTGGTGAACGGCACGCAGGTGATGAGCAGCAGATAGAGCAGCCACCAATTGACGTATTCGCGGCCGACGAGCTCGCCGCGCGACCGCACCTGGATATTGCCGAGCCAGCGCAACCCGAGCACGACGAAGCTCAGCACATACGGCCAGAACTTGTCCAACAGCCAGCCGAGAGCGCGCAGAAGCTCGTTGGCATCGTCGGTATGAAAATCTTCGGGCAGGCGGACGTCGAGCACCAAGAGCGTCATGGCGACGCCGAACACCGCATCGCTCAGCGCGTCGAGACGGGCGCGTGGATACATGATCTTCCCCCGGATCAGGCTACGCCGAATTTCCCCGAAACGAAAACAGCCTCGGCCAGGGCGATCGGACCAGCGAGTGTGATCCTTTTGCCGCACTTTGTTTTTAATCGGCGCCGCCGCAACACTCGCGTCGCCGCTGGCGGCGCAGGCCCAGGGCATTCCCGACGGCATCGCCCACGGCATCTATGTCGGCAACAATACGGCGGGGCCGGTCGGCGCAGTCGTCGGCGGCGCCGTTGGCGGCGTGATCGGCGGCGTCGAGGGTCTGTTCGGGGTGCGGCCGGTCTACGCCGCCTATGCGGAACCCCGCATGTATCAGCACCGGCGAGGGGTCAGACATTCCTATCGCCACGTGCACCGGCGGCACACGACCGGTTAAGCTACCATTAGCGCCCGCTCGGAGGGCGCTGCGTAACGGAACGAGCCCTTGGGCCGCGCGCCGCGCGCCCGAGGGTGACTCCACAAAGATCCGGAACCGACCATCAGGTTAGTGCGCGGCGTGCCGTCCGCGCGCCTATCCGATCGCGGCTGCAGCGTGCCCGGTATAGGCATAGACCAGAATGCCGATCACCAGCACCAATGCCATGAGCAGCAGCGGCGTCAGGAACCGGACGTCGTTCCGGCGGTCGATGTCGCGTTGGTTCGGCATGGTACGCGGCTTTTGCGGCTCTGCAGGCTAACCGGCGTACCCGGTTGTCCGTTCCGCAAGCGGGCGTGCCCGAACGCGCGAGGCGACAGAAGCGGCGGCGTTCGCTTCCTCCAACCTGCTCACTGTTTGCCGATTCAACGGCTGCGGCCATCCTTGGCTTGTCCGTCGAGCCAATCCGACAGGCTGCCGGACTTGCCCTTTTTGCCGGCCTTGCGTTTCGCGGCGCCTGGCTGCGGCGGCGCTGCGGCGGCGTCTCTGGCCAAGCGGAGCGCCTTCAATTGCTCGGTTTTCGCGCGCAACGCCAGCGCCGCGGCTTCGTACTCCGACGTTGCCTTCTGGGCATCCTGCGCGCGCTGTATTTTTGCGAACTGAGCGTTCGCCTCATGCTTTTTGGATTTCTCCGCCATATCGCTTCCTTCTCGCTCCCGCATACATAACAGCCCGCGGGCCGGATTGGCGAGCCGGCAAGCGGCCGGCCCGGCCGGCCCGGCCGGCTGTTGCGTCGGCGGCCGGGTAAATGCCAACATGGATCGCCAACGAGGTCCGCGACCCCTGTGAAGCAGCGGACCTCGATCACAGTCCGATTGAGAAGGCCGTGCGAGAGCAGGTGAACCGATGACCCATATCACTTACAAAGTCGTCCGCCATGAAGACGGTTGGGCCTACACGGTCAATGGCGCGTTCTCGGAAAGCTTTCCGACGCACGCGGAGGCGCTCGAAGCCGCGCGCCGTGCCGCCGCCGAGCAGCGCCAGCCCGGCAATACCGAGGCCATCGAATATGAGGACGAGGGCGGCAAGTGGCACGCGGAGGTCGCGCTCGGCAGCGACCGGCCGGATACCGACGTCGAGGATAACGCCTAGTGTCCTTCGATTCCGAAGTTCGCAAACGAGGGTGCCGCATAATGATGCGAACTTCGGAATCGGGACACGAGACTACTTCGAGCCTGATCTTTTGCGAATCTGCCCCGGAGCACATCCGGGGCAGCCATTGGTTTCCGGATCGGGTCCGCAGCCGCTACCACCAGCCGTATCTGTGGCAGCGGTAGGGGCCGATGACGAAATCGCGGTAGCATTTGATGACGCCGCGCCGGGTGTGGCGTTCGGCATATTGCGCCTGCTGCACCGGCGAGGCGGCCGTCGCGGCTTCCTTCATGACCGGTGCACTGGCCGGAACGGCGCCGGCGCTTTGGCAGTACATAAGCCCGATCCCAGCGGCGAAGCTCAAGGCGGCCAACGTCTTTTTCATAGATTCCTCCTGCTGCAGCCCCGAAACAAACTCACTCGACCTGCGTCGGTTCCATAAGCTTGTGCCGGCAAACAATCAACACGCCGGACCGTCGTCTCGGAATGCTTCCAGCCGCAGCGGCAGCACGGCGCCGAACCAGACAGCATGCGCGGTGTGATCGCGGTAGTCGTCGCCGGTTTCGGGATGCAGCAGGATGGTCAGCCCGTCGCGGTTGAGCATCAGCCATGGCAGGAAAGATGCCAGCATGCCGCTCGGAAAGGCGATCTGATACATCGCTTGGGTGTGCGGCCCGACCAGCTCGTCGTGCCAGCGCCCGAGCTTGGCCTGCGGAAACTCCGTAGCGACGCGCCGGCGTAAATGTTCGGCCCGGCCGCGCGTCGTTTGCGGATCGTAATAGACGTGGGCGTGATAGGCCGTGATCGCGCGTGGGTCGCCGGCCGTGGACCATTTCTCGGACATCGGTCAGCCTCGACCACAGGCGAGCAACCGCCGCTCACGGATGCGGCGCATTGTTGCGAACTTTGCCGAAATGGCGGGCGAGCCACACGGCGGCGACGAGCACGCCGAGCGCCGTGGCGATGGAGCCGCCGATCGGCGGCGGCAGCGGCGGGAAAAAATAACGCAGCAGCGCGCCGGCGACGGCGAAATTGAACCAGCCCCAGAGCACGTTGACGATCGGTGAGGACTCGCCGACCCCCGGCGGCGAGGCGAACGGCGTCTGGAATTTGTTGCCGCAGATGCCTTGCACGAAATGCGGAATGCCGTTGGCGAGGAAAGCGCCGGCAAGGAAATGCGCGAGATAGTCATACCAGGGCATGACACGTCCTTTGTTGGTGCTCAAAACCGTTGTTGGTGCGCGGACCGAGCGCGCGCAACGCGCTCCCGGCTTGCGCCGCTCAACCGTATCATGGCGGCGTCGCCGCCGCCGCATTTTTGCGGCCGCGCGGCGTCGATTTTTGTGCCCGCCGGTTCAATACGGCTGCGCGGCGCGGGGGCGGGGATGGAAAATGCCCGCCAGCAGCACGGCGAGGATGCCGGTGAGGAAAATGCCGTCGAAGGTTCCGGCGCCGCCGATGGAGGCGACCGGCGCGCCGAGGCCGCGCACCTTGTCGAGATTGGTGAGGTCGGCGCCGATCAGCGTGCCCATGCTGCCGGCGATATAGGCGAGCGGCGCCGCGTTCCGGCGCGACAGCAGCAAAGCGACGACGGCCGTCGCCAAGGCCGGCAAAAACACCGGCACCGCGATGCCGAGGCCGGGCACCGGCTCGGCGAGCCAGTGCAGCACCAGCGCAACGGCCGCGGTAGCGACGGCGCCGTTGAGCCACAATCCGCGGCTGATCAGCAGATAGAGCGACATCAGCGCCGGAATGACGGCGCCGCCGACATTGACCGCGATCACCGTGCCGGGCCATTCGGCGACCACCGGCACGGTATATTGCATGCCGAAGAAGTCGATCACCTGGTTGGACATGACCTGCTCGTCCGGCAGATTGGCGACCGGGATGTTGAAATAACTGCCGACCAGCGAGGCAACCAACAGCCACATGGCGGTCGACGAACTGATGCCGAGGCTGAGATAAGCTTGGCGCAGCGCGCCCAGCACCAGGAAAACGAACAAGATCAGGAAAAGGCCGATCAGAATCGAAAAGAAGCCGGGCGACAGCGGCAGATAGTGGAACGGGCTGACGTGCATTGGCGCTGCTCCGAAATTTAGCTAACACCGTAGCGCGGACGGCGCGACAGCGAAATCCGGAACGGCAAGCTGTGCGCTCCCGCATCGGGGACCGCTGCCGCGCCGCCGTAGCAAGGGAGATTGCCCATGACGGAAGTCGCGCCGTCGCGCGAGGTGCCGCTGCCGCGAATGGTGCCGGCGACCTTGAGCTTCGTCGCCGGCTATGTCGACAGCTACACATTCCTCGCGCTGTTTGGACTGTTCGTCGCCCAGGTGACCGGGAGTTTCGTCATCGGCGGCGCCGAGCTGGTCACGCACGACACCGGCGTCGCCGGCAAGCTCATCGCCATCGTCGCGTTCCTGGTGGCGGCGGCCTTGACCGCGGGACTGATCGGCTGGCTGCGCCACCAAGGCCGCGCGGCCTTGCCGTGGATGCTCGCCTTCGAGACCATGCTGCTCGCGGCGTTCACCATCCTGCTCATCGTCGGCCCGCCGATCGAAGGCGCCAGCGACTGGCACGGCATCTTCGCCGGCCTGTTCGGCGCCATGGCGATGGGCACGCAGAGCGTGATCGTGCGGCTGTTGATGCGCGGCATCCCGCAGACCAACGTGATGACCGGCAACATGACGCAGCTCGGCATCTCGAGCACTGAGCTTTTCCTGGCCTGGCGCCGCTACGCGCGCGATCCGGGCGATCCCACCAGCGAACGGGAATTCATCACGGTGCGATCGCAGCTTGCCGTCGTGCTGGCGATCGCGACCGGCTTCCTGCTCGGCGCCGCGTGCGGTGCCGTGGCCTTCGCCACGCTCGGCTTGCCCGGCGCGCCGCTCGCTGTCGTACTGGTCGGCGCGCTGACGCTGTGGGCGGCTTGGCGCCAGCGGCGGGCGTGACTAGAGCATGATCCGGAAAAAGCCTGCCCCCGGACGCGATCCGGGGAGTGGAAGCCGGTTTTCCGAAAAGATCATGCTCCACTAGGATATTAGAGCATCGGGCGGTGAAACGCTAAGTTAACCCCGATTTCATTGAGCTTTTGCTATCACTGAAACCCTCACTATGTTGCTGTCACTTGAACCTTTCACTTCTGGCGGCAGACAACG
>JBEKIC010000100.1:0-6974 GCA_050011955.1 Xanthobacteraceae bacterium
TCGTCGAGCGCGCCAAGCTCTCAAGCTCGGCACGTTCCTCCGCCGTCAGAATGATAATCGTCGCCTCGGGGATGCCGCTCATGCATCCTTGAATCACGACTCATTCATCAGCGATAGTCGGTACTAGCGACCACAGCGCCCCTTGTCGGGTCATCTCAATAAAATTTGACGATCGTCATCGCTGCATGCGCTGCGCCTTGATAGGCGGATGTTTGGGCTCGTGCCTGTGTCGCTGACCAGGGCGAATAACCAACGGTACGCGCAGTAAAGTGCCAATTGGAAGGGGCTGCTAATGGCCGCTACACGCAAATCCGACATTAATTACACGGCCTGTCTCGGCCCGGACCCAGAGGCGGAGATTCGAGGCTCTGGGAGCGTCACGCGGCGGCAGTTGGTGCAATTTTGCGCCGGCGTAGCCGCGACCATGGGATTGTCGTCGGCTGCCGGGGTGCGGATGGCCGAAGCGGCGATCTCGCCAGCACGACCGCCGGTCATCTGGCTGCACGGACAGGAGTGTACCGGCTGCACGGAATCGCTGCTGCGGTCCTACCATCCGACGTTGGAAGCGCTCCTGCTCGACGTCATCTCCCTCGATTATCACGATACGCTGTGCGTCGGCGCCGGAAAGCAGGCGCTCGATTACAAGCACGCGATGATGGAGAAACATAAGGGCGCCTATATCCTGGTGACCGAGGGCGGCACGCCACTGAAGGACGGCGGCATCTACTGCAAGGTCGGCGGCAAAACACAGGCGGATTTGATCCGTGAGGCTGCAGAGGGTGCGGCCGCGGTCATCGCTATTGGATCATGCGCGTCGTGGGGGGGCATCCAGTCGGCCGACCCGAATCCGACCGGCGCGGTCGGTACGCAGAAGGTCATTCCCGGCAAACTGGTGATCAACATCCCCGGTTGCCCAGCCAGCCCCTACAATCTTCTATCGACTGTCCTGTACGTGTTGACCTTCAAGCGGCCGCCCGCACTCGATAAAGAGAACCGGCCGAGGTTCGCCTACGGGCGCTTGATCCACGAGAACTGCGAGCGGCGGCCGCACTTCGATGCCGGACGCTTTGCGCTCGAGTTTGGCGATGAAGGGCATCGTCAGGGCTTTTGCCTGTACAAGATTGGCTGCAAGGGTCCCGAGACCTACGCGAACTGTCCTGCCATCGGCTTCGGCGACGTCGGCTTCGGCTCTTGGCCGGTAGGCACGGGGCATCCGTGCTTCGGCTGCACGGAGAAGGATACCGGCTTCCGTAAGCCGCTGCATGCGCTAGCCACCGTTAAGACTTTGACGCCGCCAACCGCCTTCCCGCAGGTCAACGCACCCGAGGGCGCCGGTCCGAGCGCCGGTGCGGCTGCAGTGCTTGGAGCCGTAGCCGGCGTGGCGGTCGGCGCGGGCGCTGTGCTGCTCAAGCAGATGGGCAACGGCAAGAAAAACGCCAATGACGCCTCGAAAGAACAGGCCTAGCCATGACTGAGCTCAGCCGCCGTCAGTTGCTGACCAATGGCTGTGTGGGGGTAGCCGTCACCGCAGCGCCAACAGAGGCGTTTGCCATCGCACGGCCGCCCAAAGAGATATCGCCGGATGCGGTGGGCATGCTGTACGACTCCACCCTCTGCATCGGCTGCAAAGCGTGCGTTGCGGCTTGTAAGGCCGCCAACGAAATGCCGGCCGAAATCCCGCCGGATCTCAGCAATTGGAATGAACATACCTGGGATTCGGCCGAGGACCTCTCCGGCCGAACGCTGAACGTCATCAAAGTCTATCGCAACGGCACGGCGGAGAAGAAAGATCGCGAGATTGACGGCTTTGCGTTTGTCAAACGGCACTGCCTGCATTGCGTCGATCCGTCTTGCGTCTCGGTCTGCCCGGTCGGCGCAATGCGAAAGGACCCGGTGACCGGCGTCGTCAGCCACGATCCCGACGCCTGTATTGGCTGCCGGTATTGCGTCTATGCGTGTCCGTTTGGCGTGCCGCAGTACGATTTCAGCAATCCGTTCGGCAAGATTGCAAAGTGTCAGTTCTGCCGTCATCTGCTGAAGGACGGCAAGGTGCCCGCGTGCTGCGATGTCTGCCCGACCGGCGCCTCACTATTCGGCACCGTCAAGGATATCGAACAGGAAACGGCGCGTCGTCTGTCGGCAACGCCCGGCACCTCCTACCAATTCCCACGCGGCCGGCTCGGCGACAATCGTCCGCCCAATCCGGCGACGATTCCCAACTACGTCAAAGCTATCTATGGCGAACACGAAGGCGGCGGCACCCAGGTCCGCTACATTGCCGGCGTTCCGTTCCCGCGGCTCGGACTGCCGACCGTCCCATCGCAGGCCCCTGCCGCGCTCTCCGAAGGCGTGCAGCACACGATTTATCAGTGGCTGATCGCGCCGATCATCGCCTTTGCCGGCCTTGCCGTGCTGGTGCGACGCCGCGTCAACCACGCCGAAGGTGACGCTGGACCAAAAACCAAGGGGGACCGACCGTGAGCGCTGCCGCACCCCTGCGAAGAAGCCTGGTGACGCCAACAACATTGGTGCTCGCCGCCCTCGTCATTGTCGGCTTCTACTTCCTCGCCCTGCGCTTGATCTACGGGCTCGGCGCGGTCACCAATCTCAACTCCGGCTATCCCTGGGGAATCTGGGTCGATGTCGACATCTTCATCGGCACTGCGCTGGGCTGCGGCGGATTCTCCATGGCGATCCTGATCTACGCCTTCAATGGCACCGCGTACCATCCGCTGATACGTCCGGCGTTGCTCGGCGGACTGTTCGGCTACACGCTCGGCGGTCTCGCTGCCTTCACTGATCTCGGCCGCTGGTGGCAGGCCTATAACGTCCTGCTGCCGTGGCATTGGCAGCCGAATTCGATCATGTTCGAAGTCGCACTGTGTTTGCTCGCCTACACAGTGGTGTTGTGGATCGAGTTCCTTCCTATCCTCCTTGAACGCTTCAAATGGCTGGCTTTGAAGCGTTTTCTCGAGCGCTGGATGTTCGTGTTCGTCGCACTCGGCATTCTATTGCCGCTGATGCACCAGTCCTCGTTCGGCAGCGTGCTGCTGTCGATGGGACCCAAGTTGTCGCCGCTGTGGTTCACGGTCTGGCTTCCGTTGCTGTTCGTCGTCAGCGCGATCCTGATGGGCTATGCGGTGGTGATGTTCGAAGCCACCGTGGTGACCCATGCATTCGATCTGCCCTCCGAGCACGCGCTGATATCCAAGCTGTCGAAGGTCGTGGGTTGGGTGAGCCTCGTTTGGCTGGTAATCCGCTGGGCGGACCTGCTTAATCGCGGCGTCGTCAATCTCGCCTTCGCGGGCGATCTCAAAGCCTCGATGTTCTGGATCGAGAACGCGCTGTTTATTGCCGCGGTTCTCATCTTCCTGACGCCGGCCGGCCGCGCCAGCCAGCGCGCCTCGTTCTTGGGCGCTGTCGCCTTGTTGGGCGGCGCCATTCTCTACCGGCTCGCCGCGCTCATGATCGGCGACACCCCGGTTGGAAACTGGAGTTACTTTCCGTCCGTTCCCGAGCTGATGGTCACGATCGGCATCATCTCGCTCGAAATCCTGCTCTATCTCGTCTTCATCAAGTTGTTCCCGGTGTTGGAAGGCGTCAGCCGTTCCGATACGGCATCCGCCTAATAGGAGAGCCCCGTGACCCGCATCACGATCGATCCCATCACCCGCATCGAGGGGCATCTGCGCATCGACTGTGAAGTCGACGGCGGCAAGGTGACCAAGGCCTGGTCCTCCGGGACGATGTGGCGGGGCATTGAGCTCATCCTCAAGGGCCGCGACCCGCGCGACGCCTGGATCTTCACGCAGCGGATTTGCGGAGTCTGCACGACGGTGCACGCCATCGCTTCCGTTCGCGCCGTCGAGAATGCGCTCAACCTTGAAGTGCCGCTCAACGCCCAGTACATCCGCAACATGATCGTCGCGGCGCACGGCGTGCACGATCACATCGTGCATTTCTATCATCTTGCTGCGCTCGACTGGGTCGATATCGTCTCCGCGCTCAAGGGCGATCCCGCCGGCGCCGCCAAGCTCGGCGCGACCCTATCCGACTATAAGGCCAACAGCATCCCGAACATTCGCTCGGTGCGCGACAGGCTGCAAACCTTCGTCGCCAGTGGCAATCTTGGCGTTTTCGCATCCGGCTATTGGGGACATCCGGCGATGAAGCTACCGCCGGACGTCAATTTGCTGGCGGCGACGCATTATATTCAAGCGCTCGAAGTGCAGCGTACCGCCAACAAGATCGTCGCCATTCTCGGATCCAAGACGCCACACATCCAGAATCTCGCAGTCGGCGGAGTGTCAAACGCAATCAATCCCGACAGCCAGTCGACGCTGACATTGGAACGGCTTTATACGATCAAAGCGTTGATCGACGAGCTCGGCGACTTCGTCCACAATGCGATGATGAATGACGTTGCCGCGGTCGGCGCGCTGTACGCCGACTGGACGCAATACGGCGCGGGCGTCACCAATTATCTGTCGGTCCCGGACCTGCCGCTCGACACCAAGGGAACGACATTCGAGCTGCCCGGCGGCTATATCCCTGCAGGCGATCTGTCAAAGTTCCAGGCGATCACCAGCTATCAGGACGCCTTCTTCCGTGACGGCGTCAAGGAAGCGGTCAAACACTCTTGGTACGAGTATTCCGGGGCCGCCGCCGCGCTGCATCCGTACGAGGGTCAGACCAATCCTAAATATGACGACTTCCACGACGACGGAAAATACTCCTGGATCAAAGCGCCGACCTTCCAGGACAAGCGGGCGCAAGTTGGGCCGCTCGCCAATGTGCTCGGCATGTACGCCGCCGGCCACGAGCCGACGAAGCGCCACCTGACCAAGCTGGTCGAGGTCGCCAGCAAGGTCGCCGGCGCGCAGATCCCGTTGAGCGCGCTGCACTCGACAATCGGGCGCATCGCCGCGCGCGCCGTGCGCTGTGCGGTGCTGCACGAAGCGCTGCAAAATCAATGGCAGCTGTTGGTGGACAATATCGCAAAAGGCGATTTCCGCACGTTCAATCGGCCGGTCTTCCCTAAGGGCGAAGTGCGCGGCTTTGGCTATCACGAGGCGCCGCGGGGCGTGCTCTCGCATTGGGTCGTCATCAAGGACGGCAAGATTGATAATTACCAGGCGGTCGTGCCCTCGACTTGGAATGCCAGCCCGCGCGACCAGAACGACGAGCCCGGCCCCTACGAAGCCGCGCTGATCGATAATCCGGTTGCCGATGCCAACCTGCCGCTGGAGGTACTGCGTACCGTGCACTCATTCGACCCGTGCATCGCCTGTGCAGTCCACATGGTCGACGCAGAAAAGCGGCCGATCGTTCAAGTCAAGGCGATGTGAGGGGCATGTGAGCATCCTTGTTCTCGGCCTTGGCAATATCCTGTTGTCGGATGAGGGCGTCGGCGTACGGATCGTAGAAGCGCTCCAAGCGTCCCATGAGTTGCCCGCCGACGTCGAGGTGCTCGATGGCGGCACCTCGGGGATGGATTTGCTTGACATGGTCGCGGAACGCGATTGCCTGATCGTGGCCGATGCCGTAAATGCTGATGGACCGGCCGGCCGCGTGATCCGGCTCGAAGATGAGAACATCAAGATGTTGTTCGAGACCCGGTTCTCGCCACACCAATTGGGTCTGTCGGACTTGCTTGCCGCGCTTCGCCTCGTCAACAAGGCGCCCCGCCGGGTTGTCGTCATTGGCGTCGTACCGCAAAATCTCAGCCTAGGCCTAGAATTGTCTCCAGCGGTGGCTAGCGGGCGCGATGCAGCGGTTGCCATGATTGTCGATGAGCTCAGCCGCCTCGGCCCGGCGCCGACGGCGCGCTTGCATTAGGTCACCATTCAATGTGCATCGCTGTCCCAGCCGAAGTGGTTTCGATTGACGGGTCAATGGCGATGGTCGACGTGTACGGCGATCGCTTCGCCGTCAGCCTTACGATGCTATCTGAAACAGTGCAGCCGGGGGATTTCGTCGCCCTGCAGGCGCGGCGCTACGCAGTAGCTAAGATCGCGCGCGCGGACGCGCAAGCGGCGAGGCGTCTCTTCGAAGACCTTTTCCCCGAGCTCGCTGCCCGGGCCCAGACCATGCACGTCGCTTGAACGCCCCGCTCGCCATGAGTTCCTCTGGCAGCCTTAACGACCATCCCCGTGTATCTACATTGATCGAGCAGTTTCGCGTTGTCGACGCTGGCATGCGGGACCTGCCGATCTACAATCACACGGTAGCCATCGAGAGCGTCGGCTTCCGCCTCTTCAACGATGTCGAATTGTTGGGTGTCGTCCTGACACCGTGGTTTATGAACTTGATGATCTTGCCGATAACGCCAGTGGCGATGAAAATGGCTGAAATCGGCAAGACCGTCTCCGTTGAGCTCCCCGTCGGCCCGCGGAAATTCGTGGTGGGCGGCGACGAAGTAGTCGGGCTTTATAAGGCCCATTCGCTGCATTCGCCTGTGCTGAGCTTTACGCTTCCCGGTCAAGCTCGCGCCGAGGCGCAACGGCAGCTTGCACTGCTGATGACGCCGGTGACGGCGGAGCCGGTTGCAACACCCGCGTCGGACGTCGCCGGCCTCGATCGCCGCGCGCTGCTGTTCCGTCGCCGCGACACCTGAATTCGCCTTGCACTAGCTCTGGCGTGTGTCTTCTCGTTCACACGACTTATTCGTGCGGTCCCTGATTCCCCGGGGCCTAGTGTCCCGATTCCGAAGTTCGCATCATTATGCGGCACCCTCGTTTGCGAACTTCGGAATCGAAGGACACTAGCAACGTATTGATCTAGTGTGGCTTTGGTTCAGAAGTCCGCATGACGAGTTCGCGGCAAAAATGATGCGGACTTCTGAACCGCCACACTAGTACCCGGAATCATTGATGCGCGAAACGTGGTTTGAGGCGTTTTTGATGGACCTCTGACTTGGTCCAGGCAAACGGGGTGGCATTGGTGTTGTAGGCCTTGATGAAGGCATCGATGTG
>JBEKIC010000101.1:0-6639 GCA_050011955.1 Xanthobacteraceae bacterium
CCGGGCTGCCGCTGAAGCCCGAGGGCGAGGTGCCATCGTTCGACACCTACCTTGGTGGCCAGAAGATCGCTCCGCTGGCGAACCTTTCCGAGGATGTCAGCCTGGCGGCGCGCAATGCCACGCTCAACATGATTGACTTCCTGGTCAAGACCAAGGGCCTAACCCGCGAGCAGGCCTACATACTGGTGAGCGTGGCGGTCGATCTCAATATCGCGCAACTCGTCGATATCCCGAACCTGGGTGTCACGGCGATCTTGAACCGCGACATTTTCAAGCCGCAGCAATAAGGGTATCAGCGTTGGACCGGACGTTCCGGCGGTGTTTGATCGGCGAGTATGACGCGGCGTGCATTGTTGACGTTCGGTGCGGGTACGGCGGCGTTCGTTCTCGCCGGTCACGGGCCTATTCAGGTCATCGACAGCGGCGGGCGCCGGCAGCCGGCCGGCCCTCAGCTCGCCGATTTAAACCCCGACCGGATGTGGCCGGTCTACCGGCGCTATCACCTGCTGATCGTTGGCCAGCGTGACGACGCCAAGAGCACTGCCTTGGCGGCGGCGACCGCGGATACGTTGGTGCGTTTTCTGCCGGCGTCGCGGGCGCAGGTGACCAGCGCCCCCGACGCGCGGCGCGTCGGCGTGCTGATCGCCACCGTGCAGCAGGACGTCGCCATCATGGCGAAGGAAGGTGCGGAAGCCCTTTTCCTCGGCAAGCCGCCGTTCGCCGATATCGGCGGCGCGCAGATTCGCGCGATGGTTTCGTTCGGCAGCTACCTCTTCGTCTGCCGGCCGGATTTTAAGGCGCGCCACGCTTATCTGATCGCGCAGGCGCTGGCTCAGCATCCGGAGGCGCTTCCGGCGCGCGCCGGTGCGCCGGAGGACGCTGTCCCCGCGCATCCGGGAGCGGAAGCTTTCTTCGCCGGCAGAGACATGCCGAATGACTGACGCCTTGGCCCAGCCGGAGTCGGCAGGCGCGGGCCAGCCGCCGCGGGCCATCTGCTGCAGCCGCTGGGCATGGCCGTGGCTCGTTCTGCTGGTCGTTCTTTTTCACGCCTTTGGCACGCATCCGCTGCGTGCGCACGACATCATCGACACGGATCAGGCCAATGATCTCGTCGCTGCCGCGGACGCGGCGGCGGCGCGGGTCAAGACAGCGGCAGGATCAGGCGCCGAAGGCGAGGCGCGATTTGCGCTCGGCATGGCGCTGGCCGAGGCGACCGCCGTTCTCAACCGCGACCTCGCGGCTCACAACGGGCGGCTCACCGTCAACGCCGAGCTGGTTCTCAAGAGCCTCGCTCAACGTGACATGGCACCTGCCTTCGACGAGGCGATCGGGCGCTACCGTCTGCCGCGTGCGCCGCTGACCGACGCAGTTCGCCTCGCGCCCGATGCGCCCTACGCGCTGCAAGCGCGGTTCGAGCTGGTCAAGGCCGGCTTCTACGAGAGCTTCGTCATCGATCCGTTTGAGCTCATGGGCATCAAATTCGACGATCTTGAGCATCAGATCGCCGAGGCCGCGGCGTTGGCGTCGACGCTCACAAGGGGCGACGACGCCGAGGAGGCGGCGTTCATCCACGCCGTTGATCTGGCGCGCGCCGCGCGCCTTGCGCCCGAGCCGGCGGCTGCGCAGGCCTATGCGGATAAGGCGCGCACCGCGCTTGCGGCATTCGCCAAGAGCTACCCCGAGAGCATGCGCGCGGCCGCCGCCGGTTTGATCCTCAAGGGACTTGGCGGAAGTTAGCGATGAACGACGGAAGCCAACCGTTTTTTCCATGAGCATGCTGCGCGCGCTCATCCTCACGGGGCTCGCCTTGACCGCCGGCGCCGTGTTGCCGGCGCAGGCGCACAACGCGGGAGTCAGCACTTCACGTCTGACCATCAGCGAGCGCACGGTCAGCGTCGAAATCAACGCGCTCGGACTCGACTACGAAAAGGCGGCCGGCGTTCGTCTCATCGAGGCGGGATCGGGCGTGGTCAACGCGGTCGCGCTCGCGGTGATGGCGCCGTCCCTGCTGACCTATGTCAGCGACCACGTCTCAGTTCTTGCCGGCGGCCAACCTTGCTCGCGGATGGCGGCAACGGCACGACCGGCCGACACCCACGTTCTGGTCACGATCGCGTGGACCTGTCCTTCCGGCGGCGACCTGCGTTACCATGTGACCCTCTTTCAAGATGTCGATCCGGCGGCCCGCCACGTGGCCGTTATCGGCACCGAGCACGGCGAACGCGAGTTTGTCCTCGACAGGACCGCACCAGAAATCGACCTGTCAGGCGCCGGCTCCTCAACGCTGCAGCTCGTCGGACGCTTCATTCGCGCCGGCATCGAGCACATCTTTCTCGGCTACGACCACATCGCCTTTCTCCTGGCCGTGATCCTTTGGGGCCGCAGCCTGTGGCCGCTGGTCAAGGTAGTCACGGCTTTCACCCTTGCCCACTCGCTCACCCTCTGCCTTGCCGTGCTCGATATCGTGCGGTTGCCGTCGTCGGTGGTCGAACCACTGATCGCCGCCACCATCGTCTTCGTCGCGGCGGAGAATTTCTTCGTCCACGATATCCGCAAGCGCTGGCGCGCGACCTTTGTGTTGGGCTTGGTGCATGGCTTCGGTTTCGCCGGCGCCTTGCGCGAATACGGCCTGCCCACCGACGCGGTGGCACCGGCGCTGGCGGCGTTCAATATCGGCGTCGAGATCGGGCAAGTCGCGATCGTGGCTCTCATCTTCCCACTGCTGCTGTTATCCGATCGGATCGGCGGCGGCACCGCCACCCGCAAGGGGCGGAACCCGGCAGTGGTCTACGCCTGTTCGGGGGTGATCTTGGCCTTCGGGCTTTACTGGCTGGTAGAGCGTACCGTGTTCGCGTGAGGCATCAGCCGGCCGCTTAGGGTCATTCTCGACCGTTCGAGCGCGCTCCAACCACTTCCGCTCTTGCTCCGATAGCTACCGTTTCGCTGCAACGCGGCAACCGTCGGTTTGGGCCATGAACGACCTTTGGCGCTGCAAAAAAGTCGGTGAAACCTTATCCATAAGAACCTTCATAATTTGGTATATTGGGCATCGGAAAGGGTCGCGCCATGATCTTCCGTCAACTCTTCGATCAAGTATCCGGAACCTACTCCTACCTGCTCGCCAGCCGGCTGGGAGGCGAGGCGCTCATCATCGATCCGGTGCTGGAGAAGGTCGATCGCTATCTGCAACTCGTGAGAGAACTCGATCTAAAGCTGGTCAAGGCGGTAGATACGCACCTGCACGCCGACCACATCACCGGCCTGGGGGCGCTGCGCGATCGCACCCATTGCATCACCGTGATGGGTGAACAGACCAAGGCCGACGTGGTTTCGATGCGGCTTGGCGAAGGCGACAAGCTCACGATCGAAGGGCTTGCGCTTGATGTCGTGTATACGCCCGGTCACACCGACGATTCCTACAGTTTCGTCATGCCGGACCGGGTGTTCACCGGCGACACGCTGCTCATTCGCGGCACCGGCCGGACCGACTTCCAAAATGGCGACCCCCGCGCGGAATATGAGTCGATCTTCGGGCGGCTCCTGAAACTGCCAAATGCGACGCTGGTCTACCCCGCGCACGACTACAAGGGCGACACCGTCTCCACCATCGGCGAGGAAAAGGCGTTCAATCCGAGGCTACAGGTGAAGTCGGCCGAGGAATTTATCGAGCTGATGAATAACCTGAAACTGCCAAATCCGAAGATGATGGATGTCGCGGTGCCCGCCAACATGAAGGTCGGGCTGGCGCAGGAGGAGATCGCGCGCCGCGGCTGGGCGTACTCCGCAGGCGAGGCACTCGCCCTTCTGGGCAAGCCCGACATCGCGTTCATCGATCTGCGCGAGCGCTCGGAGCGCGAGCGGCACGGCGCCATCGCGGGCTCGCTGCACGTTCCCTACCCAGCGTTGCAGGAGAGCATTGGCTCCGGCGGCACGCTGTATGAACTCGCCAAATCGACCAGCAAGCGGTTGCTGTTCTACTGCGCCTTCGGCGAGCGCTCGGCCATGGCGGTGCAAGCCGCGCAGGACGCGGGCCTCGCTGCGGCCTGCCACATCGAGGGCGGCGTCGACGCCTGGAAGAAGGCGGGCGGGCCGCTGGTGCGCTGACCGGGTGCGCCCGGGTCGCATCTAGGCCATGATCCAATTCAATTGAATCGGATCAGGGTCTAAATTTTAGTTTGAGCATGATCTTTTCCGAAAACCGGGTTCCACTTTTCGGGATCATGCTCTGATGTCCGGCGTACCTACCCTTTCGGCTGTGGTACGATGCGGATATACGGCTTCGGCGCCTTCCAGCCTTGCGGATACTGTTTCTTGGCATCATCGTCGGTGACGGAGCCCGCGATAATGACATCCTCGCCGTTTTTCCAGTTCACGGGCGTCGCCACCTTGTGCTTGGCGGTGAGCTGGAGCGAATCGATTACCCGCAGCACCTCGTCGAAGTTACGGCCGGTGGTCATCGGATAGACCAGAATGAGCTTGATCTTCTTGTCCGGTCCGATGACAAAAACGTTGCGCACCGTCTGGTTGTCGGCTGCCGTGCGCTTGGCGGGATCGCCAGACACGCTCGCGGGCAGCATGCCGTAGAGCTTCGACACATTGAAGTTGACGTCGCCGATCATCGGGTAGTTCGGTGCAAAGCCCTGCGTCTCCTTGATGTCGGCCGCCCAGTCGGCGTGCTTGTCAACCGGGTCGACCGAGAGACCGATGATCTTGACGCCGCGCTTGTCGAACTCCGGTTTGATCCTGGCCATGTAGCCGAGTTCGGTGGTGCAGACCGGCGTATAGTCCTTCGGGTGCGAGAACAGCACCACCCAGGAGTTGCCGATCCAGTCGTGGAATTTGATCTTGCCTTCCGTGGTCTGCGCTTCGAAATTCGGAGCTGTATCATTGATTGCAAGCGTCATCACACACCTCTGTTATCCGCAAGATTGTCAATACGGGATTGGCCACTGTCATATAGAGCATTGCAGCCTCAGCTTCCAGTCTCGCAAGGCGTGGAATATCCCCGATAGCGACCGGATATGCCTGCACATCGTAGTCAGGTTAGATTCGGCCATGCCGGTGCGGTCGCCGCGTAACCGCTGTCCCCCAAACCGGGCGATCTGTGGCCGGGGAGAGGGATCGCGCAAAAATCGTTTTGCAGCCCGAAGATATTTGTCTATCATCTGCCTCATGAAGACACATGTCCTTGTTCTTGGGGCCGGATTCGGTGGCCTGGAACTTTCCACCCGCTTGTCGGAATCGCTCGGCGACAACATCGATGTGACTCTGATCGATAAGAGCGACGCCTTTGTGCTCGGTTACTCGAAGCTCGATCTGATGTTTGGCCACACGACGCTTGACGCGGTGCGCCTATCGTACCGCAACTTCGTAAAGCCCGGCGTGAACTTCCGACAGGAGACAATTACCGCGATCGACCCCAATTCGCGGCGCGTCACCACCAATGCCGGAACCTATGAGGCCGACTTCGTGGTCGTCGCTCTCGGCGCCGACTATGACATGGACGCAACGCCCGGGCTCGCGGAAGGCGGAAACGAATTTTACTCCGTGGCCGGTGCCGCGGGGTTACGAGATGTGCTACCCACATTCTCGAAGGGCCACGCGATCATTGGCGTCTGCGGGGCCCCCTTCAAGTGCCCGCCGGCGCCCAGCGAATGCGCCTTGATGCTGCACGATTTCCTGGTCAATCAGGGCGTCCGCGAGGCCTGCGAAATCAGCTTCGTGCTGCCGTTGCCGAGTCCGGTGCCGCCCTCGCCCGAAACCTCGCGGGCGCTGGCGGCGGCCTTCACCGAGCGCAACATCAAGTTTATTCCGGGTCGCCGTGTGGCCTCTGTCGACGGCGCCCGCAAGGTCGCAATTCTCGATAACGGGACCGAGATGCAATTCGATCTGTTTCTGGGCGTTCCCAAGCACCGCGTTCCCTCCGTGGTGGTGGAGAGCGGCATGGCCGAGAATGGCTGGATTCCGGTTAATCCGCGGACCCTGGAGACCAAATATCCCGGCGTCTACGCCGTGGGAGACGGCGCCAACACCGGCACCCCGAAGGCCGGCGTGTTCGCCGAGGGCGCGGCACTTGCCGTGGCGAGCGCCTTGATCGCCAAGCTGCGGAACGGCGGCAAGGCGAGGGAATATAATGGCTTCGGCACCTGCTATGTCGAATTCGGCGGCGGACGTATCGGCAAAGTCGAGGTGGATTTTTTCTCCGGTCCGTCGCCGACGGGAAAGTACTACGAGCCGTCGATCGATTTGCGCGCGGAAAAGGAGCTTTTCGGTTCCAGCCGCCGCGCCCGCTGGTTCGGCCTCTGACGTTTTCCGTACCGACCACGTCGGACATATCACTGAGGCGCTACGGACTGATAGCAGCGGCCCAGCGTCCTCGCGATCGCGATGAGGTAATTGATCGAGTGACGGCTCGCTCGACTTCCGGACCGGGGCAATCGCGCCACATCGAGCGTGCGTCAGCCACTTCCGCTTTGCCTCCGATTCCGGACGAACATTGGCCGTCCATTCCTCTAGAGCGGTTTCCGTTTAAGTCGACCATATCCTGAATTCGCGAGGTATGCAGCGCATTCAGCTCGAGAGATTTGATCGAGACACGAGGCGACGGCCTTGCAGAGGCTCCTGACGGTGAACGCGGCA
>JBEKIC010000102.1:0-5753 GCA_050011955.1 Xanthobacteraceae bacterium
CCGCGTTCACCGTCAGGAGCCTCTGCAAGGCCGTCGCCTCGTGTCTCGATCAAATCTCTCGAGCTGAATGCGCTGCATACCTCGCGAATTCAGGATATGGTCGACTTAAACGGAAACCGCTCTAGCGAGGCGTTCGCTGTCGACGGCCCGGCGATCGTCGACGCCGTCGTCGTGCCGAACGAGTTCCCGAATATTCCGCATTTCGATCTGGAAACCATCGGAAACTTCGCCAGGGCGAAGGTGAAGGAAGCGATTATCGCGGTAACCGGCGCATGATATTTCGGCTGTCTGAGCCTTAACCGCCGCGGCGCGTGCTGGCGTTCAGGGAGCGTCTAGGCAAGGGAACCCGACTCCGAGAAAGGCGTTATTTGCTTTGGGGCGCCATTGTGCCAGCGCTGCTGCAGCCGCGTGACCCCGGTGGGCGCGCTCGGCAGCAGACCGGTGCAACAGCGCATGGCGGGGAGTTCGATGCTGGCTTCTCAGGTAGGCCTCAAGCCCGAAAGGCCCACGGTACTTGTTGTCGAGGACGAGGTATTGCTTCGGCTGTTGATTGCGGAAGAGCTGCGCAGCCAGGGGCTCCACGTGCTTGAAGCCTCCAATGCCGACGAGGCTCTGACCATTCTGGGGAGTTCACTGCCTGTGCAACTGCTGTTCACGGATATCCGCATGCCTGGCCGGATGGATGGTGTCGCTCTCGCCAGACTCGTGCGCGCACATTATCCGCAACTGAAGCTCATCATGACATCCAGCAACCAACCCGAGGGTTTTGTCCGGGAGACCGCCGACGCGTTCATTGCCAAACCCTACGATCTGCACACGGTGGTCGAACAGGTGCAGAGGCTTTTGCCGCCATTTGAGCAATGACTGCTGGAAAACATCCAACGCCGGCGAGCGCGGGAACCGTTCTCGTCGTCGAAGACGAGGTTTTGCTTCGCCTCGTCATTTCCGAGTACCTGCGGGACTGCGGTTACAGAGTCGTCGAGGCGACCAATGCCGACGAGGCGATCGTCGTGCTGCAGCAGCCGCAGCTCGCCGTCGACGTGATTTTCAGCGACATCGAAATGCCCGGCTCGATGGACGGCTTCGGCCTCTCGCAGTGGGCGCGTTCCCACCGTCCGGGCCTCGACGTCATCTTGACCGGCAGCGTGCCCCGCGCGGTGAATGCGGCGGCGGATCTGTGCGAGTCGAGCGGCACGGTGCCGAAACCCCTATGAGCCGCGGGTCGTACACGACCGGATTCGGCGCCTGCTGGCCGCCCGCGCGCCGGACCGCAAACGCTAGGTGCTGCGTCCAGATCCTGCTATCCATTGATCTTGCAGCAGAATTTTACGAATCTGCGTCCTCGGTAGGGCTTCGTGGTGTGCCGGGCCGCTTGATTCCGCGTCGCCAAGCCGCGCGCGGGCGGCTAGACTGTCGCGGGAGCAAGCGCCAACGGCGGGAGAGCCATGTCCACGTCCCTGATGACGACGCGACGTTTCGCGCCCTTGTTCTGGTGCCAATTCTTCTCGGCCTTCGGCGACAACTTCCTCAAGACGGCGCTCGTCTTCGTCATTCTGTTCCAGATCGCGGGTCCCGACTCGGAAGCATTGATCACGCTGGCCGGCGCAACGCTGATTGCGCCGTTCTTCTTTCTTTCGGGACTCGGCGGCGAACTCGCCGACCGCTACGACAAGGCGCTCGTGGCGCAGCGCCTGAAGTTCGCCGAGATCGGCGTTGCCGCGCTCGCCATAGCAGGTTTCGCCTTCCATTCGCTCATCCTGCTTTTCATTGCGGTGTTTTTGTTCGGCGTGATCGCCTCGCTGTTCGGCCCGATCAAGTACGGTATCCTGCCCGACCATCTCGCCCGCGCCGAACTGCCGTCCGGCAATGCGCTGGTCGAGGGCGGCACCTTCCTGGCTATTCTGCTCGGCACCATCGTCGCCGGGCTGGCGGCGAAGAACGGCGGCGATCCCATCCACTTCGCCTGGCTGATGATGGTGTCGGCGCTCGCCTGCTGGGTGGCGAGCCGATTCATCCCGCCGAGCGGTGAAGGTGCGCCCCATCTCGCCATCAACCGCAACATCTTCGTCTCCACCGGGACGCTCATCAAATATATCCGCGGCGAGCCGCGGCTGTGGTGGGGTGCGCTGGTGGCGAGCTGGTTCTGGCTGGTGGGCGCGCTGGTCCTGTCGTTGCTGCCGCCGCTGGTGACCTTCGATATCGGCGGCACCGCGGGGGTCGTCACTCTGTTCCTCACCATCTTCTCGGTCGCCGTCGCGGTCGGCTCCGGTCTCGCCGCATGGCTCGCCGCCGGGCGCATCATTCTGTTGCCGACGCTGGTCGGCGCCGTGCTGCTCGGCCTGTTCTGCCTCGATCTTGGCTGGACGGATTCAGCCGTTGTGCCGGCGACCCATCCGCTCGGCGTCGGCGATTATTTCGCCGCGCGTTACAGCATTCACATTGCCATCGATCTTGCCGGCCTGGCGATCGCCGGCGGCCTGTTCATCGTGCCGACCTTTACTGCGGTGCAGGCCTGGGCCGGCGCTGACCACCGCGCCCGCGTCGTCGCCGCCGTCAACGTGCTGAATGCCGCCTTCATGGTCGTCGGCGCCTTGCTGCTTGCCGTGCTGCAAAAGCTCGGCCTCGGCGTGCCGATCCTGTTTGCGCTCCTTGGCGTCGCCAACCTTGTCGTCGCCTTCATCATCGGTCGCACCATGCCGGCAAGCTGGCTGAATGATTTTCTGTCGATCGTGTTCCGCGCCTTCTTCCGTCTCGAGGTCAAGGGCCTGGAGAACGTCGCCAAGGCCGGCCACAACGCCATCATCGCGATGAACCATGTGAGCTTCCTCGATGCGCCGATCGCGATGTCGCTGCTTCCCAAGCGGCCGGTCTTCGCCGTCGACGTGGCGATCTCCCGGGCGTGGTGGATCCAGCCGTTCCTGCCGTTCGTGCGCACCATGGCGCTCGATCCGCTCAAGCCGATGGCGCTGCGCACCATCATCAATGCCGTCCGCGACGGCAATATGCTGGTGATCTTTCCGGAAGGCCGCATCACCGTCACCGGCAGCCTGATGAAAATCTACGACGGCGCCGCGATGATCGCCGACAAATCGGATGCGATGGTGGTTCCGGTGCGCATCGAAGGGCCGGAGAAGACGATCTTCAGCCGCCTGAAAAGCACGCAGGTGCGCCGCCGGCTGTTTCCGAAGATCAAGGTGACGATCCTCGAACCGGTGAAGATGAACGTCAATCCGGAGCTCAAGGGACGAAAGCGGCGTGTGGCCGCAGGCGCGGCGCTTTACGACGTCATGTCCAATCTGATGTTCCGCACTGCGCGCACCGACCGCACCGTCATCGAGGCGGTCATCGAAGCAGCGAAAATCCAGGGCGGCAAGTGGCTGGCGATTGAGGACCCGACCAGCGGCCGGCTGACCTACAAGCGGCTCCTGCAGGCGACGAGAATCCTCGGTGCCAAGCTCATGCCGCTGGCGCTGGAAGGCCGCGCCATCGGCGTCATGCTGCCCACGTCCAACGGCGGCGCGGTGACCGTGCTGGCGCTGATGTCCGGCGGACGGGTGCCGGCCATGATCAATTTCACCTCGGGAGCCGCCAACGTTCTCGGCGCCTGCCGGGCGGCGCAACTCGACACCATTCTCACCGCGCACGCTTTCGTGGAGAAGGCGAGACTAGAAAAACTCATCGCCGCGATCGAGAAGCAGGTGCGCATCGTCTATCTGGAAGACATTCGCAAGACGGTAAGCTTTTCCGACAAGCTGCGCGGCGCACTGCGCGCGAAAAAGCCGCTGGTCGCCCGCAAGCCCGACGATTGGGCGGTCGTGCTGTTCACCTCGGGCACGGAAGGAGTGCCCAAGGGCGTCGTGCTCTCCCACCGCAACGTGCTGGCGAACGTCGCGCAGGCCGAAGCGCGCATCGATTTCGGCCACGACGACCGATTGTTCATGGCACTGCCGGCGTTCCACTCCTTCGGCTTCATGGGCGGCATCGTGCTGCCGCTCATTTCCGGCGTGCCGACCTATCTTTATCCTTCGCCGCTGCACTATCGCACGGTGCCGGAATTGGTCTACGGCATCTGCGCGACCTATCTGTTCGGCACCGATACGTTCCTCGCCGGCTACGCGCGCATGGCCAACGCCTACGACTTCCGCTCGCTGCGCTACATCGTGGCCGGCGGCGAGCCGATAAGGGAATCGACCCGCCGGATTTATTTGGAAAAGTTCGGGCTGCGCATTCTCGAAGGCTACGGCGTGACCGAGACCTCGCCGGTGCTGTCGTTCAACACGCCGATGTTCAACAAGTTCGGTACGGTCGGACGCCTGTTCCCGGGCATAGAGGCGAAGCTGGAGAAGGTCGAGGGCGTCGAGGAGGGCGGGCGGCTCTGGGTCAAAGGACCGAACGTGATGCTCGGCTACTTGCGCGCCGAGCACCCGGGCGTGCTCGAAAAGCCGCCGGAGGGCTGGTACGACACCGGCGATATCGTCGCGATCGACGAGCAGGGCTACATCGCCATCAAAGGTCGCGCCAAGCGCTTCGCCAAGGTCGGCGGCGAGATGATCTCGCTCGCCGCCGTCGAGATGCTCGCGGCCGAGCTGTGGCCGAACTATATCTCGGCGGTTGTGGCGGTTCCGGATGACCGCAAGGGCGAGCGGCTTATTCTGATCACCGACAAGCATGGCGCGACGCGCGCCGATTTCCAGGCATTTGCCCGCAGCAAGCACGCCTCCGAGCTGATGAACCCGGCCGAGATCATCGTGCTCGACAAGCTGCCGCTGCTCGGCTCCGGCAAGCCCGATCTCATTGCGCTGCAGAAATTCGTGCGCGACCAGGCAGCGGCGAAAGCGGCGGCGGCGGAATAGCGCGCGGCCGCCGCGATATCGCAGGCAAGCTGTTGAGCATCGGCCCGCGAAGTATTTTACTTTGCAACCACATGCTGTATTCTCCGCGCGCGCATGGATAAGCGTGGGGACGGAGCGGTTTCTCACTCACAACCATGGCCACGGCGAGGCCCGCGGAACTCCCGTTGGGTAACCGAGCCGATGCAAACGCACGACGAGCGCCACGCGAGGACCAAATCATGCCGGCGACCAAGATCATGCTGATCCGGCACGCCGAAAAGCCGAGCGACGACGGCACGGTGGTCGGGGTAACGGCTGCCGGAGCGGTCGACCCCGAGGAACTTGTGGTGCGTGGCTGGCAGCGCAGCGGCGCGCTCGTTCGCTTTTTCGCGCCGCGCGACGGCAAGTTTTCCGACCCGCGACTGGCGCAACCGAGCACCATTTTCGCGGCGGCCGCCGGCAAACACAGCAAGAGCTTGAGGCCGCAGCACACGGTGCTCGAGCTTTCGAAGGAGTTGAAGCTGTCGCTCGACCTGCGCTTTCCCAAGGGCGGCGAGGACGATCTCGTCAAAGCCGCGATCGTCGCCGCGGGGTCCGTGCTCATCGCCTGGGAGCATGAGGCCATTCCAGAGATCGCCAACCAGATCCTCGGTAACAGCACGACATGTCCGCAAAAATGGCCCGGCTCGCGATTCGATCTGGTGTGGATTTTTGACCCCCGGAACACGACGCCGGGCTGGGACTTTGCCCAGGTCCCGCAATTGCTGCTCTCGGGCGACAGTGAAGCGCCGATTGCCTAGTGTCCCGATTCCGAAGTTCGCATCATTATGCGGCACCCTCGTTTGCGAACTTCGGAATCGAAGGACACTAGCAACGTATTGATCTAGTGTGGCTTTGGTTCAGAAGTCCGCATGACGAGTT
>JBEKIC010000103.1:0-5235 GCA_050011955.1 Xanthobacteraceae bacterium
GCCGCCAGAACCATCGAAGCCCTCATCGCAGCAATCGCCGAAGCCCTCACCAAGGTTAGTCCGCAAGAGTGCGAAAACTACCTCACAAACCAAGGCTATCGCCGCCAATTATGAAAGTGCTCTAGCTGAGAAAGTCGCATATATGGTGATAGGCACGCACTCTCGGCAGATCGAGGGACGGTTGTGCGAGACGCTTCTGCAAGCGGGTTGGCAGTTCGAGATTGAGCGCCCAGCGCTCTTGCGACTTGGCATGGTGCCAGTCGTCACCGTCGACGGCGTTCAGGGCTGGCGCAACCCAAAGCTTTTGCCGTAGATCGAGAGCGACGAACGTCTCTTGCAGGATTATTGCTCCCGCGCCCGCAGCTGCGGCCATTGGCCGGCTTCGATCTTGCCGGCGGCGATGACGGCCTGGGTGCGGCTCTCGACTCCGAGCTTCTGCAGGATGGCGGAGACGTGCGCCTTCACGGTCGCTTCCGAGACGCCGAGCTCATAGGCGATCTGCTTGTTAAGCAGTCCCGCCGACAGCATCATCAGGACCCGGACCTGTTGCGGCGTCAGCGTCGACAGCCGCGCGATCATGGCGGTGATTTCGCCGTCGGATTGGCGCGTGAGGTCGACGTCGGGCGGCGTCCACACCTCGCCTTGCAGCACGCGCGCGATCGCCTGGCGCAGCGCCTCGATGCCGAGCGTTTTCGGAATGAACCCGGAGGCGCCGAAATCGATGCAGCGGCGGATCACGGCGGGATCGTCGCTGGCCGAGACCACCACGATCGGCAGGCTCGGATATTGGGCGCGCAGATACATCAGGCCGGAAAAACCGCGCACCCCGGGCATGCGCAGATCGAGCAGGATCAGGTCGATGTCGCCGCCGTCGCGTTCCAGAAGCTCGCTGACCTCTTCGAACGTGCCGGCTTCCGCGACCTCGGCGCGGCCGAACAAGCCGGTGACCGCCTCGCGCAATGCGCCGCGGAACAGCGGGTGATCGTCGGCGATCACGAGACGATAGGACTGAGACTCGCTCAACGGTATGACCCAGGTCGATCGCGCGCGGGCCAACGCATGTGAAACGCAGCCTCGCAGCTCATGTTACTGCCGATCGCCGGGCGCGGTCCACAGGGGGCAGCGTAGGCCTTCGTGCGGTATCCGCAGCGATCATTCGGATTCGTCATTATGCTGTTCACACGACCCGAGAAACTGCAGAACCACCTCGCGGCGGTGCGCGCGCCGGCGATGCTCGGCGACATAGATGCCCTGCCAGGTCCCGAGCGCCAGGGCGCCGCCGACGACCGGCACATGCAGCGAGACGCCGTTGAGCATCGATTTGATGTGGGCCGGCATATCGTCCGGTCCCTCGACCTGATGCACCCAGCCGGCATAGGCCGGCGCAATGCGCTCCAGCGCGGTGACCAGATCGATGCGCACGTCAGGATCGGCATTCTCCTGGATCACGAGCGACGCCGAGGTGTGCTTGAGATAAACCAGCACGGCGCCGTCGCGCGCCTTGATGGCGGCGAGGAAGCGCGCCACGTCGCGCGTGATCTCGACGAAACCTTCGCCGGAGGTCTCGACCGTGAGCGTCGCGGTCGCGACGGTCTCCGCGCGCGCGGTATGGATGGGGGATAAACCGAAAGCCACGCCGCCCTGCTCAGCTCTTGTTCAGCACTTGCTTTTGCGCTCGCGCGATCGCCTCGACCAGCCGATGCCACATGCGGTCGACCAAGGCCATCATGCGGTCGAGATCGGAATGGACGCGCGGCGGCAGCGCGTGATCGCCGTCGCGGACGACCGGCGGCTCCGGCAGCGTGCCGGCCGGCAACGGCAGGCCGCGCGCGAGGATATCCTTCTTCAGCGCCGCATTTTCACGGCGCAGCCGCGCGATCTCGCTCTCCAGCACGGCGCGATCCTCGGGCATCGCCTGACAGGCCCAGCCGACGGTCCGCCGGCTGCAGAGCGAAACCTCGCCGGTCTGGGTGTCGAGCCGCACGAATCCTTCCGCCACCTTGCTGAAGGTGTAACGGCCGCCGTCATTTTCGGGCATGGCGTCGTCGGCCAAAGCAGGCGCGATCAAACAGAAGCCGGTGATGACGACGGCGAAGGCCGCATTGATCATGGTCACCCTCCTCGCCCAGCCAGAGCGCAATCGCTTCAGAGTTGAATCGATTGGCGCTCTAATATCTTAGTGGAGCATGATCTTTTCGGAAAACCGGTTTCCACTTTTCCGGATCATGCTCGGGCAGAATCGCGATGAGCATGGCGCGACCGGCCGGCAGGATGCAACTTTCCGCAGCCCGCAGGCCATTGGCCCGGCAAGCCATTGGTGCGGCCACGGCCTTGCGGTGCACAATCGTGCCCGCGGCCATGATCGGCAACGGTCCATATCTATCGTTGTTTCAATGGATTAGGATCGGTCCTCGTTTCTTGACTTGGCGAAACTCAGTCAGTATGGTCCGCGCGGCTTCAGGGGGGCGGCCCGTTTCGGTTGCCGTAAGCCGCGGGTTGTCGAACAGATGAGCGACGGCACGCGCGAGAACGGCGACCGCGACAAGGCGCACACCGAAGAAGCCACCCTCTCCGCGAGACTCCAGCGTCTCGGCGAAGGTCTAGGCCAGGCACGCGAGCGTGCGGGTCCGCCTTCCGACGGCCCTGGCGGAGATCGGGCGACGACTGCATCGGGCTACGCCAGGGGCTTTCGGCTCTCGAGCGAACTCGTTGGAGGCGTTCTGGTCGGCGCCGGCCTCGGCTGGCTGATCGACTGGTTGCTCGGCATCTCGCCCTGGGGGTTCATTGTCTTTCTCTTGCTCGGCTTCGTCGCCGGCGTACTCAACGTGATGCGCTCCGCCGGGGTCGTCCCCGGCCGCACCCCGGGCGACGACAGATAGGACGCCGGAACACTGAGTACTACGCACGCGGCGCCCGACGGCGATGAAACCATGACGATCGATCCCATCCACCAATTCCGCATCCAAAACCTGGTGCCGATCGTCACCATCCACGGTCATGAGATCGCCTTCACCAATTCGGCGCTGTTCATGCTGCTGATCGTCGTCTTGGTTTCGGCGCTGTTGATCGGAGCGACGATACCGCGGGCGGTGGTGCCGGGGCGGCTGCAGTCGGTCGCGGAAATGTCCTACGAATTCGTCGCCAATACGGTGCGCAGCACCGCCGGCACCGAGGGGATGAAGTTCTTTCCCTTCGTGTTCACGCTGTTCATGTTCGTTCTGTTCGCCAACATGATCGGGCTTATTCCGTACTCCTTCACGGTGACCAGCCAGCTGATCGTGACGGCGACGCTGGCGTTGCTGGTGTTCTTCATCGTCGTGATCTACGGCTTCTGGCGCAACGGCCTGGGCTTCCTCAAGCTGTTCGTTCCCAAGGGCGTGCCGATCTACATCCTGCCGGCGATCGTGGTCATCGAGGTGTTGTCGTTCCTGTCGCGCCCGATCTCGCATAGCGTCCGTTTGTTCGCCAACATGCTGGCCGGCCATATCACGCTGCAGGTGTTCGCCGGCTTCATCATCATGCTCGCGGGATTCGGCATTGCCGGCTGGTTCGGCGCGGCGCTGCCGCTGATCCTGGTGATCATGCTCACCGCGCTGGAATTCCTGGTGGCGTTCCTGCAGGCCTACGTCTTCGCCATTCTCACCTGCATCTATCTCAACGATGCGATCCACCCGGGCCACTGACGGCACGATTGTTACAACCTTGAAAAGGAGTTTTCTCATGGATCCGACCGCCGCAAAGTACATTGGTGCCGGCATTGCCTGTATCGGCATGGGCGGCGCCGGCGTCGGCGTGGGCATCATCTTCGGCAATTATCTTGCCGCGGCGCTACGCAACCCGTCGGCCGCGCAAGGCCAGTTCGGCAACCTGATTTTCGGGTTCGCCATCACCGAGGCGCTCGGCATCTTCTCGCTCCTGATCGCGCTGTTGTTGTTGTTCGGGCTCTGACGTTTCGCCGACTTTGGCAGCAACCATGGCCGAACCGACCGCCCATACCGAGACGTCCGGGAAGCACGCGTTCCCGCCGTTCGAGGCGCAGCACTTTCCCTCGCAGCTCCTTTGGCTGACGCTGACCTTCGTTCTGCTTTACGTGCTGATGTCGCGCGTGGCGTTGCCGCGCATCGGAGCGATCCTGGCCGAACGTCAACGGCGGATCACAGAGGATCTCGCCGCGGCGCAGCGTTTCAAGGAGCAGTCGGAGGCCGCCAACGCCGCCTATCAGAAGTCGCTGGCCGAGGCCCGCGCGCGGGCGCAGGCGATCGCCAACGAGACTCGGCAGCGGCAGGCGGCCGAGGCCGAGGCGACCAACAAGCGGCTTGAGGCGCAGCTCCACGAGAAGCTTGCGGCGGCGGAACAGTCGATTGCCGCGAGCCGCGCGGCCGCCATGGCCAATGTCGGCAGCATCGCGACGGAGACCGCCGCAGCCATCGTCGAGCGCCTGATCGGAACGGCGCCCGCCGAACCTGACGTCGCCGCCGCCGTCAGCGAAGTGTTAAAATGGTAAAGGCGCCGTCATGATCGAAGCCGAAGCCTGGGTCGCGATTGCCTTCGTCCTGTTTCTCGGGCTGCTCGTTTATCTGGGCGCGCATCGCCGGGTGATCGGCGGCATCGACCAGCGGCAGGCGCGCATCAAGGCCGAGCTCGACGAAGCGGTCCGGCTGCGCCAGGAAGCCCAGGCGGTGCTCGCCGAGTACGAGCGCAAAGGGCGCGAGGCCGAAAACGAAGCCGCGGCCATCATCGCCAGCGCCAAAGCCGAAGCCGAGCGTCTTGCCGGCGAGGCGAAGGCAAGAATGGAAGATTTCGTCGCGCGCCGGACCAAGATGGCGGAGGCCAAGATCGCCCAGGCCGAGGCGCAGGCGGTCGCCGACGTGCGCTCCGCTGCCGCCGACACGGCGGTCGCCGCCGCCGAGAAGATTCTTTCGGCCGCGGCCAAAGGGAAGGTCGCCGAAGACCTGCTCGCCCGCGGCATTGAAGACGTGAAGAAGAAGTTCAACTAGGGCCCGTTTAGAACTCGCTCCGTTGAGTCTGAGGTGGATGATGAGGGCCCCCGCGTCCGAATCTGAAAACCGCACCCACGGCGCTAAAAAAAATTGGGCCGAGTCAATACTCCGACTTTTTCAACATGGGGTAATTCCGGGATCGACCCAGACAAGGGCACAGGGAATCAGCTCTTCAGGAACGTATGAGGCCAGCCTCATGTGGCCTCGCAACGATGGAGAGCGGCAATGGAATATT
>JBEKIC010000104.1:0-5123 GCA_050011955.1 Xanthobacteraceae bacterium
ATGGAAGGGCCTTGGTGCCGATTCCGAAGAGAAGCACGAGCCCGTGAGCGACATCGACACCGCAGTTGTGGATAGTCTGAAAGCGCTTGACCCCGAATGGCCGATTAGAGAAGCGGACATGGCCGGACTTGCTGCTGGCTTGACCCGGTCGCGAATGACCCACTGCTGACATTCGCGCATTAATTTGATATGTGGCGCACGGTGCGCGCCTGATCCGCGCCGGTCAAAACGCGAATTGATGTTCCTCAAAAACTTGCACGAAATGAAGTGATCCAATTGCACGCGACTGCTTAGATCATAGATAATGATGAACACGAGTCTCTCTGTCGAGTTCGATCACCGCCCTTCGGCGCTCGCCTTTATGTTGAACGCTCTGCGTCCGCGCCGGGGCCTGCGCTCAGCTGGAGGTTTCCCGCCCATAGTAGTGCGCTGGCGCAAGCATCGCGTTGATCGGAGCCAACTTCTTGATTTTCTTCAGCTGACGGGGCTGCGTGCGGACGCTTCTCTGCCCATAATCTATCCGCACGTGTTCGGCTTTCGCCTGCAAATGGTGGTCCTCACCCACCCGACATTTCCCATCCCGATTTGGAGCGCGCTGCAGGTCCGCAATCACCTGCATCAGCATCGGTCGATCCCCGTGGACTCGATCATGAACCTGGAGACGTGCGTCGCTGGTCAGCGCATTCTGGAAAAGGGCGCCGAGGTGGACCTTCACACAACCGTGAGCGTCGGAGCCGATCTAATGTGGGAGAGCCTCAATACGTTCTATTATCGAGGTCGGTTTGGGCAGCCGGAAGCCGCTGCACCGCTCAGCAACTCTCCGGGAATCCCAGCACCGATAGTTGCGGCATGGCATGTCCCCTCCGGAGTCGGTTGGCGGTTCGCCCGCATGACCGGAGACTATAATGGCATCCATCGATGGCATTGGTACGCACGCCTGGGGGGATTTCAGCAAGCCTTTTTCCATCCTCAGATGATTGCCGGCCAATGCATATCGCACCTTCCTGTCCCTGATCCAGAGAAACCTCAATGCCTCGATTTGTGGCTGAAAGGCCCAGTTTACTTTAATTCGGATGTCAGCCTTCGGGCTGCGACCATGGAGAATGTCACCGTATTTGCATTGACGTTACGCGGCGATGAGCGGCCGGTCATCTTAGGGAGATGGTGCGGCGCTGACCCACAGACAATGACTTCGCGATCGGTCGATGAACCACGGCGTTAGTTGAGAGCTATTCGTGATGTCGCTTATGGCCCTCTTGCGTCGGCGGCCGCAATGCAGCGTTTCGGTAGCTTTCGGAGGAAGAGCGGGCATTCCTAGCGGATGCTTGACCCGAAGCGGAATTCACGTAACGCACATACCCTCTGCCATTTTGATGCAGGTCATGGCTTGGCTTGGCTTGCATTGCTACGAGGTCTCTGAGACGAAACCTGGGAGGTTTGTCGCATGCCCGCAGAGGTTTCAACAATTGAACCTCCTACCGAGGCCGCGACGGCGGCGGCGCGGCCGTGGCTGCGCTGGTATGGGAAGGTTCCTGCGCAACTCGCCTATCCGGAGGTCACCCTGTACGAGGCGGTGGCGCACACGGCCGAGCGCGTGCCCGACGCGGTGGCGTGGGATTTCTTCGACACGACCGCGACCTATCGGGAATTTCTTGCATCCATCGACGCCTGCGCCAATGCGCTCGCGGCACTCGGTCTGAAGGCCGGCGAGCGCATCGTCGTGGCGATGCCGACGTCACCGCAAGCCGTCATCGCCTTTTATGCGGCGAACAAGCTCGGCGCAGTGTCGGCGTTCGTCCATCCGCTGTCGACCGCGCCGGAAATCGAGCGCTACCTCGATGCGACCGGCGCGCGGATCGCGCTTACCCTCGACGCCCTCTACGACCGCTTCGCGTCGATCCACCCGCGAGTGCCGCTCGAAGTCCTGATCCTCGCCCGCATCCCCGACTACCTCTCGCCGGCGAAAAGCCTCGGCTTCTGGCTCACCAAGGGGCGCCGGATCCCTGCGGTCCCGGCTGATCCGCGCGTGCGGTGGTGGGCAGCACTGATGCGCGACCCTCAGCCTTTGGCGCCGCGCTCGCCGGCAACGACGTATGATCCTGGCGCGATCCTGTTCTCCGGCGGCACAAGCGGGTCACCCAAAGGCATCGTGCTCTCCAATCGCAATTTCATTGCCATGGCGTTGCAGGTCGCGACGTTTGGCGAGGTGCACGAAGGCGACTCGATCCTCGCCATCCTGCCGATCTTCCACGGCTTCGGCCTTGGCGTCTGCGTGAATTTGATGTTCATGACGGGCGGCAAGTCGATCCTGGTGCCGACCTTCACAGCCGAAAGCACCGCTCGTCTCCTGCGCAAGAAGCAGCCGAATCTGCTGGTCGGCGTGCCGACGCTCTACGCGGCGTTGACGCGCGACAAGTCGCTCGCCCGGGCCGACCTTGTGCGCCTGCGCGCCGCCTTCTCGGGCGCCGACCGCCTGCCGCGTCAGGTCAAGGAGCAGTTCGAGTCTCTCGTCGCGCGGCGCGGCGGTCACGTGAAGCTACGGGAAGGCTATGGCCTCACCGAGGCAGTCACCGCGATCATGGCGATGCCGCTCGACGAGTATCGTGAAGGCAGCATCGGCGTGCCGTTTCCCGACATGCTCGTTAAGATCTGCAGTCCCGAAACCCTGGAGGATCTTCCGCCCGGGCAAGAGGGCGAGATCTGCATCTCGGGCCCCAACGTCATGATCGGCTACCTCAACGATCCCGAGGCGACGAGCCGCACCCTGCGCCGCCATGGTGACGGCCGCGTCTGGCTGCACACCGGCGATCTCGGCCGCATGGATGCGGACGGCTTCTTCTACTTCAGCGACCGCCTCAAGCGCATGATCAAGTCGTCGGGCTTCAACGTCTTTCCGGCGCAGGTCGAGACCGTCCTCTACCGGCATCCGCAGGTTCTGGAGGCCTGCGTGGTCGGCGTGCCCGACCCCGCGCAGGGCGAGCGAGTGAAGGCGTTCGTCGTACTCAAGCAGCAGGCGCGGCCGGGACCCGACACCGAAAGGAAGCTCATCGCGCTCTGCCGGTCGCAACTCATCAAGTGGAGCTGCCCGCGCGAGATCGAGTTCCGTCGCGAACTGCCGAAGACGCGCATCGGCAAGATCGACTACCAAGCGCTGGCGGCCGAGCACATCGCACAGCACGATGCCCGGCAGCCCATCAGCCACGGCGGCGATCGCGTCGCCGCAGCGCTGCAGGCGCACGGTGTAAAATTCGTGTTCACGCTGTGCGGCGGGCACATCTCGCCCATTCTCACCGGTTCCAAGGCACGCGGCCTTCGCGTTATCGACGTGCGCGACGAAGCGACAGCCGTGTTCGCCGCCGACGCGGTGGCGCGGCTTACCGGCGTGCCCGGCGTGGCCGCGGTGACGGCGGGTCCCGGTGTCACCAATACGCTGACCGCGCTGAAGAACGCGCAGCTCGCCCAGTCGCCTGTCGTCGTGCTCGGCGGCGCCGCCCCGACCGCGCTGCAAGGCCGCGGTGCACTGCAGGACATCGACCAGGGACCGGTCGTCGCACCCCACGTCAAGCTCATGAGACGGGTACGCCGCGTCCGTGATCTCACGCCCGCGATGGAAGAAGCCTTCGCGGTCGCCCGCGAAGGCGTGCCGGGACCGGCCTTCGTCGAGTGTCCGATCGACCTGCTCTACGACGAAACGAGCATCCGCACATGGTACCGCGAGGCATCCGGGAAGGGGACGTCCATCCCCGACCGACTGCTGCGCTTCTACCTCGAGCGCCACGTCGCTAGGATGTTCGCCGGAAGCGGCGATACGCGGCCGCCGCGGGCACGCGAGGTCGCGGCGCCGGCCGCGCACGGTTCGCACATCGACGCGGCCGCCGCGCGCCTTGCCAAGGCTCAGCGGCCACTCCTGGTCATCGGCAGCCAGACCCTCGCACTCGTTGACGATCCTTCACGGATAGCCGCCGCCGTCGCGCGGCTTGGGATACCGGTGTATCTCTCAGGTATGGCGCGCGGCCTGCTTGGGCGCGATCACCCGCTGCAGATGCATCATCAGCGCCGGCAGGCGCTGCGGCAGGCGGACTGCGTCGTGCTCGCCGGCGTGCCGTGTGACTTTCGCCTCGACTACGGCCGGCATGTGCGCCGCTCCAGCACTTTGATCGCCGCCAACCGGAGCCCCAAGGATGCGCGCTTGAATCGCCGTCCCGACATCGCGGCGATTGGCGACGCTGGGAATTTTCTCGAGCGTGTTGCCGCCGTATCCGGTAGCGCGGCGGCGCGCCGCAACGATTGGATCGCCGAGCTCCGTGCCCGCGATTGTGCGCGCGAGACCGAGATTGACGAACAGGCGAAAGCGGCAGGCGAACACGTGAACCCGATCGCGCTGCTGCGTGCTGTTGATCATGCGGCAAGCGACAACGCCCTCTTTGTCGCCGACGGCGGCGACTTTGTCGCCACCGCGTCCTACATCGTGAGGCCGCGCGGCCCGCGCAGCTGGCTCGATCCCGGCGTCTTCGGAACCCTCGGGGTCGGCGCAGGCTTCGCGCTAGGGGCAGCGCTGTGCCGCACGGACGCCGAAGTGTGGATCCTCTACGGCGACGGCGCTTGTGGCTGGAGCCTCACCGAATTCGACAGCTTCGTACGCCACGGCATCCCGGTGATTGCCGTAGTCGGCAACGATGCTTCCTGGACTCAGATCGCCCGCGAGCAGGTGAAAATGCTTCATGACGATATCGGCACTGTGCTCGCCCGCACCGCCTACCATGAAGTCGCAGCGGGCTTCGGAGCGGAAGGCATCGTGGTGAAGACAACCGCCGAGGTTCCCGATGCCCTTCGGCATGCCCGCGCCGCCGCCAAGGCCGGCAAGCCGGTCCTCGTGAACGTTTGGCTCAGCCACAGCGACTTCCGCGAGGGGTCAATTTCGATGTGAGGTGGCGCACCCGAGAGCGGGCCTGCCGGAGTGATAGACGTGCCAGAACGCGCCGCCTGACGTCTCCTATTGGCCGATTCTGTTCTCTAATTCCGGGTCTGGGTGTCAAGCTCTTTACGGTAATCCTTGCCGGGCCCACTGTTCTCTCCGCGGTAGGGGCGTGCCCTCCGCATGATGGCGTAAGACGACGCTGGCG
>JBEKIC010000105.1:0-4681 GCA_050011955.1 Xanthobacteraceae bacterium
ACAATTTCTTCGCCGGCATGAGCGACGACGCGATCGCGAAGTATCAGAAGGACGACATCACCGGCCACCGCCCGACCTGGAAAATGGGTTCGATCGGCAGCGTCGGCGGCCGCCGCCGCGACGGCCGGCGCGGTCCCGGCGGCTCCCGCGCCTCAGGGTGGGCGGCCGACGACCCGTTCGCGCTGTTCGGCGAAATGGGGGCGAGCCGGCCCCGCCATGCGCGCCCGGCGGCCGAGGACCGCAAAATCCTCAATGCCCAGCGCCGCGCCCTCGACGTGCTTGGCCTTGAAGCCGACGCCAAGCGCGCCGATATCAAGGCCAAGTTCAAGGTTCTGGTGAAGCGGCATCACCCCGACGCCAATGGCGGCGACCGTACGTCCGAGGATCGGCTGCGGGAGATCATCCAGGCCTATAATTACCTGAAGTCGGCCGGTTTCTGCTGATTTTTCAAGTGGCTTTTGCGGTCCCGGGCGCTTCTGCTAATTTGGGATATCCGACCGCGGTGAGGGCCGATTCAGCGCCTCGGACAATTCTGGGGTCATGGAGGTGCAATGACTCTCGCAACCGAAACGGAATCCGGCTTGCCGGATATGAAGGTCTCGATCCGGCAGTTGTTCGGCATCGACAGCGACCTGCAAGTGCCGGCCTATTCCGAGCCGGACGAGCACGTGCCGGACCTCGATCCCGACTACCGGTTCGACAAGCCGACCACGCTCGCCATCCTGGCCGGCTTTGCCAGGAACCGTCGGGTCATCGTCACCGGGTATCACGGCACCGGCAAGTCGACGCATATCGAGCAGGTGGCGGCACGGCTCAATTGGCCGTGCGTGCGCGTCAACCTCGACAGCCATATCAGCCGTGTCGATCTCATCGGCAAGGATGCGATCGTCATTCGCGAGGGCATGCAGGTCACCGAGTTCCGCGACGGCATCCTGCCGTGGGCGCTACAGCACAATATCGCGCTGTGCTTCGACGAGTACGACGCCGGCCGTCCCGACGTGATGTTCGTGATCCAACGGGTGCTGGAATCGTCCGGCCGGTTGACGCTGCTCGACCAGAACAAGGTGATCAAGCCGCATCCCTCGTTCCGCTTGTTCGCGACCGCCAACACGGTCGGTCTCGGCGACACGTCCGGCCTCTATCACGGCACCCAGCAGATCAACCAGGGCCAGATGGACCGCTGGTCGATTGTCACCACGTTGAACTACCTGCCGCACGACAACGAGGTCGAGATCGTGCTGGCCAAGGCCAAGCACTATCGCAATGCCGAAGGCCGCGACATCGTCTCGAAGATGGTGCGGGTGGCCGACCTCACGCGCAACGCCTTCATGAACGGCGACATCTCCACCGTCATGAGCCCGCGCACGGTGATCACCTGGGCCGAGAATGCCGAAATCTTCGGCGACATCGGCTTCGCCTTCCGGCTGACCTTCGTCAACAAATGCGACGAACTGGAGCGGCCGCTGGTGGCGGAATTCTATCAGCGCTGCTTCGGGCAGGAATTGCCGGAATCCGCGGTGAATGTGGCGCTCTCTTAAGTCGTCCCCGCGCAAGCGGGGACCCATAAGCCCAGTGATGCGATTGATTCGAGATGACTGTGGATATGGATTCCGGGCTCGCGCCTGCGGCGCGCCCGGATGACGGCTGATACATGACCTCCAACATCAAGCCCAAAAACCCTGCCAAGGACGCGCCGACCGAACCGTTCAAGCGCGCGGTCGGCGTCTGCTTGCGCGCGATCGCCGGTAAGGGTGATGTCGAGGTCGCCTTCGCCGCCGAGCGCCCCGGGTTGGCCGGCAGCAAGGCGCGGCTGCCGGAGCCGCCGCGTCGGCTCAATGAAGGAGAGGCGTCCATTGTGCGCGGCCACGCCGATTCGATCGCGCTGCGGCTCGCCTGCCACGACCCGGCGGTGCATCGCAAACTCGTGCCCGGCGGCCAGCAGGCGCGCGCGGTGTTTGAAGCGGTCGAGCAGGCCCGCGTCGAGGCGATCGGCTCGCGCCGCATGGGCGGTGTGGCGAAGAACCTTACCGCCATGCTCGACGACCGCTTTCATCGCGGCAAATATGACGAGATCACCGACCGCGCCGATGCGCCGATCGAGGACGCCATCGCCATGATCGTGCGCGAACGGCTCACCGGCCAGACGCCGCCGGCGACGGCGCGCAAACTCGTTGAGCTGTGGCGTCCGCTGATCGAGGAACGCGCCGGCCGCAATCTCGATCGCCTCGAGCGCGTGCTCACCGATCAGCGGCGCTTCGGCGACGTGGTGCATGACCTGCTCGACAGCCTGGACATGGGCGAGGATCGCTCGAGCGAATCCGAAGAGGAGGGCGAAGACGGCGAGGAAGAGAACCGCAACGATGAATCCGGCCGTGACGGCGAGGCCTCCGAATCCGCCGACTCGGAGCGCATGAGCCTCGAAGAGGCCGAAGCCTCCGCCGAGGAATTGCCCGACAGCGCCTCGGAAGCCATCGACGCGCAGGCCGCCGACATGGCCGACGATGCCGAGATGGGCGATTCGGAGACCGCAGCCGAGCCGTGGCGGCCGCGGCACAATCGCAACGAGCCGCGCGGTCCGGATTACCGGCCCTTCACCACCAAATTCGATGAGATCGTCGGCGCCGAGAATCTCTGCGATCCGGAAGAGCTCGAGCGGTTGCGCGGCTATCTCGACAAGCAGCTTTCGCATTTGCAAGGCGTGGTGGCGCGGCTTGCCAATCGGCTGCAGCGGCTGCTGCTGGCGCAACAGAACAGAGCCTGGGAATTCGATCTCGAGGAAGGCCTGCTCGATCCGGCACGGCTCTCACGCGTCATTGTCGATCCGCTGCATCCGCTGTCGTTTAAGCGCGAGAAGGACACCGACTTCCGCGACACGGTGGTGACGCTGCTGTTGGATAATTCCGGCTCGATGCGCGGCCGCCCGATCACGGTGGCGGCGACCTGCGCCGACATCCTGGCGCGCACGCTGGAGCGTTGCGGCGTCAAGGTGGAGATTTTGGGCTTTACCACGCGGGCCTGGAAGGGCGGGCAGTCGCGCGAAGCCTGGCTCGCCCAGGGCAAGCCGGCCAATCCGGGCCGTCTCAACGATTTGCGCCACATCATCTACAAGGCGGCGGACGCGCCATGGCGGCGGGCGCGCAAGAATCTCGGACTGATGATGCGCGAAGGCCTGCTCAAGGAGAACATCGACGGCGAAGCGCTCGATTGGGCACACAAGCGCCTGCTCGGGCGCACCGAGACCCGAAAAATTTTGATGATGATCTCCGACGGGGCGCCGGTCGACGATTCCACGCTCTCGGTCAATCCCGGCAATTATCTTGAGCGTCACTTGCGTTGGGTGATCGAGGATATCGAAACCCGTTCGCCGGTCGAGCTGATCGCCATCGGCATCGGGCACGATGTCACGCGCTATTACCGGCGCGCGGTGACCATCGTCGACGCCGAGGAGCTTGGCGGCGTCATGACCGAGAAGCTGTCGGAGCTGTTCGAGGAGCACTCGGGCGAGGAGCAGGCGCGTCCCGCGCAGCCGCGTCGCCTGCACGCGTAGGCATGATTTAGCGCCGGCCGGGACACGGCTTTCGATCCTCGACACAAGGGACACCGCGCGTTTTAGTCAGTAGCATCGCTCATATGCGTGACAGGGCCTCCAATCGAAGCCGCTGGCCGGTCGGCTTGAGCGTTCTGCTGGTAGGGCTAGTGGTGGTGATAGCCATCGCCGCCGCGCTGGCGCCCACTCTGCTTCCGGCCGGCGATCGAATTGGCGTGGATGGCCCGCGTGTCGCGGCCGGCGTCATCTTTGTCGGAAGCTATCTCGCGCTCGCGATCGGCAGAATTCCCGGCCTGAGCATCGACCGGGCCGGCATCGCGCTGGTCGGCGCCGGCCTCATGGTCGCATCAGGCGCCCTGCCGCTCGAGGATGCCTACAAGGCGGTTGACCTCGATACCATCACGCTGCTGCTCGGCATGATGATCCTCGTCGCCAGTCTGCGGCTTTCAGGTTTTTTTGCTGTCGCCACTGCCTGGGTCAGGGCGCATGCCAGGCGCCCTTTGATCCTGCTCGGCGCGGTCGTCGCGATCTCCGGCGTCTTTTCCGCCTTCCTGGTGAACGATGCGATCTGTCTGGTGCTGACCCCGCTCGTTCTGGAGATGACGCTCGCGCTAGGGCGCCAGCCCGTGCCCTACCTCTTGGCCGTGGCAATGGCGTCGAATGTCGGGTCAACCGCGACCATCACCGGCAACCCGCAGAACATCATGATCGGCAGCTTTTCTCACATCCCCTACGCCAAATTCGCCCTCACATTGGGGCCGGTCGCGCTGGTCGGGCTGATCATCACCGCGGCGCTCATCGCGCTGTTCCATCGCGCCGAGTTCACCGCTGCCTTGCGACTGGAAGCGCCGCCACCGAAGGTCGAGGCCAATCGCGTGCTGGTCATCCGCGCATTGGTGGCGACCCTGATCTTGATCGCGTTGTTTTTCGCCGGGGTCGTGCCGGCCAAAGCGGCGATCATCATCGGCGGCCTGCTGCTGCTGACCCGACGGGTGAAGAGCCGGCGGGTCTACGCCGAGATCGACTGGTCGCTGCTGCTGATGTTCGCCGGTCTGTTCATCATCGTCGCCGGCGCGGAGCGCACGCTCCTCACTCCTGACCTGTTCGCGGCCATCGGCAGGCTCCACCTGGACA
>JBEKIC010000106.1:0-3927 GCA_050011955.1 Xanthobacteraceae bacterium
CCTGATGCCAACCATGCCGCAGCCGCGGCTGCAGCCGCTCGTCGAGCGGTTTGCCACGATGCTGGCGGAACTCCCGGTCTTCGCTAATACTTTCGGACCTGTCTGAAAATGAGGGGAGTCATGAGGGGGCTACGAGGAATTTCGCGATGACCTGGTCCTGATGTATTTCGCCGCGGTTGAGCCGGCAGGGACGCTTGCCGCGCTTGAAATCGTTCCTTTGCAGATCCGCAACTTCAGGCTTGTCCGCCCGTCCAAGCAGGATATCTGTTGGATGCAACTGGCCTTGGATCGGGAAAGCCGGAAGTTCGGCGCTCGGATCGCATTGAACCCGGAAGGACGGCTTACGCTGTCCTCGGCAGGAGCAATTTGATCGGACAACGGGCCCTCAATTCAGGCCGCGGGTTGTTTTGCCTGCGCCGGCCGCTGCACCGGAAACCGTTTGAGAATCTCGATCACTTCCTCGTCCGGAACCTGAGTAAAATCCGCGTAATAGAGGCCGATCGCGCCGAAGAACTCGTGGTCTTCAAGACAGACGACATCGTCCGCGTCGTGACGCAGCTCGGGAAGGCTATCGGTCGGCGCTACAGGTACCGCAAGAACCAGTCTTTTTGGCTTGCGCACGCGGGTGGCGCGCAAGGCCGCGCGGGTTGTTGCGCCGGTGGCAACGCCATCGTCAATCACGATCGCCGTGCGGCCGCTGACATCCACACGTTGGCGGCTGCCCAAGTACCGCTGACGCCGCCGCTCGATCTCGGCGATCTCATCGTTGCAGACGGCCTTGAACTCGGATTCGTCGATGCCGGCGTGCCTAATCACATCCTCGTTGCGTACGATAATCGGCGCGCCGCCGTCGACGACGGCGCCCATGGCCAGCTCGGGCTGAAAAGGTACACCGATCTTGCGCACGAGGATCAGGTCAAGCGGCGCATTGAGCGCGGCGGCAACCTCGGCGGCTACGGGCACGCCACCGCGCGGCAGCGCGAGTATCACCGGCTGCCGATCCTTGTAGCCGGCAAGCGCCTTGGCCAATCGGCGGCCAGCGTCAGAGCGATCCCTGAATGACATAACGACCTCCCGCTAGCTTTTCATCCCTCGCATGTGTGCCCGCTGGGGAGCGGTTGGTGTCAGATAGCGCTCAAACCACTTTGCGGCATAGTCGATCACCGCCTCCAAGGCTCCAGGCTCGGGAAATAGATGGCTCGCTCCCGGCACGATCTCCAGCGCCTTGGGTCCCCGTAGTCGGGCGAACGCCTGCTCATTGAGCTCGATGACGCCGAAATCGGCGCCGCCGACGATCAGAAGTGTCGGTGCCTCGACCTCTTCAAGAGCATCTCCGGCGAGGTCGGGGCGCCCGCCGCGCGAGACCACGGCACCGACCCGGCGAGGAAGCTTCGCCGCCGCGACCAGCGCCGCCGCCGCTCCGGTACTGGCGCCGAACAGGCCGAGCGGCAGCTTTGCCACCGACGCTTGGCCGCCGAGCCAGCGGATAGCATCGGCAAGCCGCTCCACCAGCAGCGGGATATCGAACACGTTGGCGCGGTCGGCTTCTTCCGCAGGGGTCAATAGATCGAATAGCAGCGTAGCGATGCCCCTATCGTTCAATGAATCGGCGACAGCAGTGTTTCGTGGACTCAAGCGGCTTGAGCCGCTGCCATGCGCGAAAACGACGAGCGCATAGGCGTTGTTCGGTATCTGCAAAATTCCGGCAAGCCCGAGCGGTGGAATTAGGACATCGTGGCGTTCGTCGGCAGTCGTATGTTCAATCATGATACCACCACGTCATCAGACCCGGCTTTTCGGTCCGGGCAATTGTGCCGGATCGAGTCCCAGTTCTTCGCAGGCGCGGCGCACCAGGCGCGCGTCAAGGATCTGGTGCGACTGACCAAGCGGAACCTCCGCCCTTCGGCCTTCTCGATGCACCGTGACCATGACAGGGCCCTTATGCCGCTGATCATGCTCGCCGTGATTGATGCGGCAGCCTTGCTCAACAAGCCATGTTCGAAATGTAGTGCTTTCCATTATATTTGCTCCCGTCGACTCTCGAATTAGCTTTTACCCCGGGATGTCATATTGATCTTCAATTTCGTGCCGATGCTTCGCACCGTGCGGGCAGCTCTCGTCAGCAATCGCTGACTTCATCGCCCTGGCGACCGATTGCATCGGCATGTTGCGCGCATTTGCGGCCGCTTTTCTTGATTTGAATCAAGGACGAGAGTGTCTTGGCGGATGAGGATTCTTAAGAATAACCAGCGAATAGGATCGATCATGGCCGAAGGATCAATCATCACACGCGATCGCGACGCATTGGCCGCGCCCGATGACATCCAGCGCATCCTTGGGACTTTGGATGAGACAAAGTTGCTCGACATTATGGCGCTGCGACCCACCATCCTCGATATCGAGGAAGCATCGGTGTGGCTTGCCGGGGACGCCGATGTCTTCGGCGCCGGGCAGCCGCTCAAACCCGTGGCCGGCGAGCTCGTTGCAATTCTGACCGAAGATGAAGAGGAGGAGCCGCCGGCAAGGTGAGCTTGCAAAAAATGCGCGCCTTTGGCGAGCTTGCGGCACTCCCTTTGAATCTGATCCTGAAAGGGCGCCGCTATCCTGCGGACCGAAGCCCAATATGAAACCAGCGTAAAAAGTTCCTCGTTCTCTAGGGAGCCCGCTTTAATCAAGATCAAAGAGGTTACGTCTTGAGGAGGCCAAGTTCGCGAATTCCCGCGCGCGCGAGGGGCGCGCCCGATTTCTGCCGGAGCGCTGCGCCGGGCGACGGCGCCTATTTCTTTTTGACGAATTGCGGCCGCCACTGAGCCATGGATATTGCGGCAAATCAATGTTGGCTGCGTCCACCGCTGATTAGTCTAGCTTGGTGGCGCCTCTCTGGGCGCTAGCTCACGGGACAAAGGCCGCGTGCCATGGAACCCGATGCTCGCAAGCGCCAATTCATGGTCTGGTACGTGCTCGCTGCCATGTTGGGCATCTTGCTGTTCCAGGCGTTCTGGATCAACTATTCACAAGTCGAAACCATACCGTACAGTGAATTCCAGACACTGCTCGACCAGGGCAAGGTCGCCGAAGTCACAGTCGGTGCCGATTCCGTACAAGGCACTCTGAAAGAGCCCTTGCCGAGCGGCAAGCGCGAGTTCTTCGCCGTCCGCGTCGATCCGCAACTGGCCGAGAAGCTCGCCAGCCACCAGGTCGTCGTGAAGGGCGTGGTTTCCGGTGGCGTCGTTCAGACCATTTTATCCTGGGTCATTCCGGCCGTTCTGTTTTATCTGGTCTGGATATTTCTGTTTCGCGGTTTTGCCGAAAGGCAAGGCTTCGGCGGGCTCATGACCGTGGGCAAGTCGCGCGCCAAGGTCTTCGTGGAGACCGACACCAAGGTGACGTTCAAGGATGTCGCCGGTGTCGACGAGGCAAAATTCGAGTTGCAGGAACTGGTCGCCTTCCTGCGCGATCCGAAGTCCTACGGGCGCCTGGGGGCGCGGGTGCCGAAAGGCGTCTTGCTGGTCGGTCCTCCGGGAACCGGCAAGACGCTGCTGGCGAAGGCGGTCGCCGGCGAGGCAGGCGTGCCGTTCTTTTCGATTTCCGGCTCCGAATTCGTCGAGATGTTCGTGGGCGTCGGCGCTGCGCGTGTGCGCGACCTCTTCGAGCAGGCCCGCAAGGCCGCGCCCTGCATCATTTTCATCGACGAGCTCGACGCGCTGGGGCGCAGCCGCATCGCCGGCGGCTTCGGCGGTACCGACGAGAAGGAGCAGACGCTCAATCAGCTCCTAGCCGAGCTCGATGGCTTCGATCCGAGCGCAGGCGTCATCCTCTTGGCTGCGACCAATCGGCCGGAGATTCTGGACCCGGCGCTCTTACGCGCGGGGCGATTCGATCGCCAAGTCTTGGTGGACCGCCCGGATCGCAACGGCCGGCTCGAGA
>JBEKIC010000107.1:0-3908 GCA_050011955.1 Xanthobacteraceae bacterium
CTGTATCGAGGTTGTTGACCCCCGATCTTCAGACAGGACGTCCCGTCCCGTTACCGCGTTCCCGTCAGCTCCAGCCACCGCCTTGCGCGCAGCGCTCTACCGCGCCAGCGGTTTCGTTCAGTGACCCTTCTCAGACATGAGAGTGAGCTTTGGCGCGGTTGTCGCTCTTCACGCATCCGGAAGGTCGAACGGAAGCGCGCGTAGGCGGGTCCCAGTTGCGGCATAGATCGCGTTGCCGACCGCTGGCGCGATGCCGGGCGTCCCGATCTCGCCGACGCCGCCGATGTCGGCGCCCGAATTGACGACATCCACCAGAATGTCGGGCGCATTATCAAGGGTGAGGACAGGATAGTTGTCGAAGTTCTTCTGGACGACGTGGCCATCCTCGATATCGAGCCGCCCGAACAGCGCCGCCGACAGGCCGAAATTGATCGCGCTACGTGTTTGGGCGACGACATTGGGCGGGTCGATCGCAAATCCGCAGTCGACTGCCGCTAAGACCCGGCGCACCCGGATGTCGCGCCCGCTGATCTCGACGTCGGCGAGATGCCCGACAAAGGAGTGGAAGCATTCGGTGAGCGCGATGCCGCGGCCGACCTTGACGTTCGCATCGGTAGGCGCCAGCGGATGATCGGCGTCAAAGCGCGCGAGCCGATCGAGCAGCACCCGTGCGCGCCTCGAGGCCTCCGATCCGTCGGAGGCACCCAAGAGCTGGGCACGATAGGCGATCGGCGTGACACCGGCCGCGGCCGCGAGCTCGTCGATGAAGCTCTCGAAGAAGAACGCATTGAAGCTGTATCCGACCGAGCGCCAGAAGCCCACCGGAACGCCGAGATCGACCGTGAAATTCTCGATGCTGCGGTTCGGAATCGCATACAGAGGATAGACTGCACCGTCGACTGTAGTGCGGTCGGCGAGCAGTCCGCCTTTCACAGACGGGAAAACGCGCGCCAGGAACTGGTCCGTCACCGAGGGTACGGCAGCGCGGAAGATCAGGCTCGTTGCCAGGCCGGCGGCATCGAGCGTCGCCGTGATGTCAGCCATGGCGGCAGGACGATAGACATCGTCGCGCAGGTCTTCCTCTCGGGTCCAGATGGTCTGAACCGGGACGCTCTTGAAGTGACGCGCGATCTCAACTGCCTTGCCGATGTAGCCGACATCGGCTCGACGCCCGAACCCGCCGCCCAGATAAGGCGTGACGACCTCGACGGCATCGGAGGAAACATTCGCGGCGCGCGCAGCAATCATGCGGACGAGGGATCCCGACTGGTGCCCCGCCCATACCTTACATGTCGTATCGGTCACGAGCGCGGCAGCGTTCATGGGCTCCATCGTGGCGTGCGCCAGGAACGGAACCTTATAGGTCGCCGCGACCTTGCGGCCCGATGGGCCTGCAGTGTTGCCTGCCGAGTCGATGACCCAGCGCGGCGCGTAACCGGTGCCCTTGTCGAGCGCCGCCCGATAGGCCGAGAAGACGTCCCGGCTCGACAGCCTCAAGCCCTTGCTGTCGTCCCAGGCGATATCGGCCGCCTCGAGCCCCGAGCGCGCACCCTGAAAGGTCTCAGCGACGACGGCAACATAGTCGCTGCCCTCGACCATGCCTCGAACGCCCGGCTGCCCGGCCTTGATGGTCGCATGGGCGAGCGCGCCGCCGATGCGCGGGGAATGGCGGATCGCCGCGTAGAGCTGGCCCGGCTCGCGGGTATCGATCCCGTATCGCGCGAGGCCGCGGGCCTTCGGGCTAGAGTCGGGTCGCTGAATTCCCTTGCCGGTATAGACACCCGGGCCGAGCGGCGGTAGCGCCACCTCGCGCGGCTCAAGCCGCCCGGCCGAGTCGGCGAGCTCGCCATAGGTCGCGCTCCTGCCGTCGGGCGCGACGACATGGCCTCCCTCGGTGCGTAGTGTCGCGGCGGACACACCCAGCCGCTGGGCCGCGGCACGCACCAGCATGTCGCGCGCGCTCATCGCGCAACTGCGAATCGGTTCGGCGATGTTGCGGGTGGAGGACGATCCGCCGGTAGCCTGAAGGCCGACAGCGCGCAGAATCTTCTCGAAGGTCCACATCACTGCGCGCTTGCCCGCGCCGTCGCCGCGCGGATTGAACGGCAATCCATCGACAATCATGACCGGGTTGGCAAAGCGCGCATGAATCGGGGCTGGCACCGCGCGTACCACTTCGGGCTCGACGCCCAACCCTTCTGCGGCAAGTAGGATCGCGAGCGAATAGATGCCCTGCCCCATCTCTTCGTTCGGCACGACGACTTCGAACTGGCCGTCGCGCGCGAGCTTGAGCCAAGCCCCGAAGCTCGTCTCCCCGTCAGCGGCTGGAAGCCGATAGCCGTTCAGCGACCTAAGCCGGGCCGCAACCACGCCGGCGCCGACCAAAACGCCACCGCCCACCACGGCAGCGGCGACCAGAAAGGTGCGGCGCGCGATCTTCATGCCAATGGAGGAAGTGGAGGTCATCGTTCGGCCCGGGTCTTCGACGGTGTTGACGCACCGGCTTTGAGACTGTCGAGTGCAAGGCCGACCGCGACGCGGATCGCGTCGTAAGTCCCGCAACGACAGATGTTGGTAATCTGGGACAATACGTGGTCACGGCTTTGCTCGGGCTTAGCAGCAATAATGCTTATCGCCGCCATGACGAAGCCCGGCTGGCAATAGCCGCATTGCGGCACGGTCGCGCCCACCCAGGCGTCGATGACCGCCATCGCCGCGTCGCCGGAGATTCCCTCAATCGTCGTGACGGTTTTGCCAACCACCTCGGCAAGGCTAGTCTGGCACGCGCGTGTCTGCTCGCCATCGACCATGATGGTGCAGGCCCCGCACAGGCCGGCACCGCACCCGAACTTGGTCCCCACAAGCTTCATCTCGTCCCGCAGCGCCCAGAGCAGTGGCGTGTCGGGCGGGCTTGAGAACACAACGCGCTGTCCGTTCAAGGTCAGTTCGAGGCTCATGCATCAGCTCCGTCTCGGCAGGTGCCGGGGTGCACCCCAGTGCTGCAGTATCCGCGTCCGTTGGCCAGCGCGCCATCTGCCTCGTGCGCGACGCGGTGCACAGACCGTAGCATCCTCGCTGCCGGAAGCACACAGGCCGTCGAATTGATTGTGGCTATTCACTGTTCGGCCGCAGGTGCGAGCAGGGTTCATAGTCGTGGGCTTAATGAAGCCTCTGAGTGCATTGCAACGGAGGGCGGGCGGGGGCTCCGATCAGAGCGTCGGCGAGAACTGGATGCCAAAGAATGCTCCGCTATCGCCGCCACGACGACACCGTGACCCGCCGGTCATCGGCGGCTTGGTCAGCCGAACCTGGTATGGGTTGCGCACCCACTCGGCAGCGCCGCACCCCCAAAGACGTCAGCAGCAATTGGGCGGCAAAATGTTGATCGAGATAGTGGGTCCCGACCCTCCGAAGCTGGCAGCTACTTCCAACGCCTCATCGGGAACGTCGAAGGTGAGGATTTCCTCGTCCGCTTGGTCATCGTGGTCGTCGGTATCGTTCTTCATGGAATCAATCCTTCACGGGATGATCGTGCCCCTTTGAATATAGGCCTCGGAGAGCTTTCCCGCGACGCGGTGAATTCGTGTCTCGAAACAAGACCGACGGGGCTGGCTGATGGCGGCCGTTCCGACATGCCCGGGCGCCGGTTCCCGTCGCCCTGGACGATCGACGAGGCGAACAATGCCGTCGCGACAGATATTGTGCTGCAACCAAATGTCGACTCTTGGGGCAAGAGCGGAAGTGACTGTCGCTCGCTCGAAATGACGCGAGTGACCCATTGTAGTCGGGTAGGATCGAGGCGCGGATCGGGCTTCGAATGATGCCGACGTTTCCTCGATCCTCCCTATCATTCGCCGAGTAGATGAGGATGTTACCACCCTCATCCCTCACAGTGCCGGATGTGCAGG
>JBEKIC010000108.1:0-3769 GCA_050011955.1 Xanthobacteraceae bacterium
CGCACGCAGATCCTCCGAATACGGTTTCGCCATCCATGCTGGCCTCCATTCCAGCACGAACCTTGAATCCGATTCGTTCCCGCAGGGGAATCCCGCGATTCAGTCTTTTCGGAAAATGCTCTAGTCTAGCGATGGCCGCTCGTCGCCAGCGTCAAATCGATCCAGGCGCCGATGGTCCGCAACGCCAGCGGCAGATTGCCGATCTGGCAGTGGTTCTGCGCCTGATCGGCCCGCGTGAACACGCGGGTCGTCACCGAGCGCGCGCCGGTCAGCCAGCGCGCCTGATCGTAGAGCTGGTGCAGCGGCACGTAGTGATCTTCCGCGCCGGCGCACAGCAGCACATCCTGGGTCAGTCGCGCCGACACGTCGCCGGTCCGGTATTGCGCGGCGGCGGCGAGCGCCGCGTGCGGCGTCTTCACTCCGAAAACGTGCATCGCTTGCGTCATCCCCCACTCGACAACCGGCTGCCGGCGCGCCGCCGCCGCGATCGCTGCATCGAGCACTGGGCCGGCTCCAGCCCGCAATAGGCCGCGCACGAGAAGCCGGGCCGGACCCGGTGTTTGCCGCAACAGGCATTCGAGGAAATCGGTGAGTATGTCGAGTGCCACCACCCGCGCGACGCGCGGTTCATAAGCCGCGGCACGAACGACCAGGCAGCCGCCGAGCGAGATGCCGAGCAGCGTGACATTGCTCAGTTGCAGATGGTCGAGCACCGCGGCCACCGGCAGATGCCAATCCGGCGTCATGGGCACGCCCAGGTTTTCGATCACCGACCCTTGTCCGGGCCCCTCGAACGCCACAACGTCGAAGCCGGCGTCACGCAGCGCCAACAGCGTCGGAATGAACTCCTCGATGTAGCTGTCGAACCCGCCGAACAGCACGATGGTGTCGCGCGGCCGCGGTGCCGTGAAGCGATAGCCCGGCAGGGCAACGCCGGCATAAGGCACCTGAATCGTCTGCGCCGCCGTGACGCCAAATCCTTCGCGCATCAGGCCGATGAAGCGCTCCCGGCAGCCGGGCCGGCGCGGATCGCTCGGCGGCATGAAAAACTCGGCGCAGCGCGTGTGATACGCCGCATCGAGCCGGCGACCGTCGGCCAACGCCCGCTCGGCAAGCCCGAGGAAGGCCGCGATCCAGGCCGGATAGGTGGTGAGTCGCGGCGCCACGTCGCGCATATCCGCGAGCAGCGTCTCGGCATCGTAGCCGAGCCAACGGTTGAGCTGGAAATTCAGACTGATGTCGGGATTGAGATCATGATAGCCGACGTGAAGCGCAGGCATTGACATGGCGCTCTCCGGAATTTGTCAGCGACGGTCAACCGCGCGGCGCGGGGGCGCATTGACCAGGATCAACGGTGAAGCCCGCCGCGGCGGTGCGCGTTTCGCATCTTTTTAAGGAAACAGCCGGTCAAACCGACGTCTAGTGCACGCGCACCGGGATGATTTCGACCGACAGCTGCACTTCGTCGCCGAGCCCGTAATAATAATAAGCCGGTTGCGAGACCAAGCGTAACAACAGGAACAGCCGAAAACGCAGACGCTTGAGCAAGCCCATCTTGCGCGAAGGCAGCAGGTTTTCCTGCGAGGCATGCACGATCCAGCGGCGGCGATCGGTCGGCAGATCGATTTCTTTGTGCCGCGCCATCTCTTCCAGCAACCGCTCCACATTCGGCTCCTCCATGAAGCCGAAGCTCACCTGCACGGCGATGATGCCGCCTCTTTGGTGGTCGCGGTCGAAGACGGTGACACGATAACGATTATCCCTGATGTAGGGGACCTTGCGGTGGGCGACTTCGACGAGAATCAGGTTCCGCGGCAGGATGCCGTGTCGCTCCCATAGCATTTGGATGATCGCTGGAGCCCGATCGGTTGGCAACTGCAGCGGGCTTGCCGCCATGATGACGGCATTCCGCTCCATGAAAACTTTGCAGCCACGATGGAGCTCGACCAGTTCCGCCATCGTCATTGTCGACTTCGCGGAATAGGCCGCAAACGTTGCCTTGCGGCCCCATCGCCAGGTCGTCATCACCAGAAACAAGGCGGCGCCGACCGAAAGCGGAACGAACCCGCCCTCCAGGAACTTGAGCATGCACGCGACGAGGAAGGCGAGGTTGACCGCCAGCAGCGCGCCCCACACCAGGCCGGTTTTGGCTGGTCCCCATCTCCAGTAGAGCCGGGCGATTGGAACCATCGCCAGCGAGGTGATGACCATGACGCCGGACACGGCCAGCCCATAGGCCGCCGCCAGCGCCGAGCTCGAGCCGAACGTTACGACGAGCAGGATGCAGCCGACAAAAAGCGACCAATTGATAAAGGGGATGTAGATCTGACCGGCATGCGCCTGATGGGTGTGCAGGAGATTGAGCCGCGGAAAAAGACCCAATCGGATCGCTTGTGACGCCAGCGAAAAGGCCGCCGAAATCAGCGCCTGCGACGCGATCACCGTGGCGACTGTCGCCAGCACGACCATCGGAAAAAGCATCGACGACGGCACCAGGCTGTAAAACAGCTTGCCACCGGCGACCGGGGCGCCGGTCAGAAGATAGGCGCCTTGGCCGAGATAGTTGAGGACGAGCGCGGGAAAGACGACGGCAAACCAGCTCGCGCGGATCGGCGGCGCGCCGAAATGTCCGACATCGGCATACATCGCTTCGCCGCCGGTGATGACCAGCATCAAGGCGCTCAAGATGAGGAGCGCATCGAATAAGCTGGCGTGCCGGAGAAACTCCAGGCCGTAAATTGGGTTGAACGCCGCAAGAATTGCCGGGTGATGCCCGATCTGCCAAGCGCCGAGGCCGGCGATGACCACAAACCAGACCAGCAGAATGGGACCGAAGACGACGCCTATACCCGATGTGCCCTTGAACTGGATCGCGAACAGGGCGGTCAGGAGTCCGATGGTGATCGGTACGACGATCTCCGCCAAGGCCGGAGTCGCCACTTGCAGTCCTTCCACGGCGGAGACAACGCTGATCGCCGGGGTGATCATTCCATCGCCGAACAGCAATCCCGCTCCCAGCATCAGCGCCCACAGCAGCAGCCTCATACCGCGCTTCTTGTGTTCATGCAGCAGGCCGTAGAGCGCGAATAGGCCGCCCTCGCCGTCGTTCTGCGCGCGCAAGACTAAAATGGCGTATTTTATCGCGACGATGACGGTGATCGTCCAGATTACCAGCGAGACGCCGCCGAGCACCTCGGCGGGCGTCTGCGCGGCGCCGGTACGGCCGAGGAATAATGCGTCCATGGCGTAGAGCGGCGACGTTCCGATATCGCCGTAGACGATGCCCAACGCGCCGATGGTCAGCGCCGCGAAGCCTCCGCGCGGCGCATGCGAGGGCGCGACGCGCAGCGGCAAGGCTGCGGGTGCGCCTTTGCGGTACCGGCTTGAACCTTTCATGAAGTAAGGACCGGGCTGCGGATCGGATGTCGCATCCTTTATGCCGTCCTTATGGGAGTAGAGCAGTTCGGCCTCTTGAATTCATACATGCCGGTGGCGAATTTGCGCATGGATAAAGCAGCGCGCCCCGGATCGAATTGCCTTGATGCAGATCAACACCGTCAATTGAATCAACGCTCCCCCCTCGGACGTTCTCGAGCCCAAAGTCCCACTGCTCTGCACAGACAAGGTCGATCCGGCGGATGCAGCCTAGTACCCGGAATCATTGATGCGCGAAACGTGGTTTGAGGCGTTTTTGATGGACCTCTGACTTGGTCCAGGCAAACGGGGTGGCATTGGTGTTGTAGGCCTTGATGAAGGCATCGATGTGCTC
>JBEKIC010000109.1:0-3470 GCA_050011955.1 Xanthobacteraceae bacterium
GCGCACGCAGATCCTCCGAATACGGTTTCGCCATCCATGCTGGCCTCCATTCCAGCACGAACCTTGAATCCGATTCGTTCCCGCAGGGGAATCCCGCGATTCAGTCTTTTCGGAAAATGCTCTAAGCGCCAGACTGCCGCCGCCGAGCATTTGGGCAGCCGCGAACAATGTCCCGAGATCAAAAGTCGGTTGAGTCAAACGATGACCTCGGTGCTGCTAGACCAACGTATAATGCTGTTGTCATTCGATTCTCTTAGTCTAAAAATAGGGCCACTTTGCGAAGCTTAACGGCGCGTCAGCGTTGACAGGCTGTCAGCGATTCCACAAGTGCGCCGCGTTCAGCCAAATGGCTTTCTTGTTATCGACCGAGATTGGCCAGCATCGGAAAAGCCGTCGATGAGCGGGCTGAATTTTTCCCGTCCCCCGTACATGCCGCGTATTACTGGGCATAGCCGGGCAATGACTTCTTGATGCTGGCCAGGTTGAGCAGCATCGTCGCTACGGGACGGCTGGTTGGCGGGACAAAGAGCCGGTGGGGCGGGCAAGCGAAGGGTACCTCCGCCATTCGATCGCACGAGGCGGCGGGTGATGCCGCCTGCCAGCAGGACGCGCTTGGCGCCCCTTCGCCCCCCTCAGACCATGCCATGATTCAGCCAAGGCTTTGGTACTATGGTCCAAATTGCGGTCACGGGCGGAGGGGTCCTTTGTTTTCAGCACGGTTTTCAGCACGCCGGTTTGTTCCTGCCGTCACGGCGTTGCTGCCGATCGCAGGCGCCTGTTTCGTTTTGCTTTTCTCGGCCGCGGACGCGCGCGCCGCGGGCTTGTTCGGCTCTTGCGAAGACGCCGCCGATATCGCGGTCCTGTCCGCCCCGGCGGCGCCGTGGACCGGGGCGCCGTTGCGCGTCATTTTCGCCGCGGAGAAGCCGCTCGACGGCGAATTGTCGCTGATCACGCCCGAGGGCCGCGTCGCCGCCAAGTCGCGCGGCCGGCAGGGCGGGCCGCCGTATTTCTGGTTCGCCGAGATGCCGTCGCCGGCCGCAGGGACGTGGCGCGCGACGCTCGCGGCGGCCGGCTGCAGCCCGATCACCCGCGACATCGTGGTGCGCGACGCCGCCGAGCCGCCGCCCGCGGCGGGCGGCACCTGGCCGGTGCGCAACAACTGGAACCGCGCCACCGAGAATCTTTATTCGGCGTGGATCGAGAAGCTGTTCGACGCGCCGCTCGACGCCGAGCCGTCGTGGCCGACGCTGCGCGAGGTGCTGCACGACCGCTCGCGCAATGTGCTGTTCAACTATCTGGGCCGCGGCGAAGACGAGGCGAAGATCGTCATCAGCCCCGATTGCGCCGACCTGGTGTACTTCCTGCGCGCCTATTTCGCCTACAAGATGGGACTGCCGTTCGGCTACTCGAAATGCTCGCGCGGCGGCGGCAGCAGCCCGCCGAAGTGCTACGGCTGGTTCACCAATCAAAACCCCGACGCGGCAAGGCCGGCGGCCTCGTTCGCCGAATATCTGCGGGTGGTCGCCGACGCCGTGCAGTCCGGCGCCGTGCGCGTGGCCGCCAACGACGACCGCACCGATTTTTATACCGTGCCGCTGACGCAGCAGACGCTGCGCCCGGGCACCGTGTACGCCGATCCGTACGGCCATGTGATGGTCTTGGTGCGGCGGGTGCCGCAGGCGGGCGGCGGCGCCGGCGTCTTCCTCGCCGTCGACGGCGAGCCCGACGGCACGGTGGCGCGCAAGCGGTTCTGGCGCGGCACCTTCCTGTTTGCCCACGAGCCTTCGCTCGGGGGCCCCGGCTTCAAGCGCTTCCGGCCGATCGTGCGCGAAGCGGGCGGCGGCCTGCGCCGGCTGAGCAATGCCGAGATCGCCAAGGATCCGCAGTACGGCGATTTTTCGCTGCAACAGTCGCAGCTTTCGGTCGAGGACTTTTACAACCGCATGGACGACGTGATGTCGCCGCAGCCGCTCGATCCGTTCCGCGCCATGAAGGCGGCGATCGACTCGCTCGAAGAGCAAGTCAAGACCCGCGTGGGGTCGGTCGAGAACGGGCGCAAGTACCAGAGCGCCCACGGCGGCGACGCCGGCATGCCGGACGGCCCGGCGATCTTCGCCACCACCGGCGCCTGGGAGGATTTCGCCACCCCGGCGCGCGACTTCCGGCTGTTGATCGCCATCGACGTGGTGCGCGGCTATCCGGACCGCGTGGCGCGGCAGCCGCAACGCTACGCCATGCCGTTCGGCAAGAGCGTCGCCGGCGTGCAAGCCGAAATGCAGAGCGTGCTCGCCTCCGAGCTGGCGGCGCGCAAGTTCACTTACACGCGCAGCGACGGCTCGGCCTGGACGCTGTCGCTCAAGGACGTGGTCGACCGCGCCGCGGAATACGAGATGGGCTACAATTTGAACGACTGCGTCGAGCTGCGCTGGGGCGCGCCGGCGAGCAGCGACGAGGCCTCGACCTGCAAGCGGCACGCGCCGGCGGCGCAGCGCGCGAAGATGACCGATTACCGCCGCTGGTTCCGCGAGCGGCACTGGCCGGCGCGCGCATAGCGGGCAGTGCGAATGGCGGAATAGCGAAGGCTGTTCCGCCATTCGACCTCGCCGACGTTCTCAAGCCTTTTTCGACAGCATCGACCCGTAGCCGACTTTTGCACGTTCGCTGACAGCGTCGTTGGTTTGATCCAAATCAATGTCGCCAGCAAATGTGGACCTAAACTTGTTGCTGATGATGCGTTGCTAGGAATCCGGCGTAAAGGGAGAGCGACCACCCTGCTCTCAAGAAGGCGGCGCGAAACGCTAGAGGTGTCATCGAAGTCCGGGAGGTTGGATATGAGTGAAAAAATCGAATCGGAAATGATCTCGCGTCGAAAGGCGTTTTCCCTTCTGGGACTAGCGGCTGCTTTGGGCCTCGCAGTCCCACCCACGGTGTTAATGGTGTCAGATGCTGACGCCCAGACGGCCGGCATGGAGCAGCGTCATGAGCGGCGCAAACACCGCAGAGAGCGGCGTTCGGGTCGCGTATGGGGTCACGAACATGAGCGGCACGTGCATGAGCGGTTTGACCACAAGGAGCCCGCACACCAGTAGTTCGGACGCACCTATACACCCCTCAGGGTGAGACAAGTACACCCCTCAGGGTGAGACAAGGATTGGCCCACCAGGCATGCTCGGTGTGCGTTTGGGTGCCTGTGACCCCAATGTGTGGTCCGGCCGAATTCCTGGTCACGCAGTCGAGCAAATTCGAGTTCGTCTTCAACCTTCAGGCACGCGAGCACTCGACATCGAGGTGCCGCCAGGGATGCTCTCCATCGCAAGGTGATGGAGTGAATGCGTGATGTCGCCTATTGTGCAGGTTTTCGGACGCCGGCAATCGCGGATCAATCCACACGCGCGGGCGGCCGGCGTCGGAAAAGCGCCGAGGCAGGAAATCGCGGTCGGTAGTTCAGCGGCGGTGCGGCGTGCGCTATG
>JBEKIC010000110.1:0-3335 GCA_050011955.1 Xanthobacteraceae bacterium
CTAGGCGTTGCCAAGCGGCAGAGCGACGAAGTGAGTGCCCTGGCTCGACTTCACCCGGAACAACAACGTGTGCTTGCCCTGTTTGCGCGCATCCGCGAGTTCCTTGCGGACGTCGCTTGGGCTCGCGACCGACTTGCCGCCGACATCGAGAATGACGTCACCGACTTGGAAGCCGTGATCGGCGGCGACGCCGTCCGGATCCACTGCGGTGATGACGACACCGTTGCCGTCCGTGCCGGCGACCTTGCTTCCGGGCGCCAACGTCAGCCCGAGCTTCGGCAAGTCGCTATCGGGAGTCTCGCGCTGGTTCTGCTGGTTGGCGGCTTGGTGCTCGCTCGGCAACGTGCCGAGTGTCAGCGTCAGGGTTTTTTCCTGACCCTGGTGGATCAGCCCAAGCTTGATGGTGGTGCCGGGAGCCATCATGCCGATCCGGCGCGCCAGTTCACGCGCATCGGCGACGGAGGTGCCGTCGACCGAGGTGATGACATCGCCGCTTTCGATGCCCGCCTTGGCCGCCGGGCTGTTGAGCTGCGGCTCGGAGACCAATGCGCCGGTGGTCTTCTTCAAGCCGAGGCTGTCGGCGAGGTCGGGGGTCACCGGCTGAATCTGCACGCCGATCCATCCGCGGGTGACGCTGCCCTTTTCGCGCAACTGCGTGACCACGTTCTTGACCGTATCGGAGGGAATGGCGAAGGCGATGCCGACGGAGCCGCCGGAGGGCGAGAAGATCGCCGTATTGACGCCGATGACGTTGCCATCGACGTCGAAAGTCGGGCCGCCGGAATTGCCCTTGTTAACCGGCGCGTCGATCTGGATGAAGTCGTCGTAGGGACCGGCGCCGATGTCGCGGCCGCGGGCCGAGACGATGCCGGCGGTCACGGTGCCGCCGAGACCGAACGGATTGCCGACCGCCAGGACCCAGTCGCCGACGCGCGGGGCGCCGTCGGCGAGCTTCACATACGGAAAGTCGTTGCCGTCGACCTTGATCAGAGCGAGGTCGGTGCGCGGATCGGTGCCGATGACTTTGGCGCTGTGCGTCTTGCCGTCATCGGTCGTGACCTGCACGTTCTCGGCGTTCTGCACCACGTGATTGTTGGTCACCGCATAGCCGTCGGCGGTGATGAAGAAGCCGGAGCCCTGGCCGGTGATGACCTGGTGGCCGCCGCCCTCGCCGTTGTTGGGCATGCCGAAGCGCTTGAAGAAATGCTCGAACGGCGAGCCGGGCGGGAACGGCAGCTCGTCATTGCTCAGCCCGGTATGGGCCGGCCGCTCCATCTTGACGCGCACCGAGATCACCGCCGGTTTGACCTTGGCGACGATGTCGGCGAAGCCGACGGGATGCTGGGGAAGCTGCTGTGCCTCTTTCGACAAATTCTGCGCATGCGCAGCATCGGCAAACAGGAAATCAGCTTTCGGCGCCATGGAGGGCGCCAAAACCGCCGCCGCGCCAAAGCCGACAATCGTCGTGGCCAGAAGCGCCAGACGCCGCGCGGACAGGCTGCGGCGTGAGGGTGGTGTACTGCGGTTCATTAACGTCTCCAAACCGGTTGTCCGCCTTACGACGGAAGGTGCCCCGAGGCCCCGTATTTGCCCGGCAATGTGGGCAAGCGCGCCTTACGGCGTGCTGTCGGCGGGATTAAAAGTTCGTAATGTGCCGGCGAGGGAACTCGCGGCCAAGGTTCCCGGCTCAGCCTTCACCGCGCATGAGGTTGGCGAGGCGGGCTTCCTCGGCGGCGGAGAGGTTGGCGGTTTCGGTAAGCGGGGCGGCGCGGCGGCGGCGGACGACGAGCACGATCATGGCGATGCCGATGCAGAGGAGCGCCGGCGGCAGGCCCCAGAGCGCCGCGGTGTGCCAGGACAGCGGCGGCTTGAGCAGCACGAATTCGCCGTAGCGGGCGACCAGGAAGTCGAGCACCTGGGCATCGCTGTCGCCGGCCTTGAGCCGCTCGCGCACCAGCACGCGCAGGTCGTGCGCCAGCGGCGCCTCGGAATCGTCGATCGACTGGTTCTGGCAGACCATGCAGCGCAGTTCCTTGGACAGCACGCGGGCGCGCGCTTCCAGGATCGGGTTGGCCAGCACCTCTTTGGGCTCGACCGCCCGCAGCGGTGCCACCGCCGCGAGCAGCAAGATGAGCGCTACAGCGAGCGTCGTCGGCAGGAGCAAGAGATGCAGGCGCGCGGTGGCCATGGCGCTCACTCCGCCGCCTGCAGCGCCGCCGCTTGCGCTCTCGCCGGCCGCGGCGCGCCGACCCGCAGCCGCCGGTCGGACAGCGACAGCGCGCCGCCGGCAAACATGATCAGGCCGCCGAGCCAGATCAGCAGCACCTGCGGCTTGAAGTAGGCCCGCACCGCCACCGAGCCGTCCGGATTGGGATCGCCGAGCGACAGATAGAGCTGGCTGAACCGCCGGCTCATCAGCGCCGCCTCGGTGGTCGCCATGTTGCGGGCCGGGAAGGTGCGCCGGCTCGGCTCCATGGCGCCGAGCAGTTCGCCGCTCATGCGCCGCACGGTGAAATGGCCGACCAGTTCGTGATAGTTGGCGCCGGGGCGCTCGAACAGGCCATCGAAGGTGAGCCGGTAGTGCGCCACCTCGATGGTCTCTCCCGGCTTGATCGCGGCGATGCGCTCACTGCCCCAGGCGGTCACCGCGACGATGCCCATGAGCGTGACGCCGATGCCGAAATGCGCCAGCGCCGTGCCCCAGGCCGAGCGCGGCAGGCCGGCCGCCCGCCGCAGCGCCGCGCCGAACGGCACCCGCAGGATCATGGTGCGCTCGGCCAGATCGATGAGCGCCCCGGCCATGACGAAGATCGCCAGCCCGACCCCGAACGGCGCCAGCACCGGGCCGCCGCGTTGCAGCGCAAACGAAGCTGCGATGGCGACGGCGGCGATGAGCGCCGCGGCCAGCAGCCGTTGCGCCGCGGCGAGGAGGTCGCCGCGCTTCCAGCCGAGCAGCGGCCCGAACGGCATCGCCAGGAGAAGCGGCACGAACAGCGGGCCGAAGGTCAAGTTGAAGAACGGCGGCCCGACCGAAATCTTGGCCCCGGTCAAGGCCTCCAGCGCCAGCGGATAGAGCGTGCCGACGAACACCGTGGCGCAGGCCGAGGTCAGGAACAGATTGTTGAACACGAGCGCGCCTTCGCGCGAGATCGGCGCGAACAGGCCGCCCTGCTTGAGTAGCGGCGCCCGGGCGGCATAGAGCGCCAGCGCGCCGCCGATGAAGATCACCAAAATGGTCAGGATGAAGATGCCGCGCGTCGGATCGGTGGCAAAAGAATGCACCGAGGTGAGCACGCCCGAGCGCACCAGGAAGGTGCCGATCAGCGACAGCGAGA
>JBEKIC010000111.1:0-3285 GCA_050011955.1 Xanthobacteraceae bacterium
CGTTTGCGAACTTCGGAATCGAAGGACACTAGCAACGTATTGATCTAGTGTGGCTTTGGTTCAGAAGTCCGCATGACGAGTTCGCGGCAAAAATGATGCGGACTTCTGAACCGCCACACTAGGCCGCGGCTGCCTCTTCGGAATCCTCGTCGCGGTGCCGCCGCCGGGAGCGCAGCCGGCAGAGGCGCGAGGGGATGTAGCAGAGATCGTCGACAAAGCCGGCAAAGCGCTGACCGCGCGCCAGCGCGCGATCGAGCGCGGCCATGGTGCGCGCCTGCCCCGGATCTTCGTCATGGGTCCAGGTGCGCAGCACCGAAGCGAACAGCACAGCAAGGCCTTGCGCGCGCAGGATGCCGCGCGGGCCCGACGCGTTGATTCCGGCTGCCGTCAGCATCCATTGCTGCGAGCGCACGGCGAGCGCGTTGAGCGCCATGGCGAGTGGCGGATTGCGGCGGGCCGACCGCAGCAGCGAGCGTACCGCTTCGCGATGGGGCGCCAGCGCTTCGAGCCGGCGCATCAACACGTCGAACAGGCGTTCGCGCGGGGATTCCTCGGCCATGTCGCTCAAATCCTCGGCCAGCACGGCGCGGTCGGTCGCTTTGATGTGGGCGGCGAGCATCGCCAGCGTCGAGGCAAATTCGCCGCGCAATTGGGTCAGCGACACGCCGGCCCGCCCGGCGATGTCGGCAAAGCCGATCTCCTCGAACGGCTTCTCCGCCAGGAGCGCCAGAAACGCCGCGACGATCTTGTCGCGCTCGCCGGCCGGGGTGGCGGGGCCGGTCGGCCTGCGGCTGGAGGAGGATCGGGCGGATTTGGCGGCGGATTTACGGGCGGGTCTGCGGGCCATGACCGAACTCCTGAACGGGAACGTGAACGCGGGGCTAATAAATCAATGTAGGTCCCCACGGCCCCGGTTCCAAGGCGGCTCTTTCAGTCGGCCAGCTCCCGCGAACGCCGCGTCGCGGCGGCAACCGCCTTATTCATCAGCGGCGCCAAGCCGTCCTTGCCCAGCAGCACGTCAAGGGCCGCGGCGGTGGTGCCGCCCGGCGAGGTGACGTTCTCGCGCAGCACCTTGGCGTCGAGCGTCGAGCGGTGGAGCAATTCGCCCGAGCCCGCGACGGTTTCGCGGGCGAGCTTTGCCGCCAGCGACGGCGGCAAGCCGGCCGCGGCGCCGGCTTGCGCCAGCGCTTCGGCGAGCAGAAAGACATAGGCCGGTCCCGAGCCGGACACCGCCGTCACCGCGTCCATCAGCGCTTCGTCTTCGATCCACTCGACCTTTCCGGTCGCCGCGAGCAGCCGGTGCGCGAGGTCGCGCTGCGCGCTGTTGGCCTGCAGCGGCACCGCGACGGTGATGCCGCGGCCGATCGCGGCCGGCATGTTCGGCATGGCGCGCACCAAGGCGCCGGCGCTCTTCAGCGTGCGGGAGAGGAATTGCAGCGTCCGCCCGGCCATGATCGAAATCACGACCGTCGACGCGGCGATCATCGGGGCGATCGCCGGCATCACCTGTTCGGCGACTTGCGGCTTCACGGCAATGACGATGGCGGCGGCGCCGGCGAGCGCGCCGGCATCGGGATTGAGCCGCACGCCGCGCTCGGTCAGCGCCCTGATGTGCAGCGACGGCGAGGGTTCGACGACCGCGACATTCGTCGGCTTCAGCCCAAACCGCAGCCAGCCGTCGAGCAGCGCGCTGCCCATCTTGCCGGCGCCGACCAGCACGAGCGGGCCGGAAAAATCGCGCAAATCCGGAGTCGCCGAAGTGGAAGGATCTGAGGCGCTCATCGGCGTCTTGTTACGCCTCGCCGGAGGTCTCGAACATGGCGGAGTCCATGGCTTCGCGCGCGGATTTGCCCGCCCAGACCACGAACTGGAACGCCGGATAGTAGCGTTCGCAGGCATCGAGCGCGGCACCGAACACCGCCTCGCACTGCCGGCCCGAAGCGGCGACGCCGCCGGGAAGCAGCAGCGCATGGCGGAACATCACCACGCCGTTCTGCATCCATACGTCGAAATGCCCGACCCACAATTGCTCGTTGATCAGGGCGACGAGCTGCTGCACCTCGGACAGCCGCGGCTCCGGCACGCGCATGTCGAAGGCGCAAGCCAAATGCAGCGCTTCGATCTCGCTCATCCAGGTGAATGAGATCTGGTAATTGGTCCATCGGCCGGTGACGACGATCGCGATCTCGTCCTCGCCGGCGCGTTCGAACGGCCAGTTGTGGCCGGCCGCCATATGCTCGACCACGTCGAGGGGATTGGTGCCCTGGTCTCGCGCGATTTCGATAATGGACATGCCGCCTCCACAGCGCCGCTGGAGTGGAAATGCGCACGCCACTGGACATTGCCGATGGCCGGGCTGCGATTTGACGCAGGACAACCCGCCCGGCGGCTTGACTGAACGTCGCGAATCACTCGGCGCACCGACTATAGAACGCGCGATTCCTCCAACAAAACCGGCGCTGGAGCTGTCGAGCGCGCGGCCCGTACCGGCACTCATGAAGTGATTTGCCGCCGCGGCACAAGCGCCAAGACCGGCCGTCCACAGACCAGTCTGCGACAAGTTGACTCGGGGGTAGGGTGGGGGCGGCCGAAGCGGCCTCTAGGATGCGGACTGGATGAGACGTAACTCCTTGAAATGACTCGCACCCATCTCGCCAAGCGGCAAGACAGAGTCAGTTCAATGGGTTAGTCGAAGAACAGGCTCGAAACCGACTCGGCACCGGCAATCCGGCTGATCGCTTCCCCGATCAGCGTCGCGATCGGGAGCACGCGGATATTGCGGGAGGCGGTGACCGCCTCGGTGGGCTGGATCGAGTCCGTGATCACCAGTTCCTTGAGGTTGGAATTATTCACCCTGGCGACCGCTCCGCCCGAAAGCACGCCGTGACTGATATAGGCGTAGACTTCGCTGGCGCCCTTTTCCAGCAAGGCGTCGGCGGCGTTGAGCAGCGTGCCGCCGGAATCCACGATATCGTCGACCAGGATGCAGATGCCGCCGTCCACCTCGCCGATGACGTTGGCCACCTCGGACTCGCCCGGCCGCTCGCGCCGCTTGTCGACGATGGCGAGCGGCGCATTGATGCGCTTGGCGAGGCCGCGGGCGCGCACCACGCCGCCGACGTCGGGCGACACCACGATGACCTTGGCGAGGTCGAAGCGCTGTTTGATGTCCCGCACCATGACCGGCGAGGCAAACAGGTTGTCGGTGGGGATATCGAAGAAGCCCTGAATCTGTCCGGCGTGCAGATCGAGCGTCAGCACGCGGTCGGCGCCGGCGCGGGTAAT
>JBEKIC010000112.1:0-3276 GCA_050011955.1 Xanthobacteraceae bacterium
CCGGGCTGCCGCTGAAGCCCGAGGGCGAGGTGCCATCGTTCGACACCTACCTTGGTGGCCAGAAGATCGCTCCGCTGGCGAACCTTTCCGAGGATGTCAGCCTGGCGGCGCGCAATGCCACGCTCAATATGATTGACTTCCTGGTCAAGACGAAGGGACTGACCCGCGAGCAGGCCTACGTACTGACAAGCGTCGCGGTCGATCTCAACATCGCGCAGCTCGTCGACATTCCTAACTTGGGCGTCACGGCGATCTTGAACCGCGACATTTTCAAGCCGCAGCAATAAGGGTATCTGCGTTAGACCGGACATCCCGGCTCGGTGTTTGATCGGCGAGTATGACGCGGCGTGCATTGTTGACGTTCGGTGCGGGTACGGCGGCGTTCGTTCTCGCCGGTCACGGGCCTATTCAGGTCATCGACAGCGGCGGGCGCCGGCAGCCGGCTGGTCCTCAGCTCGCCGACTTGAACCCGGACCGAATGTGGCCGGTCTACCGGCGCTATCACCTCTTGATCGTCGGCCAGCGTGACGACGCCAAGAACACTGCCTTGGCGGCGGCGACAGCGGATACGTTGGTGCGTTTTCTGCCGGCGTCGCGGGCGCAGGTGACCAGCGCCGCCGACGCGCGGCGCGTCGGCGTGCTGATCGCCACCGTGCAGCAGGACGTCGCCATCATGACGAAGGAAGGTGCGGAAGCGCTTTTCCTCGGCAAGCCGCCGTTCGCCGATATCGGCGGCGCGCAGATTCGCGCCATGGTTTCGTTCGGCGGATACCTCTTTGTGTGCCGGCCGGATTTTAAGTCGCGCCACGCGTATCTGATTGCGCAGACGCTGGCGCAGCACCCGGAGGCGCTTCCGGCGCGCGCCGGCGCGCCCGAGGGCACTGTCCCCGCACACCCCGGAGCGGCGGACTTTTTCGCCGGCAGAGACCTGCCGAATGACTGAAGCCCTAGCCTACGCGCAGCCGGCTGGTGCGGGCCAGCCGCGGTGCGTCGCCCGCCGCGGCCGCTGGGCATGGCGCAGTCCTCTGCCGTGGCTTGTTCTGCTCGTCGTAATTTTGCACACTCTTGGCGCCCGTCCGCTGAGCGCCCACGACATTATCGATACGGATCAGGCGAACGATCTCGTAGCTACCGTGGCTGCGGCGGCGACGCGGGTCAAAACGGCGGCAGGATCAGACGCCGAGGGTGAGGCGCGATTTGCGCTAGGCATGGCGCTGGCCGAGGTGACGGCCGTGCTCAACCGCGACCTCGCGGCTCACAACGGGCGGCTCACCGTCAACACCGAGCTGGTCCTCAAGAGCCTCGCGCAGCGGGACATGGCGCCTGCCTTCGACCAGACGATCGGGCGCTACCAGCTCCCGCGCTCGCCGCTTACCGACGCAGTTCGCCTCGCGCCCGACGCGCCCTATGCGCTGCAAGCGCGGTTCGAGCTGGTCAAGGCCGGCTTCTACGAGAGCTTCGTCCTCGATCCGTTTGAGCTCGTCGGCATCAAATTCGACGATCTTGAGCATCAGATCGCCGAGGCTGCGGCGTTGGCATCCGCGCTCTCAAGCCGCGACGACGCCGAGGAGGCGGCGTTCATCCACGCCGTCGATCTGGCACGCGCCGCGCGCCTCGCACCCGAACCCGCGGCTGCGCAGGCGTACACCCATAAGGCGCGGGCCGCGCTTGCGGCATTCGCCAGGAGCTATCCCGAGAGCATGCGTGCGGCCGCCGCCGACATGATCCTCAAGGGACTTGGCGGAAGTTAGCGATGGACGACAGCAGCCAACCATCCGCATTTCTTCCATGAGCATGCTGCGCGCGCTCATCCTCGCGGGGCTCGCCTTCACCGCCCTTGCCGTGTTGCCGGCGCAGGCGCACAACGCGGGAGTCAGCACTTCACGTCTCACCATCCGCGACCGTACCGTCAACGTCGAAATCAACGCGCTTGGACTAGACTACGAAAAGGCGGCTGGCGTTCGCCTCATCGAGGCGGCATCAGGGGTGGTCAACGCGGTCGCGCTCGCCGTGATGGCGCCGTCTGTGCTGAGCTATGCCGGCGACCACATTGCAGTTCTTACAGGCGGCCAACCCTGCTCGCGGACGGCGGCAACGGCACGGCCAGCCGACACCCACGTTCTGGTCACGATGGCGTGGACCTGCGCTCCCGGCGACCTCCGCTACCGCGTGACCCTCTTTCAAGATGTTGATCCGGTCGCCCGGCACGTGGCCGTCATCGCGACCGAGCACGGCGAACGCGAGTTTGTCCTCGACAGGAACGCACCCGAAATCGACCTTTCCGGCGCCGGCTCCTCGACGTTGCAGCTCGTCGGACGCTTCATTCGCGCCGGCATCGAGCACATCTTTCTCGGCTACGATCACATCGCGTTTCTCTTGGCCGTGATCCTTTGGGGCCGCAGCCTGTGGCCGCTGGTCAAGGTGGTCACGGCGTTCACCCTGGCCCACTCGCTCACGCTCTGCCTTGCCGTGCTCGATATCGTGCGGCTGCCGTCGTCGGTGGTCGAACCGCTGATCGCCGCCACCATCGTCTTTGTGGCGGCGGAGAATTTCTTCGTCCACGATATCCGCAAGCGCTGGCGCGCGACCTTCGTGCTGGGCCTGGTGCATGGCTTCGGTTTTGCCGGCGCCTTGCGCGAGTACGGCCTGCCCACCGACGCGGTGGCACCGGCGCTGGCGGCGTTCAATATCGGCGTCGAGATCGGGCAAGTCGCGATCGTGGCCCTCATCTTCCCGCTGCTGCTGTTGTCCGATCGGATCGGCGGCGGGGCGGCGGTGCAAAAGGGACGGCACCCGGCGGTAGTCTACACCTGTTCGGCGGTAATCCTCACGTGCGGGCTATACTGGTTGATGGAGCGCACAGTGTTTGTGTGAGGCCTCGGCGCGCTTAGCCCTTCGTGGCGAAGATGGCGTTGCAGAGCGGCGGCACGACTGGCAACGCGGTTTGCCCAGGTCGGTGGGCGGATTGTCGATGGTGAGAAACTCGACGTCGACTGGCGGCGCCGGGTCGATCCCGCAACGGCTTCACACTGTCGGAATTGGATTGCACCACTCGGCATTTCTTCGAGGATCGTGTCAAGGACTGACCGGCTTTTCAAACCTTTTCCCGCCAAGCCTTGATTCAAGGCGCAATTGCCGCAGCGCACTTGGTCTGCTCCTGTGCAGGTTTTCGGACGCCGGCAATCGCGGATCAATCCACACGCGCGGGCGGCCGGCGTCGGAAAAGCGCCGAGGCAGGAAATCGCGGTCGGTAGTTCAGCGGCGGTGCGGCGTGCG
>JBEKIC010000113.1:0-3203 GCA_050011955.1 Xanthobacteraceae bacterium
AGCCCGGCATGATGCATGCCGGGGTCTATTCCTCAGCGATCAATTATCTCAAGGCGATTTCTGCGGCGGGTGACGCGGAGCCTGCCTCCGTGGTCAAGCAATTGCGCTTGATGAAGATCGACGACGCCTTCGCCCGCAATGGCCGGCTGCGCGCCGACAATCTCATGGTGCACGACATGTATCTGGCGCAAGTGAAGAAGCCGTCCGAATCGAGTGGGCCGGACGACGTTTATTCTATCCTCGCCACCGTGCCGGGCGATGAAGCGTTCACGCCGCTGGACCAGAGCGCCTGCCCGATGGTGGCGCAGAAGTAGGCCTACTTTGGGCCGCGCCGCTTCAGGCGCGGATTTCGTCGTCGGCGCCAATATAGACGAACCGCTTTGCAGTGACGCTGTGGCAGGCGGGCGCGCGACCGGGTTCCGCGTGAACGGGCGTCGCGCTACCGGCACAATCAATCAAGGCGGGGCTGCCAGAAGAATGAGCACTCGGCAATTTCCCTCGAACGAGGCGATGAGGCATCCGCTGGCGCGACTTCTGCAATGGGTCAAAGAACGAAACCGCTCGCGCGGTAGGGCGCTTGGTGCGGCTGGCACGGCATTAGCAACACCGTAGCGGGATGGAAGCGTGCTGTCTTGAGATTGAGGGGTCGTCAACCTCACTCAAGACAGGAGCACCTCCATGACCGACCAGGCGATGAGCCCGTTGCGCCGGCACATGATCGAAGACATGACGGTTCGCAATTTCGTGGCCAAGACGCAATCCGATTACATTCGGCGCGTCAAGAACTTTGCTGTTTTTCTTGGGCGCACGCCCGATCGTGCGAGCCGGGAAGATGTCCGCCGCTACCTGCTGCATCTGGCGTCGAGCGGAGTAGGCGCGGGAACGGTCAACGGCACCGGTTCGGCACTGCGGTTCTTCTTCGACGTGACGCTCGATCGCGCCGATATCGTCAGGCATCTGCTGGTTACGCGCGAGCCGCGCAAAGCGCCGATCGTGTTGAGCCCGGAGGAAGTCGCCCGCATGTTGGAGGCGGCACCCGGCCTCAAGTACAAGGCGGCGCTGAGCGTCGCCTACGGGGCGGGTCTTCGGGTGTCCGAAGTCGTTGCGCTCAAGGTTCGCCTGCTGCGCCAGAGCGGATGAAGTAAACGTGCGATTACGGCAGGGTGTGATTCGGCGTGCAAAATTTGGAAGCCGATTGACACGGGATCCGCTTGCGGACGCTGCCGTTCGGCTTTCCGCACGCGTGAGAACGGCGCCCGACTTTCGTGCGCGACATGGGGTGACCAACACCGTTGCACGACACGGGCGGCGGCGTCGTTTATTCAGAAATACGGCGACGACGAGGGCGGCGGCCCGGATGGCGCCTAGAAAGTACGGCTACCGCTGAGTACGGCAAGCTGCGAAATCATCACATCGCAACTTCACATGGCCCGCTCTTTAGGATTGGCCGCCTCGCGTGCCCCGCGCCAGTTCCAGAATTTCAATGATGTCTTCCGCTCCCTTGATCGAACGGGGGTTCGAGCGAATGCCGCGGTCGTGCAGGGTATGTTCCGCGATGGCGCGGAACTGGCCCGGGCCGATGCCGATGGCGGCAAGATCGGTGGGGAGGTCCAAGGCGTGCGCCAAGGTCCTCACCGCGTCCGAGGCTGAGAGCTCGGGATTGCCCAAGAGGGCGGCAACCAGCTTCTGGCGATCGTTTGCCACACCTTCGTTCCAACGCAGCACAGCGGGCAAGGCGACGCAGGAGGTCAAGCCATGTGGCACGCCAAAGGAGCCGCCGAGGGTGTGGCCGATGGCGTGACTGGCCCCGAGGCCCCGGCCCGCGCTGGCCCCCGCCATGGCGAGCCACATTCCGATCTGGCACTCGAGGCGCGCGTCCAGATCACCTGGGCGTTCCTTCGTGGCCAAGAGCCCCTGAGCCAGCCTCTTCAAGCCCGCTTCGGCCAGGGCGTCGGCGTAGGGCGAGCGCACGGGATTGCAGAGCTGCTCAACCGCGTGGTCCACGGCCTTCATGCCGGTGGAGAACCACAGTTGCGGCGGGGTCGAGAGAGTCATGGCCGGATCGAGCACCACAGCGCGTGGGGCAAGCAGCGGATGGCCGTAGCCCTCCTTGGCGCGACGGGAGACATCGGTGACACCGGCAAAGGCGGTGAACTCGGCGGCCGAGAGCGTGGTAGGGATGGCAACCATACGAACGCCGGGGATTAGCTTCGAGACATCCGCGCGATCCGGTCCCGGGCCGACGCGGTAGGCACCGAGACCCTCAGCGCTCTCGACCCCGCCCCAGAGCGCCAACTGCATGACCTTGGTCGCGTCGATCACCGAGCCCCCGCCCACGGCCACGAGCAGGTCCGCACCAAGCCGCCGTGCCTCCGCAGCGCCGGCGATCACGGCCTCGCGCGGCGAATGGGCGGAGACTCCTGCGAAGATGCCGACGCAGGCTGCTCCATAGTTCTTGGCCAGATGTTGCGCGAGGCCGCCCGGTCCGGCGAGCGAGGCAGTGCTGGTAATCATCAGGCGATGGGCGCCAAAGGCCTTGCCGAGATCAGTCAACGCTTCCAGCGCCGGCCGGCCGTAGATCACCTGCTCCTGCAGGCTGTTGCGATGCGTTCCGCTAAGCATGTCGTCCTTCATAAGCCGCCGACAATCGGGCGAGGGTGTAGTAGCCTATCACGCAAGGACACACGCGGCCGACTTTCGTGCTGCGCGGCCTGAAAAGACTGCTCGCGAACTGGTGACGACATTGGCCGGGAGGAAAAGACTGTTATGTCCGACATGATCCTGCACCACTACCCCACCTCACCTTTTTCAGAGAAGGTTCGCGTTGCCTTCGGCATCAAGGGGCTAGCCTGGAAGAGCGTGATCATCCCCAGGATCCTGCCCAAGCCTGATCTTATGCCGCTCACCGGCGGCTACCGGAAGACGCCGGTCCTGCAAATCGGCGCCGATATCTATTGCGACACGCAGTTGATCCTTCGTGAGATCGAACGTCGCGCGCCCGAGCCGACCCTCTACCCGTCGCAAACTCGCGGGCTTGCCGACGCATTGGGCTGGTGGGCCGAGCGAAGCCTGTTCGGCACCGCCGTCGCCGTGTTGTTTGCCAAGGTTGGCTCGGCCTTGCCGCAAGCCTTCATCGAAGATCGCAGCAAATTTTCGGGCCGTGATTTCAATCCACAGGTCATGAGGGCGGTGGAACCGAGGAT
>JBEKIC010000114.1:0-3152 GCA_050011955.1 Xanthobacteraceae bacterium
GCGCACGCAGATCCTCCGAATACGGTTTCGCCATCCATGCTGGCCTCCATTCCAGCACGAACCTTGAATCCGATTCGTTCCCGCAGGGGAATCCCGCGATTCAGTCTTTTCGGAAAATGCTCTAGGACGCGAACTCATAAACAGACAAGCAATGTCTGCTTCTCGGGGGTCAAGCAGACATCGCAAATTGCCTCCAACTCACGCAGCCTTGAGGGCGCAACTATTCATTCATATTGATCGCCGCGTAACGTGCCGTGGTAATTGGGATCTCCCGCTGGCCACGTGGACATGCAAGGCGGAAGCATTCGCTTATACGGCCAGGTGCAGTCAGGCGCATTCGGCACGACGTCATAGATTTTGCGGGAAAGTTCAGATTCCCGCCGAATCGGATGATGTATCCTCGCCACGTGTTTTTTCAGGTACATCGCTGTGCCGGTCCGCTGATTAGCTTGCGCGACCGATAAGATGGATAGCGAAAGTGACGCGGATATCGCGGCAACGGCGACGCTGCGGAGCGAGATTATTTGCTTCGACATGGCACTCTCCTTGTGCCGCCCCCTTTGTTCTTCCTCCTGGATCCAGCGCCTCGCCTCAAAACGAATAACACCAGTGTGTTGCTGCGGTTTCGGCAACACAATAGCGCGTGCAGTCACAATTGCTTGTTGCTGCAATGCAGAATGCGGCTTGCGCCGGGATCGACCGACGCGACGCCGGCGACGCCACACCCTCCTACCTTTCCCCGCAAGGGGTGAGGGAAACGTCACGGCGTGCAACGATCTTATCGGCCAGGGTCCCAGGGCTCGTCAAAAGTTACGCCGGGTCGCGATCCGTGGTAATTCGGGTCTCCGGCCGGCCACGTCGATTGGCAAGGCGGGAACTGGTTCCGATACGGCCACGCACACCGCCCCGATGAGCTTGGCGCGGCGCCATAAATCCCCGGGCGAATTTCGGATTCCCTCTGCTTCGGATGGTGCATCCTTGCAGCGTGCTTCTTCACTGGCATTGTTGGACCGGTCTGCTGATCGGCTTGCGCGACCGACAGAGGCAGCGAAAGCGCCGCTGCGGCGATAACCCCGACAACTGAATTGCGCAACGAGGTTGCTTGCTTCGGCATTGGTTTCCCCTTTCGGCGACGCCTCTTGACCTTTAGGCCCCATGGCCTCGGCGCTCGGCTCACAACAACGCGACTCTCGTGCCGCTGTTCCGGCAACCCAATAGCTTAGCAGTCGGGCGCGCGATCCTAATCCCGGCTTGGAGCGATCGGCATGGGCGGCCGTGGCGCGCTGTCGAGGTCTTCGCGCGCACGACGCGGCTTCGCCGGCGCGGCGGCTGCCCCGGCCGGCGGCACCGCCAGCTGAGCCTTCGCGTCGCTCGATTTCTTGGTGTCGATTTTGCTGGCGTCGATCTTGGTGGCGTCGCCTTTGCTTGAATCGTTCTTGCCGCCGGAGGCCTTGGCCGGTGGTACGGGCGTCGGCACGACCGGTTCGGGCGCCGCATCCGGCCCGGCATTGGCGTCGCCGCGCGGCCAGGAGAAATCGTCGGCGCGGCCGGGCGGCGCCGCAATGGCGTCGCCGCGGCTGAGCATGCGGGTCGCGAGCGGATCGGATGCCGCCGGCACCGGATGGCTCGGGGCGCCCAAGAGGTCGCCGCCCTCGCCGCCGCCGGTCGCAGCCAATGGAACGACCGGGCCGATCGCCGGGCGCGCGCCGACCGCGCTTCCCTTCGGCGCCTGCTCCTCCGGACCGGGCAACGCCACCGGCACGATGTGGCTCGACAGCAGGCGGCGCAAGTCGTGCTCGACATAATGCGCAAGCTTCACCGCGCCGGCCTTGGTGAAATGCACGCCGTCGGCGGTGCGCAACCGGCGGATCTGGCCTTCGAAATCGGGCCCCTGCACCGCGTAGCGGCCGGCTTCGTCGACGAAGCCGTCCCAGATATCGACGTAGGGTATGCCGACCTTCTCGGCGCGCGCGCGATAAAGCTCGTCGAGGTAGCTCATATCGCTGGTCGAGCGCGTGCCGCGGATCGCCGGCAATCCGACCCACAGCACCGGCACGCCCTTTCCCTTGAGCGCCGCGATCATGTCGTCGATGCGCTTGTCGTAAAGCTCGGCCCATTTGTCGGTGTGAAACTCGTAGTAGCTGCCGGCCCGGCGCTGCGGCTCGTTGGCCGCGACCGCCGGCTGCTCGCCGTCCGGCCGTGCCGTATCTGCAGGCGATGCAGCGGGCGCCGTCGCGCCCTGCCCTTGCGTCGCCGCGCCCTGCCCTTGCGCCGTCGCGCCCTGCCCTTGCGCCGGCGCGGCCGCGCCTTTTGCCGGCGGCGCGCGATCGCGCAGCGGCAGCCGGTCATTGATGCCGAGCATGACGACGATGGCGCTCGGCTTTTCCGCCGCCAGCACGTCCTTGACCGCTTGCGACCAATCCGGCGCGTCGTTGCGCGCTTCGTAGCGCACCAGACCCGCATAGGGCTTGATCTTGCGCACGATGCCGATGTCCGGCGTATCGGCGAACGTCTCCTCCAGCCCATAGCCGAGCCAATCGGCGAGCGAGTCACCGATCACCAGCACCGTCTCGGTCGGCGGCGTCTCAACCTTGCGCGGCGGCGGCGCCCGGGTCGATTCGAAGGTCTGCGGCCGCGGCGGACCCCACGGACTTTCCGGATTGTACGGTCTACGGCCGCCGATAAACGGAAACGGAAAAAACTCGCGCCACTGGACCTGCTCGGCGCGCGGACGCTGATCGAAGGCGGCGCGCGCGTCGAACATCTGCGCGCCGGCCGGGACCGCGAGCGCTAAGCCCGCCGTCACGATCGAAAGCGCGATTGCGAGCCGTCGCCGGTTGCTTGTCGCCATCAACCTCGCCCGATGACTTTCGCCCGATGAACGTCGCCCATGCAGGCTTTCGCGATGAGCTGCCGCCCGGGCGTCCAGCCCGGTCGGCGGGGCCAAGCAACCCTCATAATAGCCCAAAAATGTCAACTTGAAGGATGGCACCAATAGCGCGGGCTAGAGCCGGATGACTTATCCTCGAATCGTCATCCCGCTCCAAGTTCTTGTTTTATCGCGCGTCCGGACGGAAAACCGGTTTCCACTTTTCCTGGACGCGCTCTAGCGCCGCCAGCTCAGTCCTCTCGCACCAGCCGGAAGCCGAGAT
>JBEKIC010000115.1:0-3123 GCA_050011955.1 Xanthobacteraceae bacterium
GTCGAGCGCGCCAAGCTCTCAAGCTCGGCACGTTCCTCCGCCGTCAGAATGATAATCGTCGCCTCGGGGATGCCGCTCATGCATCCTTGAATCACGACTCATTCATCAGCGATAGTCGGTACTAGTCAGCAAGCTGTTTGGACTGCAGTGCCACGTCACTAGGGACTGCATTTGGGCGGAAAGCCCACAAGTCGCCTTTGTGTTTCACCAGCCGTTTCTCACGAGGACTAAGGTATTTGAGTTCAAAGAATGGCTGAGTCATGCAAACACGATAGATGACCTGAAAAGACTACCAAGCGGAATAATCGCTCGGAATATTCACTACCGCGACTGGACCCAATATCCCGGCGCCGCTTTAAAACCGCTAGCTCCAGAATCCCCAATTAGGCCTTCAACTACCGGGGCTGCAACCGGCTCTGACAGCACCGTTCCTGGACATTTAGTGGAACTAGACATCTATGATCTACGAAGGCGCTAGCTTGAATTCGGTCTGGCCGCAGAGATTCCACTGCCCTACGCGCTGTGCGGCCCTAAGGCACTTGCGCCTCTAAAGATCGGGCGACCTCACTCAGCGCTTGCCTGACATCGCGCACACCGGGCGCACTCCAGACCTCATCATGCAAAATAAATCTATGGCTGTTCGTGCGCTCTACAAATGTGGCGCGCTGTTCTACGACGGCGTAGGGAATGATCGCGGCGCGAAGGATGCCGTAGTCCTCTGAGAAAACGACAGCCGCTAGATAGTCGAAATGCCGTCCGACCAAATCGCGGATGGCGCTTAGTTGGCGCGACTCGCTATGGCGAGTGATCCGGCGACCCTTGATCTGAAAGCGTGTGCCGTCGGCGGCGGTGGCGTCGATATGAGCCTTCGAGTTTTCTGTCGGCCTCCAGTCGAAAGCTTTGCAAAACAGGTACTCGGCCAGATCGCCAGTCGGATTGTTTGAGGTTCGTGCAATTGCACGATCGCGCAGTTCTTCGACAATGCGCGCATGCAGCCTTAGCAACTCAATTGATGAAACACGTCCGATGTCGATCAAGTTTTATCTCTGCTTCGAGTATTACTGGTACTTTATTAGTATTAATCGGCGACGCCGATCACCGCAAAGGGTGGATCATTCTGGCGGGAGCCACATGGGCACGGCGCGTTCGCGCCTTCCCTACCCAAACCTACCCAAACAGCCCCGCATGCTCGCGGCGCAGCTCGCGCTTGAGCAATTTGCCGCTCGGGTTTTTCGGCAGGGCTTCGGCGAACACGATGTCCTTCGGCACCTTGAAATGCGCCAGATGCTCGGCGCAATGGGCATGGACGGCATCCTTCGACAGCGACTGCCCGGCCTTGACCACGATCACCGCGACCACCGCCTCGACCCAGCGCGGGTGCGGCACGCCGACCACCGCCACCTCGGAGACCTGCGGCAGCTTGTAGATCATTTCCTCGACCTCGCGGCTCGCCACGTTCTCGCCGCCGGTCTTGACCATGTCCTTCTTGCGGTCGACGACGGTGATGTAGCCCTCGGCGTCGATGGTGGCGAGATCGCCGGAATGAAACCAGCCGCCCTCGAACGCGGCCTTGGTGCGCTCGTCGTCGTGGAAATAGCCGAGCATCAGGTGCGGCGAACGGTGCACGATCTCGCCGACCTCGCCCGGCGCCACGTCGCGCAGCTGATCGTCGACCACGCGGGTCTCCACATTGAGCACGGCGCGGCCGCAGGAGCCCGGCTTGCGCAGCTGGTCTTCGGGGCCGCACATGGTGGCGAGCGGCGCGATTTCAGTCTGGCCGTAGAGATTCCACAGCCGCACATTCGGCATGCGCTCGGCCATTTCGCGCATCACCGCCACCGGCATGATTGAGGCGCCGTAATAGCCCTTCTTCAGGCTCGACAGGTCGGTCGCGTCGAACAGCGGCGAGCGCAACAGCGAAATCCACACCGTCGGCGGCGCAAAGAACGACGTGATGCGGTGACGCTCGATCAGCGGCAGCAGGTTGTCCGGCGTCGGCTTGGCGGTAATCACGTTGGTGCCGCCGACATAGATCGCCGGACCGAGAAAGGCGTCGAGCTGCGCGCAGTGATAGAGCGGCAAGGCGTGCAAGGTGAGATCGTCGGTCGAAATGCTGGCGTCGACGACGCAGCTCACATACTGCCAGATCAGCGCGTCATGCGTGAGCATGGCGCCTTTGGGCAGCGATTCCGTGCCGCTGGTGTAGACAAATTGCGCGAGATCGCCGCCCGAGAGCTCGACCGGCGGCGGCTCGGCCGAATTGGACAGGAGCTCGTCGAAGGCGATCATGCCGGGCACCGGTGCGGTCTTCTCCTCCGACGGCAGCCAGACCAGCTCGCGCACCTTGGTGTCGAGCGCGGCGGCGGCGCGCGCGACCTCGGCGAGGCCGGAGTCGGTGGCGAGCATTTCGGCGCCGGCGTGCTTGAGGATGAAGGCCGCCTCCTCCGGCTTGAGCATGAAATTGATCGGCACCAGCAGGGCGCCAAGCCGCGCCAGCGCGAACCGCAGCGCCGCGAAGGCGTGGGAATTGCGCGCTAGGATGGCGACCCGCGCGCCTTTGCCGATGCCGCGGGCGGAAAGGCCCGCCGCCAGGCGATCGCACAGCGTATCGAATTCCGCGTAGCTCCAGACCGTATCGCCGCAGATGATGGCGGGTTTTTCCGGAAAGCGCTTGGCGCTGCGATGCAGCAGATCCCCCAGCGTCTGGCGGCGAAGCGCGGCGTCCATGTGATTCCTCCCCAAGTGTTTTTATGCCCAAGATTATGCCCAAGATTATGCCCAAGATTATGCCCAAGATTATGCCCAAGATTATGCCGAAGTGCCGGCTGATTGCCATGCCCGCGGCGATAGCAAAACAGACGACGCGCGGCGCCTTTGGCCGGGAATGAGGCATAAAAGCACGTCTCCGTAGCCGTGACGTGCGCTTGACAATGGTCCCTGATTATGTTACGCAGCAAAATCTCGCTCAGGGACGTGATCTCGAGACACACCTGATTACGGAGCGAGTGCGGTTCCTGCGGGCGGGGCTTGTAACCCCGCTCCCGGGCGGTCCGGGCATCGTCCCCGCCGGCATGAAGACCGGCGCGCAAGGTGCTTTGCTTAAGCGCGATTGACGGTGTGGGT
>JBEKIC010000116.1:0-2899 GCA_050011955.1 Xanthobacteraceae bacterium
CTCGCCCTGGATGGGCGCGGACACCAAGGCTCAAGCGCTGGTGAAATTGCAGGCGATCACCAACCGCATCGGCTATCCCGACAAGTGGCGCGACTACTCCGCGCTCCAAATCGTGCGCGGCGACGCCTTGGGTAACTCGCAGCGCGCTAATCAAAACGACATGCAGCGGAGGTTGAACAAGATTGGCAAGCCGCTCGACAAGAGGGATTGGGATTATCCGCCGATGACGGTGAACGCCAACTACGACCCAAACCAGAACAACATCACCTTCCCCGCCGGAATTCTGCAGCCGCCGTTCTATGACAGCCGGGCCGACGACGCTCTGAACTTCGGCGGGATCGGCGCCGTGATCGGCCACGAGCTCACCCACGGCTTCGACGACGAGGGCAGCCAGTTCGACGCCGAGGGCAATCTCCGCGACTGGTGGACGGCGGACGACAAGAAGCGATTCGAGGAACGCACCGGCTGTATCCGCGACCAGTACGCGAACTTCGTCGTGGTCGACGACCTGAAGCTAAACGGGAAGCTCACCCTGGGCGAGAATACAGCGGATAATGGCGGCCTGCGCATCGCCTACATGGCCATGATGAACACGTTTGCCGGCAAGGAACCGGCGCCGATCGACGGTCTCTCCGCCGAGCAGCGCTTTTTCCTGGGATGGGCCAACGTGTGGTGCCAAAACCGCACCGATGCCATATCGCGCATGTTGGTCACCATCGATCCGCACTCTCCGTCAAAGTACCGGGTGAACGGAACCGTTTCGAATATGCCGGAGTTCCGCGAAGCGTACCACTGCGCAGCGACAGTGCCGATGGTGAATCAGAACGCGTGCCGAGTGTGGTAGGGAGGATGATTGGTGGAGCGACGGGCGTCTCGCCTGTCCAGCCGGGCGGGGACGCCCGGCACTCCACTACGTTACGGCCACGTCCGCCTGCTCATGCGCGTGATAACTCGAACGCACCAGCGGCCCCGACTCGACGTGCTTGAATCCGAACCTCAGGGCTTCTTCTTTCAGCGAGACAAATTCGGCTGGCGTGTAATAGCGCGTCATCGGAAGATGATCTTTTGACGGCCGCAGATACTGCCCAATCGTCAGAATATCCACGCCGCGCTCGCCCAAGTCGCGGAAGACTTCGATCAATTCCTCGGTCTCCTCGCCGATTCCAACCATCACGCCGCTCTTGGTCACCATCGCCGGGTCCCACCTCTTGGCATTCGCCAGCAGATCGAGCGTCCGCTGGTAGCGCGCCCCCGAGCGCACCGCGCGATAGAGCCGCGGCACGGTTTCGGTATTGTGGTTGAGCACGTTGGGCTCGGCTCCGAGCACGATGCGCAGCGGCGCTTCCAGGCCCTGGAAGTCGGGAATCAGCACCTCGACCCGGCACTTCGGCACGAGCTCACGAATCTGCCGGATGGTTTCGGCAAAAATCTTAGCGCCGCCGACGTTGTCGTCGTCGCGGTTCACGCTGGTCACGACCGCATGCCGCAGGCCAAGCGTGGCGACTGCTTCAGCGACGCGCCGCGGCTCGTCCCAGTCAATCGCGTCCGGACGCCCCTTGGGCACCGCGCAAAAGCCGCAACGCCGCGTACAGATATCGCCCAGCAGCATGAAGGTCGCGGTGCGATGATGCCAGCATTCTCCAATATTCGGACACTGCGCCGACTCGCACACCGTATGCAGTCCAAGCCCGCGCGCCAGCTTCTTCAGGTTGTGAAAGTTGTCGCCCACTGGAGCCTTGGCCTTGAGCCACGACGGCTTCGGGTGGTGAATCCTGGGGCCGAGGTCGATCTGAATGAGCTGAGAAGAGGCGGACATGGCAAAGGTTGATTTTATCAGTTTGCCATCGCCCGCGACTCGCGGGTCACTTCAGATGTGCCGCCGCCTCCGAATGCGTCGGACCGGCTGACTTTCCGCCGCGCGCTCCAATCGTCCGAGACTCAGGCATCGCGTACTTGGGCTTGATCTCGTGGCATCCGGCTTCGCAATAGACTCCGCCGGCGGCCGATTCGGGCGACGGCATCGGAGAATTCACCGCGAGTTCCCGGTCGGCTTCGAGTTGCCGCTCTACGCCGGCGATAAGCTTTTCGTTTTCCGCGGGCGTCAGCCACTTTTTCCCGTTCACCAGATAATCTTCGAGCCGCGCAATTGGGTCGCGCCGCTTCCAATACTCGAACAACGGCTTCGGGACATACTCCGCCGCATCATGAATGGCGTGGCCTTTCATGCGCATCATTTTCGCTTCGATCAGCGTCGGGCCTTCGCCGCGGCGCGCTCGCTCGCATGCTTCGTGGCAGGCGTCGTAGACCTGGCAGGCGTCGGTGCCATCGACGATCACGCCCGGGATTCCGTAGGCGATGGCGCGTTCCGCAAGATCCTTGACGCGGAACTGCATGTCGGCGGGGGTGGAGTATCCCCAAAGATTATTTTCGACAATCAGGACGAGGCCGAGATTCTGGACGGCGGCGAAATTCAGGCCTTCATACGTCACGCCGGTGGACTGGCCCCCATCGCCGATGTAAGTCATGGCCGCGATGTGTTTCCCTTGCAGCCGCGCGCCGAGCGCCACGCCAGCGAGCACCGGAATCAAATCGCCCAAAGTGGAAATCGGCGCCACCACGTTGCGCTTTTCGATATCGCCAAAGTGCGAAGATGCATCGCGCCCCTTGGTAGGCGATCCGGACTTCGCCATGTACTGCATCATGATGTCGGCGGGCGAGAAGCCGCGCACCAGGAGCGCCCCCTGGTTGCGGATCATCGGGCCGAGCCATTCGTCTTCATGAAGAGCGTACGCCGAGGCGCACGAGCAAGCTTCCTGCCCCAGTCCGAAGTAAACGCCGCCGACCACCTGGCCCTGTTTGTAGAGATTTTCGAGCGCCGTTTCCATGCGGCGGTTGAGCA
>JBEKIC010000117.1:0-2875 GCA_050011955.1 Xanthobacteraceae bacterium
CATCCGAATAAGGCCGTCGTCCCATGGCTCCCCTCCGAATCAGAAGAGCCATGGATTCACAATTCAAATCAGCCGAGAATCCCCAGATCGATCACAATCGATTCATCGTCGCCGGGGAATGCTCTAGCTTGCGATTGGTTGAAATATTGCATCCCTGAATGCACGGTAATTGCGGGGATATCAGTTTCTGACGGGCGTCCGCTGACGGGCGTCCGCACAACAATCCCGCCAGCCTGATTGAGTAGCTGGGATCAGGCTGCCACCTGTTCCTGGCGGCAACGGTCGGAGTCGGACACCCGAGATGGGAATCGCGCGCGCAAAAGGCAGGCACGAGGCTGTGCGCGCCGTGCGCCGCGTCCCCGCTGCGATTTTGCCATACCAGCCGCGCGGCAGGTGAATAGTTCTCTTTTCCGGATTGCGCGAAGATGATTTTGATGATGGGATGCGCCGTCACTATGCGAGCAGACCAAAGAGGAGAGGCTAATGCTCCATGTCGCGAATAGGTTGAAGTCGACGGCGGTTCTCGCTTGGATAGCCGGGGGCGCGGTCGCCACGTTGCTTGTTGCCGCCACGATGGTCCTGGCGCCCCGGGAGGCCGCAGCAACGCCGGCATACGGACAGCAAACCGGTATGGCTTGCGGGCAATGTCACGTGAACCCGGCTGGAGGTGGCAAGCTCACCACGTTTGGAATGAATTGGCAAGCGAAGGGTCACAAGCTGCCGGGCAAGTAAGCCGAGCGACGACTTTCACGAGCAGATCAGTGAGGAGGAGCTAATGCACCATGTCATGAATGGGTTAAAACCGACCGCGGTTGTCGCTGCGGCGATTTCCGGATTGCTTTTCGCTGCCACGATAGTCGTTCTCGCGCCTCGAGAGGCCGCGGCAACGCCGGCATACGCACAGCAAACCGGTAAGCCTTGCGGGCAATGTCATGTGAATCCATCTGGAGGCGGCAAGCTTACGTCGTTTGGATCGAAGTTCCAGGCGAACGGTCATAAGTTGTAGTCGGGCGAGGACACCCTGCATGCGCCCGCTTCGCAAGCGGGACGTACCAGCTGCTCGGTGCGCGTTGGCGCCAAATTGGCGAATGCCGCAAACCACACAGCATCGCGCACTATTTTCGTAAATGCCGGACGAGACTGAAGGAAAGCCTCCGCAGCATAGGAGGCTAACCCGAGGCCGTCTGTGGCCTAACCTGAGTTTATCCAGCCAAAGAGCCGGAACGATCAGGGAACGCCTTCTTCGCGCATGAGATTGGCGAGGCGGGCTTCTTCGGCGGCGGTGAGGTTGGCGGTTTCGGTAAGCGGGGCGGCGCGGCGGCGGCGGAGGACGACGACGATGGTGGCGATGCCGAGGACGAGGAGCGCGGGCGGCAGGCCCCAGAGCGCCGCGGTGTGCCAGGACAAGGGCGGCTTGAGCAGCACGAATTCGCCGTAGCGGGCGACCAGGAAGTCGAGTACCTGGGCGTCGCTGTCGCCGGCCTTGAGCCGCTCGCGCACCAGCACCCGCAGATCGTGCGCCAGCGGTGCGTCGGAATCGTCGATCGACTGGTTCTGGCAGACCATGCAGCGCAATTCCTTGGACAGCGTGCGGGCACGGGCTTCCAGGATCGGGTTCGCCAGCATCTCTTTGGGCTCGACCGCCCGCAGCGGCGCCACAGCCGCGAGCAGCAAGACGAGCGCCACGGCGAGCGTCGCCGGCAGCAGGAGGTTCAGGCGCGCGGTGGCCACGGCGCTCACTCCGCCGCCTGCAGCGCCGCTTGCGCTTTCGCCCGCCGCGGCGCGCCGACCCGCAGCCGCCGGTCGGACAGCGACAGCGCCCCGCCGGCAAACATGAACAAGGCGCCGAGCCAGATCAGCAGCACCTGCGGCTTGAAGTAGAGCCGCACCGCGACCGAGCCGTCCGGATTGGGATCGCCGAGCGACAGATAAAGCTGGCTGAACCGCCGGCTCATCAGCGCCGCCTCGGTGGTCGCCATGTTGCGGGCCGGGAAGGTGCGCCGGCTCGGCTCCATGGCGCCGAGCAACTCGCCGCTTGCGCGCCGCACGGTAAAATGGCCGACCAGTTCGTGATAGTTGGCGCCGGGGCGCTCGAACAGGCCGTCGAAGGTGAGCCGGTAATGCGCGATCTCGACGGTGTCTCCCGGCTTGATCGCGGCGATGCGTTCACTGCCCCAGGCGGTCACCGCGACGATGCCGAGAAGCGTGACGCCGATGCCGAAATGCGCTAGCGCCGTACCCCAGGCGGAGCGCGGCAGGCCTGCCGCCCGCCGCAGCGCCGCGCCGAACGGCACCCGCAGGATCATGGTGCGCTCAGCCAGGTCGATGAGCGCACCGGCCATGACGAAGATTGCCAGCCCCACCCCGAACGGCGCCAGCACCGGGCCGCCGCGTTGCAGCGCAAACGAAGCGGCAATGGCGACGGCGGCGAGCAGCGCCGCGGCCAGCAGGCGTTGCGCCGCGGCGAGGAGGTCGCCGCGCTTCCAGCCGAGCAGCGGCCCGAACGGCATCGCCAGGAGAAGCGGCACGAACAGCGGGCCGAAAGTTAAGTTGAAGAACGGCGGCCCGACCGAAATCTTGGCCCCGGTCAAGGCTTCCAGCGCCAGCGGATAGAGCGTGCCGACGAACACCGTGGCGCAGGCCGAGGTCAGGAACAGATTGTTGAACACGAGCGCGCCTTCGCGCGAGATCGGCGCGAACAGCCCGCCCTGCTTGAGCAGCGGCGCCCGGGCGGCATAGAGCGCCAAGGCGCCGCCGATGAAGATCACCAAAATGGTCAGGATGAAGATGCCGCGCGTCGGATCGGTGGCAAAAGAATGCACCGAGGTGAGCACGCCCGAGCGCACCAGGAAGGTGCCGATCAGCGACAGCGAGA
>JBEKIC010000118.1:0-2613 GCA_050011955.1 Xanthobacteraceae bacterium
CCCATAGCGCACGCCGCACCGCCGCTGAACTACCGACCGCGATTTCCTGCCTCGGCGCTTTTCCGACGCCGGCCGCCCGCGCGTGTGGATTGATCCGCGATTGCCGGCGTCCGAAAACCTGCACAATTTCGGAAGTGAGGGGCGTTCGGTTGACCGCGGTTGTTGAAATTCTCATGTCGGTGTAGCCATTTACGTCGGCCAGAATGGCTCCGGCGGTGGCTCGGACGCGCGGATGATGTCGGCAGCGGCGTTGCCGAAAGATTCGAACGCAGCGAACAGCTGGTCGACGCCGCCGATCGGAACGATCGGAATTGTGAGGCGTTTTTGGTCGAAGTGGAAATAGACCGTATCGACCTCGCCACCTTCGGCGAGGCCAAGCTCGACCACAAGCGGCTTGCCGCCTTCGCCTTGCAGTTTTCGGCGAAAGACCGCGCCAGCCCTTGCCAGCTCGCCGCGCTTGTGTGCGTAAAGAACCCGACGTGCGATGAACTTCGCCGCACGGGCGATGGCGATCGCATCGTCAAGTGTCATCGGCCACGTCGTGTCACCCACCATCAAGTAGAGCGGGAAATCGCTATTGTTGAAATTGCTCCCGCCTTCAATCGTCATCGAGATGTTGCCGTCGGATATTGTGTGCGAGAAAAGTCGAATCTTTGGGTTCATCAATTACCTCGCAAGTTGACTCACATTGATTTGCTTGCGACCATCCGCCTTGCCGCACGGTGATCGACCCCGGTTGCGCGCGGCACCGCTCGGGGCGGGTCGCAAAGCATGGCGCGCTGCGGTGGGGCTGCGGCATTCGCCGAGATGTTATACCCGCCCGCCGGCAGGCGCGCATGTCCGGTTCGGGTCACGAGCGACCGAACGAGACCATCGATTTCGAGTCCGCTTTGACCTCGAATGTGTTGCAAAACTATTTTGAGCGTCGGAGCGAAGAATATCCTTTCAAAGTCACCCACCAATGCGGAATATTGATTCAAAAATCCGCTCCTTCCGATTCAATTCTTGCCCGATGTTGATGATCGGCTGCTCGATTGGCGACTTTTGCAACACATTCACCTCAACTCCGGACATATCGCTGCGCCGCAATAAGTGTCGCGAAGGGCCCAGGCTGTGTGCCAGCAGCCGACTCATGCGCTGCAACATAATCGGCGAGACGCTTATCTCATCGAGCCGCGCCTGGGGAAGCTGTAATCGATCCGACCATCGCTGTGCATCACGGCCGCGTGGTGAAGCGCACCGGTGACGGCATCCTCATCGAGTTCCGCAGCGTCGTCGACGCCGTGCGCTGCGCCATTGAGGTGCAGAACGGCATGGCCGAGCGCAACGCCGGTCTCCCGCCCGAGCGCCGCGTCGAGTTTCCATGGCCGCGCCTCCTTGCGGATGATGTGCTGCCGACGCGCCACCTTGCGGGCGATGGTCGGCAGATGTTCGATGCCCGTGCGCGCGCGGCCGGTCTGGCGGTCGTCTTACTTTGAGTACCAGCGGCCGGGTTCGACGCAACGGAACCGCACGTTGCTGAGATGCGGGTCGCTCACAGCAACCAGGATCCGCGTTTGCCGGTTCAGGCCGGCACAAAAATCCTCCGCCACGCGGATCGCATAGGCGCGTTCTGCAAGCGGGTCGCCGAAGCCTGTCAGCTCGGTGTTGTAGAACTGATAAGTATCTGGGCCGACTTGGAAAACGCCGCTGGGCAAGCCGAAGCCCGCTGCCACAAATGCCGCCAAAATCGCAGCCGTCAGACGCTTCATCGCAGTCCTCCACGACCGAAGCTTAGTCGAAAGCCGACCCATGCTCCATCCCCCGACGCTATGCAGGCCGACGAAGTAACCCAGAAGACCGCTCAGGCCAGCTCGTCATTGCGAGCGGCAGCGAAGCAATCCAGCTTCTGAGCTGGGAGCCGCCCTTCGTCGCGACCACCGCCCCAAGCGCCATATTTGCACCCTGGAACTTTGTTCCGTCGGCGGAATCGGTAGAATGGTCGACGAAAGAACGTCGGCGAACCAGGAATGGGGCCAGTACCGTGAATCAACCACTTCGATGTTTGCTGCTCGGATGCGCGATGCTGATCGGGCACAACGCCAGCGCGGCGGACCTTGCGGTGCACCGCGCGACGCACCGGGCGGTCCATCCGGCGGCACGCGCCGCGGCGATCGACCAGTGCCAGCTCTACGGCTTTGCGCGCGGCACCTGGGATTACGCCGCGTGCCGCATGGATGTCCGGCATTACTGGACGACAGGCCCCTGCGGCAGCCCCAGCTTCGCCGCCCTGCATCGCGGCTATTGTCACCTAAATCTACCGCCGTTTATTTGATCGGCCACCACCCGATAAAATCAGCCAATACGACCACATGTTCAAAACAGGCCGCCGCAACCGGCGAAGGAGAAGCTATGACAATGACATTGAAGACAAGGCTTGCGGAGCCTGGTCGCCTTATGAGCGTCCATGTATGCCTGACGTCGCATTGTCATTTTTTCCGGATGGCGATCGAGACGTGCCTGCACAGTCTCGAGCACGGCCTCGTGCTCCCATCGGGAGATCCGTCGTTCGTTGCCGCTGGTGCAGCTACGCTTGATCGCGCAACTCTGACAGGCGTTGGTTCGGTAGCGACG
>JBEKIC010000119.1:0-2585 GCA_050011955.1 Xanthobacteraceae bacterium
TGAGTCCAATTTGATGTTGGCGTCTTCGAGTATCTTTTGCACCCGCAGCACGTGGCTCGACTGCTCACGAACCAATTGCTTACGCGTGCGCAGCAGGTTGCGCATCTCCTGCGTCTGTGTGTCCGGCACAAAGCTCGCCCGGATCAGACCGTGCGCCAACAGTTCGGCCAGCCACATCGCATCGTTGACGTCGGTCTTGCGGCCCGGCACGTTCCTCACGTGCGCGGCGTTTGCCAACACCAACTCGAACTCGCCATCATCCAAGATGTGCCACACCGGCTTCCAGTAGACGCCGGTTGCCTCCATCGCCACATGCGTGCAATCGTTTGCCGCCAACCACTCCGACAAGCGCAAAAGGTCCGCCGTGGTTGTCTGGAACGTGCGAACTTCGGTGGTGACCTTACGTTGGATAGAAGGCGCAGGCAGGCAACCACCGTCTCCTTGTGAACGTCGAGACCGCAACATCGTCGATGCAACAGTTCCATCTCCTCCTCCTGGGTTGCGTAGGCTGGTCAAGTTTTCGTGAACTGCGATGTTCCCGACGCGCACCAGATCGGACCCGCCGGATTTGGCCGGCCCGCAGAACTTTCACGCCCGCCTCTTTCTTATTCTTCCCTTCTGGCTCATCAGGTCTTTTGGCCATGGAGCTATTGCTCACCGGTTGCTTCGGCCGATTATCGAGTAACTTTTTCCCGCCTCGAAACGAAAGACATTCAAAGGAGTGTCGGCGGCAAATGGCACAAGCAAATGTGATATCTGCGTTGAAGCACGAGGCGTTGCGCCCCTTCCTATTCCCATGCTCGATATGGTTCTCACCAGTGATGGTACCGTCGGCAGCGAAGCCGCGGCCCGGGCACGCGATGAAGAGCGTCGAGCAGACACGAACGGAGTCCGACATACGCCGATCGGCATTGATGGCCGCCGCCCAGATGGGCGACCGCACAGCCTACGAGACGCTGCTGCGCGATTGCGTGCCATTCGTTGCAAGCCTCGCTCGCCGTCAGGGCGTCCCGTCCGACCGCACCGACGACGTGGTGCAGGAAGTGCTGCTGACGGTACACCGCGCGCGGGCGACCTACGATCCCTGGCGTTCCTTCGACGCGTGGCTGCGTGTCATCGTCGAGCGGCGCGCAATCGACATCCTGCGCCAGATGCGCCGGCACGGCGGGCGCGAAGTGCATGCACCACTGGCCTACGAGAGCCATGCCGACGAAGCCGTCGACCTTTCGGTCGGGATCGAGCACAAGGAAAGGGCCAAGTGGATCGGCGCGGCACTCGCTAAATTGCCGAAGCGCCAACGCGAGGCGGTACACCATCTCATGCTTGAGGAGAAATCGCTGGGCGATGCCGCGGTGTTGACGGGCCGCAGCAAGGGATCGCTCAAGGTGAACCTGCATCGGGCGCTGACCGCACTGCGCCTCAAGATGGATCGCGGAGATTGAAATGGACGATTCCTACGTTCGCCTGATCGGCGCGCTTGCCGCAGACCTTCGGCCCGTCCGGCGCCTGCCGCCGCCAGTTCTACGCGCGCTCTTCTGGCTTGCCCTTGTCGCGGCCGTCGCTGCCGCGCTCGCGACGTTCGCCGACGTAGCGGCGATGTGGCATCGCCTTGCCGCGAGCCCCGACATGTGGCTTGCGGTGCTTGGATCGATCGCGACTGCGGCGACGGCGGCGTTCGCTGCGTTTGAGCTCAGCCTGCCGGATCGGTCGCGCGCCTGGGCGCTGCTGCCGCTGCCGGCGGCGGCGTTGTGGGTGGGAGCGAGCGGCCTCGGCTGCATGCGCGCATTTGTGTTGCCGGGCACCCATGTCGCCGCGATCGGCGAGACGCGAGATTGCCTGCTGTTCATTATCGGCCTGTCGGTGCCGCTGTCAGCGGCGCTGATCCTCATGCTGCGACGCGCCTATTCACTGGCACCGCCGCTGACGGCGGCAATGGCGGGCCTCGCCTCGGCCGCAGCGGCGGCGACGCTGCTGAATTTCTTCCATCCATTCGACGCCGCGGCGACCGACCTTGCAGTGCACGCGGTTGCGGTGGTGATCGTCGTCGCTGCGGCGTGGGCGCTCAGCGGTCGGACACTGCGAAATTCGTTTGCCGGGCCTGTAACCGTTCCGCCGGCCGGTTCGAATTAGGAGTGATGGGATCGATACCATCATAACCTAACGGAGAACCAGGATGATCGTCCGTTTGCGTCTGCTTTTGCCGGTAGCCGCCATCGCGCTTGCCTTTGCCTTCGCTGTGCCGGCGGCGTTCGCCGACGACATGAGCAAGGACAGCATGTCGAAAGATACCGGCATGAAGCAGGACAGCATGTCCAAGGACAAGATGTCGAAGGACCACATGTCCAAGGACAAGATGTCGAAGGACAATATGTCGAAGTAATCACCCACCGCTGGGATGCGCCGGGCTCGCATTCCGCGGCCCGGTGCGTCGCGTTTCGCAGGGTGCTCGCTTGCGGAATCTAAGCTTGACTTTGGCCTATTCATGCGGCGTGAGCGAGTGCATTTTCCATTCGGTTCCAGATATGGCGCGGAATTTTTATACTGTCTCGGCTCGGCCGGGACATGAAAGAAATCTGATTGTGCCA